>DHXP01000034.1:17573-31405 GCA_002413745.1 Flavobacterium sp. UBA5153 | reverse complement strand
GCGAACTAAACGCTTATACCTATTAATTTAATTTATATTTTTCAAAACTTAAGTAATAACCATGGTATAATGTCGTATTTTAAAATCAGGATAAAATTATGTAATGCGCTGATTTAAAGCTATTTTACTTAAATTTTATTCTTTTGACTTTACGACTTTTAAACTTTTGACTTACTTATAAAGGTTTTTATACAGAAAATCATCGGTTCAACCACCAAATACTGGCGTTCAAAACAAAGGCAAAACTCACCCAAAGCAAATACGGAATAAATAAATAGCTCGCAATTGTATTGATTTTTCCAAATTTAGCATAGGTTTCAAAAATCATCAACCACAATAGAACCATCTCGATACCTGCCAACATTGGGTTTTTTAATCCAAAAAACAAATACGACCACAAACCATTTAAAGCCAGCTGGATGGCAAAGAAAATCAATGCTTTTTTAACGTTTTCTTTGTCAAAATCAATACGATTCCAAACCAATCCGGCCGCGACTCCCATCATAATATAAAGCATACTCCAAACGGGTGCAAAAATCCAATTGGGTGGATTGAAACTCGGTTTGACCAATGTAGGATACCAAATTTCGATGCTCGATTTTGTAACTATTCCGGAAAAATATCCAACCACCAAACAGGTAACAACAACCGTCAAAATTCGACTAATCTTATTCATAATATATTTTTTACAAATTTAATCAAAACTTTATACCGATTCAACAAATAAACAAATCAACCTATAAATCAAAAAAAGTATCTTTGCACAAATTTTATAATTGATGTTTTCAGCAAACGATTTTATTCCGACCCAATATTCCCATTCCATAGAAAAAGGAAGTTTTCAATGGAGTTCCCCAAGCAACATTGCTTTGGTGAAATATTGGGGAAAAAAAGATAGCCAGATTCCGGCAAATCCTTCGGTGAGTTTTACGTTGAGTAATTGCAAAACCATTACAACTTTGGCTTTCGCCAAAAAAGAAAATCAAAATACATTTTCTTTCGACTTACTTTTTGAAGGAAAACCCAAAGAAGATTTCAAACCCAAAATTCAACAATTCTTCGATAGAGTATTAATTTATTTACCTTTCTTTAAAGAGTATCATTTCACGATTGATACCAAAAATACGTTTCCACATAGTTCCGGAATTGCCTCATCGGCTTCGGGAATGGCAGCTTTGGCAATGAATTTAATGAACTTGGAAAAAGCATTAAATCCAGAAATGACCGAAGATTATTTTTATCAAAAAGCTTCTTTCTTGGCGCGTTTGGGTTCTGGAAGTGCCTGTCGCAGCGTAAAAGGCAAAGTTGTGGTTTGGGGAAATCATAAAAATATTAAAGGAAGTTCTGATTTATTTGGAGTGGAATTTCCAAACGCAATTCACGAGAATTTTAATAATTTTCAAGATACGATTTTATTGGTTGACAAAGGCGAAAAACAGGTTTCGAGTTCTGTTGGTCATAATTTGATGATAAATCACCCTTTTGCCGAAAGGCGATTTGCACAAGCACACGAAAATCTAGATAAATTAATTTCTATTTTCGAAAGCGGAAACCTGGACGAATTCATCAAAATAGTCGAAAGCGAAGCGCTGACATTGCACGCAATGATGATGACTTCGATGCCGTATTTTATTTTGATGAAACCGAATACTTTAGAAATCATAAATGCAATTTGGAAGTTTCGAAGCGAAACAAAAATTCCTGTTTGTTTCACACTTGATGCCGGTGCCAACGTTCACGTTTTATATCCTAAAAACGTATCTACAGAGGTTTTACAATTTATTAAGGACGAATTAGTTGGCTATTGTCAAAATGGTCAGTACATTTGTGACGAAATAGGAATTGGTTCGATTAAAAACTAAAACGTTTAATTTTTAATTTGATATAAAATGAACATTGAATTAGAAAAATTAGAATTGATTAAAATGTTGGTAGAAACGAAAGATTCTTCCATAATTTCCTCTATAAAAAAGATTTTCAAAGCCGAAAAAAAAGATTTTTGGGATGAATTGTCAGAGGAACAGCAAAACATTTTAAACGAATCTTTGGAGCAATATAAAAAAGGCGAATTTACTTCATTTGAGGAGTTTATAAAGCCACACCTTTAGAAATGAAAAGGGAAGTTGTAATTACTCCTAGAGCTCAAGCTGAAATTGAAAATATTTTTGAATACTTGGAATTAAAATGGAATGAAAAAATAAAAAAGAAGTTTTCAAATAAAATCAATACCATCATAAATTTAATCATTGAAAATCCAGAATTATTTCCAGTTTCAAATGTAAATAAAAAGATTAGAAAAGGTGTAATTAGCAAGCAATCCGCTTTATTTTATCATTTCAACAGCAAACATATTATTGTACTTTCTGTTTTCGATACCAGACAGAACCCAACAAAAATCAACAAAATAAAATAAGTTCAAACCATATATGAAAGGACCTTTATTTTACTCAAAAATATTACTCTTTGGAGAATACGGTATTATTCGTGACTCTAAAGGATTGTCTATCCCTTATAATTTTTACAATGGCGCGTTGAAAAGAGAGGCAAATCCATCGGAGGAAGCCATAAAATCCAATGCAAATTTGAAGCGTTTTGTTTCCTACCTAGAAACTTTGCAAAGCGAACAAGCCGAGCTGGTTACTTTCGATTTGGCCTCTTTAAAAAATGATGTCGAGACAGGAATGTTCTTTGATTCCAGTATTCCACAAGGTTATGGCGTTGGCAGTAGCGGCGCACTTGTAGCAGCCATTTATGATAAATATGCCCAAAATAAAATCACTGTTCTAGAGAATTTAACTCGCGAAAAATTATTGCGATTGAAAAATATTTTCGCCCAAATGGAATCGTTTTTCCACGGAAAAAGTTCTGGTTTGGATCCTTTGAACAGCTATTTGAGTATTCCCATTTTAATTAATTCCAAAGACAATATCGAGGCGACAGGAATTCCTACTCAAAGTTTGGGAGGAAATGGCGCCGTATTTTTATTGGATTCAGGAATTGTTGGCGAAACCGCCCCAATGATAACTATTTTTATGGAAAACCTGAAAGATCAAGGCTTTCGAAAAATGTTGAAATCCCAATTCATAAAACATACCGATGCCTGCGTCGAAAACTTCCTTGGTGGTGATATGAAATCTTTGTTTGCCAACACCAAAAAATTGTCAAAAGTGGTCTTAAATCACTTTAAACCAATGATTCCAGAACAGTTTCACGGCATTTGGCAAAAAGGAATTGACAGCAACGATTATTACCTAAAATTGTGTGGCTCAGGTGGAGGAGGTTATATTCTAGGTTTCACCCAAGACTTGGAAAAAGCAAGAATCTCATTGAAAGATTATAAGTTGGAAGTCGTTTACCAATTTTAAAATGCTAAGCAGGAAGAACAAAATAGTAGTGATGAAATTCGTCAGTTTGTTCTCTGTTGTTAGAGGTTACAACATCCCAATAATCGTCTTGGCTCAATATCTTTCGTCTATATTTATTCTCGCACCCGAAAAAAGGCCATTGTCAATTATCCTCGATTTCGATTTATTCATCATTATTTTTGTTTCCTCACTGACCATTGCATCAGGTTATATCATCAACAATTTCTATGACAGCAAGAAAGATTTAATCAATCGCCCCAACAAATCAATGCTCGACCGACTGGTAAGCCAAAAAACAAAACTAACCGTCTATTTTAGCCTAAATTTTATTGTAGCCTTTTTGGCTATTTTTGTTTCTTGGCGTGCTTTTCTGTTTTTTTCGGTTTACATTTTCTTGATTTGGTTTTATTCCCATAAAATAAAAAAATACCCAATAATAGGTAATTTAACAGCTGCCTTTCTGGCAATTTTGCCCTTTTTTGCCATTCTTTTGTATTACAAAAACTTGTACGAAGTCATATTCGGTCACGCCACTTTCCTGTTTTTATTACTATTGATTCGTGAAATGATAAAAGACTTGGAAAATATCAAAGGAGACCTGACCAACGATTACAAAACCATTCCTATTGTTTACGGCGAAGCCGCTTCGAAAAAAATAATTACCGCTTTAACAATTGCAACAATAGCTCCCGTATATGTTTTGATCGAAATTTTCGACGTCGGTTATATGGATATTTACTTTTATTCCTGTCTGATAATTTTGATTTTTTTCTTGCTTTACCTTTGGAAATCCAACACAAAAGAACAGTATTTATTGCTTCATAACGTGCTCAAATTCCTAATCGTGGCAGGTGTTTTCTGCATTATCCTCATCAATCCAAGCGTGTTGTGGCACGGAGAGAAATTATTGAGGTCGATTTAAATTTTCAGGAGCTATTTCCTGCTGTACGCTATATCTTTTTCTTTTTAAAGAAAAAAGAAAAAGGATGCCGCTTCCATCAGGGCTAAAACCGTAATCCAAAAACAATCAACTATTAAGCAATAAAAAACTATCTTTGCACAAATTATAGAATATTATGAATAACAAGGAAGGCAATAACAAAAAAAGCGGAGGCAGGGCAAACAGTTCTAGACCAAGCTCAAATAAGCCAAAACCTGCGATGCAAAAAAGGGCACAAGGGCCTAAAAAAGTAAAGACAATTGTTAAAGTTGCCGACACAACTGACAAAGTGGAGAAAAAGCCAAATCAGGCTCCAAAAAGACCAAAAGTAAAAGACGAAATTCGTTTGAATAAATACATTGCCAATTCTGGTGCGTGTTCTCGTCGTGATGCCGATATTTACATACAATCTGGAACTGTCAAGGTAAATGGAATTCCTGTTACCGAAATGGGATATATGGTAAAACCGGGAGATGTCGTGAATTTTGATGGAGCAACTTTGACTCCAGAGAAAAAAGTGTACATCTTGCTAAACAAACCGAAAAACTTTACAACAGCATTGGATGAAGGTCAAGAATTTCGCAATGTTTTAGAATTGGTAAAAGGTTCTACCACAGCAAAAATTGGAGCTGTTGGAAGAATGGACAAGAATACGACTGGTCTATTGCTGTTTACAAACGACACCGACATGATTCGTAAATTCACGTTACCAAGTCAGAAATCATCGAAAATTTACCAAGTTTCTTTGGATAAAAATTTGAAATTCGAAGATTTGGAAAAAATAAACAAAGGACTTGTTCTTGATGGACACCGTGTTTTTGTTGAAGATATCAGCTATATTGAAGGCGAAGCAAAAAGCGAAATTGGCTTGAAATTAAGATCAGCAAACGTTAAAGTGGTTCGCGCAATTTTCGAACATTTTAGTTATGATGTTTTGAGAATTGACAGAGTAGCCTTTGCAGGATTGACCAAAAAGAATTTGCCTCGTGGGAACTGGAGACATCTAACTGAACAAGAAATCATCAATTTGAAAAACGTATAATATTTTAAATTAAAACAAATGAAATCCCAAATAGCTTTGGGATTTTTTTTATTCCCAGAAAAAATGACTCCAGAAAAAAACTTATCAATAGCCCATCTTTGGTTTGAAGCATTTAACAATCATAATTTGGAAAAATTATTGTCTTTATATGATAATGACGCACAGCATTTTAGTCCAAAATTGAAAATTAGACATCCTGAAACTAATGGTTTTGTAACGGGAAAAGAATCATTGCGAACTTGGTGGCAAGATTCTTTTGACCGATTGCCCACATTACATTATAAAGTAACTTCACTTACGGCAAATTCTGACAGGGTTTTTATGGAATATGTAAGAACCGTTCAAGATGAAAGTGACATGCTCGTCGCCGAAGTTTTGGAAATAAAAGAAGATAAAATTGTTTTTTCACGGGTATACCATGGGTAAAAAAATTACAAAAATATTAACAAAAAATGACTGATTATCAATTAGTTTTACGAAAACTTTAACTTTATAAACATGAAAAAATTAGCTTCTTTTTTTATTGCAATCATTCTTTCTGTTTTATTGGCAAACTGCAAATCCAAAGAAAAAAAACAGGATTTCACTGCTTTGACGAAAAGCTATTTTGATGATAAAAACGCACTAAATCCATTAGGTGCTACCCAAAATGGGCAATACGAATACAACGACCAGTTGCAGTTTGAGATGACCGATGGATATAGAAAAGATCAAGCTAATTTTTATGATAAATACGGGGCAGCGTTAGCGACAATCGATGAAAAGAAATTATCAGAAGAAGAAAAAAACAGCTATGAAATCATAAAATGGGAGGTTGGAGTTGGAAAAGAATTATTGAAACAACCCACGAACTTAATGCCTATTAACCAGTTTGAGGGAACACACTTAACAATTGGACAATTTGCCGGCGGAACAAGCGCACAACCTTTCAAGACTGAAAAAGATTACACTGATTTCTTGAAAAGAATGGACAAATATTCCGTTTGGATTGATTCTGCAATGGTTTATATGAAAAAAGGAATGGCTAAAGGCGTAGTATTGCCAAAAGCATTGACCGAAAAAGTAATTCCGCAATTTGCAGGAATGGCAACTCCAAAAATAGAGGACAACCTTTTTTATTCGGCCATAAAATTAATGCCCGCCTCTTTTTCTGACGAAACAAAAAAAGATTTAACGGCAAAATACATGGCAACAATCAACGAAAAATTAGTTCCGCAATACAAAAAAATGGCTGATTTCTTGAAAAACCAATATCTTCCGGCTTCAAGAACAACGAGCGGAATTGGAAGTTTCCCGTTTGGCGCGGCATTATACGCAACTTACGTGAAACAATGGACAACTACTGAAATGACTCCCGACGAAATCCATAACTTGGGCCTAAAAGAAGTGGCTCGATTGAATGCTGAAATGGAAAAAGTTAAAACTCAAGTAGGATTCAAAGGAACTTTGGCAGCGTTTTTTGATGAAGTTCGTAACAAGCCGTCATTAAAACCATTCAAAAAACCTGAAGAAGTTATTGCCAATTTTGAAAAAATTTATGCTAGGATAAAACCCAATGTCGATAAATTATTTTCTCTGCAACCCAAAACAAAATTCGAAATTAGAAGAACCGAAGCCTTCAGGGAGAAAACTGCCAGTGCAGAATATATGGCCGGTACTGCGGATGGATCCCGCCCGGGAATATTTTATGTACCACTTCCTGATGTTGCCAATTATAATTTATATGGTGATGAAGATTTGTTTTTGCATGAAGCTATCCCAGGGCACCATTTTCAAATTTCCCTGCAACAAGAAAATACCACTTTGCCTGATTTCAGAAAATTCAATTGGTTTGGGGCTTATGGTGAAGGTTGGGCTTTATATACTGAAAGTTTAGGTAAAGAATTGGGAATGTATCAAGATCCTTATCAATATTTTGGAATGCTTGGCAACGAAATGCACAGAGCCATTCGACTAGTTGTAGATACTGGAATACACAGCAAAAACTGGACAAGGGAACAAGCCATTCAATATTCATTGGACAATGAAGCTGAAAGCGAAGCAAGCATCATTGCCGAAATTGAACGCTATATGGCCATTCCGGGTCAAGCCCTTTCTTATAAAATCGGCCAATTGAAAATCATGGAATTGCGTAAAAAAGCCGAAACCAAAATGGGTGCGAAATTTGATATCAAAAAATTTCACGAGAAAGTACTGGAATCTGGGGTAATGCCATTGGACTTACTGGATAAAAAAATCAATAACTGGATAAATGAATCTAAATAATTAAAGCTTTTAAAAAACAATGCAAATTAATTATTGCAACAATGGTAAAATTTGCATTGTCATTGAATGCGTCAGCCCAATCTTCCGGCAGATCTTACAGAGCCTCTTCCCACCTATGATGGAATTTTATTGGAAATAATGCGTTAATAATACATCGCAGTAAAACGCAGAAGGCAGGCCATATATAAACGAGAAATTTAACTCGGTGAAGGTTCAGCATAAAAGAAAAATTAATGATTCATTGTGATGCTGAAGTTGGCAAATTATAATTCAAAATAAAGAAAATAAAATTTATTTTTCCTACTTGCAATTTTGATAATTTAAAATTATTTACTGCATCCCTCTGGTAAAGATTCTGATTTAAACCTCTAATTTTATTTACATCTTCAAGTTCTTTTTTCCCTTTTACCGTTTTTTTTCATTAGTGTTAAAACTTTCTTCATGGAGAAAACGGATCGAAAGTTCTATCAAATCGCATCCTAAAAATACCAATATTCATATTGCTGAAAATTATAATACAAAATCAGTAAATGAACAACATCTCAATTTTTTGGATGTCGTAGTATTTTATCAAAAAAAACAATAGAAATTCAGTTCAGAAAACAACTCATTCAGAAAATATACTAAGTAAAAATTTTTAATTCAATAGATTTCAAAAGAACCAAATACTACTAATTATTTCTAAAAATATTACTTATATTAATTTATACTTAAAAAAAACACCGATTAACATCTAAAAAATATCAAATTAATAGATTTTTAAAAACACTACACATTAGACCCCAACCATCAAAAAAGTAAAACAAGTTCAAAATAAAAAGAGGATGGTAAATCACAAACAGATAAACATAAGTGGTTAAGCACCGTAAAAACATTTTGGGCATCGTATATAAGTAAATAATAAAATTGACACCTTTATTTCTTTTTTTAAATTTGCTCCCATTATTACAATTATGGACAATTGTTAGGATTGTAAAAAAAGAAATACACTTAAAAAAATAGTTAAAAATGAGTACTACATTATTCGACAAAGTATGGGATTCGCACGTGGTGCGTACAATTGAAGATGGACCGGACGTGTTTTTTATTGACCGTCATTTCATTCACGAAGTTACAAGTCCTGTTGCTTTTTTAGGTTTAAAAGAAAGAGGAATCTCGGTTTTATATCCAGAACGCACTTTTGCGACTGCCGATCACAACACGCCAACAATACACCAAGAACTGCCGGTTGAGGATGCTTTATCTGCTAATCAACTAAAAGCACTGGAAGAAAACTGTAAGGAATACGGCATCAGCCACTGGGGATTAGGAAATATAAAAAATGGAATTGTTCACGTTGTAGGTCCTGAGAACGGGATTACATTACCCGGAGCAACCATTGTTTGTGGCGATTCACATACTTCCACGCACGGTGCTTTTGGCGCTATCGCTTTCGGAATTGGAACTTCAGAGGTGGAAATGGTGCTTTCTACGCAATGTATTATGCAACCGAAACCGAAGAAAATGCGAATCAACGTAACTGGAACCCTTCAATTAGGGGTTACTCCAAAAGACGTTGCGCTTTATATTATATCAAAATTATCAACATCGGGAGCTACAGGTTATTTTGTGGAATATGCCGGTGATGTTTTCGAAAATATGACAATGGAAGGTCGAATGACCGTGTGCAATTTAAGCATCGAAATGGGTGCTCGTGGCGGTATGATTGCTCCTGACCAAAAAACTTTCGATTATTTGAATGGCCGTTTGTATGCTCCAAAAGGCGAAGCTTGGGATAAAGCGGTAGCGTATTGGAAAACATTAAAAACAGATGCCGACGCTACTTTCGACGAAGAAATCAATTTTTCAGCTTCGGATATCGAGCCAATGATTACTTACGGAACTAATCCTGGAATGGGATTAGGAATTTCTAAAAGTATTCCAAATTCAAAAGACGTTGCCGAAGGAGAAGAAACTTACGTGAAATCCTTGGCTTATATGGGTTACCATCAAGGAGAAGCGATGATAGGAAAACCTATCGATTACGTTTTTTTGGGAAGTTGCACCAATGGTCGCATTGAAGATTTCAGGGCTTTTGCCTCGATTGTAAAAGGAAGACAAAAAGCAGCAAATGTTACGGCTTGGTTGGTTCCAGGATCACACGTTGTTGAAGCACAAATCAAAGAAGAAGGAATTCTAGATATTTTGACCGATGCTGGTTTTGTATTGCGTCAGCCGGGATGTTCAGCCTGTTTAGCGATGAATGACGACAAAGTTCCTGCCGGAAAATATGCCGTGAGTACTTCCAACAGAAATTTTGAAGGACGTCAAGGACCAGGTTCAAGAACTTTGTTGGCAAGTCCGTTTATGGCCGCTGCCGCCGCTGTAACTGGAGTTTTGACAGATCCAAGAGAATTAATAAAATAATAGTAACGGGTGAAAATGGTCACTCCAGAAAATATAAAAAATGGCTTACGATAAATTTAATATACTTACAAGTAGCGCGGTTCCACTTTCTATCGAAAATGTAGATACGGATCAAATTATTCCTGCTCGTTTTTTGAAAGCGACAGAGCGAGTTGGTTTTGGCGACAACCTTTTCCGTGACTGGAGATACAATAATGATGGTTCTCCAAAAACTGATTTTGTTTTAAACAACCCAACGTATAGCGGAAAAATCCTTGTTGGAGGAAAAAACTTCGGTTCAGGTTCTTCAAGAGAGCACGCAGCTTGGGCAGTTTATGATTACGGTTTCAGAGCTGTAGTTTCAAGTTTTTTTGCCGATATTTTCAGAAATAACTGCTTGAATATTGGTGTTTTACCTGTTCAGGTAAGTCCTGAATTTGCAGACAAAATTTTTAAAGCAATTGAGGCTGATCCAAAAACCGAATTAGAAATAAACCTTCCAACACAAACCATCACACTTTTGGCAACTGGAGAAAAGGAATCATTTGACATTTCCGGCTATAAAAAAGACAATATGATCAATGGTTTTGACGATATCGATTATCTGCAAAACATAAAATCAGAAGTGGTGGAATTTGCTGATAAATTGCCTTATTAAAAAATAATCATTACACCTGTCAGATATAAAAACTCTAACAGGTGTATTTATAAAACCGAATTATGATTCTAGAAGTCGCCCTTCTTTTTATAAAAAAAGGAGAAGAAAAACAATTTGAAAAAGATTTTGAGATTGCCGGTCAATATATAAGTTCGGTTCAAGGTTATTCAGGACATAGTTTAAGAAAATGCATCGAACAAGAAAATAAATACATTTTACTTGTTGATTGGGAGGAATTGGAGGACCATACAATTGGTTTTAGACAATCCAAGCAATATTTAGAATGGGAAAAATTGCTTCATCATTATTATGATCCGTTTCCGATAGTGGAACATTTTGAAACAATATTGGAAAATAAAAAATAATACTGTTTTTTATATAAAACAAGAATAGATTTTCAAATCTAAAATTAGATTTAGCATCAAATTTATAATGGGAAAAAGAAAAATTGAAATAATGGATACGACGCTTCGCGATGGTGAACAAACATCGGGAGTGTCATTTTCTGCTGCAGAAAAATTAACCATTGCACAATTGTTGCTGGAAGAATTAAATGTTGATAGAATCGAAATCGCTTCGGCGCGTGTAAGTGAAGGCGAGTTTCAGGCTGTAAAAGACATCACAGCTTGGGCCGCAACAAAAGGTTATAGTGATCGTATTGAAGTGTTGGCATTTGTGGATGGCGGTATTTCTATTGAATGGATGAAAAAAGCGGGAGCCAAAGTCCAAAATTTATTGACCAAAGGTTCGATGAATCATTTGACCCATCAATTGAAAAAAACTCCGGAACAGCATTTTGCCGAAATTGCTCAAATAATTGCATTGGCACAGGAAAACGATATTGCAACCAATGTCTATTTGGAAGATTGGAGTAACGGAATGCGGAATTCCCCTGAATATGTGTTTCAGTTCTTGGATTTTTTGGCAACCCAACCTATTAAAAGAATATTGTTACCCGATACTTTAGGCGTGCTTGTTCCTTCAGATACTTTCAAATTTATTTCGAAAATTACCGCGAAATATCCAAATATCCACTTTGATTTTCATGCACATAATGATTATGATTTAAGCGTTGCCAATGTAATGGAAGCTGTAAAAGCTGGCATTAGTGGTTTACACGTTACCGTAAACGGGATGGGAGAACGCGCCGGAAATGCTCCGCTTGAAAGCGTAGTTGCAGTAATAAATGATTTCATGCCTGAAGTAAAAATCAATATAAAAGAATCTTCATTGTACTCAGTGAGTAAATTAGTCGAGACTTTTACAGGTTACAGAATCCCGGCCAACAAACCCATTGTGGGCGACAATGTATTTACCCAAACTGCAGGTATACATGCCGATGGCGACAACAAGAACAATTTATATTTCAATGATTTGCTTCCAGAACGTTTTGGCAGAAAGCGAAAATATGCCTTGGGGAAAACATCTGGCAAAGCCAATATCGAAAAAAATCTTCAAGAATTAGGATTAAAACTGAATCAGGAAGATTTAAAGTTAGTTACCCAACGCATCATCGAGTTGGGAGACAAAAAAGAAACCGTTACCAAAGAAGATTTGCCTTACATCATTTCTGATGTATTGGACAGCCATACCTATGAAGACAAAATTGTCATTGAATCCTATGTGTTGGTTCACTCCAAGGGAATACGTCCATCAACAACGCTCTGTTTAAAAATAGACGGAGAAATAATTGAAGAGAATGCTCAAGGCGATGGACAATTTGATGCTTTTATGAATGCCTTGACAAAAATATATAAAAGCAAAAAGATGACGCTGCCGAAACTCATCGATTATGCCGTTCGAATTCCTCCAGGCAGCAGTTCGGATGCGCTATGTGAAACCATTATCACATGGACTAATGGTAAAAAAGAATTCAAAACAAGAGGCTTAGATTCAGATCAAACTGTTGCAGCAATCATTGCAACTCAAAAAATGCTGAACGTTGTAACAGCTTAAACTACAATTGCAATAAAATCAATGTCAATTGCAATAACAAACAGAAAAATATAAATAAAGCAAAAAATATAAATAATGAAATTTAATATTGCCCTTTTAGCAGGAGACGGAATTGGTCCCGAAGTAATCAATCAAGCAGTAAAAGTTTCCGATGCCATTGCAAAAAAATTCAATCACGAAATCAATTGGACACCGGCATTAACAGGCGCTTGCGCCATTGATGCAGTTGGCGTTCCTTATCCTGACGAAACCCACGAAATTTGTATGAAAGCCGATGCTGTTTTATTTGGAGCCATCGGACATCCAAAATACGACAATGACCCGAAAGCAACCGTAAGACCTGAGCAAGGCTTGTTGTTGATGCGTAAAAAATTGGGTTTGTTTGCCAATGTGCGTCCAACATTTACTTTTCCGTCCTTGATTGATAATTCTCCATTAAAAAGAGAACGTATCGAAGGAACTGATTTAATATTTTTAAGAGAACTTACCGGTGGAATTTATTTTGGTGAAAAAGGAAGAAAAGACGGTGGAGAAACAGCTTTCGATACTTGCACTTACACCAGAGCCGAAGTGCAACGATTGGCAAAAAAAGGATTTGAATTAGCGATGACGCGTAGCAAAAGATTGTGTTGTGTTGACAAAGCAAATGTATTGGAAACTTCCCGTTTATGGAGAGAAACCGTGCAAGCTATGGAAAAAGATTATCCAGAAGTAGAAGTTAGCTATGAATTTGTAGATGCCGTGGCGATGCGATTGGTTCAGTGGCCCAACTCGTATGACGTACTAATTACTGAAAATTTGTTCGGTGATATTTTGACAGATGAAGCTTCTGTAATTTCGGGTTCTATGGGTTTAATGCCTTCTGCATCTGTAGGAGAACACACTTCATTATACGAACCAATTCACGGATCATATCCTCAAGCTACAGGTTTGGATATTGCAAATCCATTGGCAACTGTATTGTCGGCAGCGATGATGTTTGAAGACGCTTTTGGACTAAAAGAAGAGGCCGAAGCGATAAGAGCAGTTGTCAACAAATCACTAGAATTAGGAATTGTTACTGAAGATTTGGCTACAAAAGGAGCCAAAGCCTATAAAACCAGTGAAGTTGGAGATTGGCTAGTTGCCAATTTGTAAAAAAATGGATTCCTGTAGAGACGCACTGCTGTGCGTCTCTATGGTGCGTCTCTACAAACAGAAATAAAACAAAAAAGGTGTCAA
>DHXP01000034.1:0-17402 GCA_002413745.1 Flavobacterium sp. UBA5153 | reverse complement strand
TTGACACCTTTTTTGTTTTATTTAAAAGAAAATATTAATATCTTCCTCTGTCTCCACCTCCACGGTTGTCTCCACCACGGCTGTTTCCACCACCATAACCTCCGCGTGAATCTCCACCACGGCTGTTGCTGTTAAAACTTCTTCTTTCGCCTTCTGGTTTTGGCTCAGACTTATTTACTACAATGGCACGACCTTGAACAGTCGCTCCATTCAACTCATCAATTGCTTTTTGAGCTTCATCATCATTTGGCATTTCAACAAAACCGAATCCTTTACTTCTTCCAGTAAATTTATCAGTGATAATTTTTACAGAGTCAACTGCTCCATAAGCCTCGAAAGACTCTCTTAAATCTGCTTCCTCAATACTGAACGGAAGGCTTCCAACAAAAATATTCATATGTACTTATTTAAAATAATTGTGACAAATGTAGTCTTATTTTTTTCTAATACACTATGTATTAGCTTATTTATGATTTTTATTTTTATGAAAGAATCGAAATTAGAACCTAAAAGCCCCTATTATAAGTGCTTTATATAAATTTTACCTTCATTTAGGGACTTATAAACCCACGGGGACTTTATAAAAAACACCATACTGAAAATTCAAAATCGGTCCAGCCAGCGGATTATTACCCATATTCTCCGCATTAAATTTGAAGGTTCCAGAGACAGTTTTATTTACATCATCATACTCCGTAATCACTATTTGACCTTCTCCGGTTGTTAATCCAGCATAAAAAGTGATTGTTCCACTGGCATCCGTTAAAACATAAGTTGCCTCGTTCAAAGCATAGGTTCCCAAAAAATAGTTTCCTTTATTTGTAGATGTAGTTTTTAAGGTCAACTTTTCGTTTCTCGTTAATCCCTCGATACTCAAAGATCCATCTTGTGCAAGTATGGCTTTAGAATCAACCGCTCTCCAAAACACATTGTCTTTTTGGCCTTGAAAAGAGGGATTGTTAAATTTCACATCCTCTTGGCAAGAAATAAAAGCAAATAATAAGAATACATATAGAAATTGTTTTTTCATACGAAGATAATATTTGTTTTTTCGAAATATGGAATTGCTTCTCCTGTTCGCTATGGCTCGTGTCGCACATCCTAATCAATGTTTAGGTCGACTTTTGACTATGCTCCTTTCATAATTTGTAGCATTGAACTACACAAAAGTATATCATTTTGACTAAAAAAATGAAATAGAAATAAAAATTTATATAGAAAATCATCTTAACACAGTGTCTTTCATTAAAATACAAATCGAATTAGTATTTATCGATAAAAAACGTATCTTTGCACCCTTAATTAACGGAGGTCGAGTACCTCAAAATTTAATCATAAGATTATGTCAGTAAAAATTAGATTACAAAGACACGGTAAAAAAGGAAAACCTTTTTACTGGGTTGTAGCAGCTGATGCTCGCTCAAAAAGAGACGGTAAATACCTAGAAAAAATTGGTACTTACAATCCAAACACAAATCCTGCAACTATCGATTTAGACTTAGATAGCGCAGTAAAATGGTTGCACAATGGCGCTCAACCTACAGAAACAGCTAAAGCTATTCTTTCTTACAAAGGGGCTTTATTGAAACATCACCTTGATGGAGGTATCCGTAAAGGAGCTTTGACCCAAGAACAAGCTGATGCAAAATTAGCTGATTGGTTAGATGCAAAATCAGGAAAGGTAGATTCTAAAAAAGAAGGTTTGACAAAAGCGCAAGCTGATGCTAAAGCCAAAGCTTTCAAAGCAGAACAAGCCGTAAACGCTAAACGTTTAGCTGCCGCCGCTCAAGCTGAAGCTGATCTAATTGCCGCAAATGCTCCTGCTCCTGTTGAAGAAGAAGTTGAAGCTGCCGCTGATACTGTAGCTACAGCAGAAGAAACTCCTGCTGCAGAAGAAAACACGGAAGAAGCTCAAGCTTAATAAAGTAAGCGATAATGCGTAAAGAAGATTGTTTCTACTTAGGTAAAATCGCTAAAAAATTTAGTTTCAAAGGGGAAGTTCTTGCCTATTTAGACACGGACGAACCAGAGTTATACGAAAACTTGGAATCAGTGTTTGTTGAATGCAACAAACACTTGGTTCCTTTTTTTATTGAAAGTAGCTCCCTTCACAAAAACGATTTCCTTCGCATTCGTTTTGAGGATGTGAATACTGAGGAAGAAGCCGATACCATATTGGGTAACGATTTATACCTCCCTTTAAAAATGTTGCCCAAACTTAGCGGCAATAAATTCTACTTTCACGAAGTAATTGGCTTCGAAATAGAAGACAAACGTCTTGGGATTGTTGGAAAAATCCAATCCATAAATGACTCTACGGCTCAACCTCTATTTGAAGTTTTGAACGGCGACGTTGAAATGCTAATTCCAATGATTGACCATTTCCTTGTGAAAATTGACAGGGAAAACAAAAAAGTTATTATGGATTTACCGGAAGGCTTGATTGAAATGTACCTTTAGAAAAGTGTTCAGTGTTCAGTAAATTTCAAATCTAAATATCATATTGTCCTCCCGAGCACAGTCGAGGGATAAATTCCAAATCAAAAATGTTTTCATTCAAACAATTCTCGCTTGAACAAGACCGATGTGCCATGAAAATTGGAACTGATGGTGTATTACTCGGTGCTTGGACTCCAATTGAAAATCGACCCAACAGTATTTTAGACATAGGAACCGGAACTGGAATTATCGCATTAATGTTGGCGCAAAGAAGTTCCGCAGACCAAATTGACGCCCTCGAAATCGATGAAGATGCCTATGAGCAAGCCACCGATAATTTTGAAAACTCACCTTGGAATGACCGATTATTTTGTTTTCACGCCGCATTGGACGAATTTGTTGAAGATCCTGAAGACGAATACGATTTAATTGTTTCCAATCCTCCTTTCTATTCTGAAGATTATAAAACAGCCAACGATCAACGTGATTTAGCCCGTTTTCAAGATGCAATGCCTTTTGAAGAATTGATTGAAGCTGCCGCTTTGTTGCTTTCTGAAAACGGGATTTTCTCCGTTATTATTCCGTTCAAAGAAGAAGAAAATTTCTTGGCTCTTGCCAAAGAATACGAATTATTTCCCATAAAAATTACTCGGGTAAAAGGAACTCCAATTACCGAAACCAAACGAAGTTTATTGGCTTTTAGCCAAAAAGAAAACCCTGATTTTCCAGTTGACGAATTGATTATCGAAACTGCCCGACACATTTACACTCCAGAATATATTGAATTGACGAAGGATTTTTATTTGAAGATGTGATTAAAGATTGGAGTTGTGGATTTAGAATTGACAATTCATGCTTTATTAAATATAACATTTTATCATTGTTTTGTTATATTTCTTTGTGTAGATTTGCAAGACAATTATTAACTGATTGCTTCGCTTTTCTGCGTTGCGCTCGCAATGACTAGAAAATGAAACCAGACTTATTTCAATCTCCAGATTATTACAACCTTGACGAATTATTGACAGACGAGCATAAATTAGTGCGTGAAGCCGCACGAGAATGGGTAAAACGTGAAGTTTCACCAATAATAGAAGATTATGCCCAAAGAGCCGAATTTCCAAAACAAATCATCAAAGGTTTGGCAGATATTGGCGCTTTTGGTCCTTATATTCCAGAAGAATATGGTGGTGCAGGTCTTGATCATATTTCGTATGGCTTGATTATGCAGGAAATCGAAAGAGGAGATTCAGGCGTTCGTTCAACAGCTTCGGTTCAATCGTCTTTGGTTATGTATCCTATTTGGAAATACGGAAACGAGGAACAACGAATGAAATATTTACCAAAATTAGCTTCGGGAGAATTTATGGGTTGCTTTGGCTTGACCGAACCCAATTATGGTTCTGATCCAGGAAGTATGATTACCAATTTCAAGGACATGGGCAACCATTATCTTTTGAACGGTGCCAAAATGTGGATTTCGAATGCACCATTTGCAGATATTGCAATAGTTTGGGCGAAAAATGAGGAAGGAAGAATTCACGGATTGATTGTGGAACGCGGAATGAAAGGTTTTTCGACACCAGAAACACATAATAAATGGTCGCTTCGAACATCGGCAACAGGGGAATTGATTTTTGACAACGTAAAAGTGCCAAAAGAGAATTTATTACCCAATAAATCAGGACTTGGCGCACCTCTTGGTTGCTTGGATTCTGCTCGTTTTGGGATTGCTTGGGGTGCTATCGGAGCTGCGATGGATTGTTATGACACCGCTTTGCGCTATGCCAAGGAAAGAATCCAATTTGACAAACCAATTGCCGGAACCCAATTGCAACAGAAGAAACTGGCTGAAATGATTACCGAAATTACCAAAGCACAATTGCTGACTTGGCGACTGGGAGTTTTGAGAAATGAAGGAAAAGCGACAACTGCACAAATCTCTATGGCAAAAAGAAATAATGTGGACATGGCCATCCATATTGCCCGCGAAGCCAGACAAATGCTGGGCGCAATGGGAATTACCGGCGAATATTCAATTATGCGTCACATGATGAACTTAGAATCTGTAATTACTTATGAGGGAACACATGACATTCACTTATTGATCACAGGAATGGACATTACAGGAATTCCAGCATTCAAATAAAACTTAGATTCAATACATAAATGCAACTTTTGAGAGTTACCTTTATGTATTGAATCTAAGCAATTTAAAAAGGTGCCAATTTTAAAATTATTTCAAGGTTGGCTAAATTTATTTTCAAATTTTAAAATTAAATTGAGCGGAATCTACATCCATATACCATTTTGCAAGCAGGCTTGTCATTATTGTGACTTCCATTTTTCGACTTCACTGAAGAAGAAGAATGAAATGGTTTTGGCTTTAGCCAAAGAAATCCAAATGCGCAAAAGCGAGTTTGAAAACGACCCGAGCGAAAGCGAACAGGCGAAGCAAACCATAGAAACCATTTATTTCGGTGGAGGAACTCCAAGCGTACTGACGACTGGTGAAATTCAATATTTAATTGATGTAGTTTATGAAAATTATACCGTTTCAGAAAATCCGGAAATCACCCTCGAGGCCAATCCTGACGACTTGTCTAAAGAGCGAATAATCGAATTGTCGAAAAGTCCAATTAATCGATTAAGCATAGGGATTCAGTCGTTTTTTGAAGATGATTTGGAGATGATGAACCGAGCGCACAATTCGGCAGAAGCCAAAAAATGTCTTGAAGAAGCAACAAAATATTTCGACAATATTTCCCTGGATTTAATCTACGGAATTCCGGGAATGAGCAACGAAAAATGGAAGCGAAATATCGAAACCGCTTTGAGTTTTGGCATTCCCCACATTTCGAGTTATGCTTTGACGGTAGAACCAAAAACGGCTTTGAACAAACTCATCCAAACCGGAAAGATTGCCAAGCCAAAAGACGAGGTTGCTGAAGGGCATTTTATGCTTTTGGTCGAAACGCTTGAAGCGAACGGGTTTATTCATTATGAACTGTCGAATTTCGGGAAGGAGAATTATTTTTCAAAGAACAATTCGGCCTATTGGTTGGGAAAAAAATACATTGGAATTGGGCCATCGGCACATAGTTATGACGGAATTTCACGAAGCTGGAATGTTTCGAATAATTCAATTTATCTGAAATCAATTCAAGAAAACAAATTACCCGAAGAAACCGAAATTTTATCGAAAACCGACCGTTATAACGAATATATTATGACGGGTTTGAGAACGATTTGGGGAGTTTCTTTGAATAAAATTGAGAGTGAATTTGGGAAAGAGTATTTGGATTACCTCAACAAACAAGCAGAAAAATATATTAAAAACAACCTGCTCGAAATCGTCACTTCAAGTGATTTTAAACAATTAAATCGTGTCGAAAAGATTTTAAAAACCACAAAAAAAGGAAAATTTTTGACTGACGGAATAGCAAGTGATTTGTTTTTGGTAAATTTGGAATAATTTTAAAAATGAACCTAGAAACTTTTTACGAATATTGCTTGTCAAAGAAAGGAGTGACAGAGCATTTTCCGTTCAATGATGATGCTTTGGTGTTTAAAGTTGCAGGAAAAATGTTTGCATTGTCGTCATTGAGCCAATGGGAAAAAGGCGAGCCAAAAGTAAATTTGAAATGCAATCCAGATCGTGCCCAGGAATTGCGGGCTCAATATGACAACATCAAGCCTGCTTTTCACATGAGCAAAGTTCACTGGAATACGATTGCCATAAATCGGGAAGTTCCAGACAAGTTTATCAAAGAATTGATTGATCATTCGTATGATTTGGTTTTCAAAAGTTTAACTAAAAAAAGGCAAAATGAAATTCTGGAATTAGAAAATTAGGTATTACTTTTGCGGAACAAAAAAACATAAACGGAAACAATTTCAGCATAAATATGAAAGAGCAGTTAAAGAAATTTTTAAACGAGGAACAGGATCCGAAAGCCATTGAGAAAATCACGTCAAAACTGAATGATTTGTTGATGAAAAATGAAGAAATAGGGTATATTGCTGTTCAAAAAAAACCGGCTATTACCGTTTTTCCGGACAGCATTGTGATGACCAATAAAAGAATTATAATTTGCAAACCGAAAAATCTGGGACTTTCAATGGATTTTATTGATTTCACATGGGATGAGATTGAAGGAACTTTTGTAAAAGAAAATATTTTGGGTTCTGAGTTTTCATTTTCGACCAAAACAGAAATGCAGGTTTCTATTGACTATATACCTAAAATTCAAGCCAGAAAGATTTTTACCTATGCCAAAGAACAATTGGACATCTTAAAAAATCCTACGGCGAACACCTCCGTTTCTGGGGAAGAAAAACCTGAAGAAACTAAAATCAAACAAGAAGAAGTTATTGAAGAAGTTGAAACCGAAGAAGTGACAAATTTTGCCGAAATCATTCCCGTTAGTTCAATCTATTCAGAAACCATAACTGAGAATTCTATTTCAACAGGTGAAAAAAAACTAAATGAGTTATCTCAAAACGAGCTTTTCGAAAAACTACAGAATTACAAAAGACTCCTTGACAACGGTTTAATCTTGCAAGGCGAATATGATGTTTTCAAAAAAGAAATATTGAGTTATATGTAAATTCTATTTTAGAATTGCAGAATAAACCCCGACAAATGATTAATTTGTCGGGGTTTTTAATGATAATTTTTATTTATGAAATTAGCGATTACCTGATTTTTATCATATAAACATAGAGTTTTTTGAACTACGAGAAATGAAACACAATAATATGTAATACACAGTATATCAATACTTTATTTTTTTTTTAATTTCGTTTTCTTATGTAACATTAGTTACTTTAGTTTCTTTTTTTTGACTGTAAATTTGAAGTATAAATATTTAGTTATGATGACGACAGTTAAATTATTTAACCGTAATTTTACTTGAGAAAATCAGACCTACTTAAGTCAAACCTTATATTATATAATTATTATGAAAAGTTTAGTGATACTTGGTGCAGGATTAGCCGGAACAATGATGGCAAATCACCTAAAGAAAGAATTAGATAAATCGGAGTGGGAAATCACAATTGTTGATCAACACAAAACACATTACTACCAACCGGGATTTTTGTTTTTACCTTTTGATACTTATAAACCAGAAGACGTAAAAAAAACTATCGATGAATTTATTCCGAAAGGAGTGAAATTAATTCGAGAAAAAATTGATGTAATTGATAAAGATTCAGATACTGTTGTATTAGAAGGTGGAAAAAAATTAAAATACGACATTTTAATTATCGCTACAGGTACAAAAACTGCACCAGGAGAGGTAAAGGGAATATTAGGAGATTATTGGTACAAATCAATTTTTGATTTCTATACTTATGAAGGAGCATTAGCACTGAGAGACAAACTAAGAGTTTGGAAAGGCGGAAAATTAGTGATTCATATTACTGAAATGCCTATTAAATGTCCGGTTGCCCCTCTAGAATTTGCTTTTCTTGCCGATTCATTCTTTATTAAAAAAGGAATGCGTGATAAAGTTGAAATAACTTATGTTACACCACTTTCTGCAGCTTTTACAAAAGAAAAAAGTGCGGCAACTTTAGGGTATATGCTTAAAGAAAAAGGCATTAAAATTGTAACTGATTTTGCCATAGAGCATGCTGATGGTAAAAATGGTAAGATTGTAGAGTATGGGGGCGAAGAAGTTCCTTTTGATTTGCTGGTAACAATTCCAACAAATATGGGTGATGAATTAATGGCTCGTTCAGGTTTTGGAGATGATATGAACTATGTTCCTACCAACAAAAATACATTACAGACAACAGTTAAAGAAAATATTTTTGCACTAGGCGATTGTACCAATGTTCCGGCTTCAAAAGCAGGTTCAGTTGCACACTTTCAAGCAGAAATTTTAACAGAAAATATTCTGTTATATATTAAAGGAAAAGAATTAAAACCTGATTTTGATGGTCATGCCAATTGTTTTATTGAAACAGGTCATGGAAAAGCACTTTTAATAGATTTCAATTACGAATACGAACCAGTTAAAGGGAAATTTCCTTTTGCGGGAATTGGACCAATGAGTTTGCTTTCTGAATCTCGATTAAACCACTGGGGTAAGTTGGCTTTTAGATGGATTTATTGGAATATGTTGTTGCCAGCCAGAAAATTACCGTTCATCACACCAAAAATGAGCAAAGCAGGAAAGAATTTTAACTAAAAAATAATGTTTAACATAAAATAATTTTAAGATGGAAAAAGTTTATGCAGGAAAAACCATTAGTGTTGATAAAGAAGGATACTTAACAGATTTATCTCAATGGAATAAAGAAATTGCAATTGAAATGGCTAAAGAAGAAGATATCGTACTTACAGATAAACATTTCGAAGTATTAGCTTATTTACAAAATCAACACAAAAACGAACAGGCATTGTCTATTCGAACTATTGGAAAAAGTGGTGTTGTTGACATCAAACAATTTTATGAATTATTCCCAAAAGGGCCCTTAAAAATATCAAGTAGAATTGCTGGAATTCCTAAACCAAAAAGTTGTATATAAATTAAATAATTATGGAAGATAAAAAAAAATATCCTGTTAAAAAAGTGCTGTTTATTTGTGCTAAAGCTACAATAGATAGCGTTTATGCCGCTTTTATAATGGCAAATGGGGCAAGAATGGAAGGCATAGAATCTGAAATATTTTTCACTTTTTTTGGATTAGACGCTATCACTAAAAAGAAAATGAAAAGTCTACATGTTGCCACTGTTGGGAATCCTGCAATGGGAATACCAACAATAATAGGCGGTTTACCCGGAATGGAAGCGTTAGCAACAAAAATGATGAAGGCTAAAATGGAAAAATTAGACATGCCGCCAGTAGATGAATTTATTGAAATTTTGTCGGCATCAGGTGTAAAATTATGGGCTTGTAAATTAGCTGTCGAAATGTTTGATTTAACCGAAAAAGATTTAATTGATGAATTAGATGGAATACTAACAATAGGTGATTTTTATGGAAGAGCCGAAGGTGAAGGAACTCAAATAATATTTATTTAGTTTTTATTGTTTTGATGTAGAAAAGGCAATGGTTAGTGTTTAACCATTGCCTTTTTTATTTTAGAATAATGACTTAAATCACATTGTTTTTCGGATCAATCATAAAAGTTGTGGGGAAATTTAAAACCAGATCTTCCCTTATTTCACGGTCCCTTTTGTTCCTTAGGCTTTGGCAATACGGGTTTCGTGTGAGGCATTTATTTATTGACTGGCGGAATGGAATTTACAGGGATTCAGGCTCTTAAACAAGACTCGTCAATTGGTCAAAAAAATAACATAAAAGCTTTTCCGAAACGAGAAGCTTTCATACTTTTGCACCAAACCATTCTATGGATATCCAAACTATAAACAAAAGCATTCAATCCCAAAAGAATCTTTTGCTACAACATTCTTTGTACAAAAAAGTGCAAACTATCGAAGACTTACATTGCTTTCTTGAAAGTCATATTTATGCCGTTTGGGATTTCATGTCTTTATTGAAAGCGCTGCAAACAAAATTAACCTGCACAACAACACCTTGGTTTGCAACCGGTAATCCTGAAATCCGCTATTTAATTAATGAAATTGTTCTTGCTGAAGAAACCGATTTAAATATTGACGGACATCGACAAAGTCATTATGAAATGTATATCGATGCAATGACCGCTTGTGGCGCAAACACTACCAAAATAACCCATTTTTTATCGGAGGTTCATTCATTACAAAATATATTTGCAGTAATAAAACAAAGCGATTTACATCCCAATATTAAAGCCTTTTTAGATTTTACTTTTAGAGTCGTTGAGGAAGGCATGCCACACAAAATTGCCGCAGCTTTTACTTTCGGAAGAGAGGATTTAATTCCGTCTATGTTTACCGAAATTTTGAAGAATTTTCAAGCAAATTTTCCAGAAACTGATTTGAGTAAATTAATCTATTATTTTGAAAGACATATCGAATTGGATGCTGATGAGCATGGTCCGATGGCAATGCAAATGATTAATGAACTTTGCGGAACCGATGCCCTAAAATGGAAGGATATAGAAACCACTTCTATTCAAGCTTTAGAAAAACGTATTGGACTTTGGGATGCTATTGAAGAACAAATCCTGAAAAATAATCTGGTTATACCATAAAAAAATATACCAAAACCGGAACATTTTTTTAAAATTGCGGAGCCAACTCTATTTCTAATCCTTCCAATTCGCCAGTAATAGGAATTTGGCAGCTCAAACGGCTGTTTTTTTTTACATGTAATAATCTCGAAAGCGTAGCCTCTTCTGCTTCTCTTTTTTCCGGCAAATTGATATCATTGACAGCATAACATTGACAAGTGGGACACATGGCCATTCCTCCGCAAACCCCAACGGTTCCGTTAGGTTCAAGTTCATAAGCACGAACTACTTGCATTAGATTTAACCCCATGTCAGTGGGCACTTTTACTTCATGTGTTTTACCTTTTCGATCCGTTATTTTAATAGAGATATCCATTATTTGAGTATTGGGGTTTGTTAAATTGTTTGGGTTTGGATATATTTTATCAAAAAATAAAAGTTGTTACTGTCAAATCCTAAAAAAATTACTTTCGGAATGAGGCTTTTTTAATATTCTAGATCCAATTCTAATCCTTCAAGATTTTTGGCGATATATCCATTTTTTATCGTTGAAATTTGAGTGGTTTATTGTTTGGGGTTTAACCTCACCCCAGCTATCTTCAGAGGAGAAGGAGGAACATTCGTTTTTAATTATCAAATGAACATGAATTATTTATTTTGCGTGAGAGATTGCAACAAAACCTGACCCAGCTATTTCTGCTGGGTCACGCCTAATAATCTATTCGATATTTACAACAGTTTCTATTTGTGGCGCATACTTTTTAATGGTGGTTTCTACTCCGGCTTTTAACGTCATTTGATTTACGCTACAAGTCGTACAGGCTCCTTCGAGACGTACTATTACGTGTTTATCCTCCTCGATTGAGATGAGCGTGATGTCACCACCGTCAGAATTTAAAAAAGGACGAATTTCTTCGAGCGCTTTTTCGACGTTTGCTACTAATTCCTCTGTTGTCATTTTTTTTTTAAATTTGAAGATTTGAAAATATGTTAATTTGAAAATATATGTTTCTAGCAATTTTCAAGTCTTCAAATTTTCAAATTAAATAATTATTTTTTTACTGCTGCACACCCCGCCATATTCGTAATTTTAATGGCTTCGGTAGCGGGCAAGTTTTTATTTCTGGCCACCACTTCCCGCACCACATTTCTGGTGATTTCATCGAAAATTGTTTCGATTATCGAACCTGTTTGTAATGCTGCCGGACGACCGTAATCTCCTGCTTCACGAATGGATTGCACTATCGGGACTTCCCCTAAAAAAGGAACCTCTAAATCCTCTGCAAGATTTTTTGCTCCTTCTTTTCCGAAGATGTAATATTTATTATTCGGTAATTCTTCGGGCGTGAAATACGCCATATTTTCAATAATTCCAAGAACGGGAATGTTGATGCTTTCAGACATAAACATGGAAACTCCTTTTCTGGTATCCGAAAGCGCCACGGCTTGAGGTGTACTTACTATAACTGCGCCAGTAATAGGCAATGACTGCATAATTGAAAGGTGAATATCTCCTGTTCCTGGTGGTAAATCAACGAGTAAAAAGTCTATTTCTCCCCAATCGGCATCAAAAATCATTTGGTTTAAGGCTTTTCCCGCCATCGGTCCACGCCAGATTACGGCTTGACTTGGTGAAGTGAAAAATCCTATCGAAAGTATTTTGACATCATGACTTTCGATGGGTTTCATTTTTGATTTGCTGTCGACAATGATCGAAATTGGTTTTTCATTTTCGACATCGAACATCATCGGCATTGATGGCCCATAAATATCGGCATCAAGAACTCCCACTGAAAATCCCATTTTAGCTAAAGTTACCGCCAAGTTTGCAGTAATGGTAGATTTTCCAACACCTCCTTTTCCGGAAGCAACGGCAATAATATTTTTTATTCCGGGAATAGATTTTCCGGTAACTTCTTTGTTTTCCGGAGTTTCAACTTTGACGTTGATTTTGATTTTGGCTTCCGGCGAAACCAGTTCGAGAATAGTTTTTTTGATGTCGTCTTCGGCACGTTTCCTGATGTGCATCGCTGGAACGTGTAACACTAAATCAACAACTACTTCATCTCCAAAAGTGATTACGTTTGCAATGGCTCCACTTTCCACCATGTTCTTTCCTTCGCCAGCAATGGTAATGGTTTCCAATGCTTTAAGGATTTCTTTTCTATCTAATTTCATATTCTTTTTATGGTTTTTCAATTGATGGTGATCAACTGAAATATTATATTTATTTAAACTGATTCTATTGAGAATTCTCGGACGCTAAGATACTGTGAAAAGTTCTTATTATAAAGGTTTTGGTGCTGATTTATTGCAATGGAAATAGGGCATAGGCATGAATATTATACAATTTTGGTGATTATTTGCACCCCGAAGCGTCTGGCTATAAAAATTAGGAAATAATTACTCGTTTAGAACTATTTAAACTGTAAACCGTGACTGATTACTGGATACTCATTTCCGGTTCCCAAAAAACATTTTCGAAATCGACAATCTGGTTATCCACCACTTTAATCCCTTCGCTTTCCAGCAATTGTTGCATCAGATTGGTTCCGTCGAAATGATGTTTTCCTGTGAGCAATCCTTTCCTGTTTACCACTCGGTGCGCCGGTACATCGCCCCTATTATGACACGCATTCATAGCCCAACCCACCATTCTGGCTGAGCGAGCGGTTCCCAACACTTTTGCGATGGCACCGTAGGAAGTGACTCTCCCGTAAGGAATTTGTCTGGCGACTGCATACACTTTTTCGAAAAAATTGTCGTTTTGATTGGTCATTTTATTACCAATAATATTTAATGATTTTGAACAAAGTGATTACCGAAATTAGCCCCGTTATGCTGCCTATAATGGTATTCATATTTCTCAGGATATAATCCGTTTTGTTTTCAATCTTGTTGAAAAATGCAATATAAAAATAGAAGACCAAAAACGAGCCAAAAATAGTACCCGTTACAAAGATTAATATAGAAGTCGTATCGAAAGAGAAAAGCTTAAAAGAAGACAAAGTTACACTCACGAAAACATAATAAGGAATAGGAAAAAAGTTAAGCGCCGAAAGTAACATCCCAAGGAAAAACCGACTAGTCTTACTGTTTTTTTTAATTTTTCTTGTTTTGCCTTTGGGCTTTTTGGCCAAACCTAAAAAATAAATGGTTAAAGTCGCAAAAATACCAAAACCCACTTCCCGCAATAAGGTAACTAAATCTGGGCGACCGTCTATAACTCTTGCAAAAAATATGGCTATAAAAACTTGAATAAAAATGACAAGAACGGCTCCCAAAACAAACCATAACGCATTCTTTTTTCCCTCTTTAAGATTCACTTTTGCCGCTGTCATATTGATTAATCCCGGA
Organism: Flavobacterium sp. UBA5153; assembly: GCA_002413745.1. Lineage (GTDB taxonomy): Bacteria > Bacteroidota > Bacteroidia > Flavobacteriales > Flavobacteriaceae > Flavobacterium. The sequence continues at coordinate 3,475 of DHXP01000034.1, read as the reverse complement.
GGAATAATGCCTATAAAAGCGGTAATGAAACCTAAAAATAATGGAGTTATGAAATTCATTTGTTTGGGGTCAATCGTTCAAAAATGGGCAAACTATTCCATTGCAAAAAATATTATTCCTTAATTTTAAATCGAATATACGTAATTGCCTTGTTAATTTCCAAATATTGTTTTTCATAAAAGGTCTGAAAAGCGGTAACTTCCTCCGGACTTCCTTCATTTACGTATACATTATGATTGGCATATAACACCTCGTGCCCTTCGCCATGCAGCAATCCCAGCGTGTAACCGTGCATGAATTCACTGTCGGTTTTCAGGTTTACGATACCGTCTTTCTTGAGAATTTTTTTATACAATTGCAGGAATTCCGAGTTGGTCATTCTATGTTTGGTGCGTTTGTATTTGATTTGCGGATCCGGAAAAGTAATCCAAATCTCGTCAACTTCATTTTCGCCAAAAATATGGTCAATCAATTCGATTTGGGAGCGAATGAAAGCCACATTATGCAAACCCGTTTCAACGGCGGTTTTGGCACCCCGCCAAAATCGTGCACCTTTGATGTCAATTCCGATAAAATTTTTGTTTGGATATTTTTCGGCCAGACCAACGGAGTATTCTCCTTTGCCACAGCCTAATTCGAGCACCAATGGATTTTCATTTTTGAAAAAATCAGCGTTCCATTTTCCTTTGAGCGGAAATAAATTTCCGACAACTTCTTCCCTTGTTGGTTGAAAAACATTATCGAATGTTTCGTTTTCCTTGAACCTTTTTAACTTGTTTTTACTTCCCACGCTTTTTAAAATGTTTCGGCAAAATTAAGGAAATATATAAGACTGAATGACCTACCGACGAAAAAATTCGTTTTGAAAACCGTTGCTGTTGCAAATTGTTTTTTCTCCTGCTTCTTTTTTATAAGACAGGCTTCAATACAGGTCAAACGCATTAAAATTATTTTAAGCTTTTTTTACACGACCCGAGCGAAGCGAACAGGCGAAGCAATTGCACAAATTTACACGAAATCTGTTAGGTTTTTATTTACTTCGTCTGTTCGACCTTTGGTCTCGGGTCACTAATCTGCCCAAGGCAGATAAAATTTGTGTAATTTAATCTTAAAATCATTATAATTTGTGACAATTAGTGTAATTCGTGTTCATTTTTTTTAATGCGTTTGACCTAGCTTCAATTAACACTTTGCTTTTTGCCAAAGGAATTTAACTGTATTCAAACGACTATTAAAGCTACTTTTTTTATTATTCCCCTGATTCGATTGAAGCAAAAATTAAAGCATTTAAGCAGTGCCTATCGAGAAAATCTTTTGACAGTAAACTTGATAACAATTCGCTTTTTACGAAGAGAATATTTCTCTATCTTTATATAAATAATCATTGTTGTCCGATTAAATTTTAAAAAAATATACATATCGCCCCGATGGGGCTTTAATCAAGGAATAACTATTCATTCTACAAACATTTCGCTCCTAACGGAGCTATTTTAGTCCCATCGGGACGGAATGTTTGTAGAAAAATTGCTACCCAAATAATAAGCCCCAGCGGGGCGATATGTTTTATAAGTCCCATCAATAAAAGTATTATTCGGTTTTAATTTTTTTTATCGGACGACAATGATAAATAATTACGCCATGAGAAACGTTGTTTTATCTATTGTAATTCTATTATTTGGCTTTTCACTTGCCTCCGTTTCCCGAAATAGAAATAACAATCTAGCGGCGAACGAAACTTCCCGTGCCCAAGTTCTTCAAGAATCTACAATCGATAAATCCCCAATAAATATTGACAGCACGATTATTTCCAGTTTTTTCAAGAAATATCCCGATTTAAAAAAATATCGATCAGATGTTAATGCTTTATACAAAAACAGAAAATATAATCCTATTTGGTATGACAAAAAAGGGCTTATTGAGTTTGCCAGTTTGTTGTATTCTAAAGTGAATCTACTTGAGGAAGAAGGCCTCAAGTCACGCTTAGCCTATAAAAATAAAATTGACGGAATTTTCAATACTGAATCCGAAGATAATCTATCACAAATCGATACAGAAATAATGTTGTCCTCGATGTATGTGTTTTATGCCAAAAAAGTATATCAAGGAATTGACACTGAAAAAATCAGGGAAATTGGTTGGTTTTTGCCAAGAAAAAATCTTTCGTATGAATGTCTATTGGATTCTTTATTAGTCGATCCCAAATTATTAAGTAAAAATGAAGAGCAGCTATTCCGACAATATTATAAACTGCGTGATGTTTTAAAAAAATACCGCCAAATAGAAAAAAACGGCGATTGGAATCCCATAACAATGGATTCCTTGGGGAAAGAATACAAACTAAGCGACAGTTCGAAAACCATTGGTCAAATCAGGCATCGCCTATTCGTTACCGGAGATTTAAAACAGGATTCCAAAAGCAATTTGTATGATCTTGAATTATTGGAAGGAATCTTGAATTACAAAAAAAGAAACGGCTATAAAGCGAATTATATAATTGAACCTAAGCATATTCAACGCATGAATATCCCCATCGAAAAATACATTAAAACCATTATGGTCAATATGGAACGCTGCCGATGGATTGATCCGGAGTTGACAAAAGCAGATGAATATATAATAATAAATATTCCGTCCTATAAACTCCTCTATAAAAAAAATGGCAAAACTGAATTGGAGTCGAAGGCAATTGTAGGCAAAAACATGACTGAAACGGTAGTTTTCAGCAGTAATGTGAGTAAAATAATATTTAGCCCTTTCTGGAATGTGCCGAAAAGTATCATTGACAACGAATTAATGATAGCGATGGCCCGAGACAAAAATTATCTGGCTTCCCATAATATGGTATGGGACAAAGGAAAAGTCGTACAAAAACCTGGGGCAAGTAATCCTATGGGGCTGGTTAAGTTTGTCTTTCCAAATTCGAATGACATCTATTTACATGATACACCAGCCAAAAGCTTCTTTCAATACGAGTACGGAGCCTTTAGTCACGGTTGCATCAATATAAACAAGGCCAAAGAATTGGCCGAGTTGATTTTAAAAGACGATCCTAATTGGCCAATTGAACGCATCAGCGAGGCCATGAAAGGCGAAAAGGAAACCACTTACGTCCTTAAAAAGAAAATTCCTATTCACATCGGTTATTTCACGGCTTGGGTAAACGATTCCGGGGAAATCAGTTTTTATAATGATGTATACTCGAGAGATGACCGCTTGGCCGAGCTACTATTTTCTGAAGATCCCGAATAATGGAATTGTTTTGATGGCTGTTTTGGCTCCATGCCGAAATCGAGTCTCTTTGTTGTCTTCTCCAATGAAATTATTGGCGGGGTTGAATAAATTATACCATTCGTTAATATGTTTTAGTCCAATCGTTCTGGTATAATGCCGCTGTATATTTCATTTAGTTCCCTTTTTATTGGACTAATTTGAAATAACTACCGGTATTGTTATCGTTTTCTAGCATAAATTTTGC
>DHXP01000079.1:50557-66662 GCA_002413745.1 Flavobacterium sp. UBA5153 | reverse complement strand
GCTGAACATTACGTTGCTGTTGCACTTGTTGCTCTTTGGCTTGCTGAACATTACGCTGTTGCTGTGCTTGTGGCTGTTTTGCAGGTTGAACATTGCGTTGCTGTTGTGCTGGCTGTTGCCTTGACGGTTGAATATTACGCTGCTGCTGTACTGGCTGCCTTTTAGCTGGTTGCACATTACGTTGCTGTTGTACTGGCTGTTGCCTTGACGGTTGAATATTAGGTTTCACATCTTTCAATCTCATCACTCTGGTTGGAGCAGGTTTTCGTCCGGCAGCATTGTTTTTTTCCACTCGTGGTCTGTATATCTGAAGTTCACGGTTGTTTAGATCCTGACCTGGTTTATTTCTTTCTCTGAGAACAACTGGGGCGATTGCAGTGCCGGTTCGCCTTTGCACCTCAGTTCTATCAGGTCCCGCATTGTATCTTACACGGCTTGAATTGTCCACCTGAATATTATTTATTACTGTAGAATTGTTAATAATCGTAGTGTTGCTTGATGAACGAATATAATAATTATTAATGTCCCTCCTTCCAAAATCCCTGTCTCTTACAAATGTCCACTGATTGTAGGGCAACCTATAACCACTGCTATAAGCAAAATTAATGCTAATGCCCGGGCCTATTGGTGCCCAACCATAGAAACCTTCGGCTCTTCTCCAAGTAACCCATCCCGGCCCCCATTCGTTGTCTGGAACCCACATCCATCCGTAATAATTATCGTATAACCAGCGACCATAATGAAAAGGCGCCCATCCCCACGAATAATTTGAAACCCAAGTCCAACCTGCATTGGTGAATACCCAATGGCCATTAGTGCTGTAAGGGGTAAAATCGGAAGATACATCGGGAATCCAAACGTATCCGTAGTCAGGGTTGTCTACCCAATTACCATAGGGGCTTAAATTATCATAAAAAATCTGAAAATTAACGGATATCTGTACCTGTGCAGATACTTTTTGAGGTGCCATCCATATAAATGCATTGAGAACAATGAACAGGATAACTGTTTTACTTACTGTTTTCATAATATTGGTATTTAATTATTTGATAAAACCAGAACTGAAAAAGTTGTATAAATTTAAGTATTTTTATTAGAATAAGTGTTAAAAATTCCATAAAAAACTATGCCATTCGAGCACTTTTATTAAAAAAAATGGATTGAATTCAAATGGTATTAAGTTAGAAAACAACACGTTATCTTTATTTAAAAAGTACCAAATTTTTTGATTTTTTATCCTGTAACTAATGTTTGAAAATTAAATTTTCTTATTTGAAAATGTAAATGGGGTATAGGATTACCATTTGATAATGCATCGCGTTGGCAAATGCGATGTAGAACTTTTCCATTAATTGTTTATTCAGATTTATAAGAGGCTATTTATAAAGTGCGGATATTTCTTGAGCTGTATTGTAACTTTTTTTGTTTGGATCGTTAGCAGTTTCAATATAAACTTTTTTATTCAAGGCCGTAAAATTCCCTATTTGGCTGCTGAATTTTTTTTGGTTTCCGGTTATGTTAAATCGAAGCGATTGAATGTCAGTTTTTTTTAACTTATTCATTTCGATGGACGAAAAGGTGTAATAGCTTATAATTTGATTGCCTATATTTTCCCTGATTCCTTTGTCAGTACAAACAATGATAGAACTATCAGAAAGGTAAACATACGCAGTTCCGGAAATGTTAAATGCAGGATCAGTGGTTTCCATAGCCAATTTTAGAGTTCCTCCTTTATCAGTTTTGGCAATTTGAGCTTTTGTAATTCCGGTCAATGCATAGTTTTCGCAAATAAAATCCCATGAGGTGGTAGCCGGATATTGTTTGGATATTTTATTAGTGGTTAATTCTTGGCTGAAGGCAGGTTTTGAAAGAACAAAAAACAGCAATAATAACAGTTTGTGATTGATTTGCATTGGGTTTTTCAAATTTTATTGTTAGCTATATTGAAAGGAATTATGTCATCCAATAAGAAACTGTAAACTTAAAAGGAGAATTATGTTTTCGGTTACCACTTATGTTATTTTTAACAATAAATGGGGGTCTGGACAATTATCCAAATAATAATCCAAGGTTTTCTTACTGCAAACACCAGGATAATCACCAAAATTGTCCTCCATATTTTTAATGATTTGAAAATGCAAATGCGGGGAATAACCACCATTTACCGAAGCGTCGCCCAAAGTTGCCAGAGTTTGTCCTTTCTTATAAACCGAATCAATTTCAATATTTTCGATACTTTCCATTGACAAGTGTCCATATAAAGTGTAAAAAATTTCATTTTCAAGTTGATGTTCCAAGATAATTGTCGAGCCATAATTTCCCAATCCTGCATTAAAATCAAAACTATGAACCCTTCCGTCAAGTGCCACCAATACCTTTGTTCCGGCTTTTATCCAAAAGTCAATACCTAAATGTATATTTCTTTCCTCATTTTCGGCAACATTAAAAAGACCACTTCTCTTGTATAGATTTCGTTCCTCATTATAACCGCCAAAAGCGACTTTTGCATCATTTTTTTGAAGGTGATCTTCAACATAAGCCTCAAAAATTTTGGCGTTTCCCAAATCCATTTCGGATAATTCCGTGTTTGCAATCGATAAATCTAACGGAATATATTGCGAATAGGGAATGGAGCTATCAATGACTTTTACGTTTTTGAGTTGTAAAAAAATGTTTTTTGAATTGGACATAATTGGAAAATAATAAATAATATTTACTCTATTGTCATCAATTTTAACTTGGCTCGATAGGCTTCGAGCGTGGTGGCTTTGGAGATAAATCCATAGTATTTCCCGTTTTTAAGAACGGGCAAGAAGGTGACTCTGGCTTTTTCGAATTTATTCATTACGGTTTCCATACCATCGGCAGGATAGATAACATCGATAGTTGGAGTCATAATTTCTTTCACCAAAGTGTGTTTTACCCTAAAACTATTAAAGATGATTTCTCTGATATTGTTGAAATGCACGATGCCAAGCAAATGCATTTCCTTGTCTACAACCGCAAAAATAACTTGGTTGGAATGGGAAATCAGATCAACCAATTTTTCCAGATTTTCATCGGGTGAAATCGTCAAAAAATCGGTTTGAATAATCGAATTGGTATCTAATGTCGAAAGGATGTTTGTATCTTTATTGGCGGTAAAAGCATGTCCTTTTTTGACCAAAGGTTTTACGTCCATCGAATGTTTTTCAAAGCGTTTTGAAATCGCAAAACTAATGGAAGTTACTATCATAAGCGGAATCATCAAGGCATAACCACCGGTAATTTCGGCAATGAGGAAAATCGCGGTCAGCGGTGCGTGGAATAATCCGCTGAGAATTCCTGCCATTCCCACCATTGTAAAATTGCTGATGGGCAATTTTGTGAGTCCGGTCAAATTTAAAAATTTGGAAAAGAAAAAACCGGCATACGAACCTAAAAATAGGGAAGGAGCAAAGTTGCCACCATTTCCCCCACTTCCCAACGTAATTCCGGTTGCAAAAACTTTGAGCATCATCGTTAATCCAATAAATACCAAAAGTGCCCAACTGTTATTTCTAAAACCGCTAAACAAAGTGTTTTCCAGTAATTGGCCTGGATCATTTTCTGATAAAGTCTTTATGCTTTCATAACCTTCGCCAAAAAGTGTTGGAAAAATAAAAATGATTACCGCCAAAAGGGAGGCGCCAAAAAGTGCTTTTTTGTAAGGTTTAAATCTCAATCGAGCAAAAAAATGTTCAACCCTTTGAAAGTTTCTTGAATAGTAAACAGAAATAAAACCGGTAAACAATCCGAGTAGAACATAGTATGGAATATTGTGATAGTCAAAAGTTTGCTGTTGTTTGAACGACAATAAAATTGTTTCGTCCAAAGCTATCACGGAAACCAAAGCTCCAGTTGCGGCAGCAATCATGATAGGAGTAAATGCCGAAATACTTACATCAACCAACAAAACCTCGATGGCAAATAAAACTCCGGCGATAGGAGCATTAAAAGCGGCGGCAATTCCGGCTGCAACACCGCAACCAATAAGAAGTGTCCGGTCACTGTAACTTAATTTATATCTTTGGGCATAATTTGAACCAAAAGCCGCGCCAGTAATCACGATTGGACTTTCTAAACCCGCAGATCCGCCTAAACCAACCGTGAGAGAACTTGTCAAGATTTGGGCATACATTTGTTTTCTGGGAATGATGCTCGCTTTTTTTGCGACGGCAAATAAAATTTGTGAAGTTCCTTTTTCTATACTTCCTCCCAAAAACCTTTTGACCATAAAAACGGTAAGCAGAATTCCTGTAATGGGTAAAATACTGTTGATGAAACTTAATTTTAAAATTCCGTTAATGTAGGTGGCAAACGAAAAAACCCAATGGGCAAAAGTTTTTAAGACAATAACCGCTATACCTGAAGTAATACCCACCAAAATACTGGACAAGAAAATAAATTGCTTTTGTGAGAGTATTGATTGTGACCAAGCAATTATATTTTCTAATTTATAAAAATATTTTTTGAGCATTTTGTTTATTTATGAAAAGGCTAATTTACCATTATTTTTGTTTTTAGCTTATGTTTTTCAATGCTTCTTTTTTGCTTAAAGGTTTTAAGTTAGTTTGGTTTGCAAAATTCCGTACTGCTTCTGGATTTGTTTTTCCGTATTCCCGCAATGACCATCCAATGGCTTTTTGGATGAAAAATTCGTTGGAATTTTTATGTTTCTCACATCCTGATTTTAGCAGATCGAAATTGGTTTTTTGTTTGTAACCCAATTGAAAAAGTAGGACACTTCGGGTAAGCCACATATTTTCGAAATTTGAAAAACGCTCGATTACTTTTTCGGTTTCCAATGGATATTCAAGCAGATATTCACCAAGAATGTTTTTTGCAATGGTATCAACGCTGTCCCACCAAGAATTTGTGACAATCAATTTTTCAATGAGTTGAATGTCTTCTTTTTTGTAATTTCCCTTGAGTTGTTTTTTCAAAATTTCAATGGCGCAATAATGCAATTCCCGTTGTTTTTTTGAATAAAGTTTCAAAGCGATTTCTCTTGGTTTATCTTCGATTTCCTGTTTATTTTCTTCGCAAATTTTCTTGAAAATTCGTCTTCTTTCGTCTGTTTTTATTCCAAAAAAAGAAAAATGGTTCCGCATGTATTTCGCCATGGCAATAGCATTTTTTAGATTGCTTTTTTCTGCAAAAACTTTCTCTAAATCCTCAATAAATCCCATAACTATTCACTTTTCACAACTCACTAAAATCCCACCGCTTTATCATCGCCTCTTTTGTCGGCTCCGCCTTCCAGGTTTTTATTTGGCAATACTAAAATGGCATCGACTTTCCCCAGAACAGGCGGATTTTTTTCATTAATGATATATCCTTTTAGTCTCAAGTTTTCCAAAGTAGCTTTTGAAAATGCACCGGGCTCAAAAACCAATTCGTCAGGCAGCCATTGGTGATGAAAACGGGGAGCGTTGACAGCTTCCTGCATACTCATTTTAAATTCATAAACATTCAAAATCGTTTGCAATACCGATGTAATAATGGTTGAACCACCAGGCGTTCCCACAATCATAAATAATTTTCCGCTTTTCTCTACGATTGTTGGCGTCATCGAACTCAACATGCGTTTTTGAGGCGCAATGCTGTTGGCGTCGGCACCAACTAATCCATACGAATTTGGAACTCCGGGTTTGGCACTAAAATCATCCATTTCGTTGTTGAAAAAGAAACCTAATTCATCTGAATATAATTTGGAACCATAAGCGCCATTGAGTGTTGTAGTTGCCGAAACGGCATTTCCGTCGGCATCAATAATTGAATAATGGGTGGTTTCATTACTTTCGGAAGTCGAGATTTCTCCATGCGAAACCTCCGCAGACAAAGTCGCTTTGTTCCAATCGAAAGACTTCATTCTTTGTTTCAAGTGATTTTTATTGAGCAATTCATTTCGTGGAATTTTTACAAAATCAGGATCGCCCAGAAAATAATTCCTGTCGGCGTAGGCTCTTCTTTCCGCTTCTGTGATTACTTGGATGGTTTTCACGCTATTATATCCAAATTTTGAAATGGGATAAGGTTCAATCATTTTCATAATTTGTTCTAACGTAATTCCCCCACTTGATGGTGGTGACATCGAGATAATTTTCAAATCCTTGTAATTGAAAACAATTGGGTTCCGCCATTTGACTTCATATTTCGACAAATCTTCAAGAGTAATGATTCCACCATTTTTTTGAACAAAATCCACCATTTTCTGGGCAGTTTTGCCTTTATAGAATTCATCCTTTCCATTTTTTAATATTCTCGATAAAGTTTCGGCTAGGGCTACGTATTTTATGGTATCTCCTGTTTTATATTTTTGGGCTAGCAAGGTTTTATCACCACTAATTTTCACTAAAATATCTTGATAATTTTGCAGTCTTTTTTCTTGTTTTTCGGTAACCACGATTCCTTTTTTTGCCAAGGCAATTACAGGTTTCATAATTTCCTCCATCGAAAGTTTACCCAATTTTTCATGAACGGCAAAAACTCCCGCAATAGTTCCCGGAACTCCAATCGCCAAAGCTCCATCAACGCTCAAGTTAGGAATTACATTTCCGTTTTTATCCAAATACATGTCTTTTTGGGCTGCCAAAGGGGCTTTTTCGCGATAATCCAAAGCGCCAGTTTCGCCATTGGCTTTTCTGAAAACCATAAACCCACCACCACCAATATTTCCCGCATAAGGATAGGCAACCGCAAGGGCTAATTCGGTTGCCACCATGGCATCAAAGGCATTTCCTCCTTTTTTCATTATTTCGATACCTATTTTCGATGCTTCTTCACGTGCCGAAACCACCATGGTTTTTTGGGTAACCAAACCCTTTTGTGCTAAAGTTTTATTTGGAATTAAACAGAAAATAAAAAACGAAAGAATAAGTGCTGTTTTTTTCATTCCGATAGTATTTTATCTTGGGTAAAAGTAATTAGATTCTCAAAAAAAGTGGTGAATTCTTCTTCAAATTCGGAATAAGATGTTTTCAATTCAGCAACAGAAAACCGCATATTCGATTCGTATTTCATTCGGGTATCCATTTTTGCCAAAATCCTTTCGATGCCTTCAATAGTTTGGTAACTTACCAGCCAATTGTGCTCTATCATGTAAGGCATCAGGTTTTGGGTTCTGGGAGTTAAAACATTATAATTGTCTTTCAAAGATTGATAAAAGCGTTCCACATAATCTTCCAGTTTTTCATCGGAATAGGTACTCCAGTTTTTCGCCAAAAAATGGTCGTAAAAAACATCCACAATCACGCCCGAATAATGATGGTAATTGGCGTGCAATCGTTTGGTGCTTAGTCGAAATACTGGGTGCGCATCAGTAAATGTATCGATGTTACGGTGCAGAATAATTCCTTTCTGGATTTCCATTGGAAAATTTCCAAAATGTTTTCCATGGATTCCATCGGCCATAAAATTGCCAATTTTCATCAAATCATTGTCTCCGGAAAGGTATATGTGGGCTAGGAAATTCATTCGCCTAATCTATGAATTTTAAATGACTTTTATAAACGGCCATTTATTATATTTGTAATTCGTAAATCAAATATCTAAAATCGTAAATAATAATGACTTTAATAAAATCAATATCAGGAATTCGGGGAACCATTGGCGGAAAAGTAGGCGATAACCTCACTCCGGTCGATGCCGTTAAATTTGCTTCGGCTTATGGAACTTGGTTGAAAAATCATATAGGAAAAGAAAAACTTACTGTTGTTGTGGGTCGTGATGCCCGAATTTCAGGGCCAATGATTCATAATCTGGTTGTGAATACTTTAATCGGTTTAGGAATCGACGTGATTGATTTAGGCCTTTCCACAACGCCAACTGTCGAAGTAGCCGTTGCTTTGGAAAAAGCGGAGGGTGGAATCATCCTTACTGCTTCACACAATCCAAAACAATGGAATGCACTGAAATTACTCAATGAAAAAGGAGAATTTTTGAATGGTATTGAAGGAGAAAAAATTCTCCAAATTGCCGAGGCGGAAGCATTCGATTTTTCGGAAGTGGACAGTTTGGGTGCCATTATGCTGAACGATGCGTATATGGACATTCATGTAGATGAAGTGTTGAACTTGCCTTTGGTAGATGTCGATGCCGTGAAAGCAGCCAAATTCAAGGTGGTGGTTGACGGTGTGAATTCTTCCGGCGGAATTATTATCCCAAAATTACTCGAATTGATGGGCGTTGAAGTTGTGAAATTGTACTGCGAACCTAACGGACATTTTCCCCATAACCCAGAGCCTTTGAAAGAACATTTAACCGATATTTCGGAATTGGTTGTCAAAGAAAAAGCGGATTTAGGCATTGTCGTTGATCCGGATGTAGATCGTTTGGCTTTTATTTGCGAAGATGGCGAAATGTTTGGTGAAGAATACACTTTGGTGGCTTGTGCCGATTATGTGTTGAGCAAAACCCCTGGAAATACCGTTTCGAATATGTCGTCATCGCGTGCCTTGCGTGATGTGACAAATGAATACAATGGAAACTACGAAGCCAGTGCAGTAGGTGAGGTGAACGTGGTGGAATTGATGAAGAAAAACAATGCCGTAATAGGTGGCGAAGGAAACGGAGGAATCATTTATCCTGAATCCCATTATGGACGCGACAGTTTGGTGGGAGTGGCGCTGTTTCTGACGCATTTGGCCAACAAGAAAATGACAGTTTCTGCCTTGCGCGCTTCCTATCCGGAATATTATATGAGCAAAAACAAAATAGAATTGACGCCACAAATTGATGTCGATGCCATTCTTGTGGCCATGACAGACAAATACAAAAACGAAGATATCACGACTATCGATGGCGTTAAAATTGACTTTGCCAACGAATGGGTACATTTAAGAAAATCGAATACCGAACCAATTATTCGTATTTATACCGAAGCACCTTCGCAAGAACAAGCCGATGCTTTGGCTTTGCGAATTATTGAGGAAATAAAGGCGGTGGCTGGGATTTAAAGAAAAGACAAAACTTTTTAAATAATAACCCTTTCGGAGTGTAAAACTTTTGAAAGGGTTTTGTTTTTTTTAAGAGCTATCGTTATTACGAAGCTATTAGTTTTAAAAAGATAAATATTAAAAACTCACCCTAAAACTTACATTTGGCGTTAACCCAAGCGATTTGTTGTCTATTTGTAAAGCATGATTAGAATTGTTCGGGTCAACTTTGTAATAACGATTGATAACATTATCCTGATTTGTTACATTAATTACACCGGCACGAAAAGATGCTTTAATAGATTGTGACAGTTTAAAATTGTAACTTAATGATACATCCAAACGTATAAAATTATCCAGATTTTTATTATTCGGTGTATCGTAGTTTACTGTTGTAGTGTTTCCGTTTTGTACCGTCTCATTTCCTTCAATTGGTTTTGTGTAAGGTTGACCATTTCTCCAAACTCCACCAACAGATACTTTTAGATTCTCAAGTATATCATAATAAAAACCCAAAGATATGGAGTGTCTTATATCTACATTATTAGGAAATGTCGAAGGGCTAAAAGTTTCAAACACGTAATCGTTTATGCTAAAAGTGTAACTTATCCAAGCGCTATATTTATGGGCAGTTTTATTGGCCAAAAATTCCAAACCTTTAGCGGTATAGCTTCCATGCGCATTTATAAACTGAAAATTGTTGTAAAATCCCTGATTGGAAGCCGTAATGCCGTCAACAAATTTGTAAAATCCGGTAATGTCAATATTCAGTTTGTTTTGGTTGAATTCTACTCCAAGAGAACCTTGTTTACTGGTTTCAATTGGGATGTCTTTATTGTTTACCAAAACCCAACGTCTTTTCTCAACACCAAGAAAATTATCTTGAAAATCTACAATTTGAGTGGCAGATTGGTTTTTAAATTCACCTTCCAATTTTAAGGCAATAGTATTCGACAATTTCTGTCTAATATTTACTCTGGGTTCAATCAAAAATTTATCAAATTTTTGAAAATAATTGAACCGCACACCAACTCTTAAATAGGTGTTGTTTTTGTTGTATTCCGCTTCGTAAAACAAGGCATGATTTAATAAAACATCTTTTTTGGTGTGTTCATAAGATGGAGCACTAACAGTGGTCTGATTTAACATTCCTGTCTCATTAAATTGGTAACCAATTAAGAAACTTAGATTATTGTTTGCCTTGTAATGTGTATTTAGTTTTGCTCCCGTTTCCAGAACTTCATTGGCTTCCGTTAAACGTTGGTCTGTTTCAACTCTATAATCTATAGCATTGATATTATATTTTGAAAAATAAGAAATAAGATTTGTACTTAATTTAGTATTCCATTGTGCTTTCCAATCTCCTCCATAACCAATATTTTTCTGGGCTAAATTACTGGTTTTAGATTCGGTTTTGTTGGTGTTTGTGGTAAGTCGTTCCGAATAATCCAAAGAGTTATTAATACCAATGATGTTGGCTCTAAATTGATGTTTTTCATTTAAATCAAAAAGTAATTTAGCGGTGTAATCATAAAAGTAAAAATCGGAAGAGGCGTCATTTTTGTGACTATCGTCATTAATTTCACTATCTTGAAAACTTCTCTTAAAATAATTGGAGAATGTTGGGGTGTTAAACAAATCGGTAATCGAACGACGACCGGAAACATGAAGTTCTAAATTTTTAACTATAGGAATTTCTAAAAAAGCATCGGCACTAATTAAGTTTATTCCTGCGCCACCTGAAAATGTATTGGTAACATCATCTTTGGTAAACATATTTATGGTGCTGGAAACGCCATCGCTATATTCAGCACTAGTTCCATTTTTACTTACAATTACTTTGTTTGTCAGGTTTGGATTGTAAGCCGAAATTAATCCGAAGAAATGGCCGGAATGATACATTTTAATATTATCCCAAATCACTAAATTTTGGTCGTTAGTTCCACCACGTACATTAATATTTGCAATACTTTCATTGGTGCTTTCAACACCGGGAAGTGCCTGAATGGATTGCAAAATATCGGGGTCAATGAGTCCTGGAAGAATACCAAATTTTTTAGTGTTTAAAACAATGCTTCCGTCCAAACGTTTTTGTAAACCGGTGGTTAAAAAGACAGGAATCAAAACCTGGTTTAGTTCCTCATTGCTTACGGAAAGAATAACCTCTTTACAATTATTTACTTCTGAAAATAACTGGGTTGCTTTAAACTGTTTGCTTTCATAGCCAATATAGGAAATGGTAATCGTTGCATTTATGGGAACATTCTGCAAATAAAACTGACCAGATTCATTAGTAACAGTGGTTTTTTGAGTGTCATTTGCAACCACTGAAGCACCAAAAAGAGGTGTTTTTTTTTCATCTGAAAAAACAATTCCACAAACGGATAACATTTTATTTATGACCGAAACGGTAATATATCGATTGTCTAACTTTTTAAAATTTAAAAGTGTTTTTGTGTTGAGGCAGTCAATAGTTTCTTCTAATGTTAGTTTTATATCTGGTTTTTCAATTGAAATTGAGGCGACATCTTCAACAGAATAGGAAAATTTTATATCAAACTGTTGCTCAATAGAAGCAATAATATCCGTTAATGGTCTTTTTTTAGAGTTTTTTTGTCCATAACATATACTTCCGGCACATAACAATAGGCAAATAAAGCATTTATTTAGCATCGTAGTTGTAAAATATAACGGTTTTGCCTTCAATTTTATAACTTAATTTAAGTGGAATTGTTACGGCTTGTAGCGCTATGTTTTTGTTATCATGTGTAAAACTACCGGTAAATAATTTTGAAGTATCAACACCTTCGACTTTGATTTTTATATCATATTGACGCTCTAATTCTGCAATAACCTGATTCAAAGTGATTCGGTTAAAACTGGATTCCCGTTGAATCCATGAAGGGTTTGGATCGCTAAAATCTTTAACATTTTCAATGGTGCCATTGATAACCCTAAATGTTTTTCCGGGGGGCAATTTAACGGTTTTATTCTTGTAAGTCACACTTACCAAACCATGGTAACAGTTGACTTCAAAATAGTTGGTGCGGTATTTTACATTAAATCGGGTTCCTAATACTTTAACGATTCCGGCATCTGTGATTACGCTAAATGTTTTTCCTTTCTGTACCCTAAAAAAAGCTTCCCCATCCAGCGTTAAATCCCTTTTGTCTTTCCATGTTTTTTTATTGTATGTTAATTTTGAAGCGGCGTTTAATACCACTTCAGAATTATCCGGAAGATTAAAAGTTTTGGTTTCTGCTATTTTGGTTTCAAAAGTTTTATGGGTATTAAAAAATAAAAAATAGGATGAGCTTAAAAGAACAACTAAAACAGCAGCAACTCTATAAAGTGTTTTGAAGTTCAGCCTTCTGACTTTTGTTTCCTTTTTAGAATGGTTTCGGGCTTTAAAAGCTTCCAAGGCGGCTTGTGCATCCAGTTTTGGAGTTTCCATCTGTGATGCATAATGCGCAATTTTTTCGAGAGTTTCAAAACCTTCTTCTTGTTTTAATTCTTCGATTTCCTTGCTTGAAAGCTCATTATTTAACCATTTTAATATATTTTTTTCGTTTTTCATTTTTATATCCCTATGTGAATAAGACAACTAAGTATAAAATTACCCTACTGTAAAATTACTGATTATATATTTCCTATTAGAGTCCTTAAAATTTCAAGTGCTCCAGACATTCGTTTTTCTACCAATTTTTGGGAAATATTAAGTAATTCTGCAATTTCTCTATACTTTTTTCCATCAATTCGATTCATTAAAAACACTTCACGTTGTACTTCACTTAAAGAGGCGATGGCTTTTTGAAGTTTTTGTCTGAATTCTTCTTCTTCAAGTAAATATTCCGGACTTTGGTTGTTTGTATCTAAGTTTGGAGCTGCTTTGGCATACTCTAACACTACTTTTTGATGCTTTATAGTATTTAAAAATAAATTATTTACTGTTGTAAACAAATAGGTCTTGACTTTATTAAAATCAATTTTAGAACAATTTTCCCAAATTTTAGTAAATGCATCCTGTGCTAAATCTATGGCAGCATCAGCATCGCCACATTTGTAGTATGCAAAATTATTTGCGGCATGTATATGCTTTAAGTAAAAGTCGCTAAAGTGTTTTTCTTCACAAAGTTTACTGTTTCCGTCGCTCATTTAATAAAGGTTCTTATTTAAGATTGTAAAGATATATTATTTTTTCACATAAAGAATAGAGGTAATTTAATTTGAATTTATTACTGTTAAAGCAAGTAAACAAAGATTTTATTGATTTGAAAACAAAAAGTTAAAATATTTAAAATCAATAGTATGATTGGGTTAACAGCTTTAATTTGACAAATAAATCAAATTTTTTTTAAAAAATCATAGGGTAAAAAAAAAGTTGGTTGTCTTACTAATATAAAAGCGAAAAAATCGCTGGAAAAAAATAACTAAATTTGTAAACTATGAAAAAATTTAAAATTATTACAGGAATTGCATTGATGTCTATCTTAGGATTTGCATCTTGTCAAAGTGAAATTGATAACACACAAGGTCAAAATCCAAACACTAACACTGCAAACTCCACTGCTGCAAACAATTTAAAACGCACCTCAATGTACAATGGTTCATTTGACGACTTTTTAGATGGTGCTTCTTGTTCTTCGATTGTATTGCCTGCAACGGCAACTGTAAACGGAATTAAGGTGTCTCTTTTTAGTCAATTAGATTACCAACAAGTTACAAGTATCCTTGCTGCATTTAATACGAATCAGGATACAGTGGTGCTACAATTTCCTTTAAGAATAAGATTAAGTAATTATACTGAAGTTACTGTTAGCAGTCAAACGGATTATAATACTTTAATGAGTACCTGTGGGATGGCTGAGTCTGCCCATCAAGATGCCATTTCTGGATTAGACATTAATTTTCCAATCACCATTATGACCTATAGTTTAAATATGGATCAAACAGGAAGTGTCGTTATTGAAAACAAAGAGCAATTATATGCCTATATGAATACTATGAGTAGCGATAAATTATTTGCAATGAGTTATCCAATATCGATTACCTTGAGTGATGGCACAAAAACAACAGTTTCCAGTGATACTGATTTCCAATCAAGAATAGACGAATGTACTTCAAGTAAAACAACGATGACAATGATGGCATCAAATGCAAATAAATTAGAAGTTATTTTAGCTAATGGATTGTTCAGGGTAGATTCTTTTTTAAAAGCAGGGGTTAATACAGCAAGTAACTATGCCGGATATACAATGAATTTCGCAAACAATTTATCTGTAACGGCTGTAAATTCAGCAAATACAACTGTAAATGGAACTTATGCGGCAAGTTCACAGTTAGATGTCTTTTTAAAATTAAATTTTTCAGGTATCACGACGTTTAATTTATTAAATGATACTTGGAAAGTAACAAGTTTCAGTGCTACTTCAATCTCTTTACAAAGCACAACCAATACCGCCGTAACCGTAGTCTTGAAACAAATATAAATTAGTTTTTTAATGGATTATTTTAATGAAACAGCTGCCAGATTTTCCGGAAGCTGTTAATTAAGAGAAAGAAATTTATTAATATAAAAAAAGATATAGTGAGAAAAATAATTGTATTACTAATAATTGGGCTAGGCTTTACCGTATCCTGTTCAAATGGGGATGCCCTAAACAATAGCTCTGGAACTGCAAATACTGTTAGTATGAACCAACAGACTTTAGGAAGTTCATCTAAAGATTTGTTATCCGATAAAAAGTTTACGAGTATGGTTATAGAAGTGGCTTATGTAACTGGATTTGAGCCAACGCAAACGGCAATTGATAACTTTGTGTCTTTTCTTGAGGCAAGAACATTCAAACCAAATGGAATAAGTATTGTAAAAAGAGCAATACCTTCAACAGGAAAAGCACCTTATACCAACCAAGAAATTGTTGACATTGAAGACGCGAACAGAACAAAATATAATACTTCTGATCAAATAGCGGTTTGGGCATTTTTTGCAGATGGAGAATCAGCAAGTGACACAAGTACAGGAGTTATTTTGGGAACGGCCTATAGAAATACTTCTTTTGTTATTTTCGAACAAACCGTTCAAGGTTTAAGCAATAGTCCATTTGAACCCAATAGAAGTTTATTGGAAACTACAGTAATGACACATGAGTTTGGACATATCCTTGGACTTACTAATTTAGGGGCGGCCATGCAAAGTAATCATGAAGATACAGTGCATCCAAAGCATTGTAATGCGGGAAGTTGCTTAATGTATTGGTCTTCAGAAACGGGAAACAGTATTGCAAATTTAGCTTCTCAAGGTTCTGCACCCCAGTTGGATGCACAATGTCTTGCGGATCTTCGAGCGAATGGTGGAAAGTAATAAAGCCCAAATTTAATTTAATAATACAAAAACAGTAAACTAATGAAAACACAATATTTAACAATCGCTTTATTTTTTGGTATAATATCATCAATAAATGCACAAGATAAAACTATCCATAAATCGAATGCCGGTATAAAAGGGGGATACAATTTGGCAGCGGTAAATTTTGATGGGAGTGGAGAAACAGGACAACGTCACAGTTTTCACGTTGGAGTATATGGAGAGGAATTTATAAGCGAAAGCTTTGCCATACAACCTGAATTAATATATTCTCAACAAGGATATGTGATTACCAATAATAGTGGTAAACTTACCCAAAAGTTGGATTATATTAATTTACCGGTAATGCTTAAAGCCTATCCATCTAAAAATTTCTTTCTGGAAGCAGGCCCGCAGATAGGATTGGCTATCTCCCATAAAGAAGAATATAATAGCGGATTTAGTTTATATAACAATTCACAACAATATATTCCTAATAATTTTGATTGGGGAATGAACTTTGGAGGAGGTTTTAAAACCGATTCTGGAATAACTTTAGGGGTGCGTTATCATTTAGGTCTTGGTGATTTGTATGATCAAGGAAAAGCACAAAACAGAGTTTGGCAATTTTCATTAGGATTTGATTTATAAACTGAAATATCCAGATAATTAAATGCCCAAGATTTCTCGGGCATTTTTTGAAGGAAATAATACCATTACTTAATATGAATTAGTCTAATGGTTCTGGTATAATACCGTTGTATATTTCATTTGGTCCAATTTTTATTGGACTAATTTGAAA
>DHXP01000079.1:36710-50433 GCA_002413745.1 Flavobacterium sp. UBA5153 | reverse complement strand
TTATTGGACTAATTTGAAATAACAAACGGTATAAAAGCAATAGCAGGAATATAAACCCACCATTTTTTTAAATAAATAACCCTTTCATAGTTTCTTCTCTGAAAGGGTTTTGTGTTTTATATCACTAACTTTTTTAATTCCAAATAGAAATTATTTAGTCACTTTCATTCAAATTAAGAAATGCCAAACTTAAAAAAGTGAAGTGCAGTTATACTAATAACTATTAATTTGAGTTTATAATATCATAATAAATGGAATTTCCTTATTAAGTTCTGATTTTAAATTTTAACTTTTTTCTATAAGAAAGTGTATTTTTCAATCCGAAGAGCATCTGTGTTCGTCTATAATGAAGCTATTTCTATTAATACTCATCAATAATACTAATTTATAGAAAAAAGTGAAAAAAACAATTGTATTACTAATAATTGGACTAGGCTTTACTGTATCCTGTTCAAATGGGGATGCCCCAAATAACAATTCGGGAACTGCAAATACTGTTAGTATGAACCAACAGTCCTTGGGAAGTTCGTCTAATGATTTGTTATCTGATAAAAAGTTTACGAGTATGGTTATCGAAGTGGCTTATGTAACTGGATATGAGCCGTCAGCAACGGCGATTAACAATTTTGTATCTTTTATAGGGGCAAGGACATTCAAACCAAATGGAATAAGTATTGTAAAAAGAGCGCTGCCTTCAACAGGAACTGCATCTTATACCAATCAGCAATTTATTGCCATTGAAGACGCTAACAGAACAAAATACAACACTTCTGATCAAATAGCGGTTTGGGTATTTTTTGCAGATGGAAAATCGGCAGGTGACACAAGTACAACGGTTATTTTAGGAGAGTCCTATAGAAACACTTCTTTTGTTATTTTCGAAAAAACCGTTCAAGGGCAAAGCAGTAGCCCAACGCAACCCAATAGAAGTTTATTGGAAACTACAGTAATCACACATGAGTTTGGACACATTCTTGGACTTGTCAATTTAGGAGCGCCCATGCAAAGTAATCATGAAGACACAGCGCATCCAAATCATTGTACTGTGCAAAGTTGCCTAATGTATTGGCTTTCAGAATCAGGAAATAGTATTACAAATTTAGGTTCTGCGCCACAACTGGACGCGCAATGTATTGCGGATCTTCGAGCAAATGGTGGAAGGTAAACCTACCTTTTTTTAAACAAAGAACTCTTTCAAAAAACATTTTTTGAAAGGGTTTTTTGTTTACAGCATAGGGTTTTTAAAAATACTTGTTTATTAGCCCCAATAGTTCATTTTTCATAATGGGTTTTGAAATAAAATCATTGCATCCTGATTCCATTGCCTCTTTTTTGTCACTATCGAAGGCATTGGCTGTTTGTGCAATAATAATCACGTTTTTATTGAATTGGCGTATTTGCCTGGTGGCTTCGTGACCATCCATATTGGGCATATTAATATCCATCATCACTAGATCGATGTCAGGATTGTTTTGGCAAGCTTCAAGAGCTTCAACTCCGTCCAGCGCTTCTATAATTTCTTTGCTAAACACTTTAATTGTTTTTGTAAGCAGCATTCTGGATATTTTGTCGTCTTCGGCAATTAATATATTCAGGTTTTTAGCATAATTATTTGCCTCATCATCCGGAACAACATTTTCAACAAGGTTTTTTTCTTCCGATTCAGTGTTGTATGGAATGGTAAAATAAAATGTTGATCCTTTTCCTTCTTCACTTTCTACCCAGATTTTGCCCCCCAATATTTCTACATACGCTTTTGAAATGGATAGTCCCAACCCTGCTCCCTGAAAAGCTCTTGTGTCAGTAACATCTGCCTGAATAAAACGGTCAAATATGGCTTGCTGCCTGTTGTCAGGAATCCCAATACCAGTGTCTTTTACGAAAAATTCAAGGTGTTTTCCCTTCAGATTATAACCAAATTCAATGCCGCCTTCATCACAGTATTTAAAGGCATTTCTAACCAGATTGGTGAGAATGGCGTACACTTTTTCCTTGTCGGTATTAATAATGGCTCTTTCATCAGGCAGCCCATTTTTACAGATAAGATTAATTCCTTTCTTTTCGGTCTGAGATTCGAAAAATGTATAAATAAATGCGGTTTGCTCATTGATATTAGAGGGCTTGATATTAACTTCTACCAGATTCGCCTCTATTTTCGAAATATCGATAATATTGTTGATGATATTGAGCATGCGTGCTCCACTTTTTTCAATGATTTGGATATATTCTTGTTGCTGTTCACCGGTAAGATTAGGTTCTTTCAAGAGATCTGCAAAACCCAGGATGCCATTCATGGGGGTGCGTATTTCGTGGCTCATATTGGCAAGAAAAGAGGATTTTAGCCGGTCGCTTTCTTCGGCACGTTCCTTTGCCTTGATTAATTCATTTTCTACCTTCTTGCGGTCGGTAATATTGCGCACAATAATTATGACTTCGTCCGTGTCGCTTATTGCCATCCGTGCATCGAAGTAACGCAAACCATCTGGCATAGGCAGCGCATACTCGAATTCCTGTATTTCGCCACTTTCCATTAGTGTATGTATTCTTCTGGTGATAAGGCTGGCAATATCAGGGGGCAAAATGTCCTCTACCCTTTGCCCGATAATCTTGTCTGGAGATACATACAAGTCGCTAGATTCTTGAGTTCGGTAATCCAGAAAGACACCGTCGCTGTTGATACGAAACACCAGGTCGGGTATCGCTTTCAGAATAGCGTGATTTCTCGAGTTGATTACGTGGAGTGCTTCTTCGTCTTTTTTGCGTTCGGTAATATCTTCAATCATGCATAAATGATGAGGATTGTATTCTTTTTCAATTTTTAATGGGGCAATTGTCATATTAATCCAAACAATGTCACCGTTTTTGTGAATATATCTTTTTTCCCTTCGGAAGCCTTCTATTTTTCCGTCATTTAAAAGATTCATGTTTTCGATGTCAAGATGTATATCATCGGGATGTGTAATTGACATCCAATCAGTAGCCGTTATTTCTCTTATTGTTCTTCCCGTAATACGGGCATAAATTGGATTAGCTTTTTTTATTTTACCCGTAAAGGAATCAATTAATGCAATTCCTAAGGGTGCTTTTGTAAACATCGTTTTAAACTGTTCTTTATTTTTTCGTAAAGTTGCAGTCCGTTCCGTTATTCGGCGTTCAAGTTCGTTGTTTAATTGATACAACTCTTCCTCCGTCTGCTTGGTGATGTCACTGACCGATGTGATAAAAAACTGCGGTTCACCGTTTGAATCTCTTTGGAGGTAAGTGGCAAAATCAGCCCATACAACTTCACCCGATTTATGGATGTATCGTTTGTGAAATTGTGCATTATTAATGGCTCCGCTAAGCATGGAAGAAATAAAATTTTGGGTAGCTTCCATGTCGCCAGGATGCGATATTTCTCTCCAATTCATTTGAGATAGCTCTTCTTTGGGATATCCGACTATTTCGCAAAAGGTGTCATTTACGGAAAGTTTTCCGTCAATGGAAGTAAGTGATTTGCCCATGGGAGAATTTTCAAACACCTTCCTGAATTTTTCTTCGCTTTCTTTTATTTTACTCTCTGCCTGCTTACGTTCAGTGATGTCCAATACTGTTCCCTCGATGTAACCTTGGTTTGTATCCAATTTCACCGATATGGAGCAGGTACGTACTTCTTTGTTTTTGGTCAAGATTTCCATCTCATAGTTTCGGAGTATGCCTGTTTCCTTAAGCGCTGCAAGCATCTCTCTTCGTGCCTCGGGATTTGCCCATGTCATTGCATAGGCATCATAAATATTTCTTCTTCGGTGTAACCGAGAATCTCGCAGAGTTTAGGGTTAATTGCTACAATGCCGGAGCCGTCTAATTTTGAGAGGTACATACCAACCTCGGCATTCTGGAACAACTCGCGGTATTTTTCCTCAGATTTTTGAAGTTCGTCCTGCGCCTCGACCAATTCTCGGTTTTTATTTCTTGCCGATTCATAGGTGGAAATAAGCAGGGACATCATTCGCTGCGGGTTTGCGGTGAAGAACCGTTTTTTGTTGTCAATAACGGTTTCAAAATTCACCTCGTCATACACTCTATTGCCTTGTTGCGACTGGATAAGTGTTTGTTCCACATAATAAATAAGGTAGTCAGGACTGTATGGCTTATTGATGAAGCTATCGGCACCGGATTCAATTCCGTTTAGCACATCATCTTTACTCGATAATGAGGTAAGCAAAATTACCGGGATGTTCCTGGTTGCTGGATTAGATTTAACCTGCCAGCATAGTTCGAAACCGTTCATTCCGGGCATTTGAATGTCACTGATGATTAAGTCCGGTTGAAAATCGTGCAACAAGCCGAGGGCAGTTTTGCCGTCTTTGGCAATCATCACCTCATAGTTACTATCTTCGAGTAAAATTTTTAGCCGTTCAGCCT
Organism: Flavobacterium sp. UBA5153; assembly: GCA_002413745.1. Lineage (GTDB taxonomy): Bacteria > Bacteroidota > Bacteroidia > Flavobacteriales > Flavobacteriaceae > Flavobacterium. Next base: position 46,029 of record DHXP01000079.1, on the reverse strand, counting down.
GTGTTGGGCTATCTTCAGCGATTAAGATTTTAGTCATGTCCTTGTTTTTTTAAAATTCATTCGTGATTCCTGATACTATTTATTCAAATTCCTGTTAATTTCCATTTTTTCCAATTTTCAGCCAAATCATCCCATCGTTCTTCGGGGAAATGAAAAGCTGTTTTCACAGCAAAAGCACGGCTTAATCGCAGCAAAAGAGGATGTGGAAGTTTACTGTTCATTTATTGTCTCTTATATGGCTTTTTCAAGTATTTTCTCTTCTTCAAGCGAAAGAAATAGGTATAATGCATATCGTGGCTCATCGAGTGATAATACCACAATTTTTCCCTTGTTTGTATTTTGTAATTGATTCATTTGTTTTTCCTTTCAAAAATTTGATAATTTTTATTGGTGGAATTGGAACATTGAAGGGAGAATCCTCCAAGTCCTGAAATCAGTATCAGTACCGCTGCATTTGATTTTACGATCAATGTGCCCAGTCCTTTTAGAATGGTAAAATCTACTTTCCAAGTGATAAAAACAAGGAAACACGCAAGAACCGTAATTAGTGCTGATGCGGAGTCGTAAATTAATGTGGAGCGAGAAAACTTTGGTAGAATATTTTCCATAATTCCCTTTTTATTCCCAATTGTTACTTTTTATCTAGTTGTATAGTATTAATTTTTACAGGATTTCCCTGTTTCCCGGATCACTTATTAGGCTAACTTGCGGCTTGGTGGTGCCTTTATTCCATAATGTCTTTACGGAATATTCTTTTGCAGTAATTCTTGTGATTTTTTTATGAGTTTTTGTTTGGCTTTATTCTGATTATTCATAATTGTAGGTATTTGAAGATGTTTATTTGACACTTGGGATAAGCATTGGTTATAACGTCAGTTTGTGTAAAATTACAAATGTTATATAACTAACTTAATTCCAAGTAAATATAAGATATTTAACGAAAATAAATTTATTTTTTTTATAAAAACATCAAAGATTTTTTTTACAAAAACAGATTTTTTGGAACAATAAATACAATGTTGGTGTTTTTAGGTATTGTTTTAGAAGATTTTTGTACAATGAATTAAAAATGCTTAGTATATTCCTCAAGAGCTGTTTTAAGAAAGTTTCCACTCACAAATTAACTGGCTTTTCTATAATATCTCTAATAACTAAAAATGGGTATCTTTGAAATCAAATTTTGAATTCAATGACTAACAAAGAAATGCCAACCCAATTGGAACAATACTTCCAGCAATTTCGCAAGAATATCATAGGAATCGACCAAGAATTTGTTTCGCCTTATGGCAAGCAAAAAATCATTTACACAGATTGGACGGCGAGTGGCAGGTTGTATCGTCCCATCGAGGAAAAAATGATGAACGATTTTGGTCCTTTTGTTGCCAATACCCATACCGAAACTACGGTTTCGGGAACGGCAATGACAATGGCATACCACAAAGCCAGAAACATCATCAAACATCACGTAAACGCCAGTGAAGACGACGTTCTGATCACCGATGGAACAGGAATGACGGGTGTTGTGAATAAATTTCAGCGTATTCTGGGTTTGAAAATCCCCGAAAACCTCAAAGATTTCATCACCATTCCCGCCGAAAAGAAACCGGTTGTTTTTATTTCGCACATGGAACACCATTCCAACCAAACCTCGTGGCTGGAAACTATCGCTGATGTTGAGGTGATTCCGTCCTGCGAAGAAGGATTGTTCAGCATGGAAAATCTCGCTAAATTATTGGAAAAATACAAGGACAGAAGTTTCAAAATCGCTTCTATCACTTCCTGTTCGAACGTTACCGGCATTAAAACCCCTTATCACGATGTGGCCAAATTGATGCACGAAAACAACGGACTTTGCTTCGTAGATTTTGCCTGTTCTGGCCCCTACGTGGAAATCGATATGCATCCGGAAGATCCAGAAAGTTTTTTGGACGCGATATTCTTTTCGCCACACAAGTTTCTTGGCGGCCCGGGAACTTCGGGCGTATTGGTTTTTAATAAAAAATTATACCAGAATTTAATTCCCGACAATCCCGGAGGCGGAACCGTTTCTTGGACAAATCCTTGGGGCGAACACAAATACATCGACAACATTGAAGATAGGGAAGACGGAGGCACGCCAGGTTTCTTGCAAGTTATTAAAACGGCGCTGGCGATTCAGTTGAAGGAGAAAATGGGAATAGAAAACATCCTGAAAAGAGAACACGAAATAGTGGATTATGTTTTTTCGGAATTGGGAAATATCCCAAATATCAAGATCTTGTCGGCACAACATCAGGATCGATTAGGGGTGATTTCGTTTTATATAGAAGATTTGCATTTTAATTTGGGGGTGAAATTACTCAATGACAAATTCGGGATTCAAACCCGTGGCGGTTGCAGTTGTGCGGGAACTTACGGTCATTATTTATTGCATGTGAACCAAGAAGCCTCGCATCAACTTATTGACGAAATCACTCTGGGGGATTTAATCAGAAAGCCGGGCTGGATCAGAATGTCTGTTCATCCCACGACTACGAATGAAGAAATTCTGTTCGTTTGCGAAAGCATAAAAGCATTGGCGGCAAACCATAAAGAGTGGTCAAAAGACTATAATTACGATAAAGACTCCAATGAATTTATTCATAAAAACGCAAAACCATTGGAAAAAGAAATGGTGGAAGAATGGTTTAAAGCATAGATTGCCTTTCGACTTCGGGGTAACATACTGCTAACTACGACTGCAAACTACCCACTACCTCCTGTGTTTCCAGCGTTTATGCGTCCACAAATAATATTCTGGTGCTTCATGGATTTGTTGTTCCACCAATTTCAGGAATTTATCCGTGATTTCATAATTTGGAACTTCCTTGGCATTTTCAGAGAGAACTTCAAAACTGGCTTCATAATAGCCTCGTTTTACTTTTTTTACTTTCAGGAAAACCACATTCATATCATATTTTTTTGCCAACATTTCAGCACCGGTATGAACAGGAACTTCTATTCCCATAAATTTTTGCCAATGATATGCCGAAGAGAGTATAGGCGATTGATCACTTGCAAATCCATAAATAGACAGCTCTTTACTTTTGTTATTTTTAATAATAACAGGAATAGTTTCTTTAGTAGTTATAAGACTGGCTTTGAATCTTGATCGAATATTACGAACTAATTTGTCAAAATAGGGATTATTTATTTTTTTATAAATGGCAAAAGCACTAAAAGTTACGTAGGTGTTCATCGAAATTACCCATTCATAGCTCGCATAATGTGCCAGCATCATGGCAATGCTTTTTTCTTTTTCTTCTAATTTTTTATAAACTTCCAGATTGGTAAATACAAAACGTTTACTTATTTCTTTTTTTGAAATCGTCATAGTTTTTATCATCTCGAGAAATATATCGCATAAATGGTGAAATGATTTTTTCTCAATAACTAATCGTTCTTCGTCAGATAAATTAGGCAACGCCAATGCCAAATTTTCTCGAACCGTTTTTTTTCGATAACCAATTACATAATAGACGATTAGGTAAATGAAGTCAGAAAACAAATATAATAATGGGAAAGGCAATATCGAGATGCACCATAATAAGGGATAAACTAAAAGGAAAAGTATGAAACGCATTACTTAAATATTTCAACAAATGTAATTAAAAAAATCCTTTCGATTGATAGTTTGTGGCTCAGGATTTGTTTTTATAACCATAAATATTAATTAGATTTACACTTTATAAAATCACCAAATTATTTATGAACACTATTTTAATTGTAATTATTGCCGCTAATATTTTATTCAGTTTAAAAGGATTTAACGATATGGCCTTTTTCAGGAAATTCGAATTTCACATAGGAAGTATTCGTGCCGGCGATCAAATACGAATGATTACTTCGGGTTTCTTGCACGCTGATATGGGGCATTTGTTTTTTAATATGTTTACCCTTTTTATGTTTGCTCCCGTGGTAATTAACTATTTTGGAAGTGCTTCTTTTTTTTTAATTTATATGGGAAGCCTTGCTTTTGGAAGTTTACTGACTTTGTTGATGCATAAAAATGATTATAATTATAGGGCAATTGGAGCATCTGGCGCTGTAACTGGGATTTTATATTCGGCGATTTTGATTGACCCAAGCATGAGTTTATATTTGTTTTTTATTCCCATTCCCATTCCGGCTTATCTTTTTGGTATTGGTTATTTGTTGTATTCCATCTATGGGATGAAAGCCAAGAACGACAACATTGGTCATACAGCTCATTTTGGAGGTGCTATTGGAGGTTATTTGATTACACTTATAAAAGAACCAGCCATGCTTGTTGATAACACGGTTATGGTTGTGCTTTTGGCAATTCCAATCGTGATACTTTTTGTAATGTCAAAAGCGGGGAAGTTATAGAATGTTTTTAGTTACATCCAAGAGAAACTTTGGCAGCCGGAGAAATAGAAATTGTGGGTGTGAGTTTTGTTTTGGAATAGAATTAGAACAGTATTAAACGACAAAAATCCTGAAATTATCAGGATTTTTGTTTTTGTGGCATAAGGTTTCACATTTGTAGATTTCAGATAAAATTTGGTTTACAAAATGGCAGGATTATTTTCAATGATCCTTGAAGGGAAACCTTGCACAAAAATAAAAACACATTTTTAATGAAGCGGGCTTCTTAAAAATGTGTTATTTTATTTTTGTGGGGAGAGCAGGATTCGAACCTGCGAAGTTCACACAGCAGATTTACAGTCTGCCCTCGTTGGCCGCTTGAGTATCTCCCCAAAACCTCATTGTTGCTTACTTATTTGTACTAAGCGGTTGCAAATATAGAAACTGTTTTTAGGTTTCCAAATTAAATTTACACTTAATTTCCGTATTAATTGCAACGTATTGGTATTGAATAAAATAAAAAAATCTCCACTAGGGAGATTTTTTTATTAGTTCAAACTAAAAGGTTTATTTAGCCAATAGTTCAACAATTTTGGCTTTAAGTTCATCCCCTCTTAAATCTTTTGCCACTACTTTTCCTGAAGCATCAAGTATAAAAGTAGCAGGAATAGATTGCACTTCATATTGTGCAGCAATCGGTTCGTTCCAAAATTTCAAATGCGAAACATGAATCCAAGTCAATTTGTCTTTTGCAATAGCCTCTTTCCATTTTGCGGCATCTTTATCCAAAGAAACGCCAACTATATTTAGTCCTTTTGCGTGAAACGCTGCATAGATAGCCACAACGTTTGGCATTTCTGCTCTACAAGGACCACACCATGAGGCCCAAAAATCGACAATTGTTACTTTTCCCAAACTTTCCTTTAGGGTAACTATTTTGCCCTGAGGATTAGGAGCAGAAAAATCTGAACTTCATTTAGCGTCACCAACAGCGGGATGTGCAGCACCAACTGGAGGTGTTGCGCCAACTGTAGGCGTTTTTGCTTGATCAAGTTTTGATTTTATTGCTTTACCCGGTTTTGTATTTTTTAATGATTCGTCTAAGCTAGCATATAATTTTTCCGATTTTTTGATATCGGCACTTGGATCATTTAGCATTCCTTGGATAATTAAGGCGCTTATAAATGATTTAGGATGAGTTTCAGCATAGCTTGAATATTTCTTTTTAGAATCAGCACTTACCACTTCTTGAATTTTTGTAAATTCCTTCATCAATTTATTGATTACAGCAGTATCTTTAGCTTGTTGCGCTGTATTCATTGCAGGAGTGTTTTTCTTTTGGAAATCAACTAAACTCTTTTGAAGTTTCATAAGTTCTTCGTTAAACTTAACAAATTCATCATTGTTGTATGTTCCTGAAATCTTGGATTTATTGATACTATCTTTATCGATAGCAATTGTAATTTCTCCATTTTCTAAAATGAAAGGAACTTTTCCATTTACAGATTCTACTTGTAACGTATGAAAAGCAGGTTCGGTAATTTTTCCTTTTATTTCAAATTTACCATCTTTAACTTTTACGGTATCTATCGATTTCAAACCCATTCCATTTGGATCTTGTGTTTCCAGAATGATTGTTTTGCCATTTTCAATTCCTTTTGCAGTACCTGAAATGATGTATTCTCCTTTACCAACTTTATTGCAAGAAATTAATACAACTGCAGCTGAAAGTAATAAAATTAATTTTTTCATTATAAATTAGTTAATTGATTTAAGGAAGCAAAAGTATTTAAAATTATAAAATATCAACAATTTTATTCCCTAAATTTTTGTTATAGTTTAAAGTTTTTTAATTGGATGGAATGGGATAACTATAATATGTTAATTATAAGCACTTTGATAAAGTTATTTATAATAATTTAAAAAAATATAAATATGTTTAACTGCTTAAAAAATAGAAGAATTCTAGTTTATTGAGGGATCATATTTAGATTCGTATTCCTGGATACGAAATTGGGCATGCTCCATCTCATTTACCGTAATCCTGATATCCATATTAATATCCCTTAAATCTTTGTGCAAAGTTGCACTTGAAGAATCAGATTCCAGTTTGAAATTTATTTCCGCTTTTTGTTTTTCTAAAATTTCGAAAGTTTCTTTTGCCTTTTTATATTGCGATTTGTATAAGCTGCAAGGATCTGTCATAATGAAAATTTTAAAAAATTATAGGTAGGCTAAAGTACTCAAAATAAATTAATTAGACAATACTTTTTCTGTTGATTTTTTGTTTTTATTATAGGGATAACGCTAAAATAGACAAATAAAAAAAAGCATCCCGCAATGTGGGATGCTTTTATATATTTATCCAAAAAAAAATTAATCTTGGTTGATTGTTTTTCTCCAAGTAAAAGAATTTAAAATGTGTCTTTTTGCAAATCTTCCCGGCGATTCAGCATTTACCATTTTTACGTAAGTTGCTTTGGGTACACTGATGTATTCGTAAACACTACCATTAGAAAAATTGATGATTAATCGACCTTCAACGAATTTATAATCAGAAATTGTTGAAGTTGCAATTGTTTCCGTGTATTCCGGCAAATTTTGTTTGACAGTTTCAGGATTGATACTTACCAAAAAGTGATAGGCCTCAATAATCTTTTTACTGTTTTCTTCGGCATCCTTCAAACCAGCATCATTTCCCTGAAATTTATCAGGATGTGCTTCTTTCATCGCATTGCGGTAAATGGTTTTTAAATCTTTTAGCTCTGCAGTTTTGTCTACATTTAGCAGCTTTCGGTATTCAACTATTTTTTTCATAAATAAGGTAACTACTTGTCTTTTAATATGAAACCAATATAATTTGATTTCAAAATCGACAATTTTTTGCAAAGGTACACTTTTTTTTAAGTTTTTACTTTATGGCAAAAAAAATATTGAGAAATGTACATCATACCGTCCACGTTATTAAGCTATTGTTGCGGTTTATTATTTGCTTTATCAAAATTCTTGGATTTTTTTGGATATTTATTGTAGCTAATATCGCTTGGATTTTCAATTACGGATTTTATGGTAATCCAATCACCAATAGTATGATTGGTTATTGCCATTTTATAATCCAACAGATATTCGCCACAAAAAAAGTTGTTGTTTTCATCCTTTTCCATTATTCCGGTATAAACGCCCTTTTGCAACATTTTTTCTTGTGAAGACTTGGTCATAATCAATTTATTTTAAAAAATTTAGTGTGCAAAGTTAATCAATTATTATTTGTCTTGTGAAATTCTTGACTTTCTGATTATCTTTGTTTAATGGAAAAAACATTTCGACCCAATCCAAATTCTTTTAAAAACACCTTTTGTGTTTTCCAAGAAGAACTTTTGCTGAAAATAGAAAAATTGCCGGTACAATATGAAAGCAAATCGGGGAGCCGTTACTATTACACTGAAAAAGGGATGTATCGATTGTCAAACCATTGGGGGCGTTTGGCTAACAGCAAGTGGAGGTTGGAGCCTATGGAACCGGAAACAACGCCTAAAACTAAACTAGGTTTTGCTTCTTGGAATGATTTTTATCCTGATAATGCAGTGGACGAACTGTATTATATTGAAGCAAAATACGAATTGAAAACCGTCAATTATCAACATCGGAATAATCCTAAATATGATAATAAAGAGATATTAAGAACCAGTTTTGAAACCACAAAGAGAATAAAACAAATCCGAAACCTGTTTAATCTAACATCTTGGGCTAAACATTTTGACTATGAAGATTTGGATGTTTTACGTCAACAAATAATAGACGAATTAATTTTCACCAATAAATCATTGGACGAAATAAAAAGAGAAATATAATGGGAAGGAACAACGAAAGAAACATCAAAAAACACAACGACAAACTTCATAAAGAGCAGGATAAAGTCAAAAATGCCAAAATCCTCCGCAAGGAAAAATTGAAACAAATTGTGAAAAAATTCAACGAGAATAACACTTCAGGAGATTCTTAAAAACAAGATATGGAAAACGATAAGTTTAGTGCTTTAAAAAAAGAAGTGCAAGAAATAATTGACTTGATTGCTGGTAAAAAAAATAAGGAAGCCAACAATAAACTGGTTGTGGTGAGTGAAATTCTCGACGAATTACTTGATTTTTCGGAGGATGATGAAGACTTGATGGAAATCAGTCATTATCAAGTTTTATTGAATCAATTGCACCAGAAATTAAACACTTCGACAGATGATTCAATGGAAGGTGAGGATCAGTTTTAGTCGATTATTAAATACTTTTTATACCATAAAATTGCCAGTTGAGCCACTTCCATCAATTTGCCTGACTCTTCAAATAAATGTGTCGCACCGGAAATTATTTCCATTTCTTTTACTGATTTCAATTGATCAAAAGCCTGCTTATTCATTTGTATCACCGGTACATCCAGCTGGCCAACGATTAACAATGTTGGAGCCGTTACCAAAGGCAATGCATTTAATGCCAGATCCGGACGTCCTCCACGGGATACCACGGCTTTTATGTTTTTTCCAAAATAAGCTGCAGCCCTTAGTGCCGATGCCGCTCCCGTACTGGCTCCAAAATAAGCTAACGGCAAATCTTCCGCTGCTTTATATTTTATAAGCCACTCAGTAGTTTCTATTAATCTACTTACCAATAAATCAATATCAAACCTGTTTTCGTAAATTCTGTCTTCTTCCTCTGTTAATAAATCAAATAGGAGCGTGCCTATGCCGTGTCGCTGAATCAGCTCGGCTACCAATTTATTTCTTGGACTGAGCCTGCTGCTGCCACTTCCATGAGAAAAAACAACAATTCCAATCGCACCCTCAGGTATTATTAAATCGCCTTTTAACGTCACGGAAGATAGGGGAATATCTATTTCTAATCTTTTCATAATTGACATTTTTTAAAAAACATTATTTCTGATAAAGTAATACCATTCGCTAATATGTTTTAGTCCAATCGTT
>DHXP01000079.1:0-36534 GCA_002413745.1 Flavobacterium sp. UBA5153 | reverse complement strand
TTTGAAATAACTAGCGGTATTACTATTTGATATTATCTGCATCTCTCAACAGTCGAATCACTTCATCGTCTTCCACTTGATTAAATTCCTCATAAAATCCTCCCACACCTCTAAAATATTTTGAAGCTATAAGATAGACAAACTCGTCTGTTTTTTGTTGGAACACTTTTACTGTGTCATAAGGGATGACTGGTACTGCCACTATTATTTTTTCAGGTTTTCTTTTTCGTAACATAGCGATGCTTGCTAACAAGGTATTTCCTGTCGCTATTCCATCATCAACCACAATTACATTTTTTCCTTTTATATCAAGAGGCTTTCGATTGCCCATATAGAGTTCATATTTTTCTTGTAACGATTTCCTGAGACGAATGACTTCTTCGTCGATGTAATCGTTCGGAATTTCTGGATGTTCATCCAAAATCATAGAATCCATAGACACGGCGCCAATGGCAAATTCCTTGTTAGAAGGGTGTGGTATTTTTTTTGAGAGAACTATATCCAAAGGAAGATTTAAACTTTTTGCAATCACGTATCCCACAGGAACTCCTCCTCTGGGAACGGCAAGAATTATCGTGTTGCTGCCCTGATACTTTTTTAATTTATCCGAAAGCAGCATACCGGCTTCTATTCTATCTTTAAGGGTTTCGTTGTACATAATTCAAGATTGATATGATTAAATATCATAATTTCTACCATAAAGGTACTGATTTTCAGCGAGTTTTCAAATAATTATGATTACGTTAACATCATGTTTCTGCCAGAGTAGAATCGGGGGAGTTACAGGTTTTTAAAAAAGGTTTCGGCATCGAATATTGTGCATTGTCAAGTTAACAAGTCTAGATGTCTATTTTTTCTTTTCCCTGTTTTCTAAACGGTTTTTATCCTGTTCTTTGCTTTCCTGAAACATATCTTCCTCATCATCAATTTTTGTAGATCCTTTCACTGATTTCCAATCGAATTTTTCATCAAATGGAGCTAGCGCTTTTTGAGGATCAAAGATTCTGGAATCAATTTCTACAGCATTGTAAGGTGTATAGTTTGGAGTGGTGTCGAAAAGGTCGCTTAAATCTGTCGCACCAGCATCATATTGATTTAAGTAAGGCATATCCAAAATATTCCAAAACGATTTAAACAAACTACCAAAACTATAGTGCACATGACCTACATAATCTCTTTTTATCCAAGGAGAAATTAGCATAAGCACACTTCTGTGCGCATCAATATGGTCTACGCCGTTTTGTGCATCATCTTCGGTAATTACAATCAGCATATTTTTCCAATAAGGGGTTTTTGAGAGGAATTCTACAATACGTCCCACGGCCAAATCATTGTCGGCCATATAACTTTCCCTGAACGGATATTCGGTATCTGGACGATCTTCGGCTCCGTGATCATTCGGAATAATAACGGTTGTAAACGGAGGCATAACTTCTTGTCCGTTAATCCATTTCGCATTAAACTCTTTAATAAATTGGCTAATTCTGAATTGATCCGGTATTTCCATATTGAAGGTTGGATACATTTTAGAAGTCCGATCAAATAGAGGTTTTGGCATTGGAAAATTGACAAATTGTTTGATGCCGGTATATTTATATTCCGGTTTGTAAAGCGCGGGTTCAAACATGATGCTAAAACCAAAATTATAGAAATTTATATTATGGCGTCCCAAGTGATCCCATAAAGAACCGGCCTCATTGTAATCTTCGGGGTAAATGGCTCCTGCGGCACCGTTCATGGCAAAAACACCCGGAGCTTTTGAGCCTTCCTTAAATTTTCTGTTTCCTCCATAACTGGCGGCCGTGGCGGTTTCGCACCATTCGTTGGGATAGGTATTGGTCAGCCATCGATGACCATCGGCGGAGACATCTGAATCAACATAAAAATTGTCTGAAATGCTGAATTGTCTTGCCAAAGCCAAGTGGTTGGGCATAACTGTTGCGTTTGAAACGGAGTCTGTTTTCTTTTTGTTCGAAAAGGAGGCATTCCTGCCATATCGTGCTATAGTTGGGTCTCCGTTCCCTTTTTTTATCTGACCGAAGATTTCATCATACGTTCTGTTTTCCTTCGAAATAAATACGATGTGTTTTATCGGACTTTCTTTTTCTCCCGGATAAAGCGGTATTGGATTATTCTGCCGGCTTTTAAAAATTGGATCAGCAGCATTGGTAAATTGAAAGTTATTTGAAACGACTTTTTTAGTAAACATATCTAAGTCCTTATCTTTTGGGATGTCGACTATTTGTACTGTTCCTTTCATTAACGATCCAATATAACTGCCATCTGCACCCAGTTTATATGAAGCTCCTCCGTTAGGGCCACTCCCAAAACCTTTGGCATTGGCAATAATCAGTTTTTTTCCATCCTTGCTTACCTCAATTTTCGAAGGAAACCATCCGGCAGGAATATGCCCTAAGACTTTTTGGTCAGATACATTGATAACTGCAATGGCATTTATTCCGGATTCAGCAACATATAATCGTTTTTGGTCGGGACTTAAAGCCAATCCAAAAGGGATAACTCCCCGAAATTGCTTCATTCGATCATCTGGTTTAAGAGAAATGGTATTGACAACGGAATCTTTTTCGATAGAAATCACTGAAATGTTATCATTGGTTCCATTACTCACAAACACATATTCATTTGTGGCGACAATTGAGTTGGGGCTAGAACCGCCCACGGCAGGAATGCCTTCGACCAATGCTCCAACCAAATGTCCGGTTTTAATTTTTGCAACCACTTTGGGTTGCTGTAAATTTTCAAGATTAATTGCAAAAACTGAAAAAGCTTCGATAGCATTCATTTCGCCCAAACCTTTAATAGAAACTGAATCATTTTCGATACCATTTTCCATTTCTTTCGAACCGTAGGCAAAAGCGGGATAAGCGATGGGCTTAATCTTGGCATCTTTTCCTTTTCCGTCTTTTATGTATGAATATTCAAACATTCCCACATTGGCAACATAGGCCTTTTTTTCGTCTGGCGACAAACAAATCCCAAACGGATAACGACCCACCGGTACGGAATATTTGAGCATTTTTGTTTCAGTGTCCAAAACAACCATTCTGAAACCAATTTGGTCTACTGCATAAAGTGTTTTTCCATCTTTTGACATCTTCATATCGCCAATGTATCCGTGGGAATAATCGGTATTTTCAGAATGAGAAGAACAATCTATAGAATCCTTTTTGGCACCGGAATTCACGTCAAACAAATAAATTTTGTTGGTTTGTCCGCCGGAAACATAAACGGTTTGATTGTCGGGAGATATGGCTAATCCCATAAATACCGAAGCCAAAACGCCCTTATCAGTTGCTGGGCCTGGAGGAATTTGTCGTACCTCTGGATTTTTTGATAAAATATCTTTTATGATTGTAATCGATAGGGGATTGGTACCAGAATTAGCGGTAACGGCAACATTCCCGTTTGGACTCAAGGTCAATCCATAAGGGTGTGGCGCAGTCATAATATTATTTCCTCCGGGAGTTATAAATCGACCATTGGGAATCACGGTTTTCCCGTTTTTATCAATTTTCGTTATTTGATTTCCGCTAGGTGCCGAAATAATCCACAAGGGTTTATTTGTTGGCATATTTTTAAAACTGCAAGCGGTCAAAAGGGATAATAGTAGTAATTGTAAAACCGTTTTCATAAATTTTAGGATTATAGAAATTTTTTTAGTCAAAAAATGTTTTTTAACGAGTTACAATTTTAGGCAAAAAAAAACACATATAAATGCAACTTATGTTATCTTTAAAACAATTTTTCAAATAAAAAATTCTTGTTTATAAGAAGTTTTTTTGATTTTGAGTAAGATGTTCGCTTATTTGCTTTCATTCAAATGGGTATGAGGTTGATCATTCCAAAATCGGATTTTAATGGTATATTTTCTAAAGTGTTGTTTGTTGCATTTAGGGAAATTGACAACTAAAAAAGCATTCGCTGTATTAGATCCGGTTGTGGATTACCTTTGAATTTAAACGTATCGGTTACGGCAAACTGTTTTATATTCTCATCAAACTTTCGCAAAACAATACTGTCACACAAAAAATGCACGTCTATTAAGGTAAACAAACTTTTAGCTATTTCCAGCTTTTGAGGAGTTAACCTTCTTGCAATGGACAGATGCGGATCATCACTTTTTTGCATATTCAGGTTATGAAGCGATTCCTGGATCCGTTTCATTATGGGCATCAGACTGCTTTTAGAATCTTGGTCGGGCGAAATAAAAAACGCGCCATTGGGATAGGAACCAAATTCATCCATACAAACTTCAACCGGCGCCAAAGTGTCACACACGCTGCTTAATTGATTTTTAATATTTTCAATTGCTTCATCAGTAGCTTTGAATAGACAAATGGTGATATGACCCACAGAATTTTTACTGTGGAACCAACCCACTTCCTTGGCCAATCCTTCTTTCATGGATTTAACCAAATCAATAATGGCCTCCGATGGGTAGATTACAATCGAATAATGCTTTTCCATAGGGTATGATTTATACTTGATTCCCCTTTAATCGTTTAAAAATCTTCTGTTTTTAAGTTCATTGCCGGCATATAATTCGGCTACGGTAATTCCTAAAACGATTTGGGTTAAAGAATTCATTTATCAGCTTACTTTCCGATGCAGAATATGTAATTTCTTTGTTTTAGTGAGATTACAAAGATATAGTATCCTGATTAGTAAAAAACACACTTTTACAAATTTCGATTCAAACCTGTTTTTCTATTATACCCACACTTCTTTACCATTAATGAAAGCTCTAATTTTTGGACGAAGTTTTACAGTAGTTTTGTTCATTATTAGATTTGAGTTTATTTCTTTGTATTCAATGTGAGTGGACAAAAACTGTACTGTTTTATCAAAATCGCTACTCCAATCTCCTGTTTTATGGGCTATCTCACTCGCTATTTGTCTTGTGGTCTTGCCGTCACGATACCCTTTTTCAACTTCTTCTCTAATGAAGGTTTCTTGAGTTGCTCTTGATGTATCTGGAAGTATTTGATTGACATCTTGGAAGATTTTATTTTCAACAGATTGCAAATGTGATAAAGATTGTGTTCTAATATGGTTTATAACAGCAATCTCTTTTTGAGAGAGCGGAATATACCTCCCTTTGGAAATATGAACGTATAAATTGTTGTACGTAAGTTTATCGACAAATTCTAACTCTTTCAAAGAATCAGAAATTAAACCAAAATGAAAAGAAGTAAATATGGTATTCTTACTTTCGAAATATAATTGATCTAAATCTACTCCATATTTTTTTAAAATTATATTATCGGTTTCAGTCAAAGAATCAAATCTGCAACCTCCATTTATTACTAAAGCTTGATTTCTCTGAATAATAGCGGATAAATCGTGTATTTGAGGAATAGTTAACTTCTTTATTTGTTGGTTTTTACAAATGTTTTCGTTTGCTGATTCTTTAACACTTCTCCCATAATTTATTAGTCTTTGAATATGTTTTAACAGGTTCATATTTTAAAGAGTGTGTTTGTAATAATCTGAATTACAAAGGGTTTATGAATTAAAAATACAATATTATTTATTTTTGAAATATCTTTTCTTTCCCTACAACTCCTTGAAATTGGTATTCTTCCTTATAATTAATAGATTGAACTATTACATTATAACTTTTTGTTTCCAAAGTATATGATATGAGTAAGTTAAATGTATGTGCAGTAGTTTCGTCTGCTAATTCAAATTTTTGCATTTGGAAATCTTCATCATATTTAACATTCGTAATTTTGAATTTTTTTTCATAATTCATACTTTTCATCAGAAAATCTTTAGGGGTTAATGTTAATGTCCATATAGATTTGTCAACAGATGTTCCCTCGTTTGGTTTTTTCCATACAACTGCTGAACTTTGAAAAACAATATAATCTAAATTTTTGTCATAAATTTTTGGTTTACTATCTTCTTCTGTTTTTGGTCCAGGAACTTCTTCCATATTAGATTTTATAGGAATATTAAAACCGTTTTTCACAATATTTTTCTTTGTGTTATTAGGAATTCCTTCTTTCTTTTTCTCTTCGATTATTTTTTTCGAATCTATTTTTTCTACTTTCTCAATTTGTTTTTTTGAACTATTTTTTTTGATTGAAATAGGATATGCAACTGAACGTTTAAATAGATGGAATGATATCATTCCTTTTTGTAATTGTGGTATTGTTTTAAAGATTATTACATCTAAATCCTTATCTAACGATTCTAAATAAATTATTCCTAATGAATCATCTGTTTTACTTTCATTAACTTTATAATCATCATTTCCAATATCATTAACAATAAAACTTCCATGTGCCAAATCATCATCCCAACTAAAACTTGTCAAAGTATTTCCTTTATATTTAAAGTTCACTATATATTCAAAACGTTTGTCGTTTGATTTTTTTATATAACTGTAAATTCCATTCAAGCTATTCTTGGGGTTAAAATGATAGCCATTGTCTTTTATTGTTGAATCGAGTTCTTTTTTGTTTAAGTTAAAAAAGTGCTCAATATTCCCCATATTACCGAATTCTTGAGATTGTATTGAGTTTGTAAAACACAAACTAAATGTTAAGATTAAAATATACTTCATAATGTTTTTTTTACAAATATCAACATTTTTTCAAACACTCGTATATGTACGAGTGAATATTTTTTAGGCATTAACTCACTTTGTCCAAATGATTTATTTATGGACAATCCAAGTTTAGAACCAATAGAGCAGTATGTTATCGATACAGTGAGAAGAATGAGGTTAGAGAAAAATATATCTCAAAAAGAGTTGTCCTATGCTTTGAATCTTTCTATCGGTTTTATTGGAGATATTGAGAGTTCAAAATCCAGAGCTAAGTATAATCTATCACATATCAACAAATTAGCAGAAATATTTGAATGTTCCCCAAAGGATTTTCTTCCAGATAGTCCACTGTAATGTGTTAAATTCATAAATTATTCAGACTATTATAGTAAAAGATGTTAAAGCACCAATCAGAATAAAGAGTTTGTTATTTCCTATTATTGAATAAATATTTAGCCGCTTTTTGTGTTATGTTTTCTCGGTTAAGTCGTTTATTACTCAATAGAAAGCAGTCTAAATCTTCAATTTTAAAATAGATACATTTTCCGTTTGGTTTATATGAGATTAAGACTTTATCCCTCGACAGTCTTCTTATATAATGAATGCTCTTTCCTAAATAAATTGATGCTTCTAATGTGTTGGCAAAACCTCTTATTTTAATTAGTTCTACTACTTCTTTTGGTGTACTATTAGCTACCATAATTAATTGATTTTTAATGTTTAATCTTTTCGTTTTCAATTTTTCGATTAAATATTATCTTTCAAATAATTACAGTAGTAATAGATGAGATAAAAGGAACGATTTTTCTATTATAAAAAATACTCTTATAAGTACAAATCAGGCATATTTGCTACTGCGTCAATTTTCTTTTTATCTATCACTTTTGCGTAGATTTCAGTCGTTCTCAAATGGCGGTGTCCTAATAATTTACTGACTGTATAGATGTCGGTATCCATTGTTAATTGTAGTGTGGCAAAACTATGTCGAGCGCAGTGAAATGTAATATGTTTATCAATTCCAGCATTAGAGATCCACTTATGTAGTATTTTGTTGTGGTAGGCACTGTAGATTAAATCTTCAAAGATTAAATCATCATCCTTTTTTCGTTCCCCTAGATTTTTAACCGCTTGTTCACTTATCGGAAGATGTTCTACTCCTTTAGTTTTTTGTTGAGTAAACTTGAGCATATAACCATTTAGTTTGTCAAAAGTGATGTTTTTCCATCGTAATGATTTTATGTCTGAAAACCTCAATCCAGTTAATACACTAAAAACAAATGCTTCTTTCATTATTGGATAATCGCAGTCCGTTTTAACTAATATTTGCAGTTCCCCCAAAGTTAAATATTGTCTACTGGTTTCTTTCTCTTTAATACTTTTTACTCTCATAGACGGATTTTCACAAATCATCTTACTTTGGTAAGCTTCTTTCAAAGCTGTTTTCACTTTATTGAAGTATGATAATGCAGAGTTCTGAGATAATTTTCCACCGTGTGATGATATTTTATTTGTCAATAGATATATTTTAAAATTCTCCAAAAAGAAATCATCTATTTTGGAAAGTTGAATATCCTTTCCTTTGCAAAAGCTGTTTAGATGTTTGTAAGTACTTAACCACGCTCCCCAAGTTCCATTTACTTCACATTTTTTATCTGATATTTGTTTAAAATATTCTAAAAAACCTATTTTACCGCTCACACTACTTACAAATCCGTGCTTCCTACTTTGTAAATCCAATATTTTTTGAGCTCTTATCGATTCAGCTAATAACTGGGTTTCTTTGTTGTGTTCTTTTTCTAAAAAGTTTTTCGGTTTATCGTAGAGGTAAAGTCTCAAAAACTCATAGTTCCTTTTTTTATTTTCTTCATCATGGTACATCAAAAACAAACTATTCATTTTTGGTTTCCCCTTTTCTAAACTCTTTTTGGATTGTTGTCCTTTACGTACTGATAAATAGATTTTCATCGTTTACTCTTTTTTGGTTACTAATTATGGTGTAAAGTCCCCCCTAATTAGTAACACAAACAACAGTAAACCCTATAAAATAACCTACTTTGTATTTTCCATAAACCATAGATTACTTTCTTAACACAGAATATAACCGATATTTCAAAGGTTTTAAGTTGTTGTGAATCAACCTTTATTTTTTAATATTTTTTTACTGTATTTGATTTTAGTTTTTATTTAATCGTTTAAAATTAACTACAATACCGTTTTTAATAAGTTACAACAATTTTAATCTATTAATTGATACTTTATACCAAAAAGCAATTTTACGATGTACAATATTGTTATTTTCATTCAAAGGAATATTTGTCTCTTTTTTGTGAAGTAAACAATTATTCAAAGCAGGAATAATCAATAGTATTTGAATATTAAATACTTACATTTTTTATTAGTATTAATCTCTTACTGCTGTTATTAGTGGAAGTGATAATAGCAGTAAGAGATTAATGGTAATTATTTTCAAAGGAAAAAGAATAATCTATAATTTATACAAAAGTAGTAGTGTAGTAGAATAAAAGAGGATATTCAAAAACGATATTTTGAGTAGTAGTTCATTCAAAGGGAAGTAGTAGAAAAAATTAAAGAGTAACGATGTTAATCGTTTGACTAATTGTTTTATTTTTTAATCTATTTATTTAGTCTTATTGAATAGATTATTATATATAAGACCAAAATTGGTGAGAAAGAAGTACAAAATTGGTGTGGTAGTAAATTAAAATAAGTGAGGTAGAAGAACAAAATTAGTGGTATTTTTATAGATTTGCACCTTTGAATAAGTGGTATAACCATTTGTAGTAGTACAAAGTAGTCATTTTTTATGGAAAAACAAGTGAAATTTAACAAAAGGATTAATATAAAAGTATCTCCTAAAATACTAACAAACAGAGAGTTGTCAGACAACGAAAAACTAATTTTATCATTGGATTATACTTATAATTCAAAAAAAGGTTATAATATTTATACCAATGTAGATATTGGAGAATTATTATCAGTACACTCAAATATCGTCGGACTTTGTAGAAAAAGTTTAATTAAAAAAGGATATTTAGTAAAAGATGATGAAGATAAAAGAATACATCGTTTAACTGATAAATTAAAGAGTGTAGAAATTTTAACAATCAACGAAGAAAAACAATCGAAATATGTAAGTGAGTGTATTCTTCCTTTTGAGATTTTTAATCATTCAGAATTGACAACGGGTGCAAAATTACTATGGGGAGAATATAATACTTTGAGTAAAACGCCAAATGGATATATAAAAAAGAGAGAAACGACCTCAAAAATAATGAATGTAAGTGTTGGTAGTATTACCAATTGGACAAAACTACTATTTGAGTACGATTTTTTAAAAGTTTATGAAGTAAATTATGGATATTATAAAAACCAAAAAGTTATTAGAACTGTTGAATTTAGTAGAAATGCAGAGAATTCTATTGATGATTTTGACAATATTTTTGAAGGCGAACAAAATAAGCTGAACCAAAATTCAGAGTTAAAAACTGAAGAAATAGTTAAAAAAAGTATCTCCAAAAAAGCTGATTTTAAAACAGAAGAAGAAATCAAAATACCTCCTTTGGAAGCCGTAGATATTTCAGAATTATATACTATTAAACAAAGTGAAAATAATATCTTTAAAGAAGATGATTTTAACAAAAGGGAAGAAAAAAAAAGAGGAGTAATAAAGTTTTCTGATTTACCTATTAGAAAAAAGGGTAAGAAGAAAACTAAAGATGACGAAGATGATTTTGATGAAGATTACTATTACGATGAAAATTATGATGATGAAGACTATGATAATTGATTATTATATTTTAAATAACTCTCTCTAAATCTGACTTCAAAAACAAAAATCTATTTTTCAAACTAACATATTTCAAATTATTCTCTTTGATTTTTCTACGTAAAGTTACCTCTGAAATTTCAAAGAATACAACTGCATCTTTAACGGATAAATAATGTTTATTCTGTAAATTCTCTTTGGTAATAATTAGTTTTACCTTTGGAATTACAACCGTATTTTCTTTTTGTAGTTTTCTATAATTTCTCTTAAAACATATTGAAGAACAATAGATACCTTTACTACTTTTTGCTGTAAATTCTTCTTTACAGACTACACAAATTCTTTTGATTTGTAAATGACTCATTATTACTTACTGTCTTTGTTACTATATGATTTTCCTTTGTTTATCGACTAAAACGCTATCTGTAAGTAACAACTCAATGTAGAAGCCACTTTACGGACTATGGTATCATAAAATTCATAAAAAATATCGATTTACAAAACATAGTAACACGATTAGTAGCACGAATAGGGTAAATAAGGGTAAACAAAGTCATCTATCAATACATAGAAATCCCTTTGTTTATAGCACTTGGAACGTAGAAATATGATGGTTTAATAATGTAGATTACTTCCCGATGCAGAAATTAGCGAAAATGTTACCTAAAAGCTCATCATTGGTCACTTGTCCGGTAATCATTCCAAAATGATACAAAGCTTCTTTAATGTCTATCGCCATCAAGTCGCTAGGCAGATCGGTTTGCAGTCCGAATTTCACTTTTTGAATCGCTTCCAAAGCTTTCAATAAGGAATCATAATGACGCGTGTTGGTGACAATGGTTTCGTTATTGCGCAACGCACCCGTATTTACAAATGAAAGCAGTTGGTTTTTTAAATCCTCAACGCCAATATTTTTTTTTGCCGAAAGAAGCAGAATATTTGGGATTTTGGATTTTAGATTTTGGATTTCGGCTTCATCCAATTTATCAGCTTTATTTCCAATAATAATTAGAGGCTTTAAAGGAAACTGATTCCGTATTTTCTCCAATTCCACTTTCAATTTTAAACCTGAAACTTTGAACTCGGAACTGTCAAAAAGAAAGACCACAACTTGGGCTTGTTCTATTTTTTCGAAAGTTTTTCGGATACCAATATTTTCTATAACATCTTGGGTATCTCGAATTCCGGCCGTGTCGATAAATCGAAATCCAATGCCGCCAATAACCAATTCATCTTCAATAGTGTCCCGTGTTGTTCCGGCAATTTCTGAAACTATTGCACGTTCCTCGTTTAATAAAGCGTTCAATAAAGTTGATTTCCCCACATTAGGCTCACCCACAATGGCGACAGGAATTCCGTTTTTGATGACGTTTCCAACCGCAAATGAATCAATCAAGCGTTTCAAAACAAACTCGATTCGGTTCAATAATTCGTGAAATTGTGTTCTATCGGCAAATTCTACATCTTCTTCGGCAAAGTCTAATTCTAATTCAATCAAGGAAGCAAAATTTAATAATTCTTCACGTAATTTAGCTATTTCGTTAGAGAAACCGCCACGCATTTGTTGCATCGCAATTTGGTGCGAAGCTTCGTTGTCCGACGAAATTAAATCGGCAACGGCTTCGGCTTGTGACAAATCGAGTTTGCCGTTTAGAAAGGCTCTCAGGGTAAATTCACCCGGATTTGCCATTCGGCACCCTTTACGAAGCAATAGTTGAATAATTTGCTGCTGAATATAAGTGGAACCGTGACAGGAAATTTCGATAGTATTTTCGCCAGTGTACGAATGCGGATCTTTGAAAATAGAAACCAAAACTTCGTCAAGCGTTTTAGTAGCGTCCACAATATGGCCCAAATGCAAAGTGTGGGATTTTTGTTGGGTTAAATCTTTTCCTTTGATGGATTGAAAAACAGAATTTCCGATAGTAATGGCATCCTCTCCTGAAATTCGAATTATGGCAATTGCCCCTGCACCTGAAGGCGTGGCGAGTGCTACTATGGAATCGTTGTGTAACATATTTTTTGTTCTAGATTGCAAAGGTAATAAATCTAGATAAGTATCGATTTTAAAATGATGTTGGCTCATTTTTTTTCAATTAAAATATAATAAACATCTGACAATTATTACTTTATGTTTTGATTTTTTTATTTATCTTTGGTAGATAACAACTTTAAATCGTACTAAAATGAAAAAGATTTTGTTTCCCACAGATTTTTCCGAAGTTGCCAACAATGCTTTTGTGCATGCTTTGGAATTTGCAAAAATAGTTCAAGGAGAACTTATTTTATTACACACATTTGAATTGCCAATATATGACAACCAATTTTTCCCCGAGAATTATAATGTCATTTTTGATTCCATTCAGCTGTCCCAGTTTGATATGTTTAAAGACGAAATTCCCAAACTTCGTGCCATTGCCGAAGAACGAAATCTGGATAAAATAAAAATGAGACACAGGCTTATGGACGGTAGTTTGCTTTACAATATTAAAAAATCAATCAAGGAAGACAAAATAGATTTTGTGGTAATGGGTACTTCCGGTGCGACTGGATGGGAAGCCTTTTTTATGGGGACGAACACCGGCACTGTTTTAACCGCTGTTGACGTACCTGTATTAAGTGTGCCATTGGAAGCAAAATTCAAAAAAATTGAAACCATTGGTTTTACTACACGATATAGAAGTAAAGATAAAAAAGCACTTAAAGATGTGTTGAAAATCGCCAAAAAAATGGGTGCCAAAGTAAGAAGTCTATACGTAAAAACCAGTGATTCTGATGTTTCAGAAGCTACAATAAAACATTGGGAGGAAGAGTTTGCAGAGGAACCAGTAATATTTTCAATAATTCCAAGCAATGACATAAAAGGAACAATTATAGATTTTATATTATTTAAAGAAATTGATGTTTTGGCAATGAATACTTACAAAAAAAACTTTTTTGTGGAATTGTTTCGGCCAAGTCTAGTCCAAAAATTTTCGAACAGATTAGATATTCCGATTCTTGCAATGCACGAGTAAAAAAACTTAATTTTTATTGAATTTGGGGTTTGGGTAATGTACTTAGTGGAGTGAAATTTTATTCGGATTATTTTTTATGGTTCTACCCTTATTTGTGTGGGTTATAGTTTTAAAATTTATTTTTTTTCTGAATAATTGTTTTATGGTAATACCCGCACGATTTGGGATAGAACCTTTTTTATTATATGATTTTCTAATTGTATTTGAAGTAGGGAATCCTATATTTGTGATTCTTAAGTTGAATTATGAAAAGATACGAATCAAATAGCACTCGCTACAATCAGGATCTCAATACAATTAAAACCAAATACAATACAATCAGTCTATTTCGATTGATGAGTATTTTCCTTTTTTTAGGCATGCTGTATTATTATTTAAAAAATAACAGCGTGTCTTTACTTTTTTTAGCAGCTATATTTTTTATTATTTTTGTCATTTTAATGCGAATGCACTCTAAATTGCAATTTCAAAGAAAAATAACCGAAACACTGTTGGACATCAATAAAAATGAATTATCCTATTTAGAAAAAGTAGCAATTCCTTTTGAAAATGGAGCCGAGTTTAATGATTTTTATCATCCGTATGCCTATGATTTGGATATTTTTGGTACGCATTCTTTATTTCAAAACCTCAATAGAACAGCAACTTATATCGGTAAAAAAACATTGGCAAAACAATGTCTAACTCTTTTAGCAAATGATGAAATTCTTAGAAATCAAGAAGCGATAAAAGAATTGGCAAACAAACTAGATTGGCGTCAGGAGTTTTTGGCTTTGGCCAAAATAAGTCAGGACGATGCAACTAGTTATTCGTCATTATTGAAGTGGAGTAAATTTGAGAGTGCGCCATTGACAAAAACTACTATTTGGATTTCGTTTCTGGCTCCAAGTCTTTTTATAGGTATTTCATTGGCTTATTTGATTACTTCAAATGCTATTTTTTTAAATTATATAAGTTTGCTTTTTGTTTTCAATTTAGGCTTTTTAGGAAAGTTTTTAAAGCGAATCCAAATCGAAATTGCCAATGCTTCTAACATTGATAAAATCATTGCCCAATATGGTTTGTTGTTGCAAAAAATAGAGGAAGAAACTTTTCAATCCAACAAATTGATTGATTTGCAAAAACAACTGACTTTCAAAAAAGAAAATGCCAGCATTCATCTCAAAAAATTGGCCAACTTGTTTTCGAATATGGATAGTATTGGGAATTTTGTAACTGCCATTCTATTCAACGGAACATTTTTGTTTAACATACATGTCTTAAAAAACCTGATTTTATGGAAAAAAGAACATGCCGATGCACTTGAAGATTGGCTGGATGTTATTGGTGAATTCGAAATGTTGAATAGCTTAGCCAATATATCCTATAATAATCCAAATTTTGTTTTCCCTAATTTGAATACAAACAACGAAATTTCATTTTCTGATTTAAGTCATCCTTTGCTCAATTCTAAAAATCGAGTAGGGAATGCTATTCGTTTTCAACCTCAATCTTTCCTGATTTTAACAGGTTCTAATATGTCAGGGAAAAGTACTTTTCTTAGAAGTTTAGGAATTAATATGGTTTTAACGGGGATGGGAGCGCCAGTTTGTGCAACCAAGGCGGATGTGCATCCCTTGCCTGTTTTGGTTTCGATGCGATTGTCTGATTCTTTGTCGGATAGCGAATCTTACTTTTTTGCCGAAATCAAGCGTTTAAAACAAATTATGGATGAATTAGAAAAAGGTGCTGCTTTTGTTTTATTAGACGAAATTTTGCGAGGAACTAATTCTGATGATAAAAGAAATGGAACTATCGAAGTCATAAAAAAGGTGATTGGAAAAAAAGCTATTGGAGCCATTGCCACCCACGATATAGAAGTTTGTCTTACAACAAATGAGTATCCAGATCAACTAGCGAATAAATGTTTTGAAGTTGAAATTGTAAACAACGATTTATTTTTTGATTACACCCTTCGCAATGGAATTTGCAAGAATAAAAGTGCTACCTTCTTGATGAAAAAAATGGGTATCATTTAATATAAAAAACCCGCAGCTTCCATAGAAATTGCGGGTTTAAAAATAAAAATGGTTTGGTTGGTTTTGGTTAGTTATGTGTTAAAACATAATTAGTTATTCAACATTACTGGCATTACCAGCATTGTCACGGTTTCGCCATCTTCTAAACCATCTACAGGAGTTAGAATTCCGGCTCTATTTGGTAAAGACATTTCAAGCATTATCATATCGGATTGTAGGTTGGTCAACATTTCGATAAGGAAACGGGAATTGTATCCTATTTGCATGTCATCACCTTGATAATCACATGTCAATCTTTCTTCGGCTTTGTTGGAGTAATCAATGTCTTCAGCTGAAATATTCAATTCGGCACCGGCAATTTTCAATCGAATTTGGTGTGTTGTTTTGTTCGAAAAAATCGCAACACGACGAACAGAACTCAAAAACTGGGAACGGTCAATCATCAATTTATTTGGATTTTCTTTTGGGATTACGGCTTCATAATTTGGATATTTTCCATCAATCAAGCGGCACATTAAAATATAATTATCAAAAGAAAAAGTGGCATTCGAATCGTTGTATTCAATTTTTACTTCGGCATCCGAAGTGGCAAGAATATTTTTTAAAATGGTCAAAGGTTTCTTTGGCATAATAAAATCGGCCACTTGCGAGGCGGTTACATCGGTTCGCGCATATTTTACTAATTTATGTGCATCAGTGGCTACAAAAGTCAATCCCTGTGGAGAAAATTGGAAGAAAACACCAGACATCACCGGGCGCAAATCATCGTTTCCGGCGGCAAAGATAGTTTTGCTTATGGCTGTTGCCAAAACATCGGCAGGAACTAAAGTTACTGAAGGTTCGTCTAAGTTCACTGATTTTGGAAACTCGTCACCAGGGGCATAAGCCAAAGCATATTTTCCAGAATTGGAGCTAATTTCAATCGTGCTATTTTCTTCAACCGTAAAAGTTAAAGGTTGTTCCGGAAAGGTTTTCAAGATTTCCAAAAGCAATTTTGCGGGAACGGCAACGCTTCCTTTACTGGTGGAATCAATGTCTAAAGTGGCTGACATTGTAGTTTCCAAATCAGAAGCCGAAACGGTCAATGCTTTATGGTCTAATTCAAATAGGAAATTATCTAAAATGGGTAAAGTATTGCTACTGTTGATAACGCTTCCTAAAACTTGTAATTGTTTTAATAAGTACGAACTCGATACTATAAATTTCATCTGTTTTGTTTTATTTTTTGTGGTGTATATATTTTCCTGATTTTAAAATAGTATACATTCTACAAATATATCGTAAACTCTTTTACTATTTAAATTTTTTTATTAACATCTATTTGCTGTATTTTCTTTTTCGAAAGTAGGTAAATAGAATACCAAAAATCAGTAAAATTAGAATTGGAAGCCCGATAGTTATGAATTGTATAAAGCTGTAATTCTGATACACTTTTTCTTTATCCAATAAAGGCAGGTTGAGATCTCTGCTTCGAATGTTAATAAGTCCATTGTCATCCAGCAGATAATTGACACAATTCAGCAGAAAATCTTTGTTGTCATACAAATTTCCGGATCTTTGATCGTAGCCTAACTCTACGGGTTGAAAGTTTTTATCCAATTGGTTTCGTATCAAATCGCCGTCCGAAATCACGATCATTTTATTGTCTTTTCCTTTGGCTTCAAATGTTTTCTGGTCGAATGGCAAAACCCTATTTTCAAACACCGAATGAAAGGAACCTTCCAATAAAACCGAAAGCGGAATATTTCCCTTGTTTAAGTAATCATTTGGAGACGTTTCTTCGGCAACCATATTCAAATTGATTTCTGCCGGAGAACCTATTTTTATTGAATATTTGGAGGATTGCAACAAAACGGTTTTCTTGATTCCGTTCTTTAAAGTGTCGATGGGATTGGCAAAATCGAACTTGATTCCTCCCAAATTTTTCACGATTGGATGTTTGTTTTCGGGATAAACCAGAGGTGCAAATTTCCAAATGAATTCCTGATATTGGGTGGCGCTTCCTTGGTCGCCAGAAGCCAGTTTTATGGGGCTTCCTCTCTCGTCTTTTACCAAATCGGGATTAATTCTAAATCCATATTTGAAGAACATATCGTTCAAATTCAAATCCCTGGGATACGCCAAAGTGGAACCGGTTGAATTATACAAACTGTCCATTTCCATCGCCACTTGGTCAACAAGCCACAAAGTTTTGCCTCCATTGATGATATATTGGTCCAAAACTTGTTTCTCGGCATCCGAAAATTGCTCTGTCGGTTTGGCAATAATAGCCAAATCATATTTTTCTAAAGCTTCCAAACTTCCAATCGGGTTTTTTGCCACCGAATCCAAAGTGAATGGTCCAATGTGGTAACTTTCCCGTACTTGCATCAGGAATTTGGCAATGTAAATATCCTTGAGTTCCCCGTTTCCTTTGATTACCGCAACTTTTTTCTGCTTTTCTTTCGTGATTTTATTGATGGCATCGGCAATGGAATATTCCAGATGTTGCACGGATCCAATCACTTTTTGGGTCGTTGAAGCTCCCATAATATTTTTCAACAAAGGAATATTGACTTCTTTGTTGTTGTAAACCGCAATCGCCCAAGGAAAAACCATTGCTTGTGATTGTTTTCCTTTGTCGTCAACGGTTATGTTTATTGGCGTGAGACCTTTTCGATACAATTCTTTGATGTTGTCCATACTTTCGTCTTTGTTTTCCAAAGGATCAACAAATTCGAAGACAATATTCTTGTTACGTGCCTGAAATTCTTCCAATAAATCTTGGGTTTCACTCTGTAAACGCTTGAATTCGGCCGGTAGATCACCTTGCAAATAAATTTTGATGTACAGCGGATTTTGCACTTGCTTGACAATATTCAAGGAAGTAGTCGAAAGGGTGAATCTTTTGTCTTTGGTCAAATCGAAACGATGGAAAAAACCATTACTTATTACATTCAAAAACAATAGAACGGCAATGACAATCAGCAGGGATTTTATATTTTTTTTATTGGAAGTTGTCATTACGATTTAACAGATTTTAGATTATACACAGTGAACGAAAGAAACAGTACCGTTACACTTGCAAAATAGATAACATCACGAGTGTCAATCACGCCACGACCCATACTTTTGAAATGGTCTTGCATTCCAAAAGCTGAAATTATGCCTCTAAAACTCGGGATAATCGTTGCTAAACTTTCAAATCCAAAGTAAAAAAAGAAGCATAAAAACACCGCTACGATAAATGCCACAATTTGATTTTCGGAAAGGGTAGAAGTGAATATTCCTATGGCGGAATAAGCGGCAATCAGGAATAATAATCCAAAATAAGAACCCATTGTGCTGCCCATATCGATGTTTCCTTCGGGCATTCCCAAACTGGAAATCACCTTGACATAAATCAAGGTTGGGATAATCGCCATAACAATCAACAACATGGAACCAAGGAATTTTCCGTTCACGATTTGCCAAATGCTCAAGGGTTTTGTCAACAACAATTCCAATGTTCCCTGCTTTTTTTCATCCGAAAAACTGCGCATCGTAACGGCAGGAATCAAGAAAATCAGAATCCAAGGTGCCAAAGTAAAAAACGGACTTAAATCGGCAAAACCGCTGTTTAAAATATTGTATTCTCCTTCGAAAACCCAAAGGAACAATCCATTCCCAATCAGGAAAACGGCAATCACCAAATAACCAATTGGCGAACCAAAAAAGGATTTTATTTCTCGTAATACTATTGATTTCATTCTTTAATTTGTTTAAAGTTTCAGGTTTCAGGTTTCAGGTTTCAGGTTGCTCAACTTGAAACAAAAAAAACGTTAAACTAAAGAAACTAATTTGTTGACGCTCCACGCTTCGGGTTTGTCGTTGAATAACTTCTTGGTATATGTCCAAACTGTATTGAAAAGTTCCGATTTTCTGTAATTTTCCAAATCTTCTTCGGTTTCCCAATAACTATACGTAAAGAAAATACTTTTGTTGGTTTTGTCTTGATACAGTTCCAATAAACGGTTTCCCGGCGCGTTTCGTATTTTGTCTTTCATTAATTCGAAATTTTCCAAAAAAGCAGGAATATTTTCTTCGTGAAAGGACATTTTTACTATTCGTATGAACATTGTTTTTTTGTTTAAGGTTTAAAGTTTAAAAAGTTCAAAGTTGCTCAACTTTAAACTTCAAACAAATTTTATTGTGATACCATCCCTATAATTCAATCCCAGCAAGCTATTGGCTGAACCTACTTTGGATGGATTGCTCCTGAAAATGGCTATTTCAAGAAAACCCGCCTCGTTGAAAATGGCCAGTTTTTCGCCTTCATAATATTTGATGGGATATTTATCAGAACTCGCAATCGCGGAATAATTAGGCAGAATGGTTTTGATGTTTTTGGTTCTCAAGACAATCTCGTAAGGTCTTCCTTTGGCAACTTCCAGAAACTGCTTTTTTGAAATATTGGTCACCACATTACCAAAATGGTCAATGTAAATTACGTATCCTTTCAAGGAATTTCCGTCATCGGCAGCAACGGCTTGCAAATCGGTTACTTGTTTGATGGTTTTTATTTCTTTGCCAATAACGTTTAGCAAACCGCCTTTGGCAATATGACAAGCGACTTTTACGAAAACGTCCAAATCGGTGGCATCATTGGGCAAACGGTCGTGAATATTGATGGCGACTATTTTCTGGGGAACAATTTTTTGCGAAAGCATACTCAAAATACCATTATCGGCAGCAATAAAATAATGATCGTTCCATTGCATCACAATATGTTGGTTTTCCTTGTTCCATTCCATATCAACGCCAATGAGATGCACGGTGCCTTTTGGAAAACTGGAATAGGCAGCTCCAATAATGTAACTTGCTTCAACAGTGTTGAATGCGTCAATATGATGAGAAATATCAATAATCGAGGCTTCGGGATATTCCGATAAAATCTTCCCTTTCAACGCACCAACAAAGTGGTCTTTCAAGCCGTAATCGGTGGTAAGGGTAATTATTGACATAAAATTGTTTATAAATAAAAAGGAAACGGAACTTAAAACTCATTAAATTTGAGAAATGCAAAGCTAATAATTATCGACGATTATTTAATACTTAAAACTATACCATTTGAACGAAAGAATCATCGAGCTCATAGACATCGCTCCAAAAGATTTTTGGGGCGCTCAAGACACTCATCTTGAAACAATTAAAAAGTACTATCCTAAATTGAAGATTGTTGCCCGAGGAACTACCTTGAAGGCTTTTGGCGAAAAAGAAGTGCTGGATGAATTCGAGAACCGCTTCAACCGATTAATGCTGCATTTTACTCGTTACAATAACATTGACAACAATGTCATTGAGCGGGTTATTATGGGTGGTAGTCACGAAGATCGTAAGGTCTTTGACAACGACAAAATATTAGTACACGGTGTTGGTGGAAAAATTATCAAAGCCATGACGCCAAACCAGCAATTGTTGGTCGAAACTATGAACAAAAACGATATGGTTTTTGCCGTTGGTCCGGCTGGTACCGGAAAGACTTACACTGGTGTTGCCATGGCGGTGAAAGCATTGAAAGAAAAGCAAGTCAAGCGAATCATATTGACTCGTCCAGCGGTCGAAGCTGGAGAAAATCTTGGTTTTCTTCCCGGTGACATGAAGGAAAAACTCGATCCCTATATGCAACCTTTGTATGATGCCTTACGCGATATGTTGCCCAACGAAAAACTAGAAGATTATATTTTGAAGGGAATTATCCAGATTGCGCCATTGGCATTTATGCGAGGAAGAACTTTGGATAATGCTTTCGTGATTCTTGACGAAGCCCAAAACACCACCCATTCCCAAATGAAAATGTTCCTGACCCGCATGGGAAAAAGCGCCAAGTTTATGATTACCGGTGATCCAGGACAAGTCGATTTGCCACGAAGAACGATTTCCGGGTTGAAAGAAGCGATTTTGGTTTTGAAAGATTTGGAAGGGATAGGAATTGTTTACCTTGACGACAAAGATATTGTGCGCCATCGCTTGGTTAAAAAAGTAATTGATGCGTATAAGATGATTGAGAATAATGATTGAAATACAACATTTTTATAAAAACGGCAGAGCCGTTCAATGTTTATAGAACGTTAAATGTTTATAAAAGAGCCAATGTTTATATGTAATTGTCCAATGTAATATTCGACCCCAGCTGGGGTCGAACCCGTAATTCGATAATTGTTTTTTCTATAAACATGAAATCCCTCCGGGATTTTTAAATCAATAATTGTTTTTCTATAAACATAAAATCCCTTTGGGATTTTTGAATCAAATCAAATTACAATGGCCGATACTTATTCCCAATTATACATTCAAGTTGTTTTTTCGGTTCAAAATCGGAAAGCATTGATTCACGAATCTTGGGAAGAGGAATTGTATAAATATATAACGGGAATTATTCAAAACAAGGGACAGAAATTGATTGCCATAAACGGAATGCCCGACCATATTCATATTTTTATTGGAATGAAACCAAATTGCTGCCTTTCGGATTTGGTTAGGGAAATTAAAAAATCCAGTAATTTTTTTATCAATGAAAAGCAATTGACAAAGATTCCATTTTATTGGCAAGAAGGATTTGGTGCGTTTTCATACGGTTTCAGCCAAATTGACAATGTGGTAAATTACATTAGAAATCAAAAAAATCATCATCAGAAGAAATCGTTCAAAGAAGAATATATTGAATTTCTGGAAAAATTCGAAGTAGAATACAAGGACGAATATTTGTTTGAATGGTTGGATTGATTTTTTCGGAGCAATGGTTTGGTGTTTTTTCTTTGTTTATCTCTTCGATATAAAGTAAATTTGCCTTTCTTAAAATTGGAATTTAAAAAATGGTTAAAAAAGAAAAAATTAAAGTTGTAATAAGCGATTTAGACGGCACTTTACTCAATACAAAACATCAAATTTCCGAATACACCAAAACCGTTTTTCAACAACTTCATAAAGAAAATTATTTAATAATTGTCGCCACGGGTCGTCATCATCTTGATGCTTTGCCTATTGTTGAAAGTTTGGGTTGTCCGGTTTATTTGGTGACATCGAATGGAGCGCGGATTCATTCGCCTACAAAAGAATTGCTATATTCTTTCGACATAAAAAACGATGCCATAAAATCGGTTTTAGATTTAGATATTGATCCAGAGTTTACGACGGTATTATTCAAAGAGGAAGTTTGGCAAACGAATAAGGAAAATAAAAAGTTGAATAGTTTTCAAACTGTTATAAACTATCCGCCCGAAATAGTCGATTTTAAATTTGTTGAAGATTTGAGTGCCATAAAATTGTTTTTCACACACGATAGTCATCAAAAATTGGTGGAATTAAGGGACAGAATTCTGGTAGACCATTCGGATGATTTTAGTCACGCCTTTAGTCTTCCGTTTTGTCTTGAATTTATGGATAAATCCGTGGATAAAAGTGTAGCAATTTTGAAAATTTTGGAAAAAGAGAATTTTACTTTCGAGGAAACCCTATCTTTTGGAGACGGATTCAATGACGAAAAAATGCTTATTGCCACTGGGAAAGCCTTGATTATGGAAAATGCCGTCGAAAGCTTGAAAAGTAAACTTTCCCATTTAGAGGTGATTTCTACCAATGACAATGATGGTGTGGCAAAATACCTGTCCCAAAAAATATTGAAGACTGCTGTTCCGGTGGTTGATTAATCCTAAAATAGGAACATTTTTTTTTATTACTTTCCAAAGTGTATTTTTGTTGAAACATAATCTTAAATAAAATGAATAAATTTTTTTTCGCACTTGTTTGTTTTGCCTTTGCAATAACGAGCCAAAGCCAGAATTTGAAGTTGGAGGACATTATGAAAGGAGATGCTTTTATTGGTGCTCAACCCGAAAACGCGCGTTGGTCTTTGGATGGTAAAAAAATATATTTTGAATGGAATCCAAATAATGAACTGGGTTCAAGTACTTATTTTTGGGAAAAAGGTCTGGCAAAACCACAACTTGCTCCGGTAAATGAAGGAGCATTTTCTAAATTGGATTTTAAAAGAAATGCAACATCTGATTTGGTTTATTATTTAGACGAAGGAGTTTTATTTTCTTACGCCATAAAAAACAAAACGACAAAAAAACTCTATCAACAAAGTAATTCTGTTTCAAATTTGCAGTTGGGTTTTGAAGATGGAATATTATTTTTTGAACAAAATGAAAACCTATTTAAGTACAATACTAAAGAAGGAACTATTCTGCAAATAACGAATTTCAAGCAAGGAAAAGATCAGGACGCAGAATCTAATAAAGAGTCCTTTTTAAAAAACCAGCAAAAAGAATTATTCCAATTCATAAGGGATCAGGATGCGAAGAAGAAATGGAATGAGGCAAAATCTAAAAGCGTGAAATCAGATTTTCCAAAAGCATATTATTATGATAAAGATGTTTTTGGGAGTCTAAAAGCAAGCCCGAAAGGTGATTTTGCAACCTTTAGACTGACAGAAAAAAAGGAGGATAAAAAGGAAAAAATGGAAGTTTTCATTACTGCGGATGGTTATAATCAAATACCAAACACAAGAGAAAAAGTTTCTGAAAACAACCTGGTAGCAACAAAATTTGGGATAAATAACATTGCAAAAGATACTGTTTACTTTATGAATTTTTCGTCATTGAGTCATATTCAGGATACGCCTAAATATTTTGAATTGTATGAAAAACTAAAAAACAGGGAGAAAGCAGATAAACTGATTGTTGTCCAAGAGCCTATTTATAATCAGGATGGTTCGTTTGCAGTAGCCGAAATTCGAAGTCAAGACAATAAAGACCGTTGGTTGGTAAACCTGAATTTGGAAAAAGGGACATTCGAGGAAATTGAGCATCAACACGACGAGGCTTGGATTGGCGGGTCCGGAATTTCTTCCTATTCTTTTGATTCGGGAACACTTGGTTTTCTTTGGGATAACGAAACCATTTATTTCCAATCGGAAGAGTCGGGATATTCTCATTTATACACCTATAATCTAAAGTCAAAAAAGAAAACACAGCTTACAAAAGGGAATTGGGAAGTTCGAGACGTGAATTTGTCAAAAGACAAGAAGACATTTTATTTAACTACAAACACAACACATCCGGGTAACAGAAATTTCTATACGTTAAATGTTTCTGATGCTGTTTTACAACCAATTCTGATAAATGATGGAGCACACGAGGCCAGTTTGTCTCCAGATGAAAGCACACTATTGGTGCGTTATTCCTATAAAAATAAACCTTGGGAATTGTATATTGCCGATAATAAAAAGAACACAACACTTCGTCAAATCACTTTTTCTACTACCGAAAATTTTAAAGCATATCCGTGGCGTGCGCCCGAAGTGATTACTTTCAAAGCGCAAGATGGCACTATGGTTTACGCAAGATTGTATCAACCGCAAACGACCTATGCTAATAAGGCGGCAATACTCTTTGTTCACGGCGCCGGCTATTTGCAAGATGCACATAATTATTGGAGTAATTACCATAGGGAATATATGTTCAATAATTTATTGGCAGATTTGGGGTATACCATTTTAGATATAGATTATAGAGCCAGTGATGGTTATGGGCGTGATTTTAGAACCGGAATTTATCGTTTTATGGGTGGAAAAGATTTATCGGATCAAATAGATGGCAAAAAATATTTGGTTGATAATTATGGAATAGATGCTAATAGGGTAGGTATTTACGGAGGCTCTTATGGTGGTTTCATTACCTTGATGGCGATGCTTACCGCTCCAAAAGAATTTGCATCAGGTGCTGCTTTGCGTTCGGTGACAGATTGGGCACACTACAATCATGGTTATACGGGAAATATTCTTAATTTCCCGGAAACGGATCCCGATGCCTACAAAAAAAGCTCTCCAATCTATTTTGCCGAAAATTTAGAAGGCAATTTACTAATGCTCCACGGAATGGTCGATAACAATGTAGAATACAAAGATATTGTCCGTTTGTCCCAACGATTTGTAGAGTTGGGTAAAAAGAATTGGAGTCTTTCTTCCTTTCCCGTAGAGAGCCACGGTTTTGTGCAAACCTATTCGTGGATTGATGAATATAGCCGAATCTTGAATTTGTTTAACACCACGCTTCTTAAGAAGTAAATAAATTATAAGTTTTAAAACATAAATAGCTGTTCATTTTTTTCTTTGGATATCTTTCGAACAATTTTGTGTATCTCTGCAAAACAACCTATTTTTGTACACACGAGGTCGATGGACCTAACTGACGAAGTAAACAACAATTAACTACGACAATGAACACAATAACAACAACCAACTTCAATTTTCCCAATCAAAAATCGGTTTATCGCGGAAAAGTAAGAGAAGTTTACAATATCAACGATGAACTTTTGGTTATGGTAGCCACCGACAGGCTTTCGGCTTTTGATGTGGTTTTGCCAAAAGGGATTCCGTACAAAGGGCAAATCCTGAACCAAATTGCCACCAAATTTATGGAATTGACTCAAGATATTGTTCCAAATTGGTTAATTGCAACACCAGATCCTAATGTAGCCGTTGGTCATTTATGTGAACCTTTCAAGGTCGAAATGGTGATTCGTGGATATGTATCAGGTCACGCCGCTCGCGAATATGCAGCAGGAAAAAGAGAAATTTGTGGAGTTACTATGGCTGAAGGATTGAAAGAAAATGATAAATTCCCGGAACCGATTATTACGCCAACTACAAAAGCGGATAATGGTTCACACGATGAAGATATTTCACGTGAGGAGATTTTGTCGAAAGGAATTGTTGCCGAAGAAGATTATTTAGTTTTAGAAAAATACACCAGAGCATTGTTTCAAAGAGGAACCGAAATCGCCGCCAGTCGCGGATTGATTTTGGTGGATACCAAATATGAATTTGGCAAAACCAAGGAAGGGAAAATTGTTCTTATTGACGAAATCCACACCCCGGATTCTTCCCGTTATTTCTATTCCGAAGGCTACCAAGAAAGACAAGATAGAGGAGAGGAGCAAAAACAATTGTCGAAAGAGTTTGTGCGCCGCTGGTTAATCGAAAATGGTTTTCAAGGTCAGGAAGGGCAACAAATTCCTGAAATGACCGATGAATATATCGAAACAGTTTCGGAAAGATACATTGAATTATATGAAAATATTCTGGGAGAAAAATTTGTAAAAGCGGATGTTACCAATATTTACGAGCGAATTGAGAAAAACGTTTTGGCTTATTTGGAGAGTAGAGGATAGATATTTGACCAAAAGTCATTAAAAAAACCGCAATTCTAAATTTAGAATTGCGGTTTTTTTTGTTCCAATTTTTAAATATTATTCTATCGGTGCGTGTTTTTTCCTATTGAAAACCCAGAAAATAATTGGGAATACTAATAAGGTCAAAATCGTTGCCGTAATCAAACCACCGATGATAACGATTGCCAGAGGTTTTTGGGATTCAGAACCAATTCCTGTAGAAATGGCAGCTGGCATTAATCCAATTGACGCCATCAAAGCTGTCATAATAACGGCTCGTGTTCTGGC
Organism: Flavobacterium sp. UBA5153; assembly: GCA_002413745.1. GTDB lineage: Bacteria > Bacteroidota > Bacteroidia > Flavobacteriales > Flavobacteriaceae > Flavobacterium. Next base: position 9,654 of record DHXP01000079.1, on the reverse strand, counting down.
TTTTACTCCCATGAAAATAGATTCCTGTAAACTAAACTTGGCTTTCAGATTATTGTGAAATTCAGTAATTAATATTACTCCATTTTGGATGCAAATTCCAAGTAAGGCGATGAATCCAACTCCTGCGGAGATTCCGAAATTCATTCTCGTTAAGTGAAGCGCAATAATTCCTCCAATGATTGCAAAAGGAACATTGGTCAAAACCAAAAGCGAATCTTTGATGTTTCCGAATAAAATAAACAGTAAAACAAATATCCCTATTAAACTTATTGGTACCACTTGTCCTAACCTTGCACTGGCCCGCACTTGGTTTTCAAATTCGCCTGTCCAACCTACCGTATAACCGTTCGGTAATTTTAGTTTGGCGACTCTGGATTGCGCATCGGCAATGGTACTTCCCAAATCTCGATCTCTTACCGAAAATTTTACCCCGATAAATCGTTTGGTATTGTCCCTGAAAATAAATGCGGGTCCCGTAATTTTTTTGACTTCTGATATTTCTTTCAATGGAATTTTTGCTCCGCTGATTGTTGGTACTTTCAATTCACCAATGTCTTTTTCATCTTTACGATATTCTTTGGCATATCGCACCCTGACATCAAATTTTTTCTCACCTTCGTATTTTTCGGTGGCGGTTTTTCCGCCAAATGCGAGTTCCAAAACGGCTTGGGCATCTTTCAAAGTCACGCCATAAGCTGCCATTTTTTCTCTATCAAGAACGACACTGATTTCGGGTTGTCCAACGTTTCGTAAAATTCCGACATCTTTTATGCCTGGAACATTTTGAATTTTGTTGAGAACGGTATTCGCTAATACGTCAAGTTTATCTAAATCAGGACCATAAATTTTAACGGCATTTGCTGCGTTTATTCCGGCAACGGCTTCTTCAACATTGTCGATTATGGGTTGAGAATAGTTGTAAATAATTCCCTGGTGTTTTTTAAGCTTTTTGTCCATTTGATCCACCAATTCATCTTGGGTAATTTTGCGTTTCCATTCTCCTTTTGGTTTCAAATTCACCTGCATCTGCACATAATAAAAACCACTTGGATCGGTTCCATCGTTACTTCGTCCCATCTGCGAAAGTACTCCGGTTACCTCAGGAAAAGATTGTAACTCTTTTCTCAATTCAGTGGTTGTTTTTACGGTTTGGGTCAAACTGGTACTCATTGGCAATTTTGCTTCCACCCAAAGAGCTCCTTCATTTAATTGTGGCAAGAATTCTGTTCCCAAGAAAGTGGCCGAGAAAAACACGACAACCAATAAAATCATTGAGGCAGATAAAGCTTTTACTTTATGTTTAAAAGTCCAGGCAAATCCTTTACTGACAATTCTGTCCCAGAAATTCACAAACGGATTGTGTTTTTCTTTTACATTTTTATTCAAAAGAATGTGCGATAAAACTGGCACTAAAGTAAGCGTGAAAATCAAGGCACCAACCAATGCAAATCCCAGTGTGTAAGCTAAAGGAGAGAACATTTTCCCTTCCACTTTTTGGAATGAAAAGATAGGAAGCAAAGCGGTAATGATGATCAATTTTGAAAAGAAAATAGCTTTGCCCATTTCCGTTCCTGTTTTTTTGATCAGACTTCCTTTGGCCAGTTTGTTGAATTTATCCATTCCAACGGCGTTTGCTTTATGGTCGAGAACCACAAATAACCCCTCGACCATGACGACCGCGCCATCTATGATAATACCAAAATCGACAGCTCCCAAACTCAATAAATTCGCACTCATTCCCATCAATTTCAAGCATAGAAAGGCAAAAAGCAAGGCTAATGGAATCACGATTGAAACGGTAAAGGTGGTACGCCAATCGGCCATAAAAAGGAAAACGATACAGGTAACCAGAATAATACCTTCCAGTAAATTGTGCATTACGGTTTCTGTAGTGAAATTCATCAAATTATCACGGTCATAAAACGTTTCCATTTTCACGTCTTTCGGTAATATGCCATTGTTTAATTCGTCTACTTTTGCTTTTACCAATGCCAAAACCTCTTTTGCATTTTCCCCTTTTCGCATAACAACAATTCCTTCGACCACATCGTCATTGCCATTTAATCCTGCTTGGCCAACTCTGGGCATGGAACTTTCATAGACATTTGCCAAGTTTTTGACCAATATCGGATTTCCGTTGGCGTCATCAACAATTATGTTTTCGATGTCTGAGATAGATTTTAATAAACCAACGCCACGAACAACATACGCTTGCCCATTTTTTTCGATAACGTCTCCGCCAACATTTAGATTACTTCCATTCACGGCATCAAAAACCTGCAATGGTGTAATATTATATTTGGCTAATTTTACCGGATCAACCCCAACTTCGTATGTTTTTTCCTGTCCGCCAAAAGCCACTAAATCGGCAACTCCAGGAATGGCTCTCAATTGTCTGTCAATTACCCAGCTTTGTAAGGTCAATAAATCTCTACTGTCACGATTTTTGCTTTTTAAGACATATCTAAAAATCTCTCCGGTAGGGCCATAAGGCGGCTGCACATCTGGCACAACTCCATCCGGTAACGAAACATTTTTCAATAAATTATTAACTTGTTGGCGTGCAAAAGCGTCATCGACACCATCGTCAAAAATGATTTTGATAACCGATAAACCAAACATAGTGATACTGCGAACGCTAGTTTTTTTCTGAACCGAATTCATCGAAATTTCGATAGGTGAGGTCACAAAACGTTCAATTTCCTCAGCACTTCGTCCGTTCCATTGGTTTACAATGATAATTTGTGTGTTGGTCACATCAGGAAATGCCTCAATGGGCATATTTTTGAAAGATATAAATCCTGCAACTGCCAATATTCCTACCCAAAAGAAGGTAAATGCTTTATTCTTTAATGAAAAAGCAATAATATTTTTAATGAATTTGTTCATGGTTTAATCGTTTAAAGCATCATAAATAAACAATTGATTTGTGGTAATTACCTTTTCGTTTTCTTTCAAACCACTTGAAACATAAGTAATATCTCCTACTTGTCTATACACTTCCACCGGTCTGGTTTCGATATTGTTTCTGTCTTTGAAAATCATGACGAAGTTTTTACTTTTATCAAAAATGATGGCAGAACTTGGTACGGAAAGCATTGATTCGTTTTCATTAAATGACAATTTGATGCTCGCATTCATATCTGGTTTCAAGAGAAAATCCGTGTTTTGAAGTTTTACCCTGGCATTCATGGCTTTGGTCTGGGGATCGATAACATTAAAAATTTTGTCCACTTTTCCTTTGAATACTTTATCGGGGTAGCTCAAAGTGGTTATTGCTGCATCTTCCCCTAATTTTACTTTGCTGATGTCACTTTCATTGACATTTGCAATAGCCCAAACTTCGTTGATTTCGGCAATATCAAAAATATTCTCCGAACGGTCGCTTCTTAAAAGCATATCCTGATTAATGCTTTTTTGGATAATGAATCCACTTATCGGTGCCGTTACATCATAAATGGAACCCGCCTTGATATTATATATTTTGAAGGTTTCCTGAATACGGTTCAATTGAGATTGCGCTTTTTCGAATTCCCCTTTTGCCTCGAGAACATCCCTTTCGGCATTTAGTTTTCCTTCGAATAATTCTTGGGCCACCTTCAGATTGTTTTTGGCAACAATCAAATTGCTTTTGGCATCAACCATTTGTTTTTCAAAATCAGCAATATCGGTACTTTTGATTACGGCAAGCACTTGCCCTTTTTTTACATAATCACCCAATTCAACGTTTACTTTAACAACGTTCCCACCTACAAGTGGATATACATCGATGCGTTTGTTGTTATCGGCAGTGATTTTTCCGTAAAAATTCAATTCATTTTTCAAAATTTGTGTCGTGGTCAAAGCTGTCGTTGTTGTCTTTAACATATTGTCACTCAAAACAAAAGTTGCTTCGGTATCTTGATTTTCTTCTGCCTTTTTACAACTTGCAAATGAAAGTGCAATAAATGCGATTCCTATGATTGCTTTATATTTCATAATTTTTTTTAATTTAAAATAAATCTTTGTTAATAGTATTGTTTAATTCTTCGCCTGAAATCACCACTTTTTTCTTTAATTCGTTCATTTGTGTCGCAGCCTGATTGTAGCTTTCCATAAAATCCGTGAATTCCAGTAGGCTGATATTTCTTTTTTGGAAATTTTCCAAAACTCCATTGTAAACGATTTCAAAATCGGAAACGTTTTGCGGCTTTAATTCGTAGTAGTTTTTTGCTGCTTCCATCCATTTAGAATAAGACGCAGAAATTTCGGTCTGTAATTGCAATGTGGCATTTTGTTTCTCGGCTTTGGATTGATCCAAAATGGCTTTTGAAACTTTTATATTTCCCTTGTTTTTGTTCCAAAGGGGTAACGGAATCCCAATTAGGGCGTCTACCTGATTATTGAAGGCTCCGCTGCGTTGGTCAAAACCTGCGCCAAATGTGATGTCAGGAATAGAAAGTGATTTTTGAAGCTTTACATTCCATTCATTGGCTTCAATGTTTTTTTGGTTTTGCAAATAGTCGGGCCTGTTTGCCATGGCCAATTCTTCCAATGTTTTTTCGTCAAATGCACTGTTTTTAGAATATTTATTAATGTCATTGTCGTTCATTTGAGGGACGATATTTTCATTCTCGCCAAGCAATAATTTCAAGTTTGCCTGTTCTTCGATGGAGCTGTTTATGATTTCGTTTCTGTCATTTTTTAAATTCAGGAATAAGGATTGCAAACGAACTAATTCCTTCAAGGCTATATTCCCTTTTTGGGCTTGAATGGTGTAGGAATTGACAAGTTCTTGGATATGATAAATTTGTTTGTCAATATTTTCAAGGTTTTTGGAATTAAAATAGACGACGAAGAAGCTTTTTCTTAATTGTAATTTTAATGACCGAAGCAGATCATTGAATTGCAATTCGGCAATTTGTTCATTGGTTTTGGCCAGTTGGATTTCATTGTGTTTTTTTCCGCCCATATAAATAATTTGCTGGATAGAAAAGGCTTTTTGACCATTCACGCCAATATCAAAATATTTATTATTTCCGGGATTATACGCATTAAGGTCGGCGCTGAAACTGGGATTGTCCCAAATTCGTGCTTGAATCGTCAGCGCTTTTGACGCATCAATATTGTAATGTGCGGCTAACAATACCAAATTATTTTTCAGAAACTGGCTTTCACAATCTTGAAGTGTAATTGTTTTTTGGGCGACAACAATCTGATTTGCAAATAAGAGCAGTAGGAATCCTAATATTTTTTTCATTGTATCATTTTATTTAGATACAAAGGTGCCGTCAATAGGCTTTAATATGCCTTAATGTGATACTTAAAAACTGCTTAAAAATGAAATATTAGTTGGAATAAGTTAGTGTTTTCGCTAGGAATACTATAAACTATTTTTGCGTTATGAAGTGTAAGTATACGTTGTACAATGCGTAATCCGAGTCCAAATCCAGCAGTTCCTTTTGAGTTTTCACCTCGCATAAAAGGTTCAAAAAGGGTTTTTTGCTCTTTTTCACTAAGTGTGATTCCCGTGTTAGAAACGGATATAATCAGGTTTTGATTTTCGTCGCAACTAATTTTGACTTTTGCTTGCTTGTTATCCGAATAAACGCATGCATTTTTGAGAATATTACTAATTGCAATTTCCAATAAAGTTTTATTTCCCTGTATTTCCAACAAAGAATCCAGATTTTCATTTTCTTCGATTTCAAAGTGAATAAGAAAGTCGGGAAAGGTTTTGTTCAGTTTTTCAATGGATGAAAACAGGATTTCATCCAATCGATGCGATTCCTTCTGGTCATATTTTTTGTTGTCCAGTTCTGATAAAATCAATAGGGAATGGATCAGTTCTGTTAACTGGTTGACATCAGAAAGTATGGTGTTAAGGAAATTTTTGGTTTTATTGTCGGTTTCTTTTTTGGCAACATAATTCTCGATTTGAGATGTGATTCGAGATAATGGAGTCCTAAGTTCGTGCGAGGCATGAGCCGTGAATTCTTTTTGTTTTTGATACGAAATTTCAATTCGATCCATCATGAAATTGAATTCATTGGCAATCAAATCAATTTCATTTTTATTGCTTTTTACTTCAACTCGGGTATCTAAATTATTTTCGTTTATATTTTTTATTTTTTGATGAAACGAACCTAAAGGACTCATTGCTTTTTTGACTGTATATGAAGTCACGATCCAACATATAGTTGTAAAAAAGAGATAGGAAAGGATGAGAATAAACCTCAGATAAAGTAATTTGCTGTTGCCATAATTATCTGGTGCGGAAATCAGTATGTAGAAATTTTTATTGTTTATTTCATAAAAAATGCCAAAAACCTCGTAATCGCCTTGTTTTTTGAAGAAAGACTTTTGTTTTTTTAAGTCTTTTAAATCTTCAATCGACCAATTTATTTTTGCATCGTCAATACTGCTATAAATGAGTTTATAATTAGAATCAAAAATTAATGTTTTTTCATCGAGCAATTGATTGATTGAATTTTGGTCAATCATTTTTAATAATTGGCGATCCGCTTCCTTAACATTTGCCAGTAATTTAACGCTTGAAAGCGCCTTGATTTCTAACCTGTCTCGGAATTCTTCTTTTCTGAAATTGGAATATAGGACAAAGATAAATGTGGAAGCCAAGCCAAATAAGACCGTAAAAAGCAAACTTACCAGTAGCGAGATTCGATTTTTTAATGTCATTCGGTATCTTTTAAATAATAACCATAACCAATTTTAGTGTGTATCAATTTTACAGGATGTTCTTTATCTATTTTTTTTCGTAAAAAATTGATATAAACCTCAATTGTATTTTGATTGGTTTCTATATGATAGTCCCAAAGTTTTTCTGCAATGAATTGTTTTGAAACCACACCTCCATTGGCATTTGCCAAAATCAAAATGAGTTTAAATTCTTTTGGGGTCAATTTGATTTCTTCTCCTGATCGAAAAACTTTCATTTCATTTTCCAGAATTTCTAAATCCTGAATGATAATTCTTTCTGGTATTTGCTGCGGAATTTCTTTTCTGCGCAAAAGCGATGTTACTCTGGCAAATAATTCTTCAAAATGAAATGGTTTTATAAGATAATCATCGGCACCATTTTCGAAAGAAGTTAGTTTGTCCTCAATTTCACTAAAGGCGGTTAACATAATGATTGGTGTCTTTTTGTCAAATTCTCTAATGACTTTGCATACTTCAATTCCGTTTTTGCCAGGAACGTTAATGTCAAGAATGATTAAATCATAATCATTGGGTTTGTATTTTTTGAGAAGTAACGAGCCATCATAATAAGGTATACATTCAAAGGATTTTGAAGTAAAAAAAGCCACAATTTCCCTTGATAAAGTAAAATCATCTTCAAGCAATAGTATTTTCATGGAAATAGATTTTTGAATTGTGGCTTTTTTTAGTCTGACAGGTTTTGAAAACCTGTTGTTGAAAGGAACGAAGCAACCTATCGGTCAGATTGCTTCGTTTCTTGTAATGATCTAATTATTTAAAATAGGAATAAGTTTCGTTGTTTTCCATTTTTAATAAAGTTTCATAAATCAATTTTATTACGTTTTCGACATCGTCACGATGCACCATTTCGACCGTCGTGTGCATGTATCGCAAAGGCAAAGAAATCAATGCCGAAGCCACGCCGCCATTGCTGTAAGCAAATGCATCGGTATCGGTACCGGTAACACGGGAAGAAGCTAATCGCTGAAATGGAATTTTTTTGTCTTCGGCAGTCGTTAAGATGAGTTCTCTCAAATTATTCTGGACTGCTGGCGCATACGTAATAACCGGGCCTTTTCCGATTTTTATTTCCCCCTCAATTTTCTTTTCAATCATTGGAGTGGTAGAATCATGGCATACATCGGTTATAATTGCCACATTGGGTTTGATGGTTTTGGTAATCATTTCGGCTCCGCGAAGTCCAACTTCTTCTTGAACTGAATTGGTAATGTATAATCCAAAAGGTAGTTTTATATTGTTTTCATGAAGTAAACGAGCTACTTCGGCAATCATGAAACCTCCCATACGGTTATCAATGGCACGACAAACAAATTTGTTTTCGTTCAAAACCATAAATTCATCCGGATAGGTAATTACGCAACCTACATGAACGCCCAATGCATCTACTTCTTCTTTTTTGGCACAACCGATGTCAATAAATAAATTATCAACTTTAGCAGCTTCTTCTTTATCTTTACTGCGATTTCGGGTGTGAATGGCTGGCCAACCAAAAACTCCTTTTACAATTCCTTTTTTGGTGTGAATATTTACCCGTTTTGAAGGGGCAATTTGGTGATCGGAACCGCCATTTCTGATCACGTAAATTAATCCGTCATCCGTAATGTAATTCACATACCAAGAAATTTCATCGGCATGACCTTCAATGACCACTTTATAGGCGGCGTCTGGATTGATGATTCCCACAGCAGATCCATAAGTATCCGTAATAAAAGTATCTACATAAGGTTTTACATATTCCATCCAAAGTTTTTGGCCACTACTTTCATAGCCTGTTGGCGAGGCGTTGTTAAGATAGTTTTCTAAAAACGTTAGTGACGACTTTTTTAATATCGATTTTGAACTCATAAAATTATTTTTTTGCTAAATTATAAATTTGGTATTACAGTTGCACATATAATGTATAATTTTGTGTCATAAAATTTTTTACCAGATGAAGATTATTGAATTTTTCTTGTTTTTCTTTTTCGTATCAATTTCAGTCAATGCACAGGTAATCCAAAAGGATACAACCCGAGCGGGATATGTCTTAACTGAGAAAGACTCAATATTTGGCGACACCATACAATTAGAAGAAATAACGATTTACAAAGAAAAACTCGATCCTGAAGCTCAAAAACAGTTCCTACTCCTACGAAACCGAGTTTATGCAACTTACCCTTATGCGAAATTAGCTTCTGAACGATTGACTACACTAAATAAAGGAATGGCAAGTCTCACGACTAATAAAGACAAAAAGAAATATTTCAAGATAGTCGAGGATTACCTTTCCAATGAATTTGAAGCCAAACTCAAAAAACTCTCCCGGAAACAAGGGCAAATATTGGTGAAGTTAATTCATCGCCAAACAGGCACTACAACCTATGAACTGGTAAAAAACCTGAAAAGTGGTTGGAAAGCCTTTTGGTCTAACACAACAGCCAAAATGTTTGACATCAACTTGAAAACACAATACGTACCCTATGAAGTCAACGAAGATTATTTAATAGAAACCATATTAGTAAGGGCATTTGATTCAGGACGGTTAATAGATCAACCCCCAGCAACTCCCATAGATTATAATAATCTCAACGATTTTTGGGTAGCAAAAGCCATAAAAATAAACAAGTAAATTCTTTTGGACGTTCCCGTTTATAAAACAAGAGGCTGTATCCCGCGGGATACAGCCTCTTGTTTTATAAACGGTCGGGCTATTCACTGCAAGTCCTCTCAAAATTCCATTTCATTCCATTTTGCTGCGGGCTTTCCGCTGCTATCCCTAACGCAGTAGTCGATTTCCTTTCCCACCTTCTATATTAAGATAGAATATTCTACAATTATGAACTGTAAAGAATCTCCATTTCGTCACTCTTTCCTTCGGAGATGGTCGGGGAGAGGAAAAACTTTCATCTACAAAACGCAGGATTACAGCGACTTAAAAAATAGTTTAAAAAAACT
>DHXP01000039.1 GCA_002413745.1 Flavobacterium sp. UBA5153 | reverse complement strand
AACAATCTCTTTTTGGGAATTTACAACTTTGCAAACATAGGAGCTATCGGAACGAAGCAATCTAAAATAAAATTCTCACAGACTGATGTTTGTGAGGATTTTTACATATATTACCAATAATTTTTAATCAGTTATAATTCCTTCGCTTCCTCACAATGATTATTAATAATCCCAGTAATCAAAAATTTATTGTTTCTTTTTTCAAAGAAAATGTACCAAGTGGTTCGGTTATTGGCTTTATAAAAAACGTAGTTGGAGCCTAGATATTTTAAGTTTTCGGGAGTTGATTTGTGTATGCTTAATTTAATATTTTCAGGAACAGCATCGTAAATTTTCGAAACATATTCTTCGGCATTTTCTATAAAACCAAAGTATTCTTTTTTGTATAAAATACGAACCAACTCATCAAGAAAATCAATTACCTGTGACGTGAAAATAATTTTTATTTTCCCCACCATTCCCTGATTCGTTTAATGGATTCAGCTTTGGCTTCTTCTAAAGTAAAACCATTTTCAAATTCGGTGTCAAAATCAAAAGCAGGTTTGCTTGCCGTTTCTTTTTTAGCATTGGAAACAGGATAAGATACCGAAGGTTCTTCGAGTTTAGACAGCGGTTCAATATTTTCTGATTTTTTCTTTGGAGAGTTCATACTCAAAAAGTTACAGTGCAAATTTACAAATAATTAGGTTATAATTTTACCCTCGTCGTGATACCAAGTTGGGACTGAAAAATGCAACTGAAAACTGATCACTAACTCCTAATCTTCTGTTCCCATTTCCAAGCGCTTGCCATAGCTTCTTCCAATGTAAATTGCGCTTTCCAGCCTAGAACATTATTCGCTTTATCGGTATTGGCATAAGCCGAAGTGATGTCGCCTTCTCTACGTGGCACGATCTTGTAAGGTAATTTTAGTCCGCTTACTTTCTCGAAAGCGTGAATCACTTCCAGCACTGAACTTCCTGTTCCCGTTCCCAGATTGAAGATTTCCACTTTATCCAAATTCTTTTTATCCAATAGTCGTTGCAAAGCGATAACGTGGGCTTTCGCCAAATCGACCACGTGAATGTAATCGCGAATGCAGGTTCCGTCAGGCGTTGGATAATCGTCGCCGTAAACGGATAATTCTTGACGCAATCCGAAACCGGTTTGGGTAATAAACGGCACCAAATTCTGTGGAACGCCAATAGGCAATTCGCCAATTTCGGCTGATGGATGCGCACCAATCGGGTTGAAATATCTCAATAAAATCGCGTTGATATTGGTTACTTTGGCGACATCGGTAATGATTTCCTCGCCTATTTGTTTGGTGTTTCCGTAAGGTGACATCGCTGGTTGTATGGAAGCGTCTTCGGTAATGGGCATTTTTTCGGCCTGACCGTAAACCGTGCAGGACGAACTGAAAATGAAGTTGGCTTCCGGTTTTTTCTGCAATTCCTGTAGCAAATAAACCAGTGTATTGATGTTGTTTTCATAATACTCTAACGGTTTTCCAACGCTTTCGCCAACGGCTTTTGAAGCTGCAAAATGGATTACTCCCGATATATCGTGATGCCTTATGAAAAAATCCTGCACTTTTGCTTTATCGCGCAAATCCAACTTTTCGAATGCCGTGTTTATTCCTGTAATATTGGCAATTCCGTCCAATACTTTCAATGATGAGTTTGAAAGATCATCAATAATTATGACTTCAAAACCCTCATTTTGCAATTCGACCACGGTATGCGAACCGATAAAACCTAAACCTCCTGTTACTAGTATTTTCATATTTATTTTTATGTTGTAGGTAATTTAAAAGCTTGTCTAGCAATTAACAACCACTTATTTTTTTGTTTTTGCCAAACAAGCATTATCCCAATTTTTATATCCTTGTCAATTCCGCTATCTTTGGTATGAGCGGCTAAATTATGGCGAACTATGGCGACATCTCCAATAATTTCAATGGTTTGATCTTGAAAATCAATTGTTACAAAATCAGATTCTCCATTAACAATTTTTTCTATAAAAACGGCTTGGTTTTGAACAACTCCACTAGAATGACAGTAACTTAAATCAGCAGAAGTTAATTCTTTTAATTTATCTCCATCAGCATCAATTAATGCTTGACGCAAAGTTTCGACGCGAGAGGCAACAGCTATTTCTTCCTTATTATTGGAACTATTTTGAGACCAACCTGAAAATTGAAATAAAATTACCGCAATTGTTGCCAAAATATATTTCATAATTATTTATTTAAAAATTCCAAAACACTATCCGTTATGAATTTGATTTGTTCATCGTCCAATTCTGTGTGCATTGGTAACGAAATCACTTCTTTTACCAGTTGATTGGTCACTGAAAAATTCTCTTCTTTATATCGTGAATCTAAATAGGCTTTTTGCAAGTGCAACGGAATTGGGTAGTAAATCGCACATGGAATGCCTTTGCCTAACAAATGTTGCATCAATGCATCTCTGTCGGCATTGATGATTCGCAAGGTATATTGGTGAAAAACGTGATCATTCTCGTTACTGTCAAACTCTGGAATTACAATTTTTGAATGTCCTGCAAAAGCCGAATTATATTTGGCCGCCGCTTCACGACGCGCAATATTGTACTGGTCAAGAAGTGGCAATTTTGCATTCAAAACCGCAGCTTGAACACTGTCTAACCGCGAATTTACGCCCACCACGTCGTGATGATATCGTTCGTACATTCCGTGGTTTACGATTCCCTTAATTTTGTGTGCCAAAGCATCGTCATTGGTAAAAATGGCACCGCCATCACCATAACACCCTAGATTTTTGGATGGGAAAAATGATGTGGACCCAACGTGTCCAATGGTTCCCGCTTTCTTTTTGGTTCCGTCAGAAAACTTGCAGTTGGCACCAATGGCTTGCGCATTATCTTCTATAACATAGAGATTGTGCGCTGCCGCAATTTGCATTATCGCTTCCATATTGGCGGTACGACCAAACAAATGTACCGGAACGATGGCTTTTGTTTTTGGCGTAATCGCTTTTTTTATTCCTTCGATGGAAATATTCATGTTTACCAAATCCACGTCGACCAAAACCGGCGTGAGTTGCAATAAAGCAATCACTTCGACGGTTGCGGCAAAGGTAAAATCGGCAGTGATTACCTCATCTCCGGGTTTTAAATCCAGTCCCATCATGGCAATTTGCAAAGCATCGGTGCCATTTGCGCAAGGAATTACGTGCTTTACGCCAAGATATTCTTCGAGATTTTTTTGAAATTGGTGGACTTGCGGTCCATTGATATAAGTATTGGTGTCGAGAACTTCTTGAATGGAAGCATTTACGGCGTCTTTTATTTTATCGTATTGACTTTTTAGGTCAACCATTTGGATTTTTTTCATTTATTCTTTGTTTAAAGTTTAAAGTTTAAGGTTTCTTGAAACAACAAACCCCTTCTCAAAACGAAGAACAAAAATAGTTATTTAATGAGTTTAAACCAATGAAACACACATTAAAAAAGATATTATTCCGATGGGATAAAAAAATGGGTTCCTGACAACCAAAATTTAAATATTTCTTTAGGAAGAAAATAATATAAAGAAAACGTATTTTAGCCGCAAAATGGTAATGATGCTTTTCCTTTATAATCTAATAGTTCAAATCGCCGATTTTTTATTGAAAATCGTGGCGTTTTTCAGCCCTAAAATTAAACTTTTTGTGGATGGACGGAAAGTTGTTTTTCCAGTTTTGGAACAAAAAATAAAGGCTTCTGACAAGACCATCTGGTTTCACGCCGCATCACTAGGAGAATACGAGCAAGGTTTGCCCGTAATCGAAAAAATAAAAGCGAAATATCCAAATCATAAAATCGTGCTCACTTTCTTTTCGCCTTCGGGTTATGAAGTGCGCAAAAACAATTCGGTTGCTGATGTTACGGTGTATTTGCCTTTGGATACCAAAAAAAATGCAAAACAATTTCTCGCTTTGGTTCATCCAGAAATGGCTTTATTTATTAAATATGAATATTGGCCAAATTATTTGAACGAACTACGGAAACTTGGAACGCCAACCTTTCTGGTTTCAGGGATTTTTAGAAAAAATCAGGTGTTCTTCAAATGGTATGGCGGATTTTACAGAAAAGCACTGAACACTTTCACCTATTTTTTTGTGCAAAATGAAAGTTCAAAAAATTTATTGTTGCAATTAGGCAAGACCAACGTAGCCGTTTCTGGCGACACTCGTTTTGATAGAGTTGCCGCGATTTTGGAAAAAGACAATTCTTTGGATTTTATTTCCCAATTCAAAAACGACACCTTAACCATTGTTGTTGGGAGTTCTTGGCCGAAAGACGAAAGCCTTCTAGTTGATTTTATCAATCAAATTTCCGGAAAAGTTAAATTCATCATTGCTCCACACAACATTAAAGCAGAACAAATTCAAGAGTTAAAAAATAGTATTTCCAAAAAAACAGTCTTATTTTCAGAAAAAGAAAGTAAAAATCTGGCAGATTTTGATGTTTTCATAATCGACACCATCGGAATTTTGACAAAAATTTACAGCTATGCCGATATTGCCTACGTAGGCGGAGGTTTCGGGAATCCTGGGGTTCACAATATACTCGAGCCTGCCACTTTTGGTGTTCCAATAGTTATTGGTCCAAATTTCAGCCATTTTGCCGAAGCAACGGCTTTGGTAAATATGGGAGGCTGTGTTTCGGTTTCGAATAAAAACGAACTTTACGAAGCCTTTTTCAGTTTGCTTAGCAATGATGACATCCGACATGAAAAAGGACATATTTGCAACACTTTTGTACAGATGAACAAAGGGGCAACGAATATCATTATGAAGAATATTTCGCAAACTAAATTATGTTAATTTTGTAGTCCTTTTTTATTTATGGCACAAAAAACAACAACTACCCACAATTGCATAATTTTACCATAAAAACAAAAGTTTGAATAGTAAATAATCCCTGACAGTTCTGCTACAGGCAAAATTATTAGTTGTAATTATATCCCGCAAAAAACGGCGCGTGACATCATTTATCCAATAAAAGAAGACTATTTCAAAAGATTGCTGCCTTCCCATTATAATTGGGATAAAAAAGAATATTGTGATTGAATATTATTTTTTAAAAAAAATATGAAAAAATATTTTAACTATTAAAAAATTTATATCTTTGCCCCGAATTAATAATTAACCTTTTATAATAAAGTAAGATGAAAAAAGTATTTTTAAGTTTAGCCGTTGTTGCTATGTTGACTGTTGTATCATGTAAAAAAGCTGAACCAGCAGCTACTGAAGGAGTTACTGTAGACACTACTGCTGTAGTTGTTGACACTACTGCTGTAGTAACTGATTCTACTACAACTACTGTTGTTACTGACACAACTGCTGTTACTCCAGCTGTTAAGAAGTAATTTTAAATTACGACAAAAAAATTATGCCACGCTTGCGTGGCTTTTTTTATGCCCTTTTCTAAACAATCTTGATTAAATCAATATCATCAATCAAGATTTGTAGGAAAAACAAAAAAGCCATACACATAAAAGTGCTATGGCTTTTTTAATAATTTACATTACTTCTTTAAACTCGATTAGAAAATCCTATCAACATAAAAAATGAGTAGGCATAAAAAAACCGCAAAGAATTAACAATTAAGTCTTTACGGTTTTACTAAGTACTCAGAGCGGGACTTGAACCCGCACGAACATTGCTGTTCACTGGATTTTAAGTCCAGCGTGTCTACCAATTTCACCATCCGAGCATTTTGCTTTTCGATGTTATATCTAATTTTTATAAAAAATTAATTAAATATAGCCACCATCCGAGCGTTTTTGCTTTTTGATGTTTATCTAATTTTTATAAAATTAAATATAACGCCATTCAGCAGTATGGTATTGAGCGAAAAACGGGGCTCGAACCCGCGACCTCGACCTTGGCAAGGTCGCGCTCTACCAACTGAGCTATTTTCGCATTCACATTCTAAAAAGAACACAATACTTATACCGTATTGCGGATGCAAATTTAATACATTAATTCAATTACACAAGTGTTTTTTATAAAAAATACATAGCCCAAAGTTAACCTTCTGATAACCCAAACTTTAAAATCAGCGAAACTATTTTTTGGTCAACATTCTTTTTATTTCATTGAGTTTCATCAAGGCTTCCACCGGGGTAATGGTGTTTATGTCCAGATTCAAAATCTCCTCCTTGATTTCTTCCAATAATGGATCGTCAAGATTAAAGAAACTCATTTGAATTTTATCCTTAGTGGATTTAATTCCACTCAACACTTCGCTTGAATGATCTTTTTCCAATTTTTTCAATAATTTTTGCGCCTTCAAGATCACGATTTGCGGCATTCCGGCCATTTTTGCCACGTGTATTCCAAAACTATGCGCACTTCCTCCTTTTACCAGTTTTCGAATAAAAAGTACCGTATCTTTCAACTCTTTGACAGAAACATTGTAATTCTGGATTCTAGGCAAAGATTCACTCATTTCATTCAGCTCGTGGTAATGCGTCGCAAAAAGTGTTTTAGGTTTTGAAGGGTATTCGTGTAAAAACTCGGCGATTGCCCAAGCGATGGAAATCCCGTCATAAGTACTTGTTCCTCTCCCAATTTCGTCCAACAATACCAAACTTCTATCCGAAATGTTGTTCAGGATAGAAGCCGTTTCGTTCATTTCGACCATAAAGGTGGATTCTCCCATCGAAATATTATCCGAAGCTCCAACTCTGGTGAATATTTTATCGACAATTCCCATTCTCACGCTATCTGCTGGAACAAAACTCCCCATTTGAGCCAAGAGCACTATCAAGGCAGTTTGACGCAAAATTGCTGATTTCCCAGACATATTGGGGCCGGTAATCATAATCAATTGTTGGGTTTCTCTATCCAAGAACACATCATTGGCGATATAAGGCATTCCAACCGGCAATTGCTTTTCGATAACCGGATGTCTTCCATTTTTTATTTCAAGCTCGAAAGTTTCATCCAATTCAGGGCAAACATATTTATTTTCGATGGCAAGTTGCGTGAAAGAACACAAACAATCCAATTGCGCCACCAAATTGGCATTCATTTGAACTGGTTTTATATACGTCGAAATCCAACTCACCAATTGTTCGAATAATTCGGACTCTATTTTATGAATTTTTTCTTCGGCACCAAGGATTTTCGTTTCATATTCCTTTAATTCCTCGGTAATATAACGCTCTGCATTGACCAAGGTTTGTTTACGAATCCATTCTGGCGGCACTTTATCTTTATGCGTATTTCGAACTTCAATATAATAACCAAATACGTTGTTGAATGATATTTTTAAAGAGGTAATCCCTGTCCGTTGTGATTCACGCAATTCAATTCCTTCCAAAAATTCCTTCCCAGAAGTCGAAATAGCTCTCAAATCATCTAATTCTTCATTGATTCCTTTAGCTATAGCATTTCCTTTGGCAATCGCCACAGGAGCGTCTTGGTTTAGGGTTGTTTTTATTTTTTCGCGCAATAAATCGCAACTATGAAGGCTATCACCAATAATTTTTACCGCTTCTTGAGGACTGTCTAACGCCAAAGTCTTTATTGGAATAATTGCATCCAAGGATTCTTTGAGATAAACGATTTCACGAGGCGAAACTTTTCCCGTAGCAATTTTCGAAATCAAGCGTTCTAAATCCGAAATTTGTTTAATTTGATGCTGAATCCTCTTCAGAACTTCCCGATTTTCTTTGAAATAGGAAACCACTTGGTGGCGATTTTTAATTTTATTTTGGTCTTTCAAAGGCAAAGCGAGCCATCGTTTTAGCAAACGACCTCCCATTGGCGAAAGCGTTTTATCAATAACGTCAAGAAGCGTGACTGCGTTGGGGTTATAACTGTGATACAATTCAAGATTCCGAATCGTAAAGCGATCCATCCAAACATATTCGTCTTCGGCAATACGTTGAATGGCTGTAATATGCTGCACTCTGTTGTGCTGTGTTTCGGATAAATAATATAAAATGGCCCCCGAAGCAATAATTCCTTCATGCAATTCTTCGATTCCAAAACCTTTCAAGGACGCTGTTTGAAAATGTTTGGTCAGGATTTCGAAAGCGTAATCCTCTTTATAAATCCAATCTTCCAGATAAAAATTGTGGTAATCATCACCAAAAGTTTCCCGAAAATCATTTTTATTATTTTTCGGAATCAGGACTTCACTGGGATTAAAATTTTGAAGTAGTTTGTCAATGTATTCGGCATTGCCTTGAGAAGTGAGAAATTCACCTGTAGAAATATCCAAAAATGAAATCCCTATAGATTTATTGGCAAAATAAACAGCCGCTAAAAAATTATTCGTTTTCGATTGTAAAACCTCATCATTCATCGAAACTCCTGGTGTGACAAGTTCCGTCACGCCACGTTTCACGATGGTTTTGGTCATTTTTGGATCTTCGAGTTGGTCGCAAATCGCCACCCGAAGCCCCGCTTTCACTAATTTTGGCAAATAGGTGTTCAAGGAATGATGCGGGAAACCAGCCAAAGCAGTTTCGGTAGCTGAACCTGCACCTCGCTTGGTCAATACAATTCCAAGAATTTTTGAAGCACGAACGGCATCTTCGCCAAATGTTTCATAAAAATCCCCCACTCGAAACAACAAACACGCATCAGGATATTTCCTTTTGATTTCGTTATATTGCTTCATTAAAGGCGTTTCCTTAACCAATTTCTCTTTAGATGACAAAATTTATTTTTTAAATTTACTAGAAAGCGAATTTATATATTTTATGGGGAATAATTAACCTTGGAGAAATTTAAAATATTTTTAAGGAAAATTTAAGATGTAGTTTCGATTTTTTACATAAATTTGTCTTTCAATTTTAAAAAAAATTAAAGATGAAAAAAATAATTACACTTTCAATAGCTCTTTTGGCATTTACTTTTTCTAATGCACAAGAAACTGCAAAAATCACAAAATCTATTAAAAAAACAGCAGCGGTTACAACTCCAAAAGTACAAGGTGCCGGAATGGTTTTTGACACTGAAACTATCGATTACGGAACAATTGCACACAATGCTGAGCCAAATCGCAAATTTGAATTTACAAACAATGGTAACAAACCATTGATCATCACAAATACTCAAGGATCATGCGGATGTACTGTTCCTACTACACCTAAAGAACCAATTGCCCCAGGTGCAAGAGGTGTCATTGGCGTAAGATATGCAACTGACAGAATTGGTGCTTTTACAAAAACAGTTACGGTGTCTTCAAATGCTGAAGGAATGCCATCAAAAGTACTTACTATAAAAGGGACAGTTTTGCCAGACCCAACAAAATAGTTTTTCTATTAGAAATAACCTAAAGGCTTCCTATAACTAGGAAGCCTTTTTTATAATTTATTGCCAAAGAATATGAGAAAGCTAGAAAACAGCGAACTCGGTCGAAAATCCATTGAGGCTTTTAAACAATCAGAAAAAACCCCTCTTATTTTGGTGCTGGATGATGTTCGCAGTTTACACAATATTGGTTCGGTATTTAGGACGGCAGATGCTTTTTTGATTGAAAAAATATATTTGTGCGGCATAACTGCCACTCCCCCAAACAAGGAAATTCACAAAACGGCACTCGGCGCCACCGAAACGGTAACTTGGGAACACAACGTGGATGTTTTAAAAGTTATTGAAAACTTAAAAAAAGAAAGTGTTACGGTACTTGCCATCGAACAAGTGGAAAGTGCCATTTTTCTACAAGATTTCAAAGTGGAGAAAAATAAAAAATACGCTTTGGTTTTCGGAAACGAAGTGTATGGAGTATCGCAGGACGCTGTTGCACTATGCGACGGCTGTATCGAAATTCCGCAACTGGGAACCAAACATTCCTTAAACATTTCGGTAAGTGCAGGTATCGTGGTTTGGGATTTATTCGAAAAAATGAATTGGAATTTGTAGATTTGTTAAAACATTTGTTTTACACAAAACCATTTAATTAGCCAATTTATCATATAATTGACCTAATTATTTTTTGCAAATTAATTTGCCATGAAAAAATTACTCTTTCTTGTTTTACTTCTATCTAATTTTTTTGGACACGCCCAATATACTGCAATTCCAGATGCAAATTTTGAAAAAGCACTTATTAATAAAGGTATCGATAGTGGTGTTATTGACGGCAAGGTACTTAAGGCAAACATTATTGGATTGACTGATTTGAATTTGTTTGGAGAAAACATTATGGATTTAACTGGCATACAAAGTTTTGTGAGCTTAAAAACTTTAGAATGTGGTCAAAATTTATTTACTAGTATCGACCTATCAAAAAATACTTCTTTGGAATATTTAGATTGTACGCTTAATAAATTAACTAGTTTAGATGTTAGCAAAAATTTAAAGTTGACTAATTTAGTTTGTGAAGGTAGTCAATTAACAAACCTAGATGTTTCTAAAAATACTGCATTGAAATACTTAAATTGTGGAGGTAGTCAATTAACAAACCTAGATGTTTCTAAAAACATGGCTCTGGGATTATTAATTTGCAGAAGGAATCAATTGACAAGTTTAGATGTTTCAAATAATAAATTATTGCTTTATATTGATTGTATTTATAATAATTTAATCAATCTAAATTTAAAAAATGGGAATAATGTTGCGATGGGTGGAGCAGGTGTGTTGTTACAATTTAACCCCAATCTCAACTGCATACAAGTTGATAATACAGCATATTCTGACACCAACTGGTCTTACTATAAAGACACAACTGCAAGTTATTCTGAAAACTGTAGCAAAATAGCATCCATAACTCCCCCCGTAATCACAGCAACAGACAATCAAATCTATTGCCCAGGAACATCTTTAAAAATAGCCCAAACTATATCCATAACAAATGATCCCGCTGAACCTAGTACTGATGCTGTTTATATTCAGGTGTCTTCGGGATATGTAAACGGTCAAGATCAATTAACTCTTGCCAATCCAACTGCACATTTAAACATTACCACAAGTTGGGATGTTGCAGCAGGAAAATTAAAATTATACAGTCCGTCAGGTCTAAAAATTCCTTACACAGATTTTGTTGCTGCTATAAAAGATGTTGAATTTAGTAATTCATCAACTTCGCCATCAGGAGTTAGAAATTTCTCTATCACTATTGGTCAGGCCAATTATCTTCCGTCCACTGGACATTATTATCAATTTGTTTCAAGCATAGGTATTAAATGGACTGATGCAAAAGCAGCAGCTGAATTGCTTAATTATTATGGGTTGAAAGGCTATTTAGCCACACTTTTATCATTGGACGAAGCAAAATTATCAGGTGAACAAGCTAATGGAGCAGGATGGATTGGTGGTAGTGATGCCGCAGTAGAAGGCACTTGGAGATGGGTAACCGGCCCTGAAGGCCTCGCTAATGGAGGAGCAGGAATTGTTTTTTGGAATGGAACAGGTAATGGTTCAACACCTAATTTCGCCTATTGGAACACCGACAATAACGAGCCTAACCAAGCTGGAGATGAAGATTATGCACATATTAAATCAAATAATGTTCCAGGAGTTCCAGGCACTTGGAATGATTTATCCAATTCAGGCCAACTAAGTGGAGATTATCAACCTAAAGGATATATTGTAGAATATGGAGGAATGCCTGGAGATCCAACTCTTCAAATTTCGGCGAGTACTACAATGACAATGGCAAAAATTACAGTGACAACACCAAGTCCTACTATTTGTGCATCATCAACTACTACGCTTCAAGCAAGCACAACAACTGGAACAATAAACTGGTATGATGCTGCTTCAAATGGTACTTTCCTAGGAACTGGCAATAGTTACACAACTCCCCAACTTTATACTACCACCACCTATTATATTGATAACGGATGTACTCCGAGAACTCCGGTCACAGTAACCGTTAATCCATTACCTACTGCGAATTCGGTAATAATTCCAAGGCAATGCGATGACAATCAAGATGGAAAATTCACTTTTAACACTGCTGCCCTTGAGTCTACTTTATTAAATGGACAAACAAACGTGACAGTTACTTATTTTGACCAAACCAATAATCCGTTAAAAGATGCAAACGGAAATTTGATTATTAGTCCATTCCCCACCAGTTTCACCACAACATCACAAACCATAAAAGCCGTTGTGACAAACAATTCCCCTTTACACTGTTTTGACGAAACAACCATTCCATTTATTGTGGACGATTTACCGGAAGCTTTTGCCGTTCCTGCATCCTTAACCACGACCTGTGATGACGAACCAAATCCTATTAATCAAGACGGAAAATTTGCATTTGACACTTCTACATTCCAGGCTACCATTCTAGGAGGACAAACCGGAATGACGGTAACTTATACTTTACAAAACGGAACTGAACTTTCAACTTTAGCGCCAACTTTTATAACCGGAACTCAAAATGTTTTAGTAACAGTAACAAATCCAACAAACACAAACTGCACCGCAACAACAACTCTGAATTTTGTTGTGAATCCTTTACCAATCGTCAACAATGTTACCATTGTTCAATGTGATACTGACTTGTTTTCGGACGGAAAGACTCTTTTTAATTTGACAGTAAAAAATAATGAAATTTCTGCAAATTACACGAATGAAAATTTTACTTATTACACCTCTTCAGCTGGAGCGAATAATCGTCTGTCAACCGATCTAATTTCAAATGATTTGGCTTTTGAAAATACAACACCATCCACAATGGATGTTTGGGCGAGAGTTGCCAATAAAAATACCGGTTGTTTTAGTGTTGCCAAACTAACATTAAAAGTTCCTACAACCAATCTTCTTCCTTCTTATAAAATCACAGTACCTCCTGTTTGCGATGATTTTTTAGATACTAACGGAAACAATAATGCCAACAATGACAATAGGGACGGAATTGCAACTTTTGATTTTTCTTGGACAAAAGCAACAATACTAGCCCAACTACCCCTAACTCAAGACTACACTATTAATTACTACAGAAACAAAGCTGACGCCTTAGCCCAACTCAATGTAATTGCCGATATTTCAAATTATAGAAATATTGAGTATCCCAATTCACAGGATATTTGGGTCAGAGTAGAAAGTAGTTTTGACAATTCTTGCGTTGGATTAGGCCCTTATATTACTTTAAATGTCGAGGCTTTACCTTTTGCCAATTCAGTGACAATTCCAAGGCAATGTGATGACAATCAAGATGGAATAGTCACTTTTAACACTAGCTCTCTTGAGTCTACTTTATTAAAAGGACAAACAAATGTATCGGTTGCTTATTTTGATGCTGCAAATAATCCATTAAAAGATGTAAATGGAATTTTAATCACCAGTCAATTTCCAGCTAGTTTCACAACAAAATCACAAACGATAAAAGCCGTTGTGACGAACAAAACAACTTTAAAATGTTATGACGAAACAAACATTCAATTTATTGTTGACGTTTTACCTCAAGCTTTCGCTATTGCTCCAACCCTAACAACGACCTGTGATGACGAACTGGATCCTTTGAATCAAGATGGGAAATTCGCTTTTGATACATCAACATTCGAAGCCACTATTCTGGGAGGACAAACCGGAATGACTGTTAACTATTTTGATAAAAATGGCAATCTGCTGCCGAGTCCTTTACCAAATCCGTTTGTAACAGGAACTCAAAATATAACTGTCACAGTAAAAAATCCTATAAACACGAACTGTACTGCAACAACAACTTTAAATTTTGTCGTTAATCCAATTCCAAAAATCAATTTGAATACCAATGGCGGCGAAAATGAATTGGTTTGTTCTAATCTTCCCGCTTTTTTTGTACAACTCGATGCAGGAATTCAAGATGGATCTTCTACAAGCAATTACACCTACGTTTGGTCAAAAGACGGAAGCGTTTTGATAGGTAAAACTGCACCAACATTACCCGTTAATACCGAAGGAACTTTCACTGTCGAGGTAACAAATGGTTCTGGTTGCAGTAGAATTCGAACCATAAAAGTTACCGCTTCGGATTTGGCACATATTGAAAGCATTGAAATTGTGGATTTAACCGATATAAATACAGTTACCGTAAATGTAACGGGAAAAGGAAAATACGAATTTAGCTTGGATGAACCTAGCGGATTTTGGCAAGACTCCAATTTCTTTGATAATGTACCCGCAGGAATTCACGAAGTTTTTATCAATGACAAAAATGGTTGTGGCGTTGTCAGTAAAACTGTTGCCGTAATAGGCGCTCCAAAATTCTTTACTCCGAACAATGACGGTTACAACGATTATTGGAGTGTAAAAGGAGTGAATGCAACTTACAATTCAAAATCGATAATCTACATTTTTGACCGGTATGGGAAACTCATAAAACAGTGGGTTCCTTATTTAAATCAAGGTTGGGATGGCACCTTCAACGGAACCCCTTTACCTTCAGATGATTATTGGTTTACCCTAAAATTAGAAGACGGCAGAGAGGCAAAAGGTCATTTTTCGTTAAAAAGGTAAAAATTGAATTGGATTTTTCTTTGCTAATTTTCTTTTGGATTTCGTCCAAAATAGAAAGATCGTCTTCCTGATTTTTAACAAAATCACAATCAGAACCCTCTTTGTTTAGTCTTAAAATCTTCGGCTATTTTTGTAGTCAAAGTTGTTTTTTTCACTCCAATAGTCCCTACACTGGACTTTCTAAATCCTGTACTACTTTACAAACACTTTGATCTGGCGATATTTCAAGCAGTTCCGATATATTTTTTTGAAAAACGGGATGTTTCCAGTCTAAATTCAAATCCAGCATTGGCAGCAAAACAAACTTTCTGTTTTGCATCAACGGATGTGGAATCTGGAGCTCTTCGGAATCAACAATTGCTGAATCGAAAGTAATCAAATCGATGTCGATAATCCGAGATTGATAGCCTAACGTATCGCCACGAACACGACCCAATTGTCTTTCAATCTTCAAAATTGTAGTTAAAATTTTGTGCGCCGAATCAAAAGTATGCAAAACCAAGGCACAATTATAGAATGCATCGCTGTCAAAACCCCAAGACGGCGTTTCATATAGCCTTGAAACCTTGATCACCGTTCCAATTTCCTGATGTATCAATTGCAAGCAATGCTTTATGTTTTCAAGACGATTGCCCTGATTCGTTCCTAGAGATAAAACGATCTGATGTTGTGGTTTCATATTAACCACAAATTAACTAAAACAATTTTAGAATAGAACTATATTTGCACGACGTGTTGATAACTAATTTTACGGTTTTTAAATTTAAATTTGTAACATTTCAACCTTTTTTGCTACTTATTAAAAAATATGATTATGAAATTCCTGGGAAATGTATTGGCGACCGTTGTTGGTATTTTTGTTTTTTTAATGTTGTTCGTTTTTGGAATAATAATTATTGTCACCATTTTTAGTGGTGATACCGAAATTGTGGAAGTAAAAAGCAATTCGGTCATCGAACTCAACTTGGAACACATTAAAAACGACTATGCCGGAAAATACAAGGATCCTTGGATGACCATTTTGTCCGATGGAGAAAAAGTAGGTCTTACAGATATTATCAACGCCATCGAAAAAGCAAAAACGGATAATGACATCAAAGGAATTTCGATTTTAAATGACGAATCTTCTTTAGGAATAGCTCAAAGAAAATCATTGCGTGACGCATTGGAAGATTTTAAAAAATCAGGGAAATTTGTTATGGCTTATGCCAATTCTTATTCTCAAAAGGAATATTATTTGAATTCTGTTGCCAATACGGTTTACTTGAATCCAGTTGGCGATTTGGATTTCAAGGGATTATCAGCCGAAATCATGTTTTTCAAGGATTTTCAGGATAAAACCGGCGTCAAAATGGAAGTAATACGCCACGGAAAGTACAAAAGTGCCGTAGAACCTTTTCTTGAAAACAAAATGAGTGATGCCAACAGAGAACAAACTTTGGCATTGTTGAATGCCGTTTGGAGTAGCGTCACAAACGACATCTCGAAAAGCAGAAATGTTTCCGTGGCAAAATTGAACGAAATTGCCAGCGGACTTCTTGCCAGAACACCCGAAATGGCAAAAGCTCAAAAACTAGTGGATGTTGTGGCTTACGAAGATGTCTATCATAATGCCATCAAAAAAGCCTTGAAAGTGGACAAAGACGATGATTACAACAAAATAAGTGTTATGGATTATGCCAGAAAAGTGGCCACCACTTCGAAAACCTTGGAAACTAAAGATAAAATCGCCATTATTTATGCACAAGGAGAAATCAAAAGTGGCGAAGGCGATGTTAACGTTATTGGCGAAGGCTCGATGCGTCGCTCATTAAAAGAAGCAAGAGAAGACAAGAATGTAAAAGCCATCGTGCTTCGAATTAATAGTCCCGGCGGGAATGCCTTGACATCCGATTTGATTTGGAGAGAAATCGAATTGACCAAAAAAGTGAAACCCGTGGTAGTCTCCATGGGAAATTATGCCGCTTCCGGAGGATATTATATTGCTTGTAACGCCAATAAAATTTTTGCCGAAAACAGCACCATCACCGGTTCAATAGGTGTTTTTGGAATATTGCCGAATTTTACCCAGCTGGCAACAAAAATTGGCTTGCATTCAGAACAGGTAAAAACCAATGAAAACGCCGCCGAATACAGTCCGTTTTTACCCTTGGACGAAAAATTCAAAGCCGTTACACTTGAGGGTGTGGAACATATTTACAAAACATTTGTAACGCACGTTGCCGAAGGACGAAAAATGACATTTGCTCAAGTGGATGCTATTGCACAGGGAAGAGTTTGGGCTGGTTCTGAAGCCGTAAAAATAGGACTTGTCGATAAAATTGGCAGTATGGACGACGCCGTTCACGAGGCTGCAGCCTTGGCAAAAGTAAAAAAATACAACACCCAAAATTATCCGGAATTCGAAAAAGATATAAACGATATTTTAGAGCATCTGCCATTTGCAAAATCTAAAGAAAACTTTATAAAAGAAGAATTAGGAGAGGAAACCTTTAAAATAATGGAGCAGATAAAAAGAGTCCAATCTCAAAAAGGAATTCAGGCAATGATGCCTTTTGAAATTACTATTCAATAAATTATACCGTGTCGCTATATATTAATCCGTTCAATAAAATTATTGAACGGATTTTTTTATTCTGGGAAGTTTCTAAAACCTTGTAGGTATAAATGAAGAAAATTATAATAAAAACCTACAAGGTTTCTAAAACCTTGCAGGATAAACACTTATTTTTGCAAAGCCAGGCAAGGTTTTGATAATCCATTTAAAATCAAAAAATCGCATTATGTTAAAAAAAATATTACTAATCGTCGGAATTATAATTGTGTTACTTGCAGCAACATTGTTTGCCATTCCTTATTTTTTTAAGGACGAAATAAAAACTAAAATCGCCCAATCCATCAACGAAAATGTTGATGCTAAAGTCAGTTTTGCCGATGCCGATTTGAGCTTGTTTAAAAATTTCCCCAACGCCAGCGTTACCTTGGATAAATTAGTCATTATCAACAAAGCGCCATTTGAAGGTGATACCTTGATTTCGCTGGGTGAATTGAATTTAAAAATGTCTATCAAGGAACTTTTTAAAGGAAAAGACGAATCAATGAATATTGAAGGAATTTCGTCCAAAAATGGACTCATAAACATCATCTTCAATAAAGACGGAATCGGGAATTTTGATATTGCCTTAAAAAACAAAAAAGACAAAGACACCACCAAAAACAAACCATTGGCATTAAAAATCCAGAATTATAAAATCGAGAATTTCAAGTTTCGGTATTTCGACGAAAGTTCGAAAATAAAAATGACAATCGATAGTTTGAACCACGAAGGAACCGGAGATTTTGCCGCACAGAAACTGGATTTAAACACAAAATCTACGGCAAGAATTTCCCTGAATATGGATAAAGTCAATTACATGAAAAATGTGTCCCTGACTTTGGACGCCGTTTTAGGCATTGATTTAGAAAAGCGCCAATACACTTTCAAGGAAAATAAGGCATTAATCAATCAATTGCCGCTGGAATTTGATGGATTTATTCAAATGGTTGATGCGGGTCAGGAATATGATTTGAAATTCAAAACGCCCACTTCCTCATTCAAAAATTTCTTGGGACTTATTCCATCGGCATACTCTTCAAGCTTGGATAATGTAAAAACAACCGGTGATTTTACCGTTGTAGGTTTTGCCAAAGGATTATATTCGGACACAACAGTGCCAAAATTCAACATCCAAATCGCCTCAAACAATGCTTCTTTTCAGTATCCCAACTTGCCGAAATCAGTACGGAATATTATAATCGATACCAAAATTATCAACGAAACCGGTATTTTGAACGACACTTACGTCAACCTCGATAAATTATCTTTCGCAATAGATCAGGACGTTTTTAACGCCAAGGCCAATATCAGAAACATCACCCAAAACGCATTGGTCGATGCCGCTTTGAAAGGAACCGTCAATTTAGGGAATTTGTCAAAAGCCTATCCCATAAAATTAGCCAAACCGTTATCTGGCATACTAAAAGCTGACGTAACCACCAAATTCGATATGCAATCGGTGGAGAAAAGCCAATACCAAAACATCAATAATGCCGGAACGATGAGTTTGTCCGGTTTTAACTATGCGGATGAAAATGGCAAAACAATGACCATTAGCAATGCCTTGGTAGTGTTCAATCCGAATCAAGTCAATTTGAAACAATTTAACGCGACGACCGGAAAAAGCGACATTAGCGTAACCGGAGTTTTGGATAATTTTTATGGTTTTATGTTTAAAAACCAGGAGTTGAAAGGAAACTTCAATATGAATTCCAACCAATTGGCAGTCAGTGATTTTATGACTTCGGGCAAAACCGCTAAAACGGACCCGAGCGACAGCGAACAGGCGAAGCAAACTAAAAAAGCGGAAGCGATGAAGATTCCGGCTTTCTTGAATTGTACCCTTACAGCAAAAGCAAATACGGTTTTATACGACAACTTGACGATGAAAGATGTCTCTGGAAAATTGATTGTTAAGGACGAAAAAGTGACCTTGGAAAACGTAAAATCTTCCATTTTTGGGGGAACGATTGCCGTAAATGGTGCGGTTTCCACCAAAGGAAAAGTACCAACATTCGATATGAATTTAGGGCTGAACCAAGTCGATATAGCGCAATCCTTCACCCAATTGCAGATGCTTAAAAAAATCGCCCCAATTGCCGGAATCATCAACGGAAAACTGAACTCGACCATCAAATTCAATGGAAATCTTGATGCGATAGCCTTGACTCCCGATTTGAAAACCCTTTCCGGTGATTTATTGGGACAACTGCTTTCGACAACTGTAAATGCCAATAATTCGACCTTGTTGACGGCATTGAGTTCCAACGTGAAATTTCTCGATTTGAATAAACTTAATTTGAATGATGTAAAAGCGACGCTTTCCTTCAAGGACGGAAAAGTAAACGTGAAACCTTTTGACATCAAATACCAAGACATCAAAGCGACTATTGGCGGAACGCATGGTTTTGACCAAACTATGAATTACAACGTGAAATTGGATGTGCCGGCAAAATATCTTGGCTCTGAAGCCAACGCCTTAATTTCAAAATTATCTCCAGCCGATGCGGCAAAATTGGATAATATTCCAATAAACGCCTTGTTGACGGGAAGTTTTAGCAGTCCAAAAATTTCAACCGACATGAAAAGTGCGGTTACCAATTTGACCAATCAATTGGTTAAACAGCAAAAAGAAAAATTGGTCAAACAAGGAACCTCGGCTCTGACTGATTTAATCAATAAAAACACAACAAAGCCAAGCGACACCACTAAAACTGCAACTCCAAAAGAAGATATCAAAGCCAAGGCAAGCGATTTGCTAAACAGCTTTTTCAAGAAAAAGAAATAAGATTTTTTGGATATTACGTCATTCCGACAAAGGAGGAATCTCAGCTATAATTATGAGATCCCTCCTTTGACGGAATGACAATTTTACACGGGTTTAAAAAGATAAATTGTTCAATGGAAACCCATTGATTACAATGAAATTTTTACCCCATACCCCTCAGAACTACGAACATTAAAAACCGTTCCGTCCTCAAAAATTAAATATTGTCCTTTAATTCCAGTGAGTTTCCCCTGAAAACGGGGTGTTTTCTCTAAACTCAAACTGTTTACTTTGTTTGGATAGTCCAAAACAGGATAATGCATTTCGTATAAATCATTTTTCTGCAAATGGAAATATTCCTGAACTTCGGCGGGAATTAAATTTTCGACTTTCAATCTTTCTGTGATTAAATCAACTTGATCGACTTGATTTGTCAACATTTTGCGCCAATTGGTTTTGTCGGCATAATGGTTTTTCAGGGCGACTTCGGTAATTCCTGCCAAATACCGATTGGGAACTTCCACTATGGAAATCGCTTGGGTTGCGCCTTGATCAATCCATCGTGTGGGCATTTGTGTTTTTCGTGTCACACCCACTTTTACTTCGCTTGACAATGCCAAATAAACAATATGTGGTTGCAATTGGACTTTTTCTTCGTAAATCAAATCCCTGTCTTGAATGCCAAGATGAGCCGTGCTAAGTTCGGGTTTCATAATCCAATCGCCAACAGCTGGACTGGAGTAAAAACAATCATAGCAAAATCCCTGGCGGAATATTTTTTTCTTTTTGCCGCAATTCAAACATTGGTAGCCCTGAAAAGAGATTTCCAGCTCTTTATTTAATAACTGATTTACATTCAAAAAACTATTTTCAAAAACCAAATAATATTGAATTGGATTTCCAAACTCGGTTTGCATTTTAGTAAGTATGCCTTCGTATTGCATATATTAGATTTACGATATTTGATATTAGATTTTAAATAGAGAAAGTTAAAAAAAAACACTATTTTTGATAACGTCGTAAAGTTAGCTTTTGTTACTCGATATTCAAATCAAATATCGTAAATCAAATATCGTAAATCAGAAAAATGCCGCTACCTATAATCAATTCGTTTGCCTCTTGGGTTCTGAAACAAAGGATTCACCAGATAGAACTTTTCCTTAAATATCCCAATGAGGTTCAGGGGGAATTGCTGATGAACTTGATTCGAGACTCAGAAAATACCATTATAGGTCAACAATATGGCTATACTTCGATAAATTCATACGAAACATTCGCCGAAAGAGTTCCTGTCTCTACCTACGAAGAATTGCAACCCCTGATAGAACGCACCCGAAAAGGTGAGCAAAACGTGTTCTGGGAAACACCCATAAAATGGTTTGCCAAATCAAGCGGAACGACCAATGCCAAAAGCAAATTTATTCCTGTAAGCAATGAAGCATTGGAAGATTGCCATTATAAAGGAAGCAAGGATTTGTTGTGTTTGTATTTGAATAACAATGAAAATTCCGAAATGTTTTTGGGAAAAAGCCTTCGCCTTGGCGGAAGCTCACAAATATATGAAGACAACAATACTTTTTTTGGCGATTTATCCGCCATATTGATAGAAAATATGCCTATTTGGGCTGAATACAGCAGCACTCCAAACAACAAAATTTCGTTGATGAGTAACTGGGAAACGAAACTATCATCCATAATAAGAGAAACCAAAAACGAAAATGTAACCAGTTTTGCGGGAGTGCCTTCGTGGATGCTGGTTTTAATGAATAAATTACTCGAAGAAACGGGCAAAGGAAATTTATTGGAACTATGGCCAAATTTGGAAGTTTATTTCCATGGCGGAGTGAATTTTGAACCTTACCGCGAACAATACCAAAAAAT
Organism: Flavobacterium sp. UBA5153; assembly: GCA_002413745.1. GTDB lineage: Bacteria > Bacteroidota > Bacteroidia > Flavobacteriales > Flavobacteriaceae > Flavobacterium. Next base: position 132,303 of record DHXP01000039.1, on the reverse strand, counting down.
ACTTCCGAAAAAAGATTTCAAATATTACGAAATATACAATGCTTCCGAAGGATTTTTTGCCATTCAGGATTTAAATAATTCCAGTGATTTATTGCTGATGCTGGATTACGGAATTTTCTATGAATTTATTCCAATGGATACTTTTGGAACTCCGGATCAAAAAATTATTCGATTGTCTGAAGTGGAACTTTTTAAAAATTATGCCATAGTCATTACCACAAATTCAGGTTTATGGCGTTATTTGATAGGCGATACGGTGCGTTTTACTTCATTAGATCCATACCGAATTCGGGTGACAGGCAGAACCAAACATCACATTAATGTTTTTGGTGAAGAACTAATGGTCGAAAATGCCGACCAAGCCATTGCCAAAGCCTGTCATATAACAAAAACAGAGGTAGTCGATTATACCGTTGCCCCAGTTTTCATGAAAGACAAAGAAAAAGGGGCACATGAATGGATGATTGAATTCAAGAAAAATCCCGAAAATAGCGCCGAATTTCGAAAAGTTCTCGACGAAACACTTCAATCCCTAAATTCCGATTATGAAGCAAAGCGATATAATAATATGACGTTGAATCCGTTAGTGCTAAATATGGCAAGACCAAACTTGTTTTACGATTGGTTGAAAGAAAAAGACAAACTGGGCGGACAACATAAAATTCCGAGATTGTCCAACCAAAGAGACTACTTGGAACAATTGAAAAATATGCAATTTTCTGTGTCAGGCGTAATATAATTTTATAACTTTGTCATTATGAAGCAAATAACTGTAAATATTAAAGATAACAAATATAACTTTTTTTTAGAATTATTAAAAAGTATGGAATTTGTGTCCATTGTAGATGAAGAGGATTGGCATGAAAATCTTTCTGTTAATGAAAAAAAAACAATTCAAAGAGGAATTAAAGATTTGGAAAATGGAAGAATACATTCTCACGAAGAAGTTATGGCAATTTCAAAAAGAAGAATAGCAGATTTAAAAAACAGTAAATGAAAATTGTATGGTCTGATTTAGCTAAAGAATATTACATTTATATTATTGAAAAACTTTTTGAAAAATGGAATATTGCAATTGTTGAAAGATTTGAGAGCGAAACCATTGTATTAATTTCTAAAATAGCAGATTATAACCACATTTGTCCACAAGCAAAGATTGTTAATTATCATAAATGCATTATAAACAAACATATTTCCTTAATATACAGAATTCAAAATAACACATTAGAAATTATCACTTTTCTGTTTAATCAATCTGACCATTTATATTAATGAAAAAAATAATTTCAATATTTTTTCTTATAGTTTTTTTGACTTCATGCGGACCACATAGAATGGGTTGTGGCGCACGAGGAATTTGTAAGACTTCAGAAAGGCAAATTCTAAACTATTATAAAATAAATAACGATACACAAACAGTGAAAATTTGAACAAAAAAAATCCCGTCTTGAAATTTTCAATACGGGATTCTGATTTTATCTATAATTACAACATTTACTCCTCTTGCATCATATCAATATGTCTGTCGTGATACCCCAATAGATATAAAATACCGTCGAGACCTAGACTAGAGATTGAACTGTCTGCATTTTCTTTTACTTTCGGTTTAGCGTGAAAAGCAATTCCTAAACCTGCCAAGTTCAACATAGGCAAATCATTCGCACCATCACCCACAGCAATGGTTTGGTTGATATGTATGCCTTCTTTTTCTGCAATGGCTTTTAGATATTCGGCTTTCTTTTGACCATCAACAATTTCTCCTAAATATTTTCCTGTTAGTACGCCGTCTTTAATTTCCAATTGATTGGCATAAACATAATCAATCCCTAATTCCTTTTGTAAATAATCACCAAAGTAGGTGAATCCTCCAGATAAAATAGCGGTTTTATAGCCGTAATATTTTAAGGCCCTCATCAAGCGATGTGCTCCTTTTGTTATGGGTAAATTTTCAGCCACTTTTTGCAGTACCTCTTCACTCAAGCCTTCCAACAAAGCCATACGTTTTTTGAAGCTTTCGCTAAAATCAATTTCGCCATTCATCGCCGATTCGGTAATGGCTCTGACTTGCTCACCCACACCTGCCAACTCTGCCAGTTCATCAATTACTTCTGTTTGAATTAAGGTAGAATCCATATCAAAACACACCAAACGTCTGTTTCTTCTATACATATTATCTTCTTGAAAAGAGATATCGACATCTAAGGTTCTGGAAATTTCCATAAAATTAGCAGTCATCAATGTTTTATCGACAATTGTACCCGTTACGGATAATTGTATGCAGGAACGAGGATATTCTTCTTTTTCAACCACCGAAGTTCTACCCGTTAATCTTATAATAGAATCTATATTCAAATTTTGGTCTGACATTATTTTGGTCACAGCCGCCAATTGTGCAGCGGTCAATGTTTCCCCCAAAACATTGATGATATAGCGTTGCTTGCTTTGTGCTTTTACCCAAATTTCATAATCAGGAATGGAAATTGGAACAAACTTAACATTAATACCTAATTCATAAGCTTTGAACAACAAATCTTTCAAAACGGCTGCCGAACTAGATCCTGCTTTTATTTCAAATAAAATGCCCAAAGATAGCGTGTCGTGAATATCCGCTTGACCAATATCTAAAACAACGGCATCATAAGTAGCCAATATAGATGTTAAACCAGCTGTAACCCCCGGTTTGTCCTGACCAGAAACTTTTAACAAAATAATCTCTTTATCTACTATTGCCATTTTTATTTAATTGATTTATACAATGGGCAAAAATCGACAATCTATTGCTTATAAAAAAGAATATTGAGTATTTTTTTGGAGAGAGAAAATAGAAGTTTAAACTTGCTTTTAAAGTAACGAACAATAACACGATATCATATTCGTTCTAAATTAACATAAAAAAACTGGCTTTGAGGAAAACCGTAAAGAGAATGAAAAATTATGGTTTAAGTTTGTTAGGGGAAAATAGGATTGGATTATTTCTGAAAATTAAATAATTCAGAAACATCAATTTGTAAAGTTTTAGAAATAGCATACAGAGTTGTTACTGAAGTGTTTATTACACCTCTTTCTATTCTACTTATTTGGGAGATTTCAATACCGAGTTCGTTTGCCAATTGTTCTTGAGTGAAACCATTTGCCAAACGGAGTCTTCGAAGATTAGCTCCAAAAGTAATTAATATGCTTTTTTTATCCTGTTTATCCACGAAATAAAATTCGTTGAATAAAGTATTTATACGATAGGCAAATTTGCCTATATTTGAAAACAACAAACAAAAATAATTTAAAAATGAAAAAAAATAATTTCTATTGCGCAATGCTAATGCTAGCAACACTTTTGTTAAACTCGTGTAGTTCAAACAATGAAACAGAAACCCAATCATCTAATACTATCTTGGTTAAAAAAATCATTAAAACCTATAGTGCAAATGACATTTCAATTCTTACCTATAAATACGATGGTAATAAAATAATAAGCGAAAGTAACGATTCAGGTTTTGTAGCCACTTATACCTATACTGGAAATGTTATAACCAAAATTGAAGAAAGAGTAAATAATAATTTTCAAAATTCAAGAGAATATACATACGTAAACGGAAAAATAGCTATTGCAGTTGAAAAAACAAATTGTTGTGGAACAGATACATACTCCTACACTTATAATTCAAACGGAACGGTTTCATATAATAGAACACGAACTGGAAGTCAAAGTACAACAGGTTTATTAACTTTTGTTAATGGTAATATGGTGAAAAATGAAGAATTTTATGGAGGGCAGTATCCTTCTACTTCAACATATATATTTGGCTATGACACAAAAAACAACCCTTTCAAAAATGTATTAGGGTTCAATTTATTGCTCGATACTAATGAAGATACATTCTCTATGAATAATTTGATACAGGATGGTAGTGGTGGAAGCGGAACTATAGACACACGTACATTTAAATATGGTGGAAACAACTACCCAACAGAAGTTAAATATTCTACTGGTGAAACTTATCAATATTTTTATTAATATAAATTGAAAGAATAAAATGAGTCTAATTTTCAAGTGAATTTTAGGCTCATTTATTTAAAATATCAATTCCTTCAAAAATTTCATTGATGTTTTTATCTAGTGCAAAACAGAATCTCAAAAATAAATCAACAGTCATTCGTTGTTCATTTCTAAATACCCTCCTAACTGTTGTTTCAGAGCAAATAGAAGCTTTTGCAAACTCAGATTTATTTCCATTAAATTTCACTAGGAACTCTTTATATATCCTAGCAACCAATTCAAGTTCTATCTGTTCTAGATGCTTCTGCATTGAACAAAGAAAACAAATGGATGAATGAAAAATTCTTAATCAACTCGACTTATAAGTCGAAAAATATTATAGATTTGTTAAACTAATATTTAAGTGATAATTAATACAATCGGGCTAATTGGCTAAAAAAACAGGAAAGCTTAAAACTGAATATAGCAATCTAAAACAAATAAAACTAAAATGAAAACAATAAAAATAGTTCTTGGAATAATATTACTAATCGGGCTTTTGGGTACGCTCATTGGCTTTTTTAAGCAAGTTAACAATTATGAAGCATCTGATTTATTTGGGCATTTAACAGCAATTGGTTTAATTTCTTGGGGAGCATACGCGTTATTAAAACCATCTAAAACTAAATAATGAAAAAACTATCCATTATTTTATGCTTGATTGTTTCAAGCTTTACTGCGTTAGCTCAATATGAAGTTAAAACTGTAAAAAGACCTGACGGAATTACCCTTAAATATTTTAATCCTATTGCAGTAGCTATAGCTAATAACTACGAAGCAGGACTGTCATTATATAAAAATCCAGAAAATAACAAGTACTTTGTAGCGATTTCAGTGTTGTTTAAAAATGCAGTTGCTGAAGAATTAAACAGAAATTTAATGATTCAAACAACTGGCAAAAACGGGATTTCTTTAGAACCAGTTTACAATAGATTAGTTACTATGAATGGTAGAGAAGTAGCACTATCTATGTACTATTTAACAGAAAGAGAAATAAACGAACTCAAATCAAATTCAATAAAACTGATTTCTTTTACTATAAATAATGAAATTATTGCATTGAATCTAACCGAAAATAGAGATGTATTAGTTAAAGAATTTGAAATATTAAGCGATGCAAAAAGTAATATTTCTAAACAAAATTTTAACAAATCAAATTCGTTAACTAATGCACAAAAACAAAATATACCAATAAGAACACCTGTTAATAATCCTAATATACCAAACGGAAGAAAAACATACGATGATTATTTTAAAGATCGAGATGCTAAAAATAATAATACTCAAACTAAACCAGACCCAACATCTACAATGTTTGGTAGAAATACATCAGGTGTATTAGGTGTTAATACTGATTATGGTGATTCTAAATATGATAAAGATAATAAAATACCAGTAAGAACACCTCATTCTGATCCAGATATGCAAATACCTGTAAGAGATCCTAGTAAAAATAAAGCACCACAAACAGATTTACAAAAAACATTTGGTAATTCAGGAGGTATTGTTCGTGGTTATGGTACAGGATATGGTGATTCTAAATATGATAAAGATTTTAATTGGGATGCTGAAGCAAGTAATGACATACAAAGTTCTCTTAAAAAACATCGAGAGGCTAGATGGGAAGAAGAATGGGGAGGTTATAGAAATATAGGATTGGGAATTTTGTTTCTAATTATAATAATTTCTACTATTGCTATATTTAGGAAAAGAGATAATGATGAAATAGTAGAAACAATTGTTTCTCCTGTAATAACAAAAGAGACAACAATTACATTAACTCCCGATGGATATAGAGCTCCCAAAGTTGAAGACAATTCATCAAATGGGGAGTCAATTTCAGAACCTCCTTTACAAAGAGATACCCTAGATCCTTTAATCGAATTAGTTTCAAATAAAAAAGATTTAAAAAAAATCGGCTTTAAACCTTCTATTCTTTTCAATCAAAATGAGCCGTACAGCTATCCAATGGTCAAAATGCCTAAGGAAAACTCGTATATTAAGTTTCCCAGAAAGGGACGTTCAAACAAATTAGGCGTTACTGAAAACACTTTTTTCGAAGTCTTAAAGAAATATTTTAAATCAGATTTTAAAATACACAATGATCGTCACATCACCCACAAGAGCGGAAACAATGCCTACGAACCTGATTTTTTGTTAATTAATGAAAAAGAGAACAAAAATATTTTTATAAATATAGAAATTGACGAACCTTATGATGGGATTTCTAGAATACCTACTCACGAAATAAATCGAGATGTTTACAGAGATTTGTTTTTTACAAACCGAGGTTATGTTGTAATTCGATTTACAGAAAAACAGATATTTGAAGAAGCAAAACAATGTTGTGTTTTTATTGCAAACGTTATAAAAGCTATATATGAAAACTATTCAAATGAAGAATTGGATTTCAAAACAAGTATTTCATCGCAAAATCAATGGGATACGCTCCAAGCAAAAAAATGGTCATTTGAAAAGTATAGAGAAAATTATTTAGGAATAGAAAGTTTTAATCCAAAATCATCCTCACAAATTGACTTTTTAATTGAAAATACCGAATTAGATAAAATTATTGAGTCAAAAATTATTGAAGTCGATTTGAGTACTTTTGATAAAAATGACAACAAACCTTTAAACGGAAATCAATCGCATATAAGAGACAAAAGAATTGTTTTTGACTCCTTAAATCACAGGTATTACATAGACAACAATCCCGACACAATCTCTGTAAGTCAACTAATAGATAAATTTTTTCCTGAATTTGATGCTTTAAAAGCTGCAACTAATTTAAACCCAAGACACGAACTTTACGGTTTACCCACAGACGAAATAATTTCTATTTGGGAAAAGAAAGGAATTGAAGCCGCCGAATTAGGTACACATTTACATCTTCAAATTGAGAATTATTATAAAAATCAACCCTTCAATTCAAACACAAAAGAGTTTGGTTATTTTTTGGAATTTAAAGAGCAATTTACAAGTATGAATCCAGAACGAACGGAATGGAGGATATTCGATGAAGATTATATGATTGCGGGAACAATAGATATGCTATACAAAAAAGAAGATGGGACATTCTATATTTTTGATTGGAAAAGAAGCGAAAAAGTGGTACATCCTGATGGTAAACCTAAAATTTCCGACCCTGAACATTTCTATACCAAATTTGCGTTCGGGGAATTAAGCCATCTAACGGATGATAGTTACAATCGATATGCCTTACAACAAAATATTTACAGACATATTTTAGAAACAAAATACAAGTATAAAATAAGTTCAATGAACTTACTAATATTACATCCGGAATACGACACCTATCATTGGGTAAAACTTCCAAAAATGCAAAAAGAAGTTGACTATATGTTTAGCACTTTAAAGCAAATTAGTTAATTTAAAAAATTAAATATAGAATGGACGAAATACAAAAGCATAAAAAACGATTCTAACACTAGAAATTTTGCAATTATTGTTTTAGTTATAATTTCAATTATTATAAGATTTATATGACGATATTTTTAATATATTTAGTAGTTGGAATTATATCTAATTTTATTGGTCCACTTGCCAAACATTTGTCCATTGAGGATAAATACTCTTTAAAAGAAAATAAAAACAAAAGTTGGTTTTACAGTTACTCATTTATTATTTTGATGAGATGCTTTATGACCATTTTTTATCCTGTTTTTTATTTTAGTTATTATATACTAAAAAGAAAACCACAAGAACCAGGTTCATTCGAAGATAAACTAAATACCAGTTTAGTAAAAAGATTAAGAAATATCGGAGAATATAATAATACAGCTCCCACAGAAAAAACCAGCGATGATCAAGTTATAGAAATCTATGAGTTAGTATGTTCTTCATTTAGAAAAGCAAGCGGAGAAAGAAATGAACATATTCCTCCAGATAATTTAAATACAATCGCAATGAAATTCTTTAAAGTATATGAGGAGTTTGGGGAAGATTTTATGCAGGAGCATTTAGAATACGAATTAAAAAAATATGCTACCGAAGGACTAAGACCAGAATATAAAAAAGGAATTTCATTGTTTTAGATTATAAATAACCCGTTGTGTGCAATTATATTATTTGTGTTTTAATATTGTTTATTGGTCTTTCAAAAATAAATTTATTGATGAATTGTACCAAAGTTAATGCTGTTATTTTAGCTAAAATTCTTGTTTTAAAACCCGATGGCGCAAACTTGGTGATGAAGCAGGAAGAAGCCTATTGGAATCTTGAGTAATTATTTTTTAAATCATATAAAAAGAAAACGAACTTGGTTTTAATACCTAAAGATTTTCTTTCTTGTACTAAGGTTTGTTTTTGGATTATTGGGAATAGGATTTTATGGTTAGATGAAAATATAAATCCTTGATTGAAACACAATCAAGCCTTATGTTGATAAATGAATTAATTGAAAAAAAATAATTAAGTTAAATTTATAGTATTTAAAAAATATGGATGATATTGAAGAAAACAAAGACTCGAAAAAAAAATGTTTGCAAGATGAAAATTACAAATATTGGCGGGTAGTACAAAGAGAACAATTAGGAGTAAGTGCCAATTTATATTTTGTTTTTAGTTCAGCCATATTTGGTTTCACACTAAACTTTTTATTCGATAATAAGAGTGAATGTTTGTGTTTTCTCGTAAAATTACCATTATATTTTTCACTTATTTCATTACTTATTTCAATTTGTTATTTCGCAAAATTTACTGAAAACAGACTAAAAGATTTTAGAGAAACATCTAGATTATACGGAAATTGTAAAACGGAAAAGCAAGTATTAAGTGAAACTAATGAAATCGGAAAAAGAACTTGGAAATACTATTATGCGCAAGTTAAGTACCTTAAATTCGGGTTTATCTTTTCATTATGTGGTTTTGTTTTATATTTATTTTTTTGATTATGAAAATAGCAATCCTCGGCTGGGGTTCCTTGATTTGGCAACCCAAAGAATTAAAATTTGATACCAATGTAGGCTGGAAAGAAAATGGTCCTGTTTTACCCATTGAATTTGCAAGAATTTCTAAAGATGGGCGATTAACATTGGTCATTACGCCAAACGGCACAGAAGTTCCAACATTGTATTCAGTTTCTAGTTTTGACAGCCTTGATTTAGCAGTTTCAAATCTTGTTCTTAGAGAAGGAACTAGTGAGAAATATATTGGATATTATGATAAATCAAAAGATGTTATTTTTCCAATAGATTTTCCAATTAAAGAAAAAGACAACATCAAAAACTGGATTCAAACCACTGATTTTGATGGCGTAATTTGGACAAATCTTCCTGAAAATTGGGATATTAAAGAGAATAAAGTCGTTATCAAAACAATTGACCCAAACGATAGACTCGAATATTTACAAAATTTAAAAGGAAATCAAAGTGCTTTAGCCGAAGAATACATCCGCAACACCCCAAAACAAATCGATACTACCTACCGAAAACAGATTATTGAAGTTTTGGGTTGGAAATAAAACAAAACCATTATGACTCCAGAACAACAAAAACTACTCGAACAACTCGCTGAATTAGGCGATGTTACCTATATCAAAAGTGATGTATCTATTCAAGAACTCATCGTGAAAGCGATTTCAGAAATGGATATTGAACTACTTGAAACTTTGGTAGACTATCAATTAAGAAATGACAAAAAGAAGGAGTTTATTGAAAAAATAAAAGAAAAATTCAACGCCTTCAAACAACTTAACGACACTTATTTGTTTGCCCATAAAGGCAGCTGTAATGGTAGTTGGTGTAATAACTATCGTAGTCCTGGTTATTCGTTTACAGGAAATATTTCTAACACATTTTACAATCTTATTTTTGAAGAAGTAAATGGAGAATGTAGTGACATTTGCAAATGCTATTCTTTTAAAATTAAAGACAAAATCATCAATAAAACCAGAAAAGATGCGCATAAAAAAGAACGTGAAAGTTATGGTTTTACTGACGCAGATTTAGATGATTTGCCTTTTTAATTTTCCTAAAAATTAATCCTTTAAGCTCACACCATTAACGAATAAAGCTCAAAAACATCCGTTTTTGAGCTTTATTTTGCTTTTTACTGAGCCTGAAATTTACTTACGAAGCAATTTCCAATCGTTTCAATAAATTTCTGTTCAATGTTTCTTTTGCGTAATCCACGTCGATTTCCAATATTTTATCATCAGAACTCGGCAATTCATACATTGCATCGGTCAAGATGGCTTCGCATAAAGAACGTAATCCACGTGCTCCGAGTTTGTATTCCAAAGCTTTTTCTACAATAAAATCCAAAGCTTCGTCCGTAATCGTAAATTCAACCTCATCCATCAAAAATAACTTTTGGTATTGTTTGATCAATGCGTTTTTAGGTTGGGTCAAAATGGCTCTCAACGTTTCTCTATCCAAAGGATCCATATGCGTCAACACTGGCAAACGACCTATGATTTCAGGAATCAAACCAAAATCCTTGATATCTTTTGGAATAATATATTGCAACAAATTGTCCTTGTCAATATTATCCACGTTTTTTGAAGTAGAATAACCAACGGCCTGACGATTCAATCGTTTCGAAATAATTCTTTCGATTCCGTCAAAAGCGCCACCGGCAATAAACAATATATTTTGAGTATTGACTTCGACAAATTTCTGGTCTGGGTGTTTTCTTCCTCCTTTTGGCGGAACATTGACAACGGTTCCTTCCAATAATTTCAATAAAGCCTGTTGCACGCCTTCACCTGAAACATCACGAGTTATGGATGGATTGTCGCTTTTGCGGGCAATTTTATCAATTTCATCAATAAAAACAATACCTCTTTCGGCTTTTGCAACATCATAATCTGCCGCTTGTAGCAAGCGTGTCAAAATACTTTCGACATCTTCGCCTACATAACCGGCTTCGGTTAATACCGTTGCATCTACAATTGCCAATGGAACATCGAGCATTTTTGCAATGGTTTTGGCAACCAAAGTTTTACCGGTTCCGGTTTGGCCGACCATAATAATATTGCTTTTTTCAATCTCTACCTCGTCGTTCAACTCTTGTTGCATCAAACGTTTGTAGTGATTGTAAACCGCAACAGCCATTACTTTTTTGGTTTGGTCTTGACCAATAACATATTGATCCAGAAAAGCCCTGATTTCTTTTGGTTTTTTCAAAATCAAATCGGTAGGCATTTTTGACTTACCGCTTGATTTTAATTCTTCTATAACAATTCCGTGGGCTTGCTCGATACATTTATCACAAATGTGCGCATCGATTCCGGCAATCAATAAATTGGTTTCCGGTTTTTTTCTTCCACAGAATGAACATTCTAATTTTTGTTTTGCCATCTTTTTAGATTGCAGATTTCAGATTTCAGATTTCAGATTGCAAAATACTGCGGCCTGAAATCTGTTATCTGTTATCTAATTTAACTTCTTCTCAATACCTCATCAATCATTCCGTACGTTTTTGCTTCATCGGCAATCATCCAATAGTCGCGCTCGCTGTCCTGATGCACTTTTTCGAAAGTTTGTCCAGTATGATGTGAAATAATTTGGTATAATTCGTCTTTTAATTTCATCATTTCACGAAGGTTGATTTCCATATCGGTGGCAACGCCTTGCGCTCCGCCCGAAGGTTGGTGAATCATCACTCTTGAATGCGGTAATGCCGAACGTTTTCCTGCTGCTCCGGCGCATAATAAAACGGCACCCATGGATGCTGCCATTCCGGTGCAAATGGTTGCCACGTCTGGTTTGATGTATTGCATCGTGTCATAAATACCCAATCCCGCATAAACGCTTCCGCCTGGAGAATTCAGGTAAATTTGAATGTCTTTTGAAGCATCGGCACTTTCGAGGAAAAGTAATTGTGCCTGAACGATATTGGCAATTTGGTCATCAATTCCTGTTCCCAAGAAAATAATTCGGTCCATCATTAATCTCGAAAAAACGTCCAATTGAGAAATATTCAGTTGGCGTTCTTCAATGATATAGGGTGTCATATTCGTAGGCGTCATCGCGCTCACGATTTTGTCGTAATACATTGCGTTTACACCTTGGTGTTTTGTAGCAAATTTTTTAAATTCTACGCCGTAGTTCATATTTTAAGGTTTAAGGTTTAAGGTTTAAGGTTTAAGGTTTAAGGTTTAAGGTTTAAGGTTTAAGGTTGCTCAACTTTGAACCTTAAACAAATAAAAACAAAGAGCGTCAAAAAAATATTCTTTTGACGCTCAAAGATACTAATTTTTTCTAAAATTTATTCTCCGTAAGAGGCAGCAATAAATTCTTCGTAAGTTACTTCTTTAGTGGTCGGATTTGCTTTTTCTTTGAACAATTCCAACAATTTTTCGGCAACCACTTGGTCTGAAAGTCTTTTTACTTCGTCTTGATTTGCCAAAACTCTAGCCACAATTCCCTGAACTTCTTCGTCAGTAGGATTTGTTTGTCCGAATTGTGCCATTTGCTGACGGATAGATTTTGTGGTAAACGATTTCAAATCTTCAAATGTAATTTTTATGTCACTTTGCGCCATTGCTCTTCCTTCGATTAGTTGAAAACGCAATCCTTTTTCTGATCTTGCATATTCCACTTCTGCTTCAGCTGGAGAAAGTTGTTTTTCTCCAACGGTTTGCAACCATTTTTTAAGAAACTCGGCTGGCAAGTCGAATTTTGTGTTTTCGATTAAGAATTCGGTTACATCGCCCAATAATTTTTGGTCCGCTTGTTGAGCGAATTGGATTTCGGCATCTTCCTTGATTTTTGCTTTCAATTCTTCAAGAGAAGCAACACTTCCAGGTCCAAAAAGTTTGTCGAACAATTCTTGGTTCAACTCGGCTAATTCAGTTGAATTGATGGCTTCGATCGTAAAATCAATGTCAATATCAAGACCGTGAACATCGTCGTGGCTTACTTTTAGATAATCCATCAATTGATGATCATCTGCAAACAATCCTTTTGTGTTTACGGTTACCACATCGCCCACTTTTTTACCGATGAATTTATCGGCTGTAGCTTTGTCCTTGAAAATATCCAATGAAAAAGTAGCGGTGTTGTTAATTCCTTTTTCTTCGTTTGTGAATGTTCCGGTCAAATCAAACCCTGCTCCAACAACCTCTTGAGGAACTGCTTTTCCAAATTGTTTTTGGATACGGGCCACTTGACCTTCAATCAATTTATCATCGGCGGTAACTATGTATTTTACGATGCTGTTTTTTGCCTCAAGATCCAATTCAAAACTTGGAACCAAACCTATTTCGTATTCAAAAACCAATTCTTCGGCATCCCAAGAAAAGTTTTCATTTACCTTGGCAAGCGGTGTTCCAAGAAGATTTAATCTTTCGGATTGCACAAAACGCTCCAAAGCTAAATCTACAACTTTTTGAACTTCTTCTTGTTTTATCGCTTTACCATATTGTTTTTCGACAAGATCTTTTGGCACGGCACCTTTTCTAAAACCTTTAACGGTTGCCAAAGGCATTTTTTCGTTTATTCTTTTTTGTACCTGACCTTTGTAATCCATGTGAACAACCGTCATTACAATTGTTTCGTTTACTGCGTCTAATGCTACTCTTTTAATATCCATTTCTGTCTTTAATTTACGTAATAAAATTGGGTTGCAAAATTATAAAATTTTTACAACCCAAACAAGTTTTTAATACATTGAATTCAAGGGCTTTATTTGCCCCGTTTATCGCATCTATTTATTTGTCATTTCCCGATAATTTGTACATAATAGATTGCAAAATAGACAAAACAATACTGAATAACAGTGCCGTCCAAAAAGAATCTACCTTAAATCCGCCCACGATATTGGTACACAACAAAATAATCAAGGCATTGATGACCAACAAAAATAACCCCAATGTCAGGATGGTGACGGGTAAAGTCAGGATTACCAATATCGGTTTGATAAATATATTGAGCAAGCCAAGAACAACGGCAACAATCAAGGCAGTGCCAAAACCGGCAACGTGAACGCCCGGCATAAAGCTGGCGATGCCCATCACTAAAATGGCGGTGACTAAAATTCTTAAAAGTAGATTCATAACTATTGATTTTCTGTTGAATTCAAAGATACTAAAATTGATTTGTTTTTTTCCGGACTATTTGATTGGGGCTGAAATAACAAAAAACTCAACGTCCCGCAGCTTGGCGATGTGGCGGATTAAGGAAGCCTAAACTTTCGGTTAGATACTAATTTCCCAATTACAAAACCATCTTTAAATTAAGCCTAAACCTGCCATATTGCCAAACTGCTGTTGTGCCTTCGTTGTTTTTGTTCACTCGTTAATCCAGTCTTTTTGGAAAACAATTTTGTGTTTAAAAATTTATTTGTCAAATGTTTATAACTGTAATTATCTCTTTATTTTTGATTTATTAATACTCCATATTTATATTCTCTCATTACTTTTGGTACGGAGTCATTTTTATTAAACTCATAATATGCCCCGTGTTTTATCCAAGTATTAGTTGTATCAGAGTATAAACCGTATATTACTTTTAGTGTTCCATTTTCCCAGTATTCAATATTTACCTTGTAATTTTCCTCGCCATCAGTTTCTCCATTTTCCAAATACCATTTCCAAGTACCAATTTTAATCCCTCCAAAATACACTTTGTATCCATTTTTAAAAAAGTCGTAAAATTGCCCTTTTGCGTTTAAGTTCCCATTGTCATAGTATGATTTATACTCGCCAATATATTGATTTTTAAACATCATAGGAGTGGTGTCTATATGTTTGATTATGCCTGTACTAGGATTATAGATTGTGGTTTTAGTTTTTAACTCTTTGACTTTATCATTAGTATCTGTGTATGTTTCTTGCTTAGCTACTAGTCTATTTTGCTCATCATAAGAATTTTTAATCCAACCATCTTTAAGCATTTCACCAATGTGTTCCACATAGCCACCTTCAACTTCATATTTTACAACTTTTTGGTTAGTAGTAACCTGTTTATTTGAATATAATTTGACCAGATGTTCAATAGCAGACAAAATTAAAGGTCTTAAATCTTCATCGTCAATAGATTTGTTTAATATAAAATCGATTACATCTTTTTTATTCCAATTTTCACCGTCATTAGTTATTGCAATTGCTTCTTCAGCATTTTTCATTTTTATTGTTAACCAATAATTATATTGCTTTTCTTCAAAAGACACATTGTTTATTTTAAGTAACGGAATTATAAAAGCTTGACTAAACCCCCACGGTTTTGTTGTTTCTTGAATACGTATTCCTGTTAAACAATATATACCGTTAATTTCTTTTACATCTTTAAAAGATTGTACCTGTCTTGTGCCGTCATTTTCATATTGATGTTTTATTAATTTATTATTAATCCAGTCTATCGTTTTTTTAGTTTCTTCTTCGATATTTTCTATATCAACTTCGTTCTTAAAAAAGCTATTTATGATTAGTTTTCCATTCTCAATTTCAATTTTTCCAAGTTGATTTAAAGCAGACATACCTAATAATAGGGGGGCATTTTGTTCGTGTACAATTGTAGTACTAACATTATGCAACGTTAGTCCTGATATTTCAATTTCTCTTAAATTGATTTTTGTTCCTTTTCTCAATTCACCACTAGCAGTTTGATATTTTATAGATTGTTTTATGTCATTTTCTTTTAATAGTCCTTGCTTAAAAAGGAATTCGGCTTCTGTTAACGAAATTGTTACATCAGTTGCACCTGTGTCAAAAATGAAATTCATAGGAACACCATTAACTTTACAAGGAACTATATAAGCACCATTTTTTCTTTCTAATTGTATAGTTGTTTGAGAAAGTACATTTACAACTGGAAGAAAAATAAATAAGTATAAGGCTATTTTTTTCATAGTTTTTTCTTTTTTGATTTCATTTTTTCAGAAAATAGGAGAGGGTTCATATCTTTCACTAAAAATTAAATATTTATCTAAATTTCGAGCAATTTTAGGAGCTACTGTGTCAAATGTGTTAAAATCAATTGTATTTACAATATCTGTTTTCAACTTTCGCAATGGATTAGAGTTTAATTTTGAATTTTCATTAAATAAGAAAAGACAGTATTTTTTTGATAACGGGAAATAAATTTCCGCTTCAATTGGTATTAACCATCCGTTATCATTTTGTAAATCAATATAAACTGGATTATCTGATGTCAACCACCCATAATCTGCTGGACTTTTTAAAATGATTTTTTTAAGATGCCTAAACACGTAAACTAAATGATTCATAAGTATTCCAGTTATTAGATTTACGCGAGTTTCTGGTGGAGATATGTCAATTAATACTTCAATGTCAATTCGGGAATCAGCACCTTTAAACATTGTAATTTCATCAAATAAATATTTTCTTGATTCTTGATTCTCAATAAGTGAATTTATAAATCGTCTAAAATGCGTTGTTCTACATAGAAGATTTGGAACAAAATGGTTTAATAGATCTTTGTCTTTTGGGATAAGACGGTTTTGATTTTCAATATTATTTATGAGTTTGTTGTATTGATTTTCAATTTTTCCGCTAAGTGTTTCAAAAAGGCGTTTTTCCTCAATGTTTCCAAAGGGTAAATCAAATATATTTTCTTCGGTAGTGAATTCTAAAATTTTTACATTTTCGGTTATTTTACTGCCTAATTTAATCACGGAAATCATCCAAACATCGTCTTGCAAATAACCAAATTTTTTCAGGTAAACCTGAGATAGTCTGTGCTGTTTTTGTATTTTAGGATGTTTATTATTCATTTATTTATTACCAAATATATGCCTTGCAAAGTTAATTTTTTGTCTTCTGTTTCTATAAAAATGCGCTTCAATTAAACGTGAGCTGTTTTACAATGAGGCACAACTAGTATATACTACTGACGATGTCAGACTTATCACCCCTAAATTGGGTCGCTTTGTCTGATAAACGTCAGTGTTTATTTATTATCAAATATATGTAAAATTTACTACAAATCACCAAAAGGATTTGGCGATGACCGTTTGCATTCTTGTTTTTAAAAAAATCGGGGTTATCCTAAAAAAGAACTCGTTATTTCATAAAAAAGTTTAGGGTTTTCAGCGTGGAGCCAATGCCCCGCATTGGGAATGGTTTCTATTCTGGAATCTGGAAAATGTTGCTGGATGTTTTGAAAATCCGCATCCAGAATATAATTCGAATTTCCGCCACGGATGAAAAGCGTTGGTTTATTGAAAACGGCATTCTCGGGAAGCGCCTTTCCTATTTCCTCCATTTTTTTGTTGAAAACCGAAAGATTGAATCTAAAAGCCAATTGTCCCGGCTCTTGCCAATACAAGCTTTTCATCAGGAATTGTCTGGTGCCAAAATCGGTTATGTATTGTGTCAGGATTGCTTCGACCTCGTTTCGGCTCGGCTTTTTCGAAAAATCGACCGCATTCAATCCTTCCAGAATGGTTTGGTGGTGTTGCGGGTAGAATTTTGGCCCGATGTCGGCAACGATCAGTTTTTCGACCCTTTCCGGATGGGTTGCAGCAAAAAGCATTGCCGTTTTCCCACCCATCGAATGCCCAAGGATGTTGACTTTTTCCAGATTATTGGCTTGGCAATAGTCATATACATCCTGAACCATTATTTCATAACTGAATTCATCGGAGTGAAAACTTCGGCCGTGGTTGCGCAAATCCAGCAAATGAACCTCGAACCCATTGGCTGCGAATTGTGTTCCCATTGTTTTCCAATTGTCGGACATTCCCAGAAATCCGTGGAGAATTAAGAGTGGTTTGCCCGAGCCTTCTATTTTTGAATAAAGCATTATTTAAGTTTTGGGTTTTGGGTTTTATCCTAAAACAATTTATTTTTCCAATTCCTGTACATTTCCGGTTCTGTTGAGGATTCCCCAACCTTGTAATTCTCCCTTGATTGCTTTTCTGAAAGATTTCAATAAAATATAATACATTAATTGTCTATAAATTAACTTTTGAGGAATTAACCAAATCAGTTTTCGGTAGTCTTCTTTTTCGAAATAAAAGGCTACAGCCGCACCAATAATATCCACCAACATAAATATTAGATAGTATAAAATAATCTTGTCAAAACTGGCAGGTATTATTCCCACTGAAGCAAATAACAGACTTATGATTAAAATCAAATCTGCCAAGGGAGACAAGAATGGCAATATTATTTGGAAAATCAATATGTTAGGAAGCGCGATAAGCCCAAAATTCTTGTGTTTACGTCTAAATAAAGCTTTTCGATGTTTCCAAAAACTTTGAATAATTCCAAAACTCCATCTGAATCTTTGTTTCAAAAACTGGCTCATCGTTTCGGGAACTTCGGTATAAGAAATTGCAGATGTACAATTTCGTATCAAATATCCTTTGCCGTGAAGGCGCATCGTCAGATCACAATCCTCTGCCAAAGTATCAGTAGTAAAACCTCCTGCAATCAAAACCGCATCCTTCCTGAATGCACCAATGGCGCCTGGAACTACCGTGATACACTCTAAGTAATCAAAAGCACGACGGTCAAAATTCTGGGAAGTAATGTATTCAATACTTTGCCATCTGCTAATCATGTTGACTTCGTTTCCTACTTTTACATTTCCTGCAATTGCTCCAATTTTTGGGTCTAAAATTTTGTGCTTTTCAGCATCCCTAACGTAAAATTTATCCATTAAAAACGAAACCGCATCTGATTTTAATTGTGTGTCTGCATCGATGCAAACTAAAAAATCATGGCTTGATTTTTCAATTCCAAAATTCAGTGCCGTTGCTTTACCTCCGTTTGGCTTGGTAAATATTTTTATTTTAGGATTGTCTTTATATTCATCATAAACTCTTTTATAAGTATCATCTTTACTTCCGTCATCAATAAAAACAATCTCAATATTTGGGTAATCTTGATTTAGCAAACTTTTAATCGTTCTGAGACAATTTACCTCTTCATTATAAGCAGGAACAATTATTGAAACAAAAGGTTTTACTCTAACAGCACCATCATCAATAAGAGACTCTTCCTCGTTTTCTGACAATTTTCTGATGTAAGCAATAATCATAATAATTACCATTCTCGAAATGGAAAGAATAATACCAATAATGAATAGCAAGAAAATAGTTTTATTTAACCAATAGGATACTTCCGCAAAAATAAAATTCATCCTATTTTGCCATGAAAGCTGAATTTTAGGCATTAAATCATCTTTGGTTTTACCCATTAAATCGGCTACAGTCGTGAATTTACAGCCTCTTTTTTTAAAATAAGCTATTATTTTAGGCAAAGCGTCAACAGTTGGTTGTCTGGAATACCCTCCTGAATCATGCAGTAAAATAATACTTGCATTTGTGGAATTGGCTAATTTTATGGTTTCTGCCAATATAATATCAGCATTATGTTTGGGATTCCAATCGTTCGGATCTATACTTTCCCCAACACTTATATAATTATCTAATTTAGCCCTTGCAATTGGCTCAATCTCGTCATAAGTCTGGGGCTCACTATCTGCATTGTATGGCGCGCGAAACAAAACGGTAGAGCGACCGGTCACGCATTCTATAAGAGAACGCGTGGTTTTGAGCTCGAGATCAGCTCTTTCATAACTCATTTTGGCAACGTTATTATGGGTATAGGTATGATTGCCTATTTCATAACCGTCTCTATAAATTCGTTGAAGTAAAGGAATATTTTGTTGTGCATTTATACCCACAACAAAGAAAGTGGCGGGCACATTTTCTTTTTCTAAAATATCCAATATTTTAGGGGTAAATTCAGGATTTGGCCCATCATCGAAGGTAAGAATAATTTTGTGTCCCGGGCCGATTGGCGTTTCATCTTCGGCAAATTTTTCATAAATGAAACCTGAAGGAAGTGTCTCATAATTTTGTTCAGAAATCAGCATTTCTTTTTTATCAATTTCTAATTTTATTTTTCCTTTTTGTGGTGAATAAAGAACGTCTAACAATTCTCCTTCACCGACGTGTGTAGGTTTTACGTTTGGGTCGTAAGGAATTGAACTGAGCGACGAAAAATTGAAAGGATATTTCCGTAATGATTGAGCACTTAAATCACGCCCATAATAATGCCAAATTCTCGGATCCTCTCCGCCCAATCTCCATAAAACTGTGCCTGCGGTACTATAATCATCTGCAAATCTTAATATATTAAAAGTTGTGGCGGCATCAGTGAACCAAACAGAATGATTGAAGGTCTCTTGGGAGTTGTTTTCTGAATAAACATAATTTAAATTAAAAGTATCATTATCGTATTTTATTTTTGCTTTTGATAATTTTGCATCGTCAATAGCATTAGAAAAAGTTATATCTTTTACAAATTTATTTCCCTCACCATCAGTATACCAATCTCTTCCGTAACCCGCCACTCCCAGAATAATTTTTGAAGCGGGTATATTATCGTCCATTATGTCTATTTGTTCTTCAATCCATTTTTGAGAACTGATAGGCCCTGGTTTATTGGCATCACTGTATTGATCATAAGCCATAAGAATTACATAATCATTGCTTTTGCCTAATGCTTTATAATCAAAATCTTGATTATTAGGCAAAACGTCCATCGAGACTATGAATCCTCTTTCGTGTAATTTTTGATATAATTCTTTTTGGAAATTAGTTAAATTCTCATTTTTTGATTCTATTAATTCTTCAAAATCGACATTAATTCCCTGAAATTTGTATTTTGTAAGAACCCTAATAATGTCGTCGATTATCGTTTTTCTAACGGTGGCGTCCGTTAATAATTTATGTAATAATTGCCCACTGAAATCACCTCTTTTAGTTGGGTCTTTACTAGTCAAGAAATTACTGAAAATAGGCTGAATACTTAATTTATGTTTTCGCATCACGGCCAATCCCGCGGTATCAATTCTAGTCTGAATTCGGTATGTTACTGGGTCAATAAAAAACCATTCCGGATAAATTGTGTTTAATTTGCCGGCGTTACGTCTTAAATCCATAAGAGAGGCTTTGTCCCAAGTTACATAAAAAGCTGATCTTATGGTCTTGGCATTCACTATTTTGGTTCGCAGCTTTTTAACAGAATCCTCTTCTATCTTCTTCATCAAAAATTTCTCGAAACCAAAATATTTTTTATTTTCTTTAGATGCCAGAGTAAATTTATTATTAGGATTCAGTTTATTACTAAAAACACTTGCTTTATCCTTAATTTGTGGCAATGAAGGATTCACAGCATTTATAATGGTAATTGCCACCACGGAAAGAACAAAAACAGCAATAAAAATAATGACCCTACTGGTCCATTTTACGGTTAACCAACGTTTTTTATTGTCTGTTTGAAAAATCTGATTAGAACTCATTTAGATTTGATATTGTTATTTTTAAACCTTACTTCAATTATTATGCCCCTATCCAAAAAATTATTTCAATTTTTGTAAATACATATTTATCACATTTTCCAATCCGAGATAAATTGCCTCGGAAATGAGTGCGTGCCCTATGGAAACTTCCAGTAATCCCGGGATATTTTGCTTGAAAAACTGGATGTTGTCCAGACTCAAATCGTGACCCGCATTGATTCCCAATCCAAGTTCATTGGCTAAAATAGACGATTTTACATAAGGGTCAATTCCTTTTTTGTTCCCAACGCTATATTCGTGCGCAAAAGCTTCGGTATACAATTCAATTCTATCGGTTCCAATCATTTTTGCTCCCTCAATCATTTCGGGAACTGGGTCGACAAAAATAGAAGTTCTAATGCCGTTGCGTTGAAATTCCTGAACAATTTCTGTCAGGGAAGCCCTGTGCTTTATGGTATTCCAACCCGCATTCGAGGTTATGGCATCAATGGCATCGGGAACTAAAGTCACTTGCGTCGGTTTTATTTCGAGAACAAGATCTATAAAAGTTTTCTCGGGATTGCCTTCGATATTATACTCGGTGTAAACTATCGATTTCAAATCACGGGCATCCTGATAACGAATATGGCGCTCATCCGGACGTGGATGAATGGTGATTCCTTGGGCGCCAAATTTTTGAATATCGGTTGCCACTTTTAACAAATCGGGAACATTTCCTCCACGAGCATTTCGCAAAGTGGCTATTTTGTTAATATTTACGCTTAACTTTGTCATTAGAATAATTCTTGTGGATATTTATTGAGATTAGAAATGCAAAAATACAAAGTAAAACTAGCCATTATTACATAATTTTGATTATTTTGCATCAAATATTTTGGATTAATTTATGACAGAAATCACAAACTATATTACCAATGATTTTAAAGCGATTGATAGCCAAGAAAGTATTGCGGTTGTTCATGACTTTTTTGATGAATTAACTTTTTCGCATTTTCCGGTGGTAGAAGAGGAAATTTACATTGGTAGCATTGCATCCGATGATATTGAAACTTTTGCAAGCGATAAAAAAATAATCGATTATAGATATTCTTTCGAAAACTTTTATGCCAGAACTAATATGATTTGGCTGGATGTCTTGGAAATATTTGCGAAAAATCACACCAATTTAGTTCCTGTATTGGACGAAAGCAACAAATATGTTGGCTATTATGAGATTGAAGATGTCATGAAATTTTTTCATGAAACTCCGTTTTTACAAGAGCCAGGAAGAATTATTGTTGTCAAAAAAAGAGTGTTGGATTATTCCATGAGCCAAATTACCCAAATTGTGGAAAGCAATAATGGCAAATTGTTGGGTTTATTTGTGTCTAATGCAGATATCGAAAATGTAGAACTGACCCTAAAATTAAGTTTGGGACCGATAAACGAAATCATTCAATCCTTTAGAAGATATAATTACGAAATTGTATCAGAACATCACGAAGATAATTATACCAGCACATTAAAGGAACGCTCGGATTATTTGGACAAATACCTTAATATATAAGCCTCACCCCTCCCGATAGCTATCGGAACTTTCCAAAGAAGAGGGAGTAAATAAAAAGAAATGAAAGTAGCCATTTACGGACAATATTACCAAAATAGCACGGAACCAATCATAAAAGACATTTTCGTTTTTTTTAACAAAAATAAGGTCGAAATGATTATCGAGTCCAATTTTTTGAACATTTTATATGAAAAAAAAATTGTAGAAAAAGAGTATAAAACATTTACCTCACATACCGAATTAAACAGTAGTTTTGACATGCTCATCAGCATAGGCGGAGATGGCACCATTTTAAGGGCAGCAACACTGGTTCGAAATTCCGGCGTACCCATTTTGGGAATAAATGCCGGTCGGTTGGGATTTTTGGCCACGGTTCAAAAAGAGAATATTGCAGCGTTTATGCAATTTATAATTGATAAAAAATACACCATTTCCAAAAGAACCTTATTGAGTTTATCGTGTTCTCCATATAATGAAGCCATTCAAGACATCAATTTTGCCATGAACGAAATCTCCGTTAGCCGGAAAGACACCACTTCGATGATAACAATAGAAACCTATTTGAATGACGAATTCTTGAATTCTTATTGGGCCGATGGATTAATTATTGCAACTCCTACGGGTTCAACAGGTTATTCAATGAGTTGTGGCGGGCCAATTTTGACACCCGAAGTTCGAAGTTTGGTCATAACTCCCATCGCACCACATAATCTGAATGCACGTCCGCTCGTGGTTCCGGATGAAACCGAAATTCGATTGAAAGTTTCAGGCAGGGAGGAACATTACCTGGTTTCGCTGGATTCCAGGATTACTTCCGTAAAAAACGAAACGGTATTAATCATAAAAAAAACTCCCTTTCAAATAAACATGGTGGAAATCCCCGAAGAAACCTTTTTGAAAACACTGCGCACCAAGTTATTTTGGGGTGAAGACAGAAGAAATTAAATCATTTTTGGCTGTCCACCATACGATTATCCTTATTTTTCCCGTTTTACTATTTTCGAATCGATAATTTTTGATGGTTTTTGGGTCTATTTTTCAATAAAAGACACATTTAAACCATTGGGCGTTGATTCGTGCTGATAATTATTATATTTGCACGCAATTTTTAATTAAATGTATAAACTTTTTAATCTATTATTCTTATTTTCCTTTATGGCAATGAATGCACAAATTCATGAGGTTGGCGTGTTTTTAGGCGGAAGCAACTACATTGGCGATGTTGGTTCCACGACTTACATTTCACCAAATGAACCTGCATTTGGATTACTTTATAAATGGAATAAAAGTCCCAGACATGCTTACCGTTTTTCATATACACAATCAAAAATTGTCGCAAATGACCTTGATTCAAAGGAGCCCGGCAGAAATCAAAGGGGTTATCGTTTTGAAAACAGCATAAAAGAAGTATCTTTAGGCCTTGAATTTAATTTTTTTGACTTTAATCTACATGACATCCAGAAGAAATTTACCCCCTATGTGTATTCCGGGATAAGTTATTTCAGGTATGATGAATTGTATGTTATATCAGGGCAAACATTAAAGGATAAAAACGGAGGTTCATTTGCAATTCCAATGAATTTAGGCATAAAATCGAATGTTACGCCCACTATAATATTGGCCTTGGAGGTTGGAGCAAGGTACACGCTTACTGATAATTTAGATGGAAGTAATCCAAAGAATGAAAATTTGAAAATGTTGCGATTTGGAAATATAAATAATAATGATTGGTATGTTTTTTCAGGACTTACCATAACCTATACCTTTGGGAACACACCTTGTTATTGTGCAGAATAAAAAATGGATTTACTAAATAAAATAGATACGAATAATTTACCCAAACATTTAGCCATCATTATGGACGGCAATGGTCGTTGGGCGAAACAAAAAGGTTTTTTAAGGGCTTTTGGCCATGAAAACGGAACAAAATCCGTGAAAGTAAATATTGAGGCTTGCGCCAAATTAGGAATTGAATTTCTTACTTTATACGCATTTTCTACGGAAAACTGGAACAGACCAAAACTGGAAGTCGAAACTTTAATGAAAATATTAGTCAACTCATTAAAGAAAGAACTTAAAACCCTGCAAGACAATAACATCAAATTAAATGCTATTGGCAATTTAGAAAAATTACCGAAATCAGCCCAAAAAGAGCTTCAAGACGTAATAAATATAACCAAGAACAATAGCCGAATGACATTGACTCTGGCATTGAGTTATGGTTCGAGAGAAGAAATCGTAAATGCCGTTAGAAACATCAGTAATAAAGTTAAAAATAATATAATTTCAATAGACTCTATTGACGATTCAATTATAAATGAGCATCTTTACACGCGAAATTTACCTGATGTGGATTTATTAATAAGAACAAGTGGAGAGCATAGAATAAGTAATTTTTTGTTGTGGCAAATTGCCTATGCAGAATTATATTTTACTGATGTATTATGGCCAGACTTTAAAGAACAAAATTTATATGAGGCTATCATTAGTTATCAAAAAAGAGAACGTAGATTTGGAAAAACAAGTGAACAAATTAAATAATTTTTTAGTGTTAAATAAAAGCATAAAAATAGTCCTTACCCTTTTGATTTTTGGAAGTTTTTCTCAAATGAAAGCTCAAGAAAGAGTTCCTTTTGACCAAGGAAAAAAATACATCCTAGCCGATGTTGCCATTGTTGGTAAAATAAGTTTCAATAGCCAAACCGTGGTAACCTTTGCAGGTCTTGAAAAAGGGAAAGAAATCACAATTCCCGGCGAAGAAATAAGCAATGCGATAAAAAAACTTGGAAAATTAGGTCTATTTGATGAAATTTCATTTTATGTAAACAAAATCCAAAATGACAGTATTTATCTTGATTTACATGTTGAAGAATTGCCCAAGTTAAATGAAGTGAAATTTGTTGGTGTCAAGAAAAGTAAAATCGAAGGACTCATAAAAGACAATGCTCTTACCAAAAGCAAAGTGGTAAATGAAAATTTAATCACAAACACAAAAAATTACATTGAAAATAAATACAAAAAAGATGGTTACTACAACACCAAAGTAAACATAAACATCATAAAAGACACTTCGGCTGTAAATATGGTAAATATGATGGTAAACGTTGATAAGGGAGAAAAAGTAAAAATTCAAGAAATTGATTTTGAAGGAAACACGAAACTGTCAGACAAGACCCTGCGCAATGCCATGAAAGACACGAAACAAAAAAAACTTACCCGTATCTTAAAAGCATCTAAATTTATCAAGGAAAAATACAAAACCGATTTAGAAAAAGTAATGGCAGCCTATAAAGAAAAAGGATACAGAGATGCCAGAATTCTTTCAGATTCCGTTTACTACAATAAAGACATAAATGCTTTAAAAATTAAAATAAAAGTTGAAGAGGGAGACAAATACTATTTTGGAAATATTAAATTTTTAGGAAACACCGTATATTCAGATCAAGCACTTAGCAATATGTTGGGCATCAAAAAGGGTGAAACTTATAATGGTGTACTTCTTGAAAAAAGAATTGCTGACAAGTCGAAACCAGATGGTGATGATATTACCAACTTATATCAAAACAATGGCTATTTATTTTCCAATATTAACGCGGTAGAAGTAAAAACAGCAAACGATACAATTGATTTCGAAATACGAATTACCGAAGGACCAATTGCCTATTTCAACAAAATTACGGTAGTGGGAAATGATAAAACAAACGACCACGTAATTTACAGAGAATTAAGAACTAAACCAGGAGAAAAATACAATAAAGAATTATTGATAAGAACCATCCGCGAAATAGGACAGTTGGGATTTTTTGACCCTGAGTCCATTGAACCAAAATTCAAGAACGTAGATGCGGCAGCCGGAACGGTGGATATTGAATATCCTTTGACTGAAAAAGGCGCAAGCCAGATAGAACTTCAAGGAGGTTATGGCGGTGGTGGCTTCATCGGTACTTTAGGATTGTCGTTTAATAATTTTTCGGCAAGAAATTTATTTAATAAAAATGCCTACAAACCACTTCCTATGGGTGATGGTCAAAAAGTATCCTTACGATTGCAAGGAAGCACTTATTTCCAAACTTATAGCGTATCCTTTTCAGAACCTTGGTTTGGCAAGAAAAAACCAGTACAATTTAGCACTTCGTTATCGTATACCAAGCAATTTTTAAATAATTACCAAACCTATAAAGTCGATAAAAGCAAAAGTTTCAATATAATGACGATATCTATAGGGCTGGCCAAAAGGCTTACCGTACCAGATGATTACTTTGTATTGTCACAATCCCTGAGTTATCAACATTATGATTTACATAATTACAATACTGGTTTATTTACATTTGGAAATGGTTCATCAAGAAACTTGGCCTACACCATTGGATTATCACGAAGCAACAAAGGAGTCAATCCAATATTCCCAATATATGGATCAGAGTTTAGTTTAACGGGAAAATTCACTCTTCCTTATTCCTTGATAAACGGAGTCAATTATGCAACATTAGGCGACCAGCAAGCATATAAATTACAGCATACTGGCGCTTCTTATGTAGGTTCAAATGGAATAATGGTAAATGAGGGTGATTATGTTGAGGCAAGTCCAAGTGCAACTAACGCATATCCAAATAAAGTCGATAGATTTCAAGATGCGGCGGCAGATCCAGCAAAAGTGGATCAGAAAAAATTTAATTGGTTAGAATATTACAAAATAAAGTTCAAAGCTGATTGGTATACCAAAGTTTATGGTAAATTAGTATTTCGTTCCATGGCAGAATATGGATTCTTGGGAGCATACAATCAAAATAGAGGCGTTGTGCCTTTTGAAAGATATTATCTTGGTGGGGATGGTATGGCAACTTATTCAATGGACGGTAGAGAGACAATAGGATTAAGAGGATATCCAAACGGATCCCTGACTCCCGTAAACAGTTCAGGAGTAGCAATTGGAGCCACTGTCTATAATAAATATTCGTTAGAATTGAGATATCCAATAACATTGAAATCATCGGCATCTATTTATGCCCTTACATTTCTGGAAGCAGGTAACTCATTCGATACGTTCAAAAATTACAATCCGTTTTTATTAAATCGTTCCGCAGGAGTTGGATTGCGTGTATTCATGCCCGCATTTGGATTATTGGGTATTGATTTCGGAAATGGCTTTGACGCATTGCCTGGGCATACAAAAGCAAACGGTTGGGAAACGCACTTTATCATTGGACAACAATTTTAAAAAAAAATTGATATAAATTTTTCTAAAACAGCGAAAGTTATGAAAAAACAATTTTTATTTATATTTTTAACCCTGATTACAGCTAATACAATTCATGCACAAACCAGGGGAACCAAGATAGGTTATATCGATATGGAATACATTTTACAAAATGTACCCAATTACACCGAAGCCCAGAATCAACTGGAGCAAAAAGCCCAGAAATGGAAGCAGGAAATTGAAGCCAAGAAAATTGAAATCAACAAACTAAAAGACGCCTTAAAAGCGGAGAAGGCTTTGTTGACAAAAGGACTCATTGACGAAAGGGAAACCGAAATCAAGTTCCTTGAAAATGAAACATTGGAGTACCAACAAAAAAGGTTTGGTCCAAATGGCGATTTGATGATACAAAAATCCGTATTGACAAAACCAATACAAGATCAAGTATTTACGGCAGTACAGGATATTGCCGAAGCAAAAAAATATGATTTTATATTTGATAAAACTTCTGATTTGACAATGCTTTTTGCTGCAAAAAGATTTGACATAAGCGACCAGGTTTTACGTGTAATAAATAGAGCCGAAAAAAGAGAACAGTTGACTAAAAAACAACTTAAAGAAGAGGAAGCGAAAGAGAACAAAGAAGATGCAACGAATGAAAATCCTGTTTTGGCGGACAGGCAGAAAGCCCTGGACGAGAAAAAAATAGCAAGAGACAAAGTTCTCGCTGACAGAAAATCATTGCAAGAAGAAAAGAAAAAAGAAGTTGAAGAAAGAAAAAAACAAATTCTAACCGAAAGAGAAGCCAAAAAAAGCGGCACGATTCCTGTAAATTCAAAAACAGCCGTTATTGTCAATGAACAGGATAAAGAAGCTTCAAAAACAGCGGCAGCCGAGGCAAAACAAAAACAAGTCGACAAAAAAACAAAAGTGATTGAAGATCGCAAAAAAGCAATTGAAGATCGCAAAAAGGCTATAGAGGAAAAAAGAAAACAAACACTGGAAGAAAGAGAAACAAAAAAAACTGGCACGATTTCTGAAAGAATAAAAACAAAGGACACAACAACAACAACAACAACAACAACAACAACAACAATTATCGAGGAGCAAGCTAAGGATTCCATAAATACGACAGTTAAAGAAGCCAAACAAAAACAAATCGAGGAGAAAACAAAAACACTTGAAGAACGCAAAAAAGTGATTGAAGACCGTAAAAAAGCTCTCGAAGAAAAAAAGAAAAAAATACTGGAAGAGAGAGAGGCCATAAAAAAAGCGAAAGAAGAAAAATTAAAAGAGAATACAAACAATAATTAATTAATTAATATTTTAAAATGATGAAACAAATCAAAACTTTACTAATTGCTGCAATACTTGTTTTAGGAGCCAGCCAAACCATTAACGCACAAGCAAAAACAGCGCATGTAGATGTAAGCGA
Source organism: Flavobacterium sp. UBA5153 (assembly GCA_002413745.1). Classification (GTDB taxonomy): domain Bacteria; phylum Bacteroidota; class Bacteroidia; order Flavobacteriales; family Flavobacteriaceae; genus Flavobacterium. The sequence continues at coordinate 102,849 of DHXP01000039.1, read as the reverse complement.
AATTATGACGAAATTGCCGGCAATGATGGATGCTCAAAAACAACTTGAAAAACTGAGTGCAACTTATGATGCTGATTACAAAAAAATGGCTGAAGAATTCCAAACTAAATTAAAAAAATACGATACAGAATCAGCAACTGTTACTGAGGCTATAAATGCAGAACGTCAAAAAGAGGTTCAAGATATGCAAAAAAGAATTCAGGATTTTGGTCAAAACGCCCAAAAAGAATTACAACAAAAACAAGAAGATATAACTAAGCCTATTTACGAAAAAGTAAGAGCTTCTATCCAAAAAGTGGGTAAAGCAAAAGGTTATCAATATGTTCTTGATGGCGCTACACTTTTACTTGCCGACGGTCCAAACTTGACTGCTGACGTAAAAAAAGATTTGGGTTTCTAATATAAACCGTTCTATTTAAATAAAACTGCTCACCCAAATTTGGGATTGGGCAGTTTTTTTTATAAAATAAATTTATAGGATATTTAATCCGTAGCACTTAACTTTGTTATTATGCATGATAATCGACCTATCGGAATTTTTGACTCGGGTATAGGAGGAACTTCTATTTGGGCAGCAATTCATCAATTACTTCCCAACGAGAAAACCATATATTTAGCAGACAGCAAAAATGCTCCCTATGGCCAAAAATCTAAAGCTGAAATTATCGCATTGAGCATAAAAAACACCGAGTTTTTGCTCAATATGGATTGTAAATTAATCGTGGTAGCTTGTAATACTGCAACCACAAATGCCATACAAGAATTGAGGGCAAAATATACCGTACCTTTTATTGGCATTGAGCCAGCGATAAAACCAGCGGCGACGAATTCGAAAACACAGACCATTGGAATCTTGGCCACGCAAGGCACTTTGAATAGTGAGCTTTTTAACAAAACTACCGAGAAGTACCAAGACACAAAAATCATTGAACAAGTAGGTCATGGATTAGTTCAACTCATAGAAAACGGAAAAATAAATTCGCCCGAAATGACGCAATTACTTCACTCCTGTCTCACCCCAATGATTGAAGCCAACATCGATTATCTGGTACTGGGTTGTAGCCATTATCCGTATCTGATTCCTCAAATAAAAAAAATACTTCCCGCTCATGTACACATTATTGACTCCGGTGAAGCAGTGGCAAAACAAACCCAAAATGTGTTGAAAGAAAAAGTAGGATTTTCAATTGCAGAAAAAAATGACCCCGTGTTTTATACCAACTCAAACCCAAAAGTGCTTTCTGAAATACTGGGAAATAAATATAATGTGATAGAAAAAGATTTCTGAAAATATTGGGGTTATACTTCTTTTTTATACCAACCCGAATACATCACATAATTGTTGGAAATGCGCTCAATTTCCCCAGCAAAATCAGATTGATTAATATCCTTTATTTTTGTTGCGGGAACACCAGCATAAATACTTCCGGATTTGACCACCGTGTTTTGAGTAACCACCGCACCTGCGGCAATAATAGAATTACTCTCGACAATACAATTATCCATAACAATGGCTCCCATTCCTATTAGTACATTGTCGTGAATTGTACAGCCGTGGACCATTGCATTGTGGCCAATGGAAACATTATTCCCAATAATAGTGGGATGTTTTTGATACGTACAATGAATAATGGCACCGTCTTGAATATTCACTTTGTTTCCAATGGTAATAAAATGAACATCTCCTCTGATGATTGCATTAAACCAAACGCTACACGAATCACCAAAGGTAACATCACCAACAATGGTCGCGTTTTCGGCTACATAACAATCTTCGGGTATGGATGGGGTTTTTCCGTTTACAGACAGTATTGGCATTTTAAATGAATTTTAAATTTTTTGCAGTTCACGCTATTAATTAATGGCAGGACAGTTGCATTCGTATTTCTCTCGTTTACAAAACAAATCGATTCCTAAAGTAATTTGATGAAAACCACCAGTATCAAAATTTACATCTCCTGAAAGATGCGAATACGTATAGGCAAACATAAATTTATCGAAATTAACACCAACAATAGGCGTGATATATTGTAGTTTTTGTGTTGAAACACCGCTTCCGTTCATATATTGAGCACCGTCAAAACTTCTGCGATAAGACAAAGCTCCCCAAAGTTTCCCAAAATCAAAGTTTTTGTAAGCCTTCATATTAATATCGATCGATTTTTCGTGTGTTTTCTCCACAAGTTGAAATAAAATGGAAGGTTCCCATAATATTTTATCCTTGTCACCATAAACATAACCGGCACTCAATAAAAATTTTCTCAAGTTGGCACTTTCGGTTTCTGTATAAATTTTTCTTTTGGTCTCAATAGCATTCTGAATAGTTCCGTGAACATAAAAATCGAGATAATTATAGGAAGCTCCAATATCAACGTTAAAATAAGAAGCATCTTGTACAATCATTCCGTTAATGATTGGGTCGAAATCACCTGATTGCAAAAACTCGGTTTCATCTAATTGACTTTGAATAAAAGCGGTGCTAATACCAAAAGACAATTGATTCAAATCAATATCGTCCCTGGAAAACATGATATGATGTGCATAAGTAAGCTTAACACCTTTCTGGGAATGGTAACCGTTTTTATCATTAAAAATAATAATTCCCGCCCCAGATTTTTCGCCCACTCTTCCATTAAAACTAAACGTTTGAAGTGAGGGCGCATCTACTTGGTCAAACCATTGTTTACGGGCGGTTAACCTAATTTTTGCACAATTAGCCGCACCAGCCATAGAAGGGTGAATCAAATAATAATTATCTGATAAATAATCAGAATAGACCGCAATTCCTTCTTGTGAAAAAGAATATTGAGTTATCAAAAAAAGGACTATAAAAAACTTTATTTTATGATACATTCAAAAAGTATTTATATTATGGAACTTTGAACCAATTAGAGCAACGCGAAAAAAGGATAAATATTTAATTTAAACACAATAAAAGTTAATTTATTCATTAAAATATCAAATATAGTTATTAGTGGAAAATAACTTCGTTAAATTTGTAAAAAATTAAAAGAATAATGTCAAAAATAACAATAAAAGAAACGCAAAATCCAAGCATCTTAAAATTTGAATTCGAAGATTTTATCACTCAAAATGAAAGTTTCGAGTTCAAAAACATCGATGAAGCCAAAAATTCACCTCTGGCACAACAACTATTTTATTTGCCATTTGTAAAAACTGTTTACATCTCCGGAAATTTCATTGCAATCGAAAAATTCAGTATTGTTGAATGGGAAGATGTTCAAGATGCCGTGGCTGAACAAATTGAATCATTTGTATCCAATGGCGGAATAATCATTACTCCTGAAGAAAACAAAACACGAAAACAGCCAATAACAGTTTATGGTGAAACAACGCCAAATCCAGCCGCTTTGAAATTTGTAGTGAGCAGAATGTTGACAAAAACCGCAATTGAATTTAAAAATATCGATGAAACAGCGGCATCTCCTTTGGCAAAAGAATTATTCAAATTTGCTTATGTGAAAGAAATTTTTATGGATGAAAATTACATTTCAATCACAAAATACGCAGTAAACGATTGGCAAGAAATCACTTTGGAATTGAGAACTTTCATCAAACACTACATCGAAAATGGCGGAACTGTCCTAGATGAAAGCGTGATTGCAAACAGCATCGAACAAGAAACTATTAAAACTGAAAATTTCGACAAACTTGATGTTACTTCTCAACAAATCATCAATATTTTAGAAGAATATGTGAAACCTGCTGTTCAAGCTGATGGTGGAAATATTGCATTCAATTCTTATGATGAAGCTACAAAAACGGTAAATGTTACGCTCCAAGGCGCTTGTAGCGGTTGTCCATCTTCAACATTTACATTGAAAAGCGGCATTGAAAATATGCTTAAAAGTATGCTTAATGATGAAAGTATAATGGTTGAAGCAGTAAATGGCTAGATCACCACTCCGTGTTCAGTTAAAATAAACAGTATTCTGTATTTCCCTGAACACTGAATATTAAACACTGAACATTAAAATATGATGAACCAACTTTCACAAGAATCCAGTCCGTATTTATTACAACACGCTAATAATCCAGTCCATTGGAAGGCTTGGAATGCCAATTCATTGGCTCAAGCCAAAGACGAAAACAAACTCATAATTGTGAGTATCGGCTATTCGGCTTGTCATTGGTGCCATGTTATGGAGCATGAAAGCTTCGAAGACCAAGAAGTGGCCGATGTCATGAATGCCAATTTTATCAGCATCAAAGTCGATCGGGAAGAGCGACCGGATGTAGATGCGGTCTACATGAAAGCGGTGCAAATATTGACAGGTCGTGGCGGATGGCCATTAAATATTGTTACACTTCCCGACGGAAGACCCGTTTGGGGTGGAACCTATTTCAGAAAGCAACAATGGATTAATGCGCTCGATCAATTGCAAGAACTTTATCAATCTGCTCCCGAGAAAATGATAGGCTATGCCGAAAATTTACATCAAGGAATTCAATCTCTTGGAATCGTCCAAAATGAAAAACCGGAAACATCCATAGATCAAAATCAGATTGCAACATTAGTCGAAAAATGGAAACATAGTTTCGATTGGGATTTTGGTGGAATGGCGAGTTCTCCCAAGTTTATGATGCCCAATAATTATCATTTTTTAATGCGTTTTGGACACCAAAAGAAAGAGAACAAATTACTTGAATTTGTAAACCTTACGTTGACAAAAATGGCTTTTGGCGGAGTTTTCGACACCATTGACGGTGGATTTTCACGTTATTCAGTTGACAATAAATGGCACGTTCCCCACTTCGAAAAAATGCTTTATGACAACGGGCAATTGGTTTCATTATACAGCGACGCTTATAAATTGACTCAAAATCCTTTGTATAAAGAAGTCATCGAAAAAACGCTTTCTTTCGTCGAAAGAGAATTAATGAATCCGGAAGGCGGATTTTATTGCGCACTCGACGCCGATAGTTTGAACACCGAAAATCATCTTGAAGAAGGCGCTTTTTATGTTTGGAAAATTCCTGAATTGAAAACAATTATTGGTGAAGATTTCGATTTGTTCAGTCAAGTATTCAATATCAATACTTTTGGATTATGGGAAGATGGAAACTATGTTTTGATTCAAAACCAAAGTTTGGAAGAAATCACAAAACACAATAAACTTAAAGTTTCAGAAATCGAAAAAAGGAAGAAAACCTGGGAAAGATTGCTCTATATTGAAAGAGAAAAACGTCACAAACCTCGACTTGACGACAAATGTTTGACTTCCTGGAATGCGATAATGCTCAAAGGATTTGTTGACGCTTACAAAGCTTTGCAAGATAAAAAATATATAGAATTAGCTTTGCAAAATGCCGATTTTATCATCGGAAATCTTTGGTCAAACGAAGGGAATTTATTCCACAATTACAAAAACAAGAAGAGCACCATCAACGGATATCTGGAAGATTATTGTTTCGTTATTGCCGCATTTATCTCTTTATACGAAGTGACTTTTGACGAAAAATGGCTTCAATATGCAAAACAATTAACGGATTACAGTTTTGAACATTTTTACGACGAAAAAACAGGTTTTTTTGCCTTTACTTCCAATATGGACGAAGCCTTGATAACATCACATTTTGAAACCGAAGACAACGTGATTCCGGCATCCAACTCGGTGACGGCAAAAAACTTGTTTCAATTAAGCATTTATTTCAATAATTCGTATTATGAAAAAATTTGCAACCAAATGCTGCAAAATATTTTACCAAGTGTCGAATATCCTTCAGCCTATTCCAATTGGATGGATTTGGCTTTAAGTTATTCGGAAGAAAACAAGGAATTGGCAATTTGTGGCGATTTGGCATTGGAATATTGCAGCAAAATAAATGGCGTTTATCTCCCAAATGTAGTTTTGGCAGGAACGGAAAAAGTCTCGAATCTTCCTTTTTTGAAAGATCGTTTTAACGACGACGAAACCTTTTTTTACCTTTGCCAGAACAAAACTTGTTTGATTCCAAGTAGCGATTTCCAACAAATTCTTTCTGATTTAAATTAGAAATCCTTAAAAATAATAATTCCTATCTTTGCCTTTCTAACACACTCCTTCTCTACTTGAGAAGGTTTTCATTCAATAAAAATGACACTCAACCCCGATAATGTTACCAGTTATGCCGACGCTTTTATCAATGCGTTAATTGATTATTCTCCAAAACTAATTTCGGCAATCCTAATCTTATTTGTGGGAATTTATGCCATTCGTCTCATTAATAGAATCATCAGAAAAATAATGGTAAAGAGGGATTTAGATCCAACTTTGACCCGGTTTTTAGCGGATATTTTGCTTTGGGTTTTGAGAGTTTTATTATTTGTGTCTTTCATTTCCAAGTTAGGAATCGAGACTTCTTCTTTTGTCGCCATTCTGGGCGCAATGGGACTTGCCGTAGGTTTGTCGCTTCAAGGCTCTTTGTCCAATTTTGCTGGAGGAATGTTGATTATTGTTTTCAAACCTTTCAAAGTGGGTGATGTAATCGAGGCTCAAGGCACAATAGGAACGGTTCACGAAATACAAATATTCGTGACCAAATTAATCAACGGCAACAATCAAACTATTTTTGTTCCGAATGGTTCTTTGTCAAATGGCACGATTATCAATTATTCCTTGCAAGGATATCGAAGAGCTGATTTGACGCTTTCAATTTCTTATGACACCGATATTCGAAAAGCGAAGGATATTATTACTGAAGTTTTGAAGAACAATCCAAAAGTATTAAAAACTCCCGAAGCCGAAGTTTCCGTAAAGCTTTTGACCGACAGCTCGATTCAACTTGCCGTTAGACCTTGGGCCAATAATGCGGATTTTGGAGTCGTTAGTTCTGACACATTGGAAAGCTGTAAATTGGCATTTGACGCTGCTGGAATTGTGATTCAACCTTTTGTGAAAGAGGTTTCAAAAAAATAATTCTTACGAAATAAATAAACCACAACCTTCTTAATTTCCCACAGTTGAAACTGTGGGTTATGGTTATTCCGAATACCAATGATTTTTTGTCAAAGCAAGCAACACCATCGTCCACGGTTTTAACCGTGGGATGCATTTATTTGATGCTTTTATAAAGTTTTTCAAATAATAAGGTTCAAAATAAGCGACATCCGCAATATCGTTTTTTTTTATGCCATTAAGAAAAAACACTTATCTTGCTGGAAGATTAGTTTTTTAATTTTTAAACACAATTCCACTAATAAATATTTAAACAATGATGACAAATGAAAAACTATAAATTAATTGGAATATTAATCTTTTACTTTTTTATTTCGTGTTCAAACGAAAAGAAGATAGAAATTAGTGGATATGCATACAGAAATGAAAATATTCAAATATTAGAAAACCAAAAAGTTATTTTGAATCTACAAGTAAACAACAATAACGATAATATGGATGCAAATAAATTGTGCTCCTTTTATGAATCAAATTTAAAAATAAGTGCTTCAAATGTTAAGCTAAATATTAAAATTGATTCAAGTAATATTTCAGTTTTAGATACCTGTCTAATTATTCCTAAGGAATTAAAATCCCCCTTTATAACTTTTTCATATCCTTCAGTAAAATCCAAATTTAAAAGAATAATACTTTTAGATGATGAAAGCAGATACGCTAAATATTAAAACTGACTACACCGATTTTCATTCTGTATCCAAAAACAAAAATTAAATTTTCTATTTCTTCGAAACAGTCATCATAAAATCCTTCAAATAATAAGGTTCAAAATAAGCGACATCCACAATGTCGTTTTTTTTGTATTTTTCGAAACTCAGCAAACTCATTTCCTTTGCCGAAGGATATTTGATTTCTTCCAAGAAAACAAAGTTTCCCTTGGTCAAAACCGCCTTGCATTTCTCGGCACAATCGCCAACAAAATAAAGTGTTTCCTGCAAATCTTCGAAAGAGTTTTCGGTGATGATTTCAGCTTGAACGGCTCTCATCTTTTCAAAATTTGGAGTAAAAATAGCACTGTATACTTCCATTCTTCGGGCATCAATCATTGGAATAATCAATCCGCTGGAAACCGTAACTTGCGAAGCCAAAACTTGCAAAGTGTCCACCGGAATCAACGGAATATCCAGTGCAAAACACAATCCTTTTGCCGCAGAAACGCCAATGCGCAAACCCGTATAAGAACCTGGGCCTTGACTCACGGCAATCGCCGATAAATCCTTGAATTTGATTCCGGCTTCTTTGATGATTTCTTCGATAAAAACGTGCAAGCGCTCGGCGTGCGAATAACCTTCTTCGGCAATTTCTTTGTATAGAATCGTTTTTCCTTCTTTTGCAAGAGCAACAGAACAATTCTTGGTAGCGGTTTCGATGTTGAGTATGTAGGACAAATGGGTTTTAGATTTGGGTTTAAATTCTAAATTATTTCTTCTCTAAATTGTCATTCCGACGAAGGAGGAATCTCATTATGGGATTCCTCCTTCGTCGGAATGAAACTAGCATTTATTTTTTTTTTGCAAAGTTATAAATTACAAATAACTTTTTACTTCTTCACTTCCTTTTCCGTAGTCACTTTATCACCGGAATTCAAATCCTTCGAAACCGTCGTATAAGGTCCGGTAATTACCACATCTCCTTTTTTAAGTCCTGTAACCACTTCGATATTCGTGTCGTCTTGAATTCCTGTTTTTATGATTCTGATTTTAGCTTTGCCGCCCACTTTCACGAAAACGCATTCCAGTTTCTTGTCACTTTTTGGTGTTTTTTTCTCCTGATCATTCTTGTCTTCCACTTTAAATTCTTTCACTGCTGTCGTATCCGATTTTACCACAACAGAACTTATTGGCACAGCCAAAACATTGGTTTTTGTTTTGGTAATAATATCAACGGTTGCCGTCATTCCTGGCCTAAAAGGAGAATAAGTCGCCGGTTTTCCTTCCAATAAATCCTGATAAGATTCTTTAAGAATCCTGATTTTAACTTTAAAATTGGTTACCTGATCCGCTGTTAAAGTGGTACTCGCCGAATTTGAAATACTCGTAACAACACCTTTGAACTGTTTTTTCAAATAGGCGTCCACCTCAACCTTGGCTTCATCTCCCACTTTTATTTTCACGATGTCATTTTCATTTACATCGACTTCCACTTCCATATTATTCAGGTTGGCAACACGAAGAATTTCGGTTCCGGCCATTTGCTGTGTTCCCAAAACTCGTTCGCCTAATTCGACATTAAGAACCGAAATTGTTCCATCGGCAGGCGCATAAATTATGGTTCGCCCCAGATTGTCTCTAGCCTCATTTACGGTTGCCGAAGCACTTTGTACATTGAAATATGCCGATTGTTTTGTGGCTTTTGCCACTTCAAAAGAGGCAACTGATTTGTCCCAATCTGCCTTGGAAATAATTCCCTTTTCGAACAAGGTTTTGTTTCTGTCATAATTTGATTTGGATTCCTTGAAAGAGGCATCCGCTTGGGTTAACCCCGCTTTAGTCCCCGCCAAATTAGCGACAGTTCTGTTCAGTCCAGAAGTGTATAAATCGGGGTTTATCTTTACCAATAAATCCCCTTTTTTGACTACTTGCCCTTCCTTTACGGGCAATGCTATTATTTCGCCGGAAACCATAGAAGCTATTTTCACTTCTATTTCGGGTTGAATTTTTCCTGTTGCCGAAACGGTTTCGACAATGGTTGTGGCTCTAACTTCGGAAATTTCAACCGATTTTCCTTTGTCTTTATTTCCAATAACACCTGTTTTAGAAAGCACTATTAACACAGCAATGATTGCAATCGCTCCACCAATTATGAAATATATAGTTTTTTTTGACATAATAAATTAGTTTTTGAGAATTGGAATTCCAAAATAGAATTCTAAAATTTTTATTTTAAAAATATAATCATATTTCGTTCTAAGAACCTCTGATTGCGCATTGGAAAGCAGGGTTTGCGACTGGTTAAAGTCAAAAGAATTCATCATACCCACCGCATATTTTTCTTTGGCATAATTGTAGGCTTCTTGCCTTGCTTCTAGCGCCACAAGCGAGGATTCATAGGCATTCAAAGCTCCTTTGGCATCCGTAAATGCGGTATAAACATTTCTTTGCAAATCCAGGCTTTGTTGTTCTAACGCTATTTTTGATTTTTCTAAATTTACCTTGGAACGCTCTACATTATTTCTGGTTGAAAAACCGTTAAATATGGGAATCGATAATTGCGCTCCAAAAGATTGCCCTTTGTTATCATTAAACTGATTGAAAAATGGCGCAGATTTACTTAGAACTGGTGAAAAATTAGGTTGCAAAACATTTTGATTTGTACCTTCAACAAAACCAATTACTGATGTTGGATTATTTACATTAGTTTCATAACCTGAAACTCTATCTGCGTAACTTACTCGAGTACTTAAATTATAAAAACCTCTCAAAACTGGCTGAAAAGCTCCTTTTGCAATTGCAACATTTTTTTCGGCAATTTCCAGATTGGTTTTGGCAATTTTCAATTCCGTTTTACTTTCTTTTGCCTTGTCGTAAATGTCCGTTGGAGTTTGTGACAAAATATTATTTTCGTCTTTGGCAGAAGTTTCATCTGTTATGTCAAAATTTTCAAAATCTTTGAGTTGCAACAATTGGGACAAACTTAATTTTGAAATTAACAAGGCGTTATCGGCAGCAATGACTTTTTGGTTATCCAATGCCACTGTTGCTTTTATATCCAACAAATCGCCGCGAGGGACTGAACCCGCACGAACTAATTCCTCGGAACGAATTAACTGTTTTTCATTTATGGACAATTGTTCTTGCTGCACTTTTAGGTTTTCCTTGTTGAAAAGCACTTGCAAGAATGCATTGGCAACATTAAGCGCAACGTCTTCCTGCATTTTTAGCAATTGATATTTTGCCGCAACAATCGAAAGATTGGCTCTTCGAAGCGTATTTTGATTCTGTAAACCTTTGTAAATATCTACACCTACACTTGCTCCAGCCGAAGTAAACTGTGTTGTTTGATTACGTAAAAGTCCAGTTGTAATGTCCTGATTTAACCCAACATTCCAAGAATGGGAAGCATTGGCATTGAACGAAGGTATAAAATTTCCTATAGCCCCTTTTTTATCAATATCCGCAGTTTTAGAATCTAACTCGGTTTGCTTGATTGAAATATTGTTTTGTATGGCATATTTCACGCATTCTTCCAATGTCCATTTTTTAGATTGTGCCTGGATTGACAAACTAAATAGCACAATAAAAACCAGACTGATATAATTATTATTTTTCATATTTTTTGAATGAAAGTGTAACAAAGATACTACATAAATATAACTTCTTATCCTATAAAAACCATCATATAATGCAAGAATTATTTTCTGGGATCAAGTTACAAAAGTATTAGACTTTTAATAACTCTATTTGTTACAAAAAATCCAAAAAACATATTTGTTTTATTAATTTTGCATCTTCAAAATAAAGATAAAATGCTAAAATTCCTTTCGATTCCAATTATTTTCCTATTCATAGTTTCGCTTTCGAGCTGTTCCTCTTCCCAAAAAATAGCCGCTTTAAAACCCGAACCAGACGACGCCAGTCCTTTGGTTTACGAAAATGCACCTTCTTTTATCAATTTGCCCATTAGCATAAAGTTAAAGGATATTGAAAATAAAACCAACATCCTTTTGAATGGTTTAATTTATGAAGACAACAACATTGAAGACGATGATATTGAGATGAAAATTTGGAAACTGGCTCCAATAACTATCGGAAATGACAAAGAAAGTTCAGGCGGAAAAATCAAAACAGTTTTGCCGTTAAAGGCCATGGTTAAATATCGAATTGGCACAACGACTTTAGGAGTTGAGCTATACAGTACCAAGGAATTCAACCTCAACGGAGTCGTGACCCTGATAAGTGATGCGGCTTTGACCAATTGGAAACTAAACACCAAGACGGAACTAAAATCTTTGGAATGGAATGAAAGTCCAACAATGACAGTTTTTGGAAAAAATGTTCCTGTCACTTATCTTATCAACCCAGCGGTAAAACTTTTCAAATCGAAAATCGAAAAAAAGATTGATGCCGCCATTGAAAAATCAATGGATTTTAAACCTAATGTTTTGGCGGCTTTGGAAAAAATTTGCACTCCGTTTCAAATGAGCGAGGCTTATGAAAGTTGGCTTCGAATTGTTCCTGTAGAAATATATTCGACCAATGCCAAACTTAAAAACGACACTTTTTTGCTGGAAATGGGGATAAAATGCAATATGGAAACAATTATAGGAAATCAACCCAAGTCAAAATTTGATGCGTCAAAAATCGTATTGAAACCAGTGACTCGGATTCCAAATCAGATTACGGCTAATATCGCCGCAGTTTCCACTTATGCAGAAGCTTCAAAAATAATGACGAAGAATTTTTCCGGACAGGAATTTGGTTCCGGCAGCAAAAAAGTAACCGTTCAAAAAGTGGCTATTTGGCACAAAGACGGCAAAATGGTGATTGCTTTAGATGTTTTGGGAACCGTAAACGGAACGATTTATTTGACAGGTTTTCCTCAATATAACGAGCAAACAAAAGAATTGTTTTTTGACAAACTGGATTATGCCTTGGACACCAAGAATAAATTAATGCGAACCGCCAACTGGCTGGCACAAGGTTTGGTTTTGAAAAAAATACAGGAAAGTTGTCGCTATTCCATAATTCCAAATTTAGAAGAAGGAAAACAAAATATGATGATTTATTTGAAAAATTATTCGCCTATGTCAGGCGTTTTTATCAATGGAAAAATGGAGGATATTCAATTCCAAAAAATTCAATTGACCAACAAAGCCATCATTGCCTTTATAAAAGTAAATGGCACTGTAAATGTTGGCGTGGATGGTTTGAAGTAGAATTCAGTTCCGGGAGCCATCGGGAGCAGATTTCAGGCTGCAGTTTTGAAAGTTTAGGCAGATTTCTTCTTCCACATTCTGTAAATAACATAACCTAAAACACCCATAAGTAAATACGGAATCACCATCAAGTAAACAATACCATCATTTACGGCTTGTGCTTGTGCTTTATTTGCTTCACCTCCCAAAGCGGCACGACACATGGCACATTGGGCATTCGAAGAAAGAGAATAGAGAATAGAGCATAGAATATAGAAATATACTCTTAACCCAATTCTTCTTTTCTCTATTCTCTCTACTCTATTTTCTTTACTAAACATAATAAGGAGAAATCATTAAATAAACTACAACGCCGGTAACGGCAACGTATAACCAAATAGGGAACGTGATTTTGGCAATTTTTTTATGTTTGTCAAATTTATTGGCTAAAGCCCGAACATACGTTATCAAAACCAACGGAATAACTGCAATAGACAAAAGGATATGCGTTATCAAAATGAAAAAATAAACATATCTAATACTTCCTTCTCCACGAAATTTTGTGGAATCAGTAGTCATGTGATACGCCACATACATCACTAAAAAAGTCAACGAAAGTGCAATTGCGGTTGTCATTAATTGTTTGTGTAGCTGTCTTTTTCCGTTTTTAATTGCCAAAACTCCAGCGACTAAAACAACAGCCGTGATTCCGTTTATTGCAGCATAAATTGGCGGCAAAAAAGAAAGTGGCTCGACATCGTATCCAAAATCTTTTAATTTAACACTAAAAAGCAGCGCAACCACGACCGGAATTACGATTGATACTATTACTATATATTTGCTGAATTTTTGTTCCAATGAATTATCTTCCATCTTATTCTTTTAATAAAATTGCTATGTCTTGTTGAATGTTCCTTACTCCTTTTTTATCCAAACCATCATAATATAAAATCGGATTTCCATAATCGTCTTTTCGGCATCGGATATATCCTTTTTTATCGATCAAGGCAAACAATCCAGAATGTTCAAAACCACCTTTGACCTTATGATTTTCACCTACATAAACATTGAAACCTTTATTGGCCAAATCATAAATAGCAGTTTTGTCACCCGTCAAAAAATTCCAACTGGAGGATTTAACTCCCAATAACTTGGCGTGAGCCTTCAAAACTGCCGGGGTATCATGTTCCGGGTCAATGGAAATGGAAACAATGCCAAAATTAGGATTGCCAAAAAAAGTATTTTCAATAACCAACATACTTTGATTCATTTTTGGGCAAATGGAGGGACAACTGGTAAAGAAGAATTCCAAAACATACACTTTGCCTTTGTAGGTTTCGTTAGAAATCTTGACATTGTCTTGATTTATAAATTCAAATTTTGGCGCCACACCCATTTTAATTAATTCTCCATCCTCTTTTGAGGAATTAGAAACTTTGTCCAATCGGTCTCCTTTTACAATTTCATCCTTTTGCACTCTATCGATTATTTTTGGAATGGCATAAATACCAAAAATTAGAATAATAAATGAAATTCCTATATATGATTTGTTTTTAAGCATTATTTATAAGGATTAAAGTTGTTTAGTGGCATTGTGATTTTTCTTGAGAGCCGCTCGATATTCGTAAAGAATTACTCTAAAATCATCCAACATTTCATTGCTCAAATCAGCCGGATGAAAGGTATTGTACCCTTCTTTATACCCTTTTTTTTGTTTTCTTCCCCTCAAGTTCCTTTCTTTATCAACAATATACACGTTTGGAGTTCCTAAATCCGAATCCAATTTTCCAACGAGTTTTAGTTGATTGTAATAGGTATTAATTTCCTCGGGCGAAGTAAACACAAAGTGCCATTGGGAAACATCCGTAAATGCTGCCAAAGCATCGACAATTTTCTTGGCATCGGTTTCTGTTCCCAAGGGACAAATGACCACAAATTGTAAATCTTTGAAAGTGTGATATTGCTGATAAATTTTTTCGTTTAAATTAAAGAAATTACCCCTGTTTTTCAAGATATTGGAACCCGAAAAGCCAAGAATTGTAATTTTATCATTCAAACTTACTTTTTCGTTTTTTAAAGATTTCCAATTTCCAAAATCGGCAACTTTAGGCGTGATAATAGGTAATTTCGTGAAACTATTTATTCCAGATGCGAAAAAAAGATAGGCAACAATAGGCAAAACAAAAAGAACGAAGAGGACGATATTTTTTTTCATTATTTTATAATATAACTAAAGTACAAAAATAAAAAAAGGCACGCAATGCGTACCCTTTTTTTGAATTAATATATTGTTAAAAATTCCACTTGATAGTGGAGTTTTTAAAAACCCCAAAAATATAATGCCCTTCTGTCAAAAGAATGAAAAGCAAATAAATAACCAGAAAAATTAGCGGTAGAACTACCGCATTTCTTAAAGCTGTTTTTTCTCCTTCCATGTGCATAAAAGCATACACAATAAAATAGGCTTTAACCAATGTCAGGATGATGAATATCCAGTTTAGCAAGGTCAAACCCAAGAAACTGTTCATGTGTAAAATCTCAGGTTTTACAATCCCGAAAAATACCTCAACAATTGTTATTACAGATAGAAAACCAAAAACGGTCCAAATTCTTTTTGTGTTAGATACGTGTGCGTGTGACATAATAATTACTTTTTGTAAATTAAACTAGATAGAAAACCGTGAATACAAATACCCAAACTAAATCGACAAAGTGCCAATACAGTCCCACTTTTTCTACCATTTCATAGCTTTTTCTTTTCTCGTAAGTTCCAAGTAGAACATTAAAAAATATGATGATATTTATAACTACTCCAGACAATACGTGGAAACCGTGAAAACCTGTTATAAAGAAAAAGAAATCGGCAAATAACTTGCTTCCATATTCATTTCTGGTCAAGTTCGCACCTTCTACAACCAAAGTTGCCTGATTTAAACGCAATTCTGATTCACTTCTGGAAAGAACTGTTTTTTTCTTTTCGGCAGTTATGGTCTCCGTTCTAACCAATATATCTGGGTGAGATTTGAAACCTGCTTGAACTTCAGCTACTGTATAAGTAGGCAAAGAAGCTTCTTCCATAAACCATTTTCCTTTATTTCTTGCCAATTGTTCTCTTTCTACAGGCAAAGTTGCCGCAAAATCAGCAAGCGCCACACGGTGTCCTTCTTTGTCGACAAACTGAAGTAAACTTCCTCCTGTTGTTTCAACTGCCCCGTATTCACCTTTGATGAAATTTTTCCATTCCCAAGCTTGTGAGCCCACGAAAATCAAACCTCCAACTATAGTTAAAAATAAATAAATCGTAACCTTCTTTTTATTCAATTGGTGACCGGCATCAACGGCGAGAACCATTGTCACTGATGAAAAAATCAAAATAAAAGTCATAAATGCCACATAATACATTGGTGCAGAAACACCATGCATAAATGGAACGTGTGTAAACACTTCATCGGCCAAAGGCCAAGTTTCAATAAATTTAAATCTTGAAAAGCCATAAGCTGCCAGAAATCCCGAGAATGTTAAAGCATCTGACACGATAAAAAACCACATCATTAATTTGCCATAACTTGCTCCCATTGGCTCATTGTCGCCTCCCCAAGTTTTTCCCACACTATTTTCAGTAGTAACTGTATCCATAAAAGTTATTCGTTAAAAAGTTTCCAAATCTACAATTTTTTCTTATTTAAAGAAAAATAAAAAGAAAAATAAATAAACCCACAACAAATCAAGAAAGTGCCAGTACATAGCACCTAACTCAATACCAAGGGTTTGAGATGAATTGTATTTCTGTTTAAATTGGTTAAAAATGATAATTAAAAGCGAAATTAATCCGCCAGCAAGGTGTATCAAGTGCACAACCGTAACAATATATAGGAATGTTGTCGTGATAGAACTTTCGGCTCCTGTGAAATAATACCCATTGGCCACAATTTGACTAAAACCCACAAATTGCAAAATCACAAATCCTATCCCCAATCCCAAAGTAGCCAAAAGGAAAGCAGTTGTTGCGCTTTGATTGTCTTTTTGAATGGCTTTTTTCGCCAAATGAAAAGTGACACTACATCCTATTATTACTGCGGTGCTGAAATAAAACGCCGTTGGCAATTGAAAATCCTTCAACCAATCGGCTCTGGATTTACTTACCACAAATGCGCTTGTAAGTCCTGCAAACATCATCGTCATACTGATCATTGCGAACAATAACAACAATTTGTATGATCTTGTTGTTCTTGATTGGTGTTCCGCTGTTGTCATTGTTGTTGTCATAACTATCTTAAAATTTTATCAAATATATAAATTAATTGTAATAAAGTAATATAAGAAACACTAACCAGCATCAAGGTTCTTGCTGCTTTTGCACTTCTCAATTTATATAACCGCACTGAATAATAAAGCATCCAAAGCCCGAGCAAAAATACAAAAACAGAGGCTATTGGTGTAATAAATAATCGGCCGGTATAACCCAAGGCCGGTAAAAGTGATGCAATAATTAACCAAACCGTGTATAAAATTATTTGCAAGGCCGTTCCTTTATCTTTTTTACCTGTTGGCAACATAAAGAAACCCGCTTTTTCGTAGTCTTCATATAAAAACCAGCCGATTGCCCAAAAATGGGGAAATTGCCAGAAAAACTGGATGAGAAACAAGGTTCCGGCTTCGATGCCAAAATCGCCTGTTGCCGCAACCCAGCCCAACATAAACGGAATCGCTCCCGGAAAAGCACCCACAAAAACCGACAAAGATGTCATTGTTTTCAAAGGCGTATAAATACTCGTATATAAAAATATGGAAATCGCGCCAAACATTGCCGTTTTTGGATTGATGGTATAAAGCAACACTAATCCAATAACAGTAAGAATGCTGGCGATAACCAAAGCCAAGTTTGGCGACATTCTTCCTGCGGGAACGGGACGGTTTTTGGTTCTGTCCATCAAGGCGTCCAAATCTTTTTCGATGACTTGGTTATAGGCATTGGATGCGCCCACCATGCAATAACCACCAACGGCCAGTTTTAACAAAACCATCCAGTCCAAAGAATGGAAATCAGGAATACCCAGCATAAAACCGGCAATAGACGAAAACACAACACTAATAGCCAGTCCGGCTTTAGTGATTGCCTTGAAATCAGCGTATATGGATTTTATGGAAATAGTATTTGGTGTATTATTCAAAGTTTGCTTTGTTTATTTTTTTTAAACTTTTGCAAAAATAGTTTTTCGAAAGGGAATTGGCAAAAAACATTTCATAAAATTTTTTTTTAATAATTTCACTACAGAACTCTTCTCAAATAAAAACCATTGCTTCGAGGTCGGGAGACCTTCGAAGAGCAAACCGCTTTTTAATGAACACTTTGCGGGGCTGATTCGCTTTGTAATTGTCCGTATTTACAACAAAAACCCTCACTATCTGAACTGGACAATCCGAGCGATTAGACACAAAGATGTTTTTTACTGTATTTAACGGGAAAGCTGATATTTTTGTAACTTTGCATAAGTGAAAATTATAAAATTTAAAATTATGCAAACAATTAATATCACGGCATATACCGAAGACGATTCACAAATTGAAGCCGTAAAAGCGTTTATGAAAGCTTTGAAAATTAAGTTTGAGATTTCTAAAGAAAAGCCATACAACCCTGAGTTTGTAGAAAAAATAGAAAAAAGCAAACAAGAATTCAAAGAAGGTAAATCTACCCGTGTCAAAAAAGAAGATTTACAAAGTTTTTTAGGATTGTAATGAGTTATCATTTAGATTTTTCCAACCAAGCTAAAAACGATATTGATTTTCATAAAAAATCAGGCAATAAAATTGTTTTGAAAAAAATATTCGTTTTTGTTAAACGAACTTACAGAACATCCTTTTGAAGGAACTGGAAAACCAGAAGCTTTAAAATATAACCTCACTGGCTACTGGTCTCGTAGAATTAACCAAGAACACCGACTTGTTTACAGGGTGGAAGATACTTTTATCAAAATTATCGCTTGTAAGTTTCATTATTAGGCATAAAAAAACAGGCAAATTTGCCTGTTTTTTTCTGTTTCTTGACTTGTTTTGCTTGCTCTCGTTGGTGGGTACGAGTTTGAAACTCGCACTAGCCCAGTGTTGCCTAATGCTAGGACTAGCGGGGGGGGGTGACCTTGACCCAACAAAAGGAGCAGAAATACAGAAAAAAAGACCTGCTATTATTGTTAATGATGATAGATTAGGAAAGTTACCCCTAAAAGTAATTGTGCCAATAACCGACTGGAAAGACCATTACCAAGTAGCTCCTTGGATGGTAAAAATAGAACCCAACAAAACCAACGGTTTAAGTAAAGACTCTTCTGCCGATTGTTTTCAAGTGCGTTCACTCTCGCAAGAAAGATTGATAAAAAAACTCGGAAATATTGATAATTCAACTCTCGACGATATTAAAGAAGCTCTCAAAAAAGTGTTTGATATGTAAACAAAAAAACAGGCAATCTCGCCTGTTTTTTTATGCTTGAAATTTAGATTAATTATTCCGTTAAGTTGAAATATTTTTTAACAATTAAGAGGACTGCATTTAGACTTTTTAATTTTTTCAATTCCCTCAATAAATCATCCTCCGTATTTATTTTCTGAAAATCAGAAACTATTTGGTCTGATAGAAGTTTATTTAATTCTAACAATCGTTCATTATCATCCAAATCATTACTTAAATCAAGTAAATCTGTAATCCTTTTTTGTTCCATTTTATTCACTGAACCCAAACGCTTTTCAAAATGTGTAGTAGTCGTGAGTTCTAATTTTAAAATTATAAATCCATAATTTATGTAAAAAAAATTTCCAAAGTTTGACTTTTGCAAATTAATAACCTTTGAAAGTTCAGCATTATTAAATATCCAATTATTCGCTTTTCTTTTAAAACCTAAAGTTGAAAATTTTTCATCAATAAGTTTAACTAAATCTTTTTTTTCCATTTTTAATAAAATTCTAAAACTGTTTTAAATTCACCTCCAAATTGTTTTTCTAATAGTGGTTTATATTTCGCCAGTTGTTTAGTTCCTGATCTAAAGCCATTTTTATTAAATGGTTTTAACTCATATATTATTTTAGCTTCTAAATCTACAAAATCGGGACGTATTCCAGGTATTTGTCTAAATTCTTTTTCTGCAACACCTTTCACTACATTTGTAATCCTATAACTTGCGTGTACCTCACGTCCAAGAGTCATACTTGATTTTGTGTATTTTATACCGCTTTTAGCAAGATCTTCAAATGCATCTTTTGCTAATTGTTTTTCTCCAACCTTTATTGCTGCTTTTATTCCTCCTTCAACAAGTGAACCAGTACCCAAAGTAAGCGCATCAAAAGTAACAAATGCTGCACCCATTGCAAATTGTCCCCAGTTACCATCTCTAGCTCCTTTGTACATATCTATTGTACTTGAAAAAGGAACAAATCCTAGTGCAATATCTCCTGCTGTTGAAAGAGTTGAACTACCTTTAGAAACCGATACATCATTCAATATAGTCCCATACTGCGAACTATTCCAATTACCATTTCCATCAGAAGTTAATGTACCATAAGCAGGATGATTAAAAGTATCCCCAGCTTTTCCATTATTTGGACATATTGTACATCCCCCATCAGGGTCAATAGTACTAACAGGATTATTTCCCATCCCCAAGTATGGACTGTGAAACTCTCCATACGGGTCAGGACTTAACCATCTCCCAATCCTACCATCCCAGAGTCTTAACTGAAATGCCTCCATTCCGGTTTCACCGTCGAGCTCTTGCCCTTGAAAAGCATAACGGTTTTGAAAGCAATAATCGATTTTCTTTTTAAGTTATGCATTTTTTTGTTTGCTAACATTTTTAGGTCTTTATAAAGCTGTACCATCCAACAAAAAAATAGAGCATATCAGGAACCGAGCTTTGCTTTTTGACTTGTTTTGGCTGCTCTCGATTGTGGCACGATCCAGAGGCATCGCGCTAGCTGTTGATATTATTTCTACTTGCGCCAGCAGGGGGTTACTCAAGTGGTCTGGATTTATTTCTTTTAATCAGATATAAAGTCAAAATGATGATTATAGATATGAAAATGAATGATAAAAAGCCATTCTCTTCACCATAGCGAGTCCCTATATAATTACAAAAACTTATAATACCAAATATTAATAAACCTGACACTAACCCGCCTAATAATAATTTAAAAAATAATATTAAATATTTATTCATTAGTTTAAAATAATTATTAATTAATTCACTTTCAATTATTAAATTGCAGAATAAAATTCTAAAGGAATTTTATTCTGACCATCCCGTCATGATTGCTGTTCCTACTGTTACTGTTGCTTTTGGTTTTGGAAAAGAAGTATTATTAAACATTTGGTTTTGGAAAAATTGATTTTGAAAATTAAACATTTGATTTTGAAAACCTTTAAATATCTTTTTTGCTGGATCGCCACTAAATTTAGGGGATAGTTTAGATGCACCAAATCCAGCAGCTCCTCCTACAAATTCTGACAATCCAGTTGCTAGTTTTAAAGCTTGTTTATTAATTACTTCTATTGGTAAATTATGTCCAACAACTTCTGCTCCATATAAAAAAGCTTTGTCAGCATGAACCTTATCTATTATAGTTCGAATTGATGGTAAAACATTTTTAGAAAGCAAGGCACCTCCTATTTTTCCTCCTAAATAAGTAGAAGCTCCACTCATAACTGTTTGCGTGATATTAATCTTATTATAATTACCTCCATTTGAAATTAATTGATCTCCAACATCACTGGTCATATTTATTGCAATAGCCGCACTTAAATTTAAAGTTGCACCTGCCAATGCTCCTGAACCAGTTGCTAGTGCAACTCTTCCCCAATCAACTTTGTTACCTGAAAACCCACCTTGGTTGTAATAACTTATTCCTCCGCTAACCGCACCTCCCACAACAGCTGCTATTGCATTTACAACCCAGCCTCCATCTTTATCAATCCCCGTTATCGGATTATTCCCCATCCCTAAATAAGGCGAGTCATACTGCCCATAAGGGTCAGGCGAAAGCCACCTACCAATCCTTCCATCCCAGAGTCTTAACTGAAAAGCCTCCATTCCGGTTTCGCCGTCGAGCTCCTGCCCTTGGAAAGCATAACGGTAATTACCACTATTAGAATTCCTGCCCGGCAATTGCTCCCCAAAAGGGTAATAATCGGCATAGGATTGTATTACCGGGTTGCCACCTATTTTTTGTATTACCGCACGAACATTGCCCAGATGGTCGGTAATTTCATAAGTACTCGTGGCACTTGCCCTGTTGTAAACCCTTCCTAATCTACTTTGATTGGTATATCAAAATAAATAAATCTATCTCCATACGTAGTAGAATCTCTCGAATCTGCCTTTTTATTATAAAACTCTTTAATAAATCCTCTCAAGTTTTTGTTTCCTTTAGTAGAAAATGATAATTTAATGTCAAAATTATGATTTGCGGAATAAATGGTATCCAATTTAACATTGTTTAAATTACAAAAAGTCTTGTTTATTTTTGGACTCATACAAATTAAAGAATTTGAATTCAAAAATAATATTGGCTTATATTTAATTTTTAAGCTAATATCTTCATTTACTTTATAGTTTTTCTTTTGCATTGTTAATGTATAGTAATTTTCATACCCGAATTTTTTAATGGAATTACCTTTTTTATCAAAATTCCAACCTTGATTAGTATATTGCTTACCACATAAATCCATAAATTCAATTATCATTTTTAATTTACCATTTTCATAATAATATTTCCATTTTCCTCTTTCTTGATTTGAATAGTATCTTCCTTCAGATATTAAAATGCCTTTTTCAAATGTTTTAACATAATCAGCACTATCGCTTGAGTGATAATGTATTTCTGTTATTTGTTTTCTTTGATTATAATAAGTAGAAGAATCTATTAAAACTCCTTCTTTAAATTTATGAATTATTTTAATATTGCCATTTAGGTAGAACTCTTTATAATCACCATCTAATTTATTATTATTTAATTTATATGTTTTAAATATGCTGCCATTAGAATAATATTTAATTTCTTTTTTTTCACAAGAAATAAATATAAGTAAATAAGCTATAATTAAAATTCGTTTAAACATTCTTATTAGTATTTAATTGTTTGTAAAATTACTGTTTCCCCACTTTGGTAATTTCCGGCTTTTAAATTAGTATTTATTATACTATCTATATTATTTTTTGTTCCCCATTGATTATGCGTCCAAACAGCTTTTCCTTCTTTAGTTTTAAAGTGTATCTCGTAATTATATTGTATTTTGGTTTTTTTAATTTCTTTTGAATTTGAGATATTAAGAATTGGATCAACTTTATCATTAGTATCTAAAATATCAGCTGCTGTATGTAATACTTTTAATATACTTGATGCTTTGGCATCATATCCATTTGGTTTTCCAAAAATTGGCATATCGGTATAATCCATAAACCATTCAGGTGTTCCAGACAGTACATCCATTTGTCTATCCTTACTATTTCCGTAAATTGAAACTCCGCCAGATAAATTAAAAACAGGAAGACTAACGCTACCAAAACCACCAGAGGTTATATTAGAATACCCTCTATTTTGCCCAAAATCTTGATGAGCTATTATGCCAACACCTCACCATCAGGGTTAAAACTCGTGTTTTCATATGTAGTACCCCAGCCCCATTTTTCATTTGTACTTTTATGAAAATCTCCTTCAAAACCGCCAGCAGCATAACGCCAAGCTGCTCCTAACCAAGAATATCCTCCATCAGGGTCGATATTTCCAATTGGATTATTCCCCATTCCTAAATAAGGCGAATCATATTGCCCATACGGGTCAGGACTCAACCATCTTCCAATCCTGCCATCCCAAAGCCTAAGCTGAAACGCCTCCATACCAGTTTCGCCGTCGAGCTCTTGCCCCCTGAAAGGCGTAACGGTAATTACCACTATTAGAATTCCTGCCCGGCAATTGCTCCCCAAAAGGGTAATAATCAGCAAAGGATTTTATCACAGGACTGCCGTTTACTTTCTGGATTACCGCACGCACATTGCCCAGATGATCCGTAATTTCATAAGTACTCGTTGCACTTGACCTGTTGTAAACCCCCAAACGCTTTAATCCGTAAACAGGCAAATCACTATTTTTTATTTGTCTTATCCCAAACTTTTATATATCCAATAGAGTCTTTACTCCCGTCAAATTTTATTATTTTCAATACAATTGTATCCTTTAAATAAGGCTTCTCTAAATAAACGCAAACATTTAAAATGTTGTTATCTATAGAATCAAATTTATTATAATTTGAAATATTAAAAACAACATTTTTTATAGTGTCCCCATTATTGAAAGACACTTGATATGGATATTTTGAGGTGTTTTCAAATCTTGTATCGTCTAGCTTATCGTAACCACACCAATACCCTTTTTCAAGATAAACTTTAAAATATTTTAAATCGACATTAGATTCATACATTAATTTTTTTACAAATACTTTTCTGGAAACTGACTGTCTTATGTCCCCATAAGTTACTCTTCTATACTTCCATCTTTCGTATCCATACCATCCAAAATATGAATTTATTAATACCATTCCAAAATATAACATTGAAATAATTATTACTAATATAAAAATAATTTTAAATCTTGATTTCTTCATTAGTTCTTAATTTCTTCTACTGGACCAACAGTAATTGTATAATCAGATTTAATTTTAAATGGATTATTTCCCAAATCTGAATTTATATTTCTCATAAATATTCCAAAATTATCAAAGTATTGATTTGGGATTAACATTTTAAAACCATAATTACCTGCGTCAAAAAAGTTTAAATCACTTGTATTTAATCGATGTTTCACAACGGCTTCAAAAGCCGCTTGAGGAACATCTAGGCAAGATGACCCACATATACCGTATTTTTCGCTATTCGCTTGTTTTTTTGCTGCTTGATACGCTATTTCGTCTTCAAATCCGGATGTTCTGATTCTAACAGCCCTATCGTAATGATGTCTATCTATTGCCCCATTCGATTTATTTACTATCTGTATTACTTCTTTGGCAGTTAATTTAGTACCTCTAAAATCGTTTTGTTGTTTTATATTTCCTAAATCTGCAAATCTACTATCACCATAAAACCAACCATTTTCGCCTTTTGCTGCTGTTCCATTCATAGACAAATACCTCCATCCATCGTGGTCATTACCAATTAGTACGGCAGCGTGTCCAAAATACCCTCCTCCTCCAGGTACAGGAACTGAAGTTGACGCATTTAAGTATATTATATCTCCACCATCAGGATCTACTGCACTTATTGGGTTGTTTCCCATTCCTAAATAAGGAGAGGAATGTTGCCCATACGGGTCAGGACTCATCCATCTACCTAGTCTACCATCCCAGAGTCTGAGCTGAAAAGCCTCCATGCCTGTCTCGGGATCGAGCTCTTGCCCCTGAAAGCCGTACTTCTAGTTTAACATCATAATACCCATCATACATTAATAATCAAAATACCAATTAAACACATCCGAGCGAATTCCTAAAGAAAACCAAGCAGTGCTTTCCTTAAAAGTCGTCAAAGTGTTTTGTGTTGGGTCGAAGTTTCTATAAATAAAACTGCCAAAAACCTTCAAATTCGTCATTGGATTTACCAAATATCCCGCTTGCAAATCAGCAATGAAAACGGTGGTTTTATTTCCCTGACCTACTTTCACGCCAGAATCAAAAGGCCTATTCAGGTCATAATCTTTATAGATATTTCCTCCGTAATTATAACTGTTTTCGGTGGTGTCAAAGTCCAATCCACGCGTGCCATAAGTGATTTTGGCATCAGCAAAAAACCTGCCTTTGTGATACCGGGCAATGGCAACAAATTCCTCGAAATTTCCGCCCCATTGATGCCCCATACTTTGATTGTTGTGTCCGTAATTTGTAATGGGATCGCTATGGGAATACACATAAGGGCGAACGTGATTGAATTCCAGCTGCAACAACAAATTATCGACCTGAAAAGCATTGTAATATTTAACGCCCAACTGATAACCAAATTTGTTCTTCCAACTATTGTTCCCTTTTTTAACTTCGCCAAGTGAAAACTCGTCCAAGAGAAATTGCCCGTAAAAGTTCATCTGGTTATTCCATTTGTATTTCGTGGTCAATCCCAAAAGCGCGTTGCCGCTTCTTGCCGAAGAGGCAAACTCGACAGAACGATAAAAAATGATCGGGTTCACAAAACTCATGTCAAAGCCTCTGTTATTGGTGTCCGTCCAGACCACCGATTCAAAGAAACCGAGATTCAATCTGTTCGAAACATTCCAGCTCAAATAATGGTTTGCCATAAACTTCTTGGCGTAGGTTCTTTCGATGGTGACTTCGGGGCGCACATCTTTGAGCCACATATAAGTATTCGTGTATTTTATTTTCCAAAAATTGGTGTTGATTTTAAAATACGGATACGGACTTGCTCCGTCGCTTTCCAATAAAGAACGGTATCCGTCACCAATGAAATTTCTGCCATAACCCAATTGCAAATCAATATGTTTACTGGGCGCAAAGGTTAAATTGGCTTCCGCCAAAGGAAAATCGTAGGCGTCGGTTTTGAAATCTTTGGAAATTCCCATTCCCGGAATGATTGCCGGATTACCGCCAGCCGGTTTTATGGATTCGGCATAACGGTTGAAATAATCGGCAAATCGTCCCTGACTTTCAAAGACGGTTGTCGTGAAATTAAGCTGGGAACCTATTCCGCCACGGAAATTGAGTCCGCGCGTATTTATAAATGTTTTGACCTGCTTGTTGCCAGACGCTTTCCCGAGTTCTAAATCTAAAATTGGATTTAGGCTAAACCAATAGCCATCGCCCTGAATTTCGACCAAGTTTTCATTCCATAATTTCCTTGCCCACCAGCCAGAAGCTTCTTTTTTTAGTTTTTCGTTTTCTGCATTAAGGTTGTAATATTTTGAAACCTCGGCATAAGTATACGGTTTTGAAGCGGTGTGGTTGTTGGCGCCAACTTGATTCATAGCGGCATCAAAATGCGCATAATAACTGTGTGAAAACGGAATATTCAAATGACTTCCGAACTGGGGATTGTTAAATTTTTTATAGACAATACTGTCTAATTCTGTGAGCTGTTTAGAATTTGACTTCACAATTTCGGCAGCAACAATGGCTTCTGAAGCTAGTTGTTCAGGACTTTTTAATGGTATCGAAATGGAGATGTTGAATTTGGAATACGTTGGTTTCCCATTATACGTTGATGGTTGAATTTTTGGAAATTTGCCAAAGACCCTTTTAGCTTCCTGAATCAACGTTTCATCGACGGCGTTTACATAAATTACCTTAAAAACACCTTTGTCGTCCACTTCAAAAAGCACTTTTATTTTACCTTGAAAATTGTTTTGGACAAGATTTTCAGGAACTACAAAATTTTGGAACACGAAATCCTGCACCTGATAATAAAAACAGTTTTCCAATTCCTTGGACTGCAAGTTTTCACAATTTGGAAAAACAGGAAAACGCTCGGAAGAAAATCCCGATTGTTTTGAACTATTATTTACATCTTGTGCAAAAGCAACGAAAGTGCAAAGAGATAAAAGTAATATCAGCAATCCTTTTTTCATGTTTTTTTTAGTTGTGATTTAGTATTCGCCTTGCGCTTTTTGACCGTTTGCAATGGCTTTTGCACCCGAAGTGCCAATTCGTTTTACGCCCAACCGAATCATTTCGACAGCTTCATCGTACGTTCTTACTCCGCCAGCTGCTTTTACTGGAAGTGGCGAGGCATTTTCGAGCATCATGATTATGGCAGGAACCGTGGCGCCATTCGGGAGATTATTTTCCGTTTTATAAAATCCTGTTGATGACTTTACAAAAACTGAAGCGTAATTTTCTTCTTTAAAATTCGAAATAACGATATTTTTTATCAAGGCCGACAACTGCATAATTTGTTTGTCGTTGAGTGCTGCCACTTCAATTATCCATTTTACGACTTTGTTGTGCGCTAAGCCCAATTGGGTGCATTTTAGAATTTCTTCTTTAACCAAATCTACATTGCCCTCTTTGAACGCTTCATAATTACATACAAAATCGAGATCGTCAGCACCATCCTTTATGGCTTGGATTGCTTCCTCAAGTTTGGCTTCAAGCCCTGCTTTTCCTTCTGGAAAATCAATGACGGTTCCTATTTGAACTGGCGAGTTGGCATCAGCAATCATTTTGCTTGCCAGTGAAACCATATTGGGGCGAATCATGATCAATTTAAAATGCTCATCAATGGCTTCCTGAATAAATTCTTTAGCTATTATGGTGTTTTCGGCTTCATTGAGTCCGGCTTGAGTGGCTGTTTTTAAATAAGTCGAATCTAAATATTGTTTTATATCCATTGGATTTAATACTATATGGGCTATTTGTAATTCGCAAAAACAACCTCAAAGTAAAACTTCGAGGTATCTAACTGTTTTTTATCTTTTTAACCCGTTGGGGACTATAAACTACCTCGGGGCAGACCCCAGAGGCAGTGGTTGAAAATTCTTTTTTCATTCGAAGCAGAGCTTCGAGGAATTAAACCTAAAGAAATTAAATTCTATCCAGCCTGCTATATTTATTCAACAAAATAATTACGACAACAGCCAAGGTTGCCCCTGTTATATTTGCCAAAACATCAAACACATCAGCACTTCTGGTGGCTGTAAATAGCCCTTGAAATATTTCGATGCCTATTCCAAAAAAAAAAGATAGTACAAATGAAATAGCAAGAGGTTTTGAGTTATTTACACTATTTAACTGCTTTTTAAAAAACAAAAACCAAAGCGTCGTAAACACAAAGTGGAAAAAGGCGTGAACTACTTTATCCAAGTTTGGAATACTAATTTGGGGAATATCGCTTGATTGTATGAGACAAGAAATCAAAATTAATCCAGTCCAAAATATGGCTAACCAAAAAAATAACTGTTTAAGCACCAATTAATTCTTTATAAGCTTCACTCGAAAGCAACGAATCATATTCGGCAACGTTTGAAACTTTTACTTTTATCATCCATCCGGCTCCATAAGAATCTGAATTTACGCTTTCGGGTTTGCTTTCCAGCGCATCATTAAACTCGATGATTTCACCACTCATTGGAAGAAATAAATCGGAAACCGTTTTTACGGCTTCGACCGTACCAAAAACTTCGTCTTTTTCTAAAGTCTGACCCAAAGTTTCAACTTCAACATATACGATATCCCCTAATTCTTTTTGTGCAAAATGGGTAATTCCCACAGTTGCAATATCACCCTCTAGGCTAACCCATTCGTGATCTTTTGTGTACTTCAAATTTGCTGGTATGTTCATAATAATAGTAATTAAATAATTTAAATTTTTATTGGACAAATGTAACAATCTTCTATTCAAATCGTGTTTAGATTTTAAAATTTAATTTCCGAAATTATAGCGCATCGTAAACCCTGAACGGATGTTCGTCAGAGGAAAAGAAGTCGATATTACTGCTTTCGAAAAGGAGTGGTCATAATAGAAAATAGCCGTCAAGTTTTTGCTGAAAGAATAATCGGCAGTAAGTTTTAAAGACCAAAGATTTTGCCCTCCGGCCAGTTGATTGTTGTCATAATCTAAATACCTCACGATGGTTTGATTGTTTCGATAGGACAAATCAGCTTTCAAATTGATGTCACTTTTTATTATTCCCGTGGGATTATCGGCTAATCTAGAGGAGAAAATCACGTCCTTAAATCGATATCCAAGTCCTACCACATATTCCATTCCCTTTACTTCGGTCAATAAATTATTGTCGAAACTCATGGATAATGCCCTGTCTTTTTTGATTTCGGTAAGTACTTTCAATGAACTTTTCAATTCAAAATCCATCCTGATAAGCGGATTAAATTGCTCCACCAAGTTGATATTTGACATTATGGTCTTGTTGAAAAAATTGCCGCTTGCATCAAATCCATTTGGAATTTTATCAAATTCGAAATTCGACCTAAATGCATTAACAGTATAGGATGCCCTGTAATTGTGTTGCAAAGAAAACCGTTTGAAATTCTTCTTGAAAAAGTCATACCGCATCAATCCGTTATATTTTACGGACCAGTTTGGTATTGGAAAACTTCTGAAAATTCCAAGCGAAACATCTGAAGCATTGGCTCCTGAATAAGCCGCTAAAAAGGCCGGCAGCAATACCGCTTGATTGTTTTTTCCGTAGCCCAACGGAAAACCGTCACGATCCAAATTGACTGGATTATTGATGTCTATTCCTCGCTGTGTCGCCAAACGGTTAGCAATCGTGAGCCTGTTTTTCCTGAAATCGTCAAATGCGACCGATGAATTTTCATCACTGGTCGAGAATGAGGTTTTTATTAATAGGGCGGAAATGGAGAAATTACCAAAACTGTAAGGTGACCTCGAATTGTATTGACCATTATTGACATCATATTGTTCCGAAAAATTTTCTGAATAAGCTCTGTCCAATGTCAAATCAATTTTTAAATCCGGAAACAAATCCACATTTGCGGTTGCCTTAAATAACCTATTGGTTACTTGACTAAAATTTTGGTTAAAATTAGGATAATTGGTAAGCCAGCCGTTTTTGGCAGCTTCATATCTTACATCTTCTTGACTTCCAAAAATAAATCCCAACGAAGGTCTGGATGAACCCAGGAATCCAATACTTGGCGTATATCCGGGCAAAACCGTACCGCTGTTTTGGGTATAATTGATTTGAATGTTTTTCACGCTGGTTAAAACCCCGATAAATCCATCTACAAATACATTGTTTTTTTCAGTTTGCACATTGGTATTTACTATTTTTTCTCCAGGTTTGGGAATGGTGGTTTTTGGTTTGGATGCTAATTTTGAGCTTTTTGACAATCCCAAATATTTATAAAATGCATCCATATTAAAGGCAGCGTTCAAATTATGAGAGTTTGCATTTTGGATGGTATTCCCCAAATCATAAGTATTTCCTCCAATATTTATTTCAGACAATGCCGTGGATGCTCGTTGCCAACTGTAGTCGCCAGTATAGGAATAATTGGCTTTTATAAAACTAAACAACGGTATTTTATTAATTGGCAATTCATAATTTACCACTAATTGTTGCATATGTTGATTTGGATTTCCAATATCCCAATAACTATCCCATATTGTAAAAGTATCTATAGGTTCATTGTCTTGGTTCAAATAGTTTCTTACAATATTACTGGATGATGCCGTATAATTTAATTTCAAGGATTTTGTCAAATTATAATTAAACCCATATTGATAATTGAATCCAAAGTTTCTTCTGTACATTGGATCGAGACCAATACCTTGTACATCTACCTGTCTAAATTGCTGGCGGTTGTATTGTCGAATGATATTAGTGTTAAAAGATACGTTTGAAGGCAAATAATTAAAATTGAAATCACTCAGTAATTTCCAATAATCACTTTTTTTCATGAATTTCGTTTTTTTGAATGGCTCAATTGTTTTAGGCTGGAAACTATACGCATAATCAACAGATGTGTTTGCCTGCTGATCCTTATATTCCTCGATTTCAAAATCATGGCGTTCCACTTCGTTATAGGACTGGGAAAAAGTGAAATTTTCCGGGTCATAAACATGTTGTTTTTGTTCAGGACTTCTTTGCTTTCTTACTCCAATAAAATTGATGCTTCTACGTTTTGTGTAATCAATGGCCCTGCGTGCAAAATTGTCTCTTTCTGCTTTATCGGCAGTATTATCCAACAACTGTTTTAGTTTGATATCTTGATTAAAAGGATCATATTCCGGAGTTATGTTTTCTTCCCCAATGGCATAATTAAAGGGCAAATTAATTCCCCATTTTGGAGGCAGCAATTTTCCCAAATTTATATTGGTAACTATATTATATTGTTGCGTGTCTTCACGACTTCTTTCATTTGATCCTTGTTCCAATGCTCCA
Source organism: Flavobacterium sp. UBA5153 (assembly GCA_002413745.1). Lineage (GTDB taxonomy): Bacteria > Bacteroidota > Bacteroidia > Flavobacteriales > Flavobacteriaceae > Flavobacterium. The sequence goes on along the minus strand of DHXP01000039.1, from coordinate 71,139 downwards.
AAACCAATGGTACTCTTCTTCCCTGTGGCAGAAACTGTCGCAAAATCAGCAAGATTGGAGTCCACATTCAATACGGCGGCCATTCCTCCATGATTATCCATACTGGCCAAACGAAGTTCGTTGAACCAAACCTCCCCTTTGATGTCTTGATGCGTTTCATTACTTTTTACACCAACCATCAAGGTTCGCGCTAATCCAAAATTAGGATTTCCTTTTATTCCTAATCTCAATTTATTAGTTTTACCCGCCAATGATGGATCAAGCTCGTCTTCATTTTGATAATAAATTCCGTCGAGAGGCAGTGTGCTTGGATTTACACTCATTGCCAGAATCTTTAATTTGGTCAATAATGCCAAGGACAAATCAATTTGATTTTCTTCTGGCCAAACCGTTTCTGCACTCAAAGGAGAACAATTAGAACTTGATGTAGCCGAAGGTGTGGTGACTTTTAAAGGAATTTCGATTTGGTAAAAATTTTGGGTAAAATCATTTCCAAAACGAATGAAACCTACCATTTGATTGTCCTGAAGAACGATTTCGTTGGGCAAGGATTCCGCATGCAAAAACATTTTTAATTTCTTGAACTGACGCATATCAATGCTCACGTTTTTAAAAACAGCCCTTGAATCTTCTGGTTCCAATCCTTTTCCAGATACTCTCAACGATAGCGATTGCTCATTTTGATTGATGATTGTATTGTTATTATACAATTGTTCGCGTTGCACTCCAGGAGGAATAATATAATTTATGGGGCATCTTTCGTTATTTTCCTGAACATTTACAGCCAGTACGTCTAAATTTGTTCCATCATCGGCTACGTTTGGATCATTAAAATCGAGTGTATTGGTATATCTTCTCCATTCTCCCCTTACTAAATCCAAAGCACCAAAACGAACGGTCACCTTGTCATTGAAACCCGTCATGAACATTCTCATAAAACGAATCGATCTAAAATCGGAAATGTTTCCAATAGTGTTTTCGGGTTGTGAAACGGGTATCTTAAACTGAATCCATCTGGCATCGGTTGTTGATCCGTCAGGCAAGGGTGCTTGGGTATTTCTTATATCGGTAATGTAGTTTTGTCCAATGCTCATATTTGGTTTCACATCGATGCTGTATTCGTAATAGGCATTGATGGTATTCATGGTATTATCCCTGTTGATGTCTTCTACATCAGGAACGGTTGATGAACCTCTATTGGCATCATTAATGTCAACGGCAGAGTTTCCGTCGGTGCCATTATAGTTTTTGTATCGGTCTAAAACGCTTCCCGTGGCTTTCAAATAATAGGTATAATCATCCGCTGCCGGATCCGGTTCAGAGGCAAAATTTGTATAGGTCGCCCCTTCATCGGCATCGGACAAACCATCCAATCCTATATCCTGATTGGTTCTATTGGCTGCATTGGTATCAAAAGCATAAATTAAAGATTGCGAAGCTGGCACATTACCCCATATTGGTTTTGGGTTTACCAATATTTGGTCTGGACCAAGTCCGTTTTCATATTGTTTCCTTCCATCTTTTAATATATCCTCTGATATTTCTCCTAAATTGAAATAAATTTTACCCGTATTGGTTGGTGGGATTTCGCCTTTTCCCACATAAGGATCCAACACCCAAAACTGTATATATTCCACATTTCCCTGTTCGAAATTAGTTGAATTTAATGAGCGCATAATACCTCCAAAATTAGCTGCCGGATTTGTGGCAACATTCAAACCATTATTATATGGCCCCCTTTCCGAAGGATAATAACTTAAATCCAGGGTGTTTACAACCTGCGATTGTCCCTGTGCAATATCCGTATTTGGATATAATTCTTGGCTAAAAATTCTTCTGGTGGTATTTAATGACAAATCATCATTTGAAATACCTGACGGTTTTTGGGTATAAAATATAGGGTCAATGGAGTACCAAGCCAGTTTGGCTCTTTTAAAACCATAACTCAAATCGTTTGCGCTTGCATTAAAATTATAGGGACTTTGAGTGTCGTTTACGGGGGTAGATGCTAAACTCCAAGCGTATGCAGATCGCATATCAATGGTCGACTGCGAACCTTCAAAATCGTCCACATATATGGTTGATTCCCCTTGAAAACTGTCTGCCTTTGGTGTGTCAGGTTTCAAAAATGCAATTTCTCCCCTTACCGAAAGATTGGAAGGCACATCCGTATCAAGATTTGGTAATTTATTGACTAATCGGGTCAAGAAAGGAATTTCGGTTGAATAATTAGTGTTCAATCCAAAAATGGTATTGTTTACGGATTCCTGTCCAAAACTGGATTTTTGTGTAAAAGGTTTTTCGGTCATTTTAAGGAAAGTCGCCCCAACCAAAAATTTATCGGAAATTTTATGTTCCACGTTTACTCCCATAAACCTTCGGGTTTGCTGGCCAAAAACAGAATTATTTTCTAGTGACACATTAATGGGCGTGTTCGAAGCTTGAAGGGATGGATCCAAAATTTGCACTCTTCCCAATTGATAATTCACGCTATAATCGATTCCTTCAACCAAAACCCTTCCTCCGGCAGTAACGACTACCGAACCCCTGGGAACGTTGAAAGCACCAATGGGTATTCCTTCGCCTCCAGAAGATTTGTATTTACCCCTTAATAGGAATTTGTTCTTATCGCTATCTTGTAAAGCCCCGGATTGCGTGTTGCGATACATATTTCGAAATACGTATTTCTTTTGATTTGGATTATAGGTGTTTACATCACTATAATTTTCTATAGGGTTTCCATTCGCATCTTTATTTGATAATTTTGAAAACAATAATTCTCCAAAAGGTTCTTTGGTCGTAAATATTATTCTTCCGTTTTGAGAATCTATTGTCAATCCCGGCACAAAATCGAAGAACCCATCGCCCCCAATTTGCTTATCATTGTTATAATTTAAATTGTCTAAATTGAAAACTTCAAGTAAAGGCGTGCTGGTAATAGTATAAGGTTTTGGGGGTATTAAGTTTGGATTGTTTTTATCTGGAAAAGGACTTACAACTGGGTCAACTTCAGATATATAATTTAAAGGAGATGGATCGGTGTAAAGAATATTAAATCTAAAATCTTCCTGTTTCACTTGATAGGCTCCCGGAATTTGATAAATGTTTTTCATCATCAGGTTCCAAACCGGATTTTTGACATTGGTCAAATTACTTTTCAGCATTTTCAATATCAAACTTTGCGTTATAATCGCCTTATTTGAAGGGGTGTTTCCAGTTACTAAAGTAGCATCTACTCCATCATTGCCAAATTCTCCCACTTGATACACTTTATCACCAATGGTATATTGATAAGCTACGGCAAGAACCTCGTCATTGGCTAATCGTTGTTGCAGGGAAACATAGCCTAATTGAGGATTAAATGTATATTCATTGGGGTTCAATTTTCTGGCATTTTCTAGTTTGGAGTAATCCTGGCCTTCGCTCACGGTGGTATTAAATCCCGAATTTGAAGTGGCTATTTCTCGTATATTTTTATTCAATAAACCAGTCCCGGCAATTATTTGGGCTGGGTCATAGTCATTATTTGAATTGTCGGAAGGAGAATCGATTGGGTTGTTGAAAATTCCGGTTGAAGGATCCAACACAACCACTTCATTATCTGGCAAACCCGTTAATTGCCCTTCCCCTAAATCCTGGAGCGCAATAATATTTCTTAAATTGTTGCTTGTGGTATTTACTCGATTTTGTTTGTTGGTAATCCAAACTTCCAACCGTGAAATTTGGACTCTACTATCAATAAAAGGATAGTTTTTCAGTGATGCATCGTATTTGTTCCTGAAATATTGCGACAGGAAAAAGTGTCTGTCATTATCATAATCAAGCGCATACATATCAAAGTCCTGAATCGTTCCGCCACCTTGTGCAACTATACTTTTTGTTTTCGATTTTTGTTCCGAAAAAACACCTGTAACAGTAGTTTTACCAAATTGCAATTGGGTTTTTACTCCAAATAAACTCTGCGCTCCCCTAATCAAAGAACTGTTTAGAGGCATACTTACATTTCCCACTTCAATTTTTTGAATAATATCATCTTCTGAAGGGGCATATTCCAACTTGATTAAATTTTGAAAAGCAAAAGTGGATTGGGTATCATAATTAGCATTCACATTAAGTCGTGTCCCCACTTTTCCCATCAAACTCATGCTTATCCTTTGGTTGAAATCAAAAGTGGTGCTCGATCTATTTCTGGGAGAAAACGAAGGGTTGTCTTGTTTTGTATAACGAACTCCAAAATCCATTTCTACAGATCCCGTGGGCTTTACATCGATGGTGTTACTTCCAAAAACAGATTCAAAAAGTCCAGATTTTACATAATATCTTGGCAATAAGTCTTTCTTGGCGGCTTCGCTGCCTTCTTTTTTCCCATCTATGGCATCTAGTTTTTTCTTGAAATAATTGCGCATAGATTCTTTCAAAACAAGCGCTTCATATTCTTTTGGAGTCAATATAACAGGATAATTGGTAGAAAACCCATCAATTGTATTGGTATAAACATACCTATCGGTAACTGGATCATAGGTATAAGCCGAAAGAATACTTTTAGGGTCTTTGATTTGGATTTTCCCAATGGAAAAACCAGTTTTAGTTGTATCCTGGACTACCTGTTTTACTTGGGCTTGCGACACAAAAACACAAAATAAAGCCAACAAAAATGTACAAATTTTTAACATAAATTGGGCATTTTTTAAGTACTGTATTTTCAACTTTCATAAGCTTTTTAAAGCCTTCTTAATAATAGTCTCAACTGAACTGTCTGGATCTTCTTTTACAATTTTTTCAACTATCTTCTCGGAAGCTTTTCGAACAAAACCCAAAACCTCCAAAGCAGATAACGCCTCATCTCTATTTGTATTGCTTTGCGACATCAAAACTTCGTCTAAATCGTACAATTTTAGCACTTTTTCTTTCAAATCAAGTATTACTCTTTGCGCCGTTTTACTGCCAATTCCTTTTATGGATTGAATCGTGACTACATCGCCAGAAGCAATTGCATTCGTAATTTGTTTTGGATCCAATGAGGACAACATCGTTCTGGCGATGCTGGCTCCAATTCCAGAAACTGACAATAGCATTTTAAAAATTTCTCTTTCCGATTTTTCCATAAATCCAAATAAAGTATGCGCATCTTCTTTAATTTGAAGATGCGTATACAATTTTATAAAATCGGATGAAGGAAGCAACGAATAGGTATGCAAGGAAATATTCACATGATACCCAACACCTCCACAATCAATAATAACTTGTGTTGGTGTTTTTTCTACTAGTTTTCCCTGCAAATGTGCTATCATCTATGAATTATTTGTTTCCAAATATAACAAAACTTATGTAGAATACTACTAAATTTAGTATAGTGAGGCTATTATGCAAAAGTTATTTTGCTGCTTTTGTTTTTTTCTTTTCTTTTTCCTGTGCGTCAATAACTGCAATCGCTGCCATATTTACCATTTCTTCCACGCTTGCACCCAATTGAAATATATGAACTGGTTTCGCCATTCCTAACATAATTGGCCCTATAGAATCTACTTTATTTAATTCTTTTAGGAGTTTATAGGTAATGTTTGCGGTGTCAAGATTAGGAAAAATCAAGATATTCACTTTTTTTCCAGCCAATCTAGAAAAAGGGAATTTGGCTTTCAACATTTCGGAATTTAAAGCAAAATCAGCCTGAATTTCTCCGTCAATAATCATGTCTGGATGATTTTTATGTAAATAGGCAACTGCTTCTCTCACTTTTGCTGCGCTTTCATTGGTCGAAGAACCAAAATTCGAAAACGACACCATAGCAATTACGGGAACAATACCAAACATTTTAGCCGTATTTGCTGTCATAATTGCAATTTTTGCCAAATCATCTGCTGATGGATTTATATTTATGGCTGTATCGGACAAAAACATCGGGCCACGACCCGTCATCATCATATTTGTGGTAGCCACAAGAGAAACCCCTGGTGCTTTGCCAATAAGCTGCAACATTGGTTTAACCACCGTAGAATAACTTCTGGAATGTCCTGTTACTAATCCATCTGCTTCGCCTTCATTAACCATCATGGCAGCAAAATAATTTCTTTCGCGCATCAAATTCTGCGCGTCATACAAAGATATTCCTCTTCTTTGTCTCGTTTTCCAATATGCTTTGGCAAATTTATTCCTTCTTGATTCCTCTTCATCAATTTTAGGATCAATAATTGGAACATCAGCATCAAAACCAAGTTCTTTTTTTAATTCCAAAATAATTTCCTTTTTCCCTAATAAAACGGGAAAACCTATTCCTTCTTCAAATACAATTTGAGCCGCTTTAAGCACATCTAGATGATCGGCTTCGGCAAAAACAATTCTTTTAGGATCCATTTTGGCCCTATTGGCAATCAATCGAACCATTTTATTTTCATTCCCCAAACGGTCTAAAAGTTCTTCTTCATATTTATTCCAATCGAGAATTGGGTGTAAAGCAACACCTGACTCCATTGCTGCTCTTGCAACTGCTGGCGCAACAACGGTTATCAACCTCGGGTCAAAAGGAGAAGGAATTATATACTCGCGCCCAAAGACCAATTTAGTGGCACCATAAGCAATATTCACTTGTTCAGGAACATGCTCTTTTGCCAAAGCGGCCAATGCCTTAACAGCTGCCATCTTCATAGCTTCGTTGATTTTTGTGGCTCTAACATCAAGTGCACCACGAAAAATATAAGGAAAACCAAGAACATTATTCACTTGGTTAGGATGGTCAGAACGTCCTGTTGCCATAATAACATCTTTACGAGTTGCTATAGCAAGATTATATCCTATTTCCGGGTCTGGATTTGCCATCGCAAAAACGATAGGATTTTTGGCCATTCCCAACAACATTTTTGGAGTCATAATGTCTCCTGATGACAATCCCAAGAAAACATCAGCATTTGTTAGTGCCTCTTCAAGACTTATTTGTTTGATATCCTTGGCGTATTTTTGTTGCAAAACCGATAATGACGGATTGTCTTTTGTCAAAACTCCCTTGCTGTTAAACATCAATATATTTTCTAGTTTAACTCCAAGCAAAACATACATATTAGCGCAAGCAAGAGCCGCAGAGCCCGCCCCTGAAACTACCATTTTTACATCTTCGACTTTTTTATCTGCCAATTCCAGTGCATTCAACAAGGCTGCCGATGATATGATAGCTGTTCCGTGCTGGTCATCGTGCATTACCGGAATATTTAATTCTTCGACTAGTCTTCTTTCTATTTCAAAGGATTCTGGTGCTTTGATGTCTTCAAGATTAATCCCACCGAAGGTTGGCGCTATATTTTTGACAGTTTGTATAAATTCTTCAATGTTTTTTGTTCCTATTTCAATATCGAACACGTCAATACCAGCAAAAATTTTAAACAACAATCCCTTGCCTTCCATTACTGGTTTTGAAGCTTCCGGACCAATGTCGCCAAGCCCTAAAACCGCAGTTCCATTTGTAATTACTGCAACCAGGTTACCCTTCGCAGTATATTTATAAACATTGTTTACATCCTTTGCAATTTCTAAACACGGTTCGGCAACACCTGGTGAATAGGCCAGAGACAAGTCTCTTTGGGTGGCATATTTCTTGGTGGGAACCACTTGAATTTTTCCTGGAGTTGGTTTTGCATGATACAATAATGCTTCTCTTCTTTTGCTATTTTTGTCCATTATTTTAAATTTATTCTGTTATACAAAGATAGAAGACTTGGGTTAAAAAGGAGTCTTTTATACTATTCATTTACATAAAATTTGACGCTTTTTATTTAAAAAAGATTAGTAAAAAGCAAAAGTAAGCAAAACGATTAAAACCGTTGCTATACAATGCTTTCTAAAAGAGTAGTCTTAGTTTGGAACTCGGTGTCTGATACGTTTTGGTCGTGAAAACACAAAGTTAGGTTACTAATTCGTTACCGATTGATAAAGGTAACTATAGGGTTTAACTAATTATATTTCAGTGTTTTGCACTCTTTTTCATATTCCCTTGTAACTCAAAGTAATTTAATTTTAAACATTAAACATTTGAGTTATGGAACAGACGAAAAAATCTACGTTTAAACTGCTTTTCTATCTGAAAAAGAATGAACCGAAAAAGAACGGTAACGCTCCCATTATGGCACGCATTACCATTGATGGAGCAGCTAAGACTTTGGGAACAAAGTTAGAAATTAACTCCAATAATTGGGATTTAAAGTATGGAAGAGTTGAGGGCAAAAGTGTCAAAGCATTGAGCATTAACCAAAAATTGGATAACATACGGGGACGTATCGACACTATTTATGAAGATATGCTGAAACAGGAGGGTTTTGTCACGGCAGAAAAGCTAAAACTCGCATTTCTCGGTGTTGGTGTTATGGACGATTCCTTACTGAAAGTATTTAAAAAGAACAATGAGGATTTTGGAAAAATGGTGGATAAAGGAGAACGCTCCAAAAGCACCTACTACAAATACAAAATTGTCTATAACCACGTCGCAGAATTTATAAAAAGCAGGTATCATCGTGATGATATGGCGTTTCGGGAATTGACCTGTGATTTTATTAGGGAATTTGATTTCTTCCTTAGAATAGACAAAGAATGCAAACATAATACTGTTTGGGTATATACGATGCCACTCTATCGTGTTGCAGAAATAGCTGTCAAGAATAGTCTTATCAGGATAAATCCTTTTGAAGATTATGAAATCTCTATGAAAGAAAATGACCGTAGTTATCTACTTAAAGAACACGTAGAATCCCTTTTATTACACAATCCTTCAAAACAACATTATGAACTTGTAAAGGATCTTTTTGTATTCAGCTGTTTCACAGGGTTATCTTATATCGATATTAAACAACTTAAAAGGACTAATATACAATCCTTTTTTGATGGTCACGATTGGATTATAAGCCGAAGACAAAAATCTGATGTTGCTTCTAATGTAAGACTTATGGAGATACCCAAACGAATTATTGAAAAATACAAAGGTACTACCAGAAATGATTCTATTTTCCCCGTTCCTACAAACAAAATTTGTAACAGTCATATAGACAAGCTTATTCAGGAATTAAAGATTGTTACAGAACAAAAAGTGACCTTTCACACAGCAAGGCATACATTTGGAACGATGTTTTTAACAGAGGGTGTCCCATTGGAAAGCCTCAGTAAAATGATGGGGCACAAAAATATTTCTACGACACAGATTTATGCTAAGATTACCAGCCAAAAGATAAGTAAGGATATGGATCTGGTATCTCATAAATTCTCTGGTATGGAAGCAGCATTTATTGAAATGGAAAACGAAATTATTGTTTGAAATTTATTCTTTACATACAGATTGAAGCAGGATTTAACCATCCTGCTTTTTTTATGCCCATACTTAATCCTCAAAGCACATTTATTTTCCAACGCAAATCCCACTGCTAATAAAAGAGCTTTGATTGGATACTTGATAAAGCATATTTAAAAAATATCCCGTCACTATTGCTCGATGATATTTTTTAAATACCCTTTCAGTGGCTTCCCTAGCCACCACCAAAAACAATAGTTGTTTAGAAATTCTCCTGAAAGGATGCAGGTTTTGTAACCACATAGACCATTCCCTAAATGCCTTTTCCATTGGCTTCCACATAAGTTTTATTCAAGAAGCCGGTATGCTGTTTTGTCCCATTTCAAGAGCAAAGGTATTTCCGTGTTCTTAACGCAGAAACAAGGTCTTGCCCTTCGGGTTTGCAAAATAATCTCCACCCATTCGGGTCGTATTTTTTTGACAAAACCTTGTTTCTGCTAAACACGAACCTTTTATGCTCGTGAAACGAAACAAAGCATACTCCGGCTCTTTAGACGAATAAAAAAAATGTCAGAAATGAAAAAATACAGCATTGAAAATGGTAAAAAGAGTGAAACGAAACTTCAGCACCTCCTCTCATTGCCGAATAAATTAAGGCAAAAAAATCAAACAGAAATTCAATAACTAAAAATCAAAGGATATGAACATCACAGGAAGATTGACAAGGGATGCGGAAGTACGCACAACGTCACAAGAAAAACAGGTAGTAAATTTTTCAGTAGCAACCAACGATAGCTACCGTAACAAGCAGGGCGAACGCATTGAGCAGACAACCTATTTTGACTGCTCTTATTGGATAACTACAAAAGTAGCCAGGCTACTCACAAAAGGTACATTGGTAGAATTATCGGGAAGAGTAAGCACGAGAGCGTGGACAGGCAATGACGGAGTGCCAAGAGCAGGACTGAATTTCCATACCTCACAAATCAAACTGCACGGAGGTAGCAGGAAAGCCGAAACCGTACAGGCTACTGCACAAACCAAAAACAACAAGGTTACAGCACAGGAAACAGCGGACGACCTCCCATTCTAACAACTAGTATTCAATCATTTTTTAACATCAAAATTTTAAGCATTATGGCACATAATATCAATTTTAACGAGAGAACAGGACATTATTCATTCTTTAGCGTACAACAAAAAGCGTGGCACGGTTTGGGGCAAATCGTGGAGCAATACCCAACAAGCGAGGAAGCTATCAAATACGCAGGGTTAGATTACGAAGTCGTAAAATCCCCACTATTGACCAAAGGTTCGGGCATTATTGAAACGACTAACGGCATAGAAATAGGCAGTAGCGAATTGGAAGTACCTAACTATTTCGCCAACATCCGTACCGATAACAATGCAGTATTGGGCGTAGTGGGTAGAGATTACCACATTGTACAAAATCGTGAAGCCTTTAATTTCTTCGATGCTATCGTAGGCGGTGGCGAGGGTATTCTCTATGAAACCGCAGGAGCATTGGGCAACGGAGAACGCATATTTATCACGGCAAAATTGCCCGACTATATCCGTGTAGGCAATGGCGATGATGTAACGGAAAAGTACATTTTCCTGACTACTTCGCACGATGGTAGCGGAAGTATCACAGCCGCATTTACGCCTATCCGTATCGTTTGTCAAAACACCCTTAACGCTTCGTTACGGAATATGACAAATGTAGTCCGTATCAAACACACTTCGGGAGCAAAACAGCGTATAGAGAACGCTCACAAGATTATGGGACTTGCCGACACATTGAGCAATCAATTAGAGGGAATTTTCAATGAGTGGGCAAAGGTAAAAGTAACAGACAGAGAAGTAAAAAAACTCATTCAATTGGCACTTTGCCCGAATAAAGAAACTTTGGATTTAATCAAAAAAGGTGCGGAAGATGAAATTTCAACCGTGTTCAAAAATACCGTTGAGGATGCATTTGCTTATGCAATGATAAGCGACACACAACAAATGGACACAACAAAAGGCACATTGTTTGGAGCGTACAACGCTGTTACAGGCTACTATCAGAACGTAAGAAATTACAAAAATGACGAAGCCAAGTTGCAGAGCATTGTATTGGGCGGTACGGCTCAACTCAAATCACAGAAAGCATTTGACCTATGTACGGTATTTGCTTTGGACGGAGCAGAAATTCTAAATCTTAATTAAAGAACCCACAGGCTACCGCCTTAAATGGTGGTAGCTTAATATAAACAAGGGATATGAAAGTAAACGATTTAAACGGTTGTCCAATAGAGATAACAGATTTAAAAGAAGCAATAAAAATAGCAAGGAGGTACAAGGAATACCGCCACGAAGACAAGAATTTTTCGGAGTTCGACAAAAGACAAAATGCCTATTGGTCGGATATGTACGAGAAACTGACAGCAATCAAAGAACAATTATCAAACACATTAAAATTATAGAACAATGAACACAAATTTTTTCAATCAGATACAGCAGTTGGACTTTACAGGAGTATTGCAACTGAACATTTCAAAAGGAATAGAAAGCAACCTAATAGTAACGGTAATGCTCAACAACGAACAATGCGGAGATAATGCCAAAAACGGTATTCCTCCATTGACATTCAACGCCACACCGCAGGAGTTTGACGAGGGATTTTTTGAGCAGATAACCGCACCTATCAAAACCGTTTCGGGCTTAATGGTAGATATGGAAAAATTCCTAAAACAATTGGAAGAAGTCAAACGCCAATCGGCTATGGAAAAAGAAAAAGCCGACAAGCAAAAGAAAGAACAGGAAGCCAAAGACAAGAAGTTTAAAGACGGAATGGCAAAGGCTGACGAACTCGAAAAAGAGGGCAAGTTCCGTGAAGCGTGGATAAAAGTTCCCGATATGACGGAGTTCCCTGAAAAAGCGGACGAGATACGCAAACGCAAAACATTATTATCTGACAAGTTTGGAACGCCAAGCCTTTTTGGAGCAATGGAAGAAGCAACACCCGAACTGCCACAAGCGGAAGAAGTTACTACCGATTACCCCACCTATGAAACGGACGAAAAAGAACAGTATTAACACTTAAAAACGAGAACTATGTTATTAGCAACGCAATTAGAACGAGTTTTTATACTCAAAGATAAAGGACAGGACATCCGATTGACCGACCCCGAACCACGTTGGAGCGTGGAGGCAGTAATGAATTTTTATGCCAATTTGTACCCTATTTTGACTACTGCAAAAGTATCTGCACCGCAAATCAAAGATGATGCAGTAGAGTACAAATTTGAGAGCGTAATGGGTACGAAAGGTTAAACCAAAATAGTAAAACGATGAATTATGCAACGCAACATTATATCGGGAGTTATCAGCCTACCCGAACAGAAACGACAACGGCAGTTACACCGACAGTTGGGCGAGTTCGCAAATTGGCTACAAAGACCAAAGGACGCAAACCAAGTGCAGAAAGACAAGCAGAAGTCCGTACCAATAGCAATGCTACCAATGGTATTCTAAAGTGTACGTTTCTGCCTAAACTGAAAACGGCACAATCCGTACAGGCTTGTCAGAAAACGGAGAGGGATTTTTATAAGTCCCTTTCCAAACTTGCCGAGCATTACAGCATTGAACCAATGCAAACCAAAGATTTTGGTTTTCCATACAATGTAGTATTGTCTATGTGGGATATGGAAACCAAAGTAAAACGCACCCATATTAATTGGGATAGTTTCAAATTGGTACAGGATAGTAAGAAAACATTTTTTGTAAGCGAGGAAAGGTACAATGTGGGTACAACCTTGTATTATATTCCCATTATGCCACTCTTTCAAATGCTCAAAGACTCAAAGCGTAAAAAGACCGCACAGCTACTTATATCGGTATGCAGTTATTTGTACCATATTGCCGATGTACCCTATTATAGACAGGAAGACAGCTATTTGTATTGGCTATATGAAATGCAAAAAGACTGGATAGAACAGGACGATGAAACTGACGAATCCGAAACATACAAAAGGGAGTTAAGAAATGCAGAATATATTGGCGATAAGATAGAACAGAAACTATTTAACCGTATCAATCTAAAGGTATTTGAACAGCGATTGAGCCGATTTAAAAGCCGTGATACATTCGACAGGGAGTGTTGGCAGGTGGCTTGCAATGCGTTTGCCCTTTATACTGAATATCCGAACGCAACTATTTTCAGAAATGCACCAAGACCCGAACAAGACCCTTATAATGATGATGATGATGATGATGAAAACGAAACTATCGGAATGGAAAAGTATATATCTTTTATTGCCGATACCAAAGGTTGGCTGTATGAAAGCCTTTCGGATAACATCAACAACGAGTTTAACGAGTATGGGGCAATGGAAGAACCAACCATTAGCAAACAATTTGACGGAAGCGAAATAACAGCAACCAATCTTGATTTTGAGAACCGTTTGTTTGCTTTATTGAAGGATTTATGTGGGTTGCTATATGACTATAAAACAACAGAAAAATGAACAACGTAAATAACATAGCCGAGAATTTCGGAACATTGTACCATCCAAAATCCGCTTTGGTTTTCTATGAAACCGCAGGAACAGAAACCGATATGTACGTGGAGCATTTTGATATGGATAGCAACGGAACGCCTATAAATGCCCACCCATTGACAGTAAAAGAAGCCAACATATTGGCAAAGGCTTTACATACCGATGAAGAAAAAAGCACAGCCTTTTTAAAGCCAAAGGGAATTTTACCGACTAACATTCTGCATATCAATCCAAGTGAAAAAGGTACGGTACTTTGGTACACCAAAGCACAGCAACGGCAACTATATTTTGTAAACGGTTTGGGCGTACCTAACGGCAAAGCACACGTACCGCCAATGCTTTGGTTAGCGAGTAAAAGCAGTCTTATGGTATTTGCTTTGACAAACGACAGAAGACCAACCGAGAAAACGCTACTGCATTACGCACCTTTCTTCAATATTTACGAAAAGGGCAATGTATGTATGGGTACTGTTAGTATTGACATTAAAAATTCGGCTTCGGTTGAAGAATTTATACAGGCGTGGGAACATTATTTTTTCAATTCCTATTTCAGCCATTCATTATGCGAAAACGTGACAAGAAAAAATATTGTAACCCTTTGGAAAGACCTTATCAATACAGATAAACCCTTTCCTAAAGAGGTATTGAAAAAGAATAACAGAACCCTTAAAAATCTATTGTAATGAATACAGTAAAAACAGCCGTCCATTTTACGGACAATTATTTACTCAATCCTACCAACCCGATTTCGGTAAACCTTATCGGAGCAGGTGGTACAGGCTCAAAGGTATTGACCGCTTTAATGGAAATAAACGAGAGCTTAATAGCATTAGGACACGCAGGGTTGCAAGTTCGCCTTTGGGACGATGACAGTATTACCACCGCCAATTTAGGCAGACAGCGTTTTGCAGAAAGTGAAACAGGATTATACAAATCCGTTGCTTTAATCAATCGTTGCAACCGTTGGGCAGGTACAAATTGGAAAGCCGAAACGGTAAAATTTGAAAAGGACAACTTTGGCAGACTACCCGAAAAAGCAAGGGCTACTATTACCATTACTTGTGTGGACAATGTACAGGCGAGGTTCGGCGTTGCTGAAATTCTTAAAGAAATAAGCTATTGCAGACACTACCAAGACGAACCAAAATATTGGTTGGATTTTGGCAACAGCCAAGATACGGGGCAAGTAATACTATCTACTATTGGAGCCATAAAACAACCTAATTCAGAGAAATACGAAACGGTGGCAAGTCTGCCATTTGTTACCGATGAATTTGGCGAATTGCTGAAGCAATCCGAACAAGAGGACAACACGCCAAGTTGCTCACTTGCCGAAGCATTGGAACACCAAGATTTGTTTATCAATTCATCATTGACACAAATGGGTTGTTCCTTATTGTGGAATTTATTCCGCAGGGGAATGACCGAATACAAAGGATTTTTTCACAATCTGAAAGATTTTCGCACCCACCCGATAAAAGTCGCCTGACCCGACCCCGATGGCTATCGGGGCGGTCGGCAAAAATGCAATTCCTCGCTTCGGTCGGAAACGCATTTTTGCGGTTAAAACAGGCACAACCACTTTGCCAAAATGCACCGCTCCACAATTCCCTTTCTTTACATTTTACCAAACAGGTTGCAAGATTATTGCGTGGGATATTCAGTATCCCAATATTGGTTTTGTAGCGACTTCTTTTCTTTTCACATAAGCGACCAAAGAAAAGAAGCAAAAGAACGTCGCCTGATTAGAAAAGATTATACATTCCTTAAAACCACACTATTCTCATTTTGTATATGTGAGGTTTTAATATCACACAATGAAAATTGACACAAAAGACATAGTAAAGCAATCAGAGAAGTTTGCGTTGAATATAGCTGACCAAATCTCAAGAATTACGGTTAAACCATTCTGCGAAATCTCTTTTCATTCCTCAGAATTTAGAGATAGAGCAACCGTAAAAAAACACTTATATAAAGTTCCGAAAAGCAATAATCCGCTTATTTATATATTTCAAGTTCAGTCCACAAAAACTATAAGCACATTGATCGAATATTTTGAAGATTACCATTCATCAAATAAGCTAAAAATAAAAAACAACGACCGTGTTAATCTATCCAGATACAATAAAACTTCATCAGATATATTATATGTTGGAAGCTCAACGACAGATTTCAAAACAAGAATTAAAAACCATCTTGGCACAGAGGGAACTCGGGTTTATAGTTTGCATTTATGCAAGTGGGACAATTGTTTGGAATACGATTTGAAAATTTCAGCATACGAAGTCATTTCAGAAAGTGAAGAAATGGTAGAGCGTTTCATTGTCGAAATTCTTGAACAGCAATTTTGGGACAAACTAAGTCCAATATTTGGAAAACGTAGTGGTTTGTAACCTTATAAAATAGATTAAACAACTGAATTAATGAAAATATTATACATTATCGGTAATGGATTTGACATCCATCATAAATTAGACACAAGATATCAAAGTTTTGCGAACTACTTGGCTGAAAATAACAGTGAGGTTTATGACCTTTTATTAAATTATTATGGACTTCCTGATATTACAAATCCCGAATTGACAGATGAAGAATATGCTTTATGGTCAAGATTTGAGCAAGCATTAGCTGATTTAGATTACTTAACAGTATTGGACGATAATTCTGATTTAATTGCTCGCCCTGGAGCTGAAGATTTTCGAGATAGAGATTGGCATAGTTATCAGATAGAGATGGAACTAATCATCAAAGATTTAACCACCAACCTAATTAGCGATTTTAATAGTTTTATCCTCGAAGTCGAATACGAAAACATTCCCGATGACATGCTAATTGAATTGGAAGACGATAGCCATTTTTTAAATTTCAATTATACTGAAACATTACAGGAAAGCTACGGTGTTCCCGAGGAACGAATAACCTATATTCATAATAAAGCCAATGAAGACAATTGTATGCTGATTTTAGGACACGGAACCGACCCGTCAAATTTTATTGAGAAAGAAGAAGAACCGCCACAAGGTTTAAGCGAAGAAGAATTTTACGAATGGCGTGAACAAAAGGCTGATGAATATGATTATTCTTATGAAAGTGCCAAGCAAGAGATACTATCTTATTATACAACGGCATTTAAAAATACAGCCTCAATTATAGAAAACAATATTGACTTTTTTACAAGTATTATGGAAGTCGAAAAAGTTATTGTTTTGGGACATTCTATATCAGAAGTTGATTTAAAATATTTTGAAATATTGAAAGCAAAACTAAATGAAAATGTAATTTGGAGTGTTTCATATTACAGTGAACTTGAAAAGCAAATGCACAAAGAAACATTGCTACAACTCGGAATAAATGATACTAATATTATTCAAATAAAAATTACAGATTTAAAAAGGCAACCTTAGTTGTTGCTAAAATATTCTTTAGCAATTTCCGCTACTCCCATACTAAAATATCTTTTACCATTAGAAACTCCTTCGATAGCTTTTTTAAAATCGTCTGCATCGCTACCAATGAGCAGATAACTTGCAAAACCTATTTCCAAAAGAGGGTTTACAACTTTTTCGGTATCAATATCACTATGGGAAATCAGTTTTATTGTTGGGTATTGTGACCTCAATTCTTGAAGCTGTGCCAATATATTCTTATCATAAAAATCGAGATCAATAACACACACTTGGGGAAGTGTTTTTAAAGTGGATAATTGAGATAGTCCGTCTTTAATGTTTTCTGAACGAAACAATACTTCAATTCCTGAAGCAACGAGGTTGTTGTAAGTCAAATCCAAAATCGGGCTTTTATCATTGATAAAGGCTAGGGTGTTTTTTTGTTGTGCTATACCAGTTTTCATATCATACCTTTTTTGAGTTGATGTAGCCTGCACAAAAAAGAAGACGCAGGCAAACTACACTTACCGAACATTGAGGCACTGGTACGCCCGACAACGAATAAGTGAGCGCCCACGCCAATGGCATGAGTATTCCTCCTTATTTGTCCCGTTGTCTTAAAAATTACCAGTTTTCAATGTGGGACTTAAAGTAAAAACACTTTAAGATTTTTCTATATATTGCTACAAAGATACTAAACTCTCTAATGATACACAATCAGACTTCAACGATTGAATAAAGAACTTTTACAAGCATTTAGCGTTGTTTATATAATTTTGCTCAAGTACTAAGAGTATATCTGATTGCTTGAAAATAATCTTACCGCCTATCTGGATATAAGGAAGTATTTTATCATCCCTGTATTGTTGTAAAGTACGCTTACTAATGTGTAGCAACTTACATACCTCCTGACCAGAGAAGTATATTTCTCCGTTCATTACAGGACGGTAATTCTTTAATATTTCTTCGATACGGCTTCTCAACTGCATTATCATCTGCTGTTGTTCAATGATTTCTTCGGCTTCATTCGTCAGTAAATCCATTGTCATTGGTGTTGTATGGTTGTCCAGCTTCGAGCAAAGCCTGTACGTCCGAGAGTTTATAATAATTTTTGCGGTTCAGTTTGGAATAAGGCAATAAACCTTTGTCCTTATAGGTTTGCAAAGTACGTTTGGTAATGTTCATCATTAAACACACTTCCTGGTTATCCAGCCATTTCTCTTCTTTGAAAATCGAGGTATATTTACGAGTGGCATTTTCGGTCAGTTCCAAAAGTTCCTTAAACTCATTTTTCATTCCGTCAAATACGGATTTTTGTATTGCGATAACTTCCATAGCTTGCTCCATTTTTCTGTGAAAGTCGAATTTATAAAGGCTTATTACAAGGTTCGGAAATGTTGCACCTGTTGGCTTTGAAAGGTAGTATTTGGCAGTTTACTTTTGCCACAAATAAAAAATCGGATAACCCAAAAGGCTATCCGATTTTGTTTTAAATTATCAGAAGAATATGTGTCAGCGTGGGACAGGTTGTTCTGTTTTAACTTTCTGCTTCTGTTTTTCCTTGTCTTTTTTCATTTGTGTATATGACCAAATAAGAAGAATACCGATGATAATCAAAGCGTAGGCAACCCATTTACCGATTCGTTCTATAAAACGGGTAAATACAGATGCTTCAAAGCTAGAAAATCCCTCTGCACCAACCGCATTACGCCTATAAAATTTTCTACGGCTTATCCAATAGACAAGCCCTATCCCCGTAACAAGAGGAATAATACCTAACACTAATTGAGAAGTAACTGCATTCATACTTATTGAGATTATAAATCAAGTAAATTTAAACAAAAACATCTATATCGAAAGCCGAAAAGCAAAAAACCGACCTAATGTAGTCGGTTTTGTTTTTTTACAATCGCTTTTAATCACTACTATTGAACTTAAAGCTCAATTTTTTCTCGTTCCCGAAGCTGTCCGAAATCCAAACCTCAAAGGATTGTGATACGGAAGAAGCCGAAGTATAATATAACCGGAACTGCTCCACAGGCAACGGGTATAAATCGTTCGGCAGGTACGGCGGTTCGTCATAATACCGCAATGTACCTTGTCCGTCAAATTGGAAGTAACGGAGAAAATATTGCGTGTTGCTGTAATTCCCTGTTCGTTGTATAGTAATGCGTATTTCTACCGTCTGCCCATTGGCAATAGCTGTAGGTACAGGCATTATGTTTACCTCGAAAGGAAAATCGTTTTGTATTTCGAGTTCATCGTCTTTGCTACAAGATACTAAAGAAACCGAAGCTGTGAGGATTGCCAAGAGTACATATATTGGCAGTAATCCTATTCTGAATTTATTGAATATTGCTATCATTGTTTCTGTTTTTAAAAATTAAACCTTAATCCAACACCTGCTGACGGTCGGAATTGTTCCAAATCCGTACCCCATAGAACCTTTGTACGTCCTTGCAGGACTAACACAAATCGGTCGGACAGGTACGTTTCAAAAGTGAACCGTCCGCCAGCTCCGTAGATGAAGTTATCCTCGCTCAATATTTTTGCCCCGTCATACAACATTGTTTCGCCCTGGTTGATACTTTCGTAACCTAATACGCCTGTTATTCCAAAGTTTAGCGTGATGTTCTTACGGGCATCACCCAACAGAAAGAAACTGTAACCGCCCTCGGCAGTATAGGTTTCCTGCGGTATGCGGAGGTCTTTATAATTTTGGTATTGGTGCGTATATTCCAACGCCCAAAGTTGGTAATTGCCATTTTTACCGTTTACGGTCATACCAATATTGATGTAGTAGTCATTACCGATTTTATCATCGGACAATATCCCAACATTTACCTCCAGTCCTTTCTGTTTAGGCAACATTCTTTGTGCCTGTGTAACCGTGATGACCATAAAGAGGAACATCACGGTATAGATATACTTTTTCATATTATTTACTTTAAAAGGTTATTAAAATTTCAGGTGCATATCGTCAATCAAATGAGCTTTAATTAAATCGGAATTTTCTATCTGAAGCGTTTGATGTCTGCCACCGTTCTTTTCGAAAATCTCAATCAGCAGTACCTTGTCATCGGCAATGGTAAATTGGTCTAACAGGAACACGTTTTGTTCGGTCGTTTTTCCACCAATCTCGTCCAATGGTTTGTATGTCCTAAGTGGTATCATCGGGTGTTCCTGTACTACGGTACGTTTTGCGACTTTCTTATCTACTACCTTAAAATTGATAAAATCAATCCCAAAAGGCACATTGGTAAGGTTTTTCAATTCTGTATGGAAATAGTATTTTCCGTTGTGGATGTAGATGCCTTTGAGGGTAAACTGAATGCCGAAACTTTTGGCCCCAATATGCTTTACAATACGTTTGTCATTTTTGTAAATGGTTTCTAAAAGCAAGCCTGCCAATGACGGCGAATTATTCCCCAATTCTTCAAAAAGGACGTCGTTTCCGTTTTCTTTGTCCACTGCCTTTTGCATTGTCAGCAGGTCATAGCTCAACGCTTCGGGACAGGAACTGTAATGCACATTGAAGCTGTAAAAACGTCCATCATTCGTGATAACAGAAAAATTAGTTTCCGCTTCAAAATCCCTTACCGATGCTTTTACACGCAATACATTTTCAGCATCTTCCGCTTTTCCAGCAATTAGGAACTCACTTCCCAAATCCACGTATCGTATGGCAGTCGGAAAAATCAGGTGTGAAGTTTTATCGTAGGTAACTTCCATACGGTACGGTTCTATCTTACCCAAAGCAAGCGGAGTTTTTGCATTTGCACTGTCCTGTGCGAAAGAGGTTACGGCATAGCCGATGGTCAGGGCAGATGCCCAGAATGTTCTAAAAAGATTTTTCATTGTTTTATTTATTGAGTTCAACATTATTGTTTGGATACAAGGAAAACCTGATACCCTGCCTTTAGGGTAACTTTTGGTGTTCGTACTTTTTTGGCGAAATAGCCCGAAATACCCTGTACAACACCACGGCTCAAATCAGCCGCAACCTGTTGTCCTGCTGATTGGGTAAGCATCAGGCTCGTCCCGGATTGCTGGCTCATATTGCCCGCCATTTCGGTAAGGGCATTCATTTCCGGCGAATACGGAACGTACAAGCCCTGCTGTCCGTCCAAATCGTAAATCGTAATCTCCACCGGGATGATGTTTCCGTCCAGTTCTATGGAAGTAACCTTTAACTGTAATCGTCCTCCCTGAATTTTGGCATTAGCCGTTACAATCGTTCCTTTCGGAATGGTACGTCCAGACGTTTGGGCAGGTTCTAACAATCGTAATCTTACTCCCGTTTCGCCAATAACTGTTTGTGCATCGTGTACACAGGCTTTGATACTATTTTTCGGTTGTACCGCTTGCTCAATAGAACCAGCAGTGTAAAATCCTCGGTTTCTTGTTTCGCTCCAATCGGCTAAAAAAGTACTGTCGGTAGGCTCACGGTACAATGCTGATATTGTGTTTTTCCTTGCAGGCGTAAATGCTACAAAATTTTCTTTTTGAGTTGAACCTGTCGTAGCTGTACCTGCACTTTTAGTAGGTGGAGTTGCTGTCGAATTTGTACTCGTTGGAAGATACTTTGCCGCCATCTGATAGGATTTCTCCATTAGGGCAAGTTGGTCATCAACGGTTACAGATTTAGGCACCTCTTTTTCAGCCAGCTTTTCTTTCAGCTCGTCCAGTTGCCTACGGAGTTCTGTTGTTTCCGAATTGTTATCCTGATAAAATGAACCTAATGTACTTTGTGCATTGCGGTAACTGTTTAATACAGGATTGCCGTTTCTTCCCGAACTTCTGCCACCTCCATTGCTGTTGCTTTCTTCTTCTTCAGGAAGTTGTTCATTTATCGGTTCTTCTTTGTCTTCGGTATTCCAATAGTCAGAAAGTGTAGTTAAAGCATTACGCTTTTCCTGCTCTTTATGTTCTAGCATTTCCTGCTCATACGCCTTGCCTTTGTTGGCAGGCATTCCTGCTCCGGTAGCCTCTGGTACTTCATCGTTCAATCCGATATTTTCAATTTCCTTTTTATCGGAAGACGGTTTAAATATCAGGTACATACAGCCGAGAAACACGGCACCCATCAAAACAAATAGGAGTGGCTTTTTGAGTTTTTCGACTTTGTTCTGTGTACCGTCTTGCAGTACATCAGCAGTTGCTGACGGGTTCCCCTCGGTTACCCGAACAACCGACTTTTTGTTCTCATTTTCTTTCATAAATCTTATTTTTTAGAATTGTTAATAATGTGTCCTGCAATCTTGCAGGACTTTCACTTTTTTTGAGGACAGGGTTTTCGATATGCTTAATGATCATATCGTTACCAGACTTTGAGGTATCGTACCCTACTTTGCAAATGACACCTGCGGTAAGCAGTAGATACCCCACAAAAAAATAAAGCGTGTATTGGTGCTGTTTTCGCAAGGGCAATGCCCGCCAATGTTCGTCCAGTTTGTCAAAGTATCTGTCCATATTTTCCCTGATTTTTTTCATATCGTTAGCTTTTAACGTTCAATTACTTCTATATCCTTGTTTTCAATCACCGCAAATTTTTCAATATTGAAGCCCTGCGGGTTGTTGTCCGAACGGACAGAGTTTACGAGATAGCAGGAAGTAATTAGGTTACGTCTGGTTACGTTACTCGAACGGATAATGAACTGTTTGGAGTAGGTGTGCACCGCATAAGGATAGGTGTCGAAATTGCATACAACACTATCGACCTCGATGCGTTGCTGAACATTACCAGAAATAATTCTGTTGTAATAACCCTTTTCTGACAAGTCTTTGTAATAGTCAAAAGCACTTTTGTCGGCAAGGTTGAATGCCCTGCTCATATTACTTTCGATAGCATTCTTGTCGGGAGCAAGCGTAAAGAAAAGCTCGTGAAAACGCCTGACGTGTTCCCTTGCTTCCACAGGTCGGTTGATGCTTGCATCTTGCGATAAGGCAAGCATCAACGATTTCCCATTATCCAGCACATAGATTTTTTGGCGTTGTTCGTCTGCAAAGCTGTACGATTTCCATATTGAAAATCCTACCACGCTTAGACAGAGTGTGGCAAATAAAATGGCATATAGCCGTATCTGCCTAAAACTGTTTTCGATATTTCTGAGTGTTTTAAATTCCATTTTTAAATGATTTGATTGTTTTTTATTTTCCCATTAACTTGCCACCGATATTTCCAACTGTTGAACCTGCTCCTGCTCCAGCTATATTGCCTGATTTCATTGCCGTTTGGTTTACGTTACGGGTAAAGTTTCCTGCACCGCCTGCCTGAATAATCCAGCCTGTTACCGTAGGGATAGTGAAGTAACCCACGATACCGATTATCATAAAAATGATGTACACAGTATTGGATGTATCGGGGATATAGTTCGGGTCGGCAAGCATTTCTATATCCTTTTCGATAATGAGGGATTGTATTTTGGCAAGCATACAACTGAACAAGTCTGCCACGGGCAACCACAGGTAAACACTGATGTATCGGGTCAGCCATTGTGTGAGTGTAGCCTGAAAACCATCCCACACGCTTATCGCAAAAGCTATCGGCCCTAGTATGGACAGGACGATTAGAAAGAACGTCCGTATGGTATCAATAACCAAAGCTGCTGCCTGAAATAGTACCTCTAATAGATTGCGAAACCAATTCTTTACAGTCTGTTCCATACTGTACATACCACGTTCCATATACATTCCCGACATTGTTACCAAATCAGAGGGCGACCAGCCCAATTCTTCGAGCTTCTTGTCAAATTCTTCGTCAGAAGCGAGATAAGCCGTCTCGGGATTTCGCAACATCGCTTCCCGTTCCAACAGGTCTTTTTTAGCCTGTAAATCGTTGAGGTCAAGCACCTGATTTTCGAGGATTGTGTGTGTGCCTTGTACTACTGGACTTAACACGGCATTGATTGTTCCCAGTACCATAGTTGGAAAAAACATAATGCAAATCCCTAAAGCAAACGGACGGAGCAAAGGATACACATCAATGGGTTCAGCTCTGCTCAAAGCCTGCCATACTTTTATGGCGACATAGAACAAAGCTCCCAAACCTGCTACTCCTTTAGCCACTGCCGCCATATCGGCGGACAGTGGAAGCATCTCATCATATAATGAGCGTAGGACTTCGTGAAGATTTTGAAATTCCATATCTACCAGTATTTTTGGTTAGGAGTTCCGTAGAGGTCAAGTACTCTTTTGGTATTGTTCTGTTTTTTTGCTCTCAAAAAGCTCACGGAGATATTCTTATTGGTGTAGTAGCGTACCAAATTGTGGTATTCTTTTACTTCTTTGTACACTCTATCAATAATATCCATACGCTCTTTGTCGTTCAGCGAAAGGCTTGATGAGCTTACAATCTGTTTGAGTTCTTTCAGCAGTTCGGTACTTTCATTCAGTAGTGCCGAATAGCCGTTGGCGATAGCGGCCAATTCCTGTGCAGAAAAATTTGGGTCGTTCATCATCTTACCGAAATTCTGTACATACATTTCGGACACATCCCCCACCAGCAAAACAGTTTGCTGTACTTTACGGGCATCTTTTACGAGATTATTTACAGCTTGTAGCTTGTCGTAATACTCCTTACCTTGTTTATACACTTTTTCCACTTCCTTGAAATTTTTAATTACATTCGATACCGTGGAGGAAGTCTGTATAATTTCATTCGCACTATTAAGAATACCAGATGCCAGATTGGTAGGGTCGGTTACTACCCATTGTGCTTTCGCTGACGGTGCTACGGCGAGCATTAGTGCCGTACACACCATAAAAAGATTTTTTTTCATTGTTCTTGAATTTTAAAATGTTAATGACTATTGATTTGCTTTGTCCCGCCTTTCCATTGCGATATGCTTAATGGCGAGTTCTACGTTGCCGTCCAATTCGGAAGCTAATTGCATCACTTCCAGTTTTTCGGTTTCTTCGGTGGTGTATGCGAGATATTCCTCCAAACTAACTTCGGTGGCATAAACTGCCGAATGTGTACCACCTAAACCTATCCAAACCTCTTTATATAGTCGGCTTGGATCGTTGTTCATATTGATAGAAAGTACCTGCCCTTTTTCCTTATCCGTAAGCCCCAGCATTGCCTGTATATCATCAAACTTGTTCATATATTTGCGTTGATCCAAAAGGATCTTGCAATCACTATTGTTGATGATACTTTCTTTGACGATGGGTGACTGGATAATATCATCGACCTCTTGCGTTACGACAATAGCTTCACCAAAAAATTTTCTGACGGTTTTAAACAAATATTTTATGTATTCTGCCATACCTTCTTTGGCAATGGCTTTCCACGCTTCCTCAATTAGTATGAGTTTACGGATACCTTTGAGCCTGCGCATTTTGTTGATGAAGACCTCCATAATGATGATGGTCACGATGGGAAAAAGGATTTTGTGGTCTTTAATCGCATCAATTTCAAACACGATAAAGCGTTTGGAAAGCAGGTCTAACTGCTTATCGGAGTTCAACAGATAATCATACTCGCCACCTTTGTAATAGGGTTCCAATACATTAAGGAAATTGGCGATGTCAAAGTCTTTTTCACGAACTTGTTTTTCTTCCAATACCTTGCGGTAATCTCCTTTTACATATTCATAAAAACCATTGAAGGAAGGAAATTCGCTGTGCTGTTTAATACGGTCGATGTAACCGCTTACGGCATTGGACAACGCTACTTCTTCTGAACGGGTTGGCGGTTCATCATCACGTTTCCAGAGTGTCAGTATCAAAGTCTTGACACTTTCACGCTTCTCAATGTCGAACACGCCATCATCGGTATAGAAAGGGTTAAAGGCAATCGGGTTGTCTTCTGTATAAGTGAAGTAAACGCCGTCTTCGCCTTTGGTTTTTCCTTTGATGAGTTCGCATAAGCCCTGATAACTATTACCTGTATCCACCAACAGCACGTGTGCACCCTGCTCGTAATATTGCCTAACCATATGGTTTGTAAAGAAAGATTTTCCCGAACCTGACGGGCCAAGTATAAACTTGTTGCGGTTCGTGATAATACCACGTTTCATCGGCAAATCCGATATATCCAGATGGATAGGCTTTCCGGTCAGGCGGTCAGCCATTTTGATACCGAACGGAGAGGGCGAATTGTGGTAATTCGTTTCTTCTGTGAAGAAACACAACGCAGGCTCTATAAATGTGTAAAAACTTTCCTCACTCGGAAAATCGCCTGCATTGCCTGGCATTCCTGCCCAATATAAAGTGGCTACATCCGTAGTGTTGTGTCTGGGCTTACACTCCATTAGTGCCAACGCACTACCGCAATCGTTCTTCAATTGTTTAAGTTCTGTCGGATCTTCCGACCACGCCATAATGTTGAAGTGTGCCCTTATGGAAGAAAGACCGAACGAATGTGCTTCGTTCAGGTATTTTTCTATCCACTCTTTGTTGATTTGGTTTGCCCTGCTATACCTTGCCAAAGAGTGCATATTCCTTGCGGACTTCTCAAACTTTTGGAGATTAGCTTCACTGTTATCCAAGAATAAATATTGGTTGTAAATATGATTACAGCTTAACAGCAATCCAACAGGAGCAGCGAACGATAAACGGCAGTCGCTCCGGTCGGTAGATAGTTTTTCAAAACGGGTATCTGCCGATACCGTTCCTGGCAAATCGTCTGTATCGGACAAGGTGTGCAGGCTCAATCTTTTGTTTCCGATACGAACTTCTTCTGGTCCGAGTGCGATGTCCTGCATCGGTGTTCCGGCTTCCCTCGAAAGCGTAAGGTATTGTTCCAACAATCCCTGCTTTTCTTCCGTTCCGATGATATCGTCTTCGGTAAGGCGTTTGAGCGATATAAAACTGCTATCGTTCACGATACGCTCAAACTGTGCAACGGCTTCCATAAAGCGATGTATCGTTTCCTTGTCCCTGATTTCCTTTGGTATCAGCGTACCTTTGCAAAGCGAACTAAAGTTGCTTTGCATCCGCATTCTTTCCTTAGTGGTCTTGGTCAGGAACAGGTAACAATAATGGTTTAGGAACGGTCGCTCATTAAAATGGCGTTGGTAGGATTTAGCCAAAAAACTTTGGTCTTCCTTTGCCAAATCGGGAGCGTAGTTTTCTTTGATGTACCAATCCTGTTTGTGAATGACTGTAAAATCCGGTAAAGTCTTGATAGCCTTGTGCCAGGCGGAATGAATGGCTTCATATTCCGCAGAAGCTACCGTGAACAGTTCCGGTAAACGAACCTCAAAGCAGGCGGTAATGTCTGCATCTTTGGAAAGGATGCAGTTGTTTTCTACTGCCAACAAAGGAAATTTGTTTTCCAGTGTTGTTGTCTTTGATACGTTTCTCATAGGGCATTCGATTTAGGAGTGAATTTTAAATAGCGGTGTACAGGCTTTCGGCAGATGATGTATCGGGGATGTCTTTTTCCTGCTCCGATTTTCATTAGTCCGTGTTCTCCGTACTTCCTGTTCAGTGAAAAGGTCTGCCACACAATCAGCGAAGCACCGCCTGCCCCGAACAGCAGGCAGACGTAAGAGTTTACGCCTGCCATATACAGTATCATTACCAGGATAAGCGTACCAAGCAGTCCACCAGCGAAAATGAACAGGTATTGTGCTTTCAGCCCCTTAAATTCCACCGTTCTCCCTATGCCTTTGTTGATATTGTAATTCATAAGGCAAAAGATTAAAGGAAGAATGAACGCAGAACAGTCGCCGCAACGATCAAGAAGATACACGCACCAAACCACGAAGCCGCAGTCTTGCTTGTATCGGGGTCGCCCGAACTGAATTTGTTGTACACCTTAACACCTCCGATTAACCCGACCACCGCACCGATGGCGTAAATTAATTGGGTTGCGGGTTCGAAATAGGACGTTACCATTTGGGTAGCCTCGTTGATGCCAGCCGTGCCGTTTCCTTGTGCGAATGCACCAATTCCTGACAGCATAGCCACGGCTGTCAACAAAACTTTTTTTCTTTGTTTTTCCATAATTGAAACACATTAATTTAATCCTTGACCCACACCTTGTAGGCTTTCGGGACAAAGGTGTTATGGAAATTGAGGCAGTCTAAAAAAGTGGCAGTCAAAGGAATTGTTTGGCTGTAAGTGGCTTACTAAGTGTAAAATTTAGTATATTGGCTGTTTTATAATTTTTGATTTAAATTGAGTAAAAACATAAAACTTCTTAAGAACTTATACATAACTAAAACATGGGAGGTAATGCAGGAATAAGGGGTTATCTAATACAAACTATTATCTGTGTATTAGACGCATTAGAATCGGATAATGAATGGTCTAAAGTTACTTTAGAACCATTAGATGAATCTGAAAAAGTTGATATCAAATGGGTTTATCCAGATAAGGTAAAAGTTTGTCAAGTAAAATCTTCTCAAAATATCATTCGGCTAAGCGATGCTAAAAAATGGAGTAATGATTTAACTACCAACTCTCCAAATATAGAAGAGTATGAATTGATTGTTGTAGGGCATCCAGAAGAGAAACTTCTCAAAAGTGATTCGATTGATAATGTAAAAATTTCAAAAGTACAATCTTTAGATACTAATAATCTTATTGACATTGCTTCAACAAAAATTGATGCTTATTATGAAAAACATGGGAGATCAAAGATTTCGTCTAAAGTAAGGGAAATTTTAGTTAAAACCCTTACCATGCACTTTGGTACAAATTCAATTACAGGCAAAGAAGTTACCAGAGAAGATTTTGATAAACAACTTTTAGATTGGATTTCCGCTATTGAAAGACAAATAGAAACTAATCCATTTGCGGTATTAGCAAGTCCTGCTCCTAATGAAAGTAAATCTTTTAATTTTAGAATTGCAAAGAAAATTTTAGATTTGATAGGATGGACTAATTTCAATGAGGACGTTACCTTAAAAGTCTACAATGATAAAACAGAAACGGATGACGAATTTAAAGTCGATCTTTTTGGAGATTTTGAAAGTAAGTTAAAGGCTGATACAGATGATGCCATTTTGGTAACATCTATTCATGATCTTAACTATCCTTCATCATCAAAAAAGGAAATCCAGAATTATTTATATAGCTCAGAAAAAATTTTGGGTGATTTGCAACTACAGAAGAAGGTACCAATTAAAAGAAATTCATCAACAGAATATCATAATGTACTTTTCTGGCTCACAACAGAAAATTCGGAGGTAAATCAAGATTTTATTCACCATGCAAAAGATAACTATAAGAAGGAATGGCTCAATGAAGAAATGTGCTATTATCTTGTAGATAATAATAAAGCTATATTCTTGATAAGTTCAATTGTAACTGCTAAAAATTATCGAGAAGATCTTACAGTAAAGTTTTTATATCCAATAACCGAAGCGAATCAAAGTCCAGGTCAAATAGGTAAAAGAGGTACAAGGTTACCTGCACAATTTATTAACAGTTCAATAATTCCAATAATTAAGGAAAGTAGCAACAAGATTAGTATTCTTCTTTTCTGTTCTGATTCTTTTTCGGAAGATTCATTGAAGAAACTCATTTGGTTAACAATTAGGCTGACAAGTGGTTTAGGTAATGAGTATATACTATATTTTCCTGATTATAATGAGCTTGAAAACAAGAATATAGTAGCTGAAGCTATACGCTCATTCGATGATGAAATTCTGGAAGAAAAAATCCAGGTAAAAAAATATGATCGTATAGATGCTGAGGCATTGGACGGGGTGTTGTCTACTTCCAATTCTCTAGTAAAAAATGAAACATTTGACGAGTTAAAGACTCAAACTCAACTAAAATCAAAGCACTTAAACGAAGCCTTTATAAACATACTTCCATACGGAGATATTATCAAACCTTTTCTAAAAACTGATGCCATCACAGCCAATGATATGAAAATTTTCCTTGCAAAAAAGGGGGTTTTTGTAAAAAGTGCTGACAGAGGCAAACTAATAGGTTTAATGTCAGTCCTTTTGTTTAGTCCTAAAGAATTGGAAGATTTTAAGACGCTAATAGATGTAAAAGATAGGCCTGTCAATACAACGAACGAGATATTTCAAATAAAGCAAAATGAAAGTTTAGAAAGTGTGTTCAAACGAATACGCCCAAATTTTGATAATGTAACAGAAAATCTAAACACGAAATTATTAGATACACCGATTTTTAAACCAAATCCATCTAATCCGAATGAATATATACTTGACGTGCGTACAGAGAGAAAAGATCCAACTAGTCAGGTATCAGTTAATACTTTGTGGGGAAGAATTGAGATTATTTGCACAAAAGAAAATGATACTTTGGTAGTAAATCGAGTAAATACTGTATCTCGTGAAGACAAGGTTATAGCTAAAAGGGTAATGAAGAGTGTAGAAAGCGAATTTAAGCAAGCTGATTTTATTAAAGATGATACTATTAAAATTATGTTCAAGAGTTTTGAACAGAATATTGACCGTGTCAATTTTTTACTAAGTTTTACGAATGTAACATCCACAATATTTAAAGAACCAGAAATTAAATCAATCAAATTTAAGTTTGACGATGTTGAAGACATACCTGAAGCATTTAAAGATAAAAAAGATAAAGATTTGATTACTTATTTCTCAGGCAGAAATTTGTCAGGAATTAATGAAATTTCGGAAGATGATTTTAAGAAAGTTCTTTTATTAGAGGAAATTTATATTACATATAAATATGACCACTACAATTTAAAAAATGGGTTTTACAGTGTAAAATATAACTTCTCAGATGCTCTTAAAAATAAACCAGAAAAAGACGGAGTCTTCAAATCTGAACCAAATTTGTATATGTCGCCTCAAGTAAAAAAACTGGCAAACATAGACCTTTTTAAAAGAGAACTCTCAAAAGAGATTGAAAGAATAAAATTAGAGAAACTTAAACAATTCAACATTATAGAGTAATGATAGATTTTACAGGAGTTAAATTACAAAATATAACTACTCACTTTGTTGGAAACAAATTGAGGGATGAAAGAATAAAAGTTTCATCAGGAGAAGTTAACATCGTTGAAGGAGACACAGAAAAATATTTACTAAAGTATTTTCTTTCTTCCTTTCAGGATAATGAGAAATTTAATTTCACTAATCCTACGGAATTGTCATTAAATGCAGTATATACTTTAATCGATAGAATATTTTCGAATACTGATTCTTTTTATGAGAATACTGTTGAACTCTCAAAGCATCTATACGAAAGCTCTACCCATCCAAAAATTAATGGAGGAGAATTTACAATTTGTTTATTTGAAAATATATTTTTGGATGGTATTGAAACCACTGCAATAGGGTTATTTAAAACTGAAGTAAAAGATGTTTTTCTAAAATTTGATTCAACAAAAGATAATTACACAATCAAATATGAGAATGGAGTAAATATTGGAAAATTAGATAAAGGTTGTATTATATTTGATATTGAAGCTGAAAGAGGTTATACAGTCTGTATTGTTGATTCTAATAAATCAAATGATACCCAATATTGGAAAGATGATTTTTTGAGTATTCGTCCAAGTGCAGATAATTACCATTTTACAAAAAATTTTCTTTCCATTACAAAAGACTTTGTTACAAAACAACTTTCGGAAGAATTTGAAGTAAGTAAAGCAGATAAAATAGATCTACTAAACCGTTCAGTTGAGTACTTTAAATCACATGACAGATTTGAGAAAGAAAGCTTCGAAGAAGAAGTTTTTAATAATCCTGAAATGATTAAATCATTCAGGAGTTTTGATGAACAATATAGAGAGAATAAAAATGTTGATGTTTCAGACAATTTTCAAATATCTTCTCAAGCTGTAAAAAAACAATCTCGTGTTTTCAAAAGTGTTCTAAAACTCGACAGGAATTTTGACATCTATATTCATGGGAATAAGGATCTCATCGAAAAAGGCATGGAAAAAGATGGAAGGAAGTATTATAAAATCTATTATGAAGAAGAAAAGTAATTAAAACTTATGATTAAATCAATTGAGGAAGGACGCAAAGAAGATGGTAATAGATCCATTGCGGATAAAATAATCAAAAGACTCCATGATTTAGAAAAAACAGTACAAAATAATCATGGACGTTGGGCATGGGAGCTATTGCAAAATGCAAAAGATAGCGTGGCAGAAACAGACAGAAAAGTTTCAGTTCAGATAATTTATAGTCATGATAAAATTGAATTTTCACATAATGGGAATCATTTTACTGAAAAAGATATTAGAGGTCTAATAAACCAAATATCCTCTAAAGAAGTTGATGAAGGTGAAGTTATCACTCGAACTGGTAGATTTGGGACTGGATTCCTTACTACACACCTTCTTTCAAAAGAAGTACATATCAAAGGAATTGTTGAGACCACTGGAGGTAAACTTTTCCAGTTTAGCTTCCCACTAGACAGGAATGGAAAAACTACCCCTGTCTTGATACCTAAAATTGAGAATGCTTGGAAAGGTTTTCATGCTTCCACTGAAAATAGTGAAATTGAAGAGTACGATGAAGATGAATTCAACACCTCATTTACTTACACTTTAGACTCAGACGATCAAAAAGAAATCGCACAAATTGGAGTGGATGAGTTTATAACATTGATCCCTTACGTTTTATCATTTATCCCGGAAATACATTCTGTAGAAATAATTGATCATGTAAGAGATGAATCAATTGTATTCCAAAATGATCTAAAGATTGTGGATGGGTTCAAAAAAATCAATAAAATTAAAAATGGTAAAGCAACAATAGTAAGATTATTATATGCAACAAATGGAATAGTATCAATCGCCGCACGAGTAAGAAAAAAAGAAGATGTTTTTGAAGTTTTAAGTTTAAATGATATACCGAAATTGTTTTGCGATTTTCCTTTAATTGGGACTGAAAATTTTCATTTTCCAATAGTAGTTAATAGCTTTTTTTTTAATCCCCAAACTGAAAGGGATGGTATTTGGCTAATGGGTGACAATGATTCTGAAGTTATAGAAAATAAGGATTTACTACAGCAAGCTCTTATATTATACAATGAGATGATTTGTGACCTAGAAAATAAATTGTTTAAAAATGTTTATAATATTGCTAAAACAAAGATACCATCAACTGATGAAAAATACTTTGATACAGAATGGTATGCTAAATATATTCAAATACCTTTAAGAAAATTTTTACTTACAAAAACGATTGTTGAATTAGAAAACGGAAGCCATGGTAAGCTGAATGAACTTTGGTTTCCTTTAAAATCATATACAAAAGACACAAAGGAAAAGCTTTGGCAATATACATCAGATCTTTTCCCTCAAGCAGTATGTAAAAAAGATAATCTGCATGACTGGACTGAAATAATTTGGGACGATATAAATAAAATCACCTTTGCTGAATTGATTAAGGATATTGCAAACTGTAAATCAATAGACAAATTATCAGAATATTTTGGAGAGGATGAAGAACTTACTTTTAAATGGCTTAATAAAGTAGAAAGTTTTATTATAGAGGATGAAGTAAATCTACCTTTATTAGAAAAGAACGCTATTATTCCAAATGAAAATGGCACCTTTTTGATTAAAAGCGAACTCTTTATTGACAAGATAAATGATCCTTATTTAATAGAAATATTACAACATCTTGGGGAAGATTGGAATAATATTTTGATTCATCATAAGGTAAGTTTTGGGCGATATGGTGTAAAAAAGAAAAGTGAAATTGCAACTAAGATAAATGAAAAACTTAAGAATATCAGCCCTAAAAATCAAGATTTTATAAAAGCTATTAGCCTTTTGTCAGAATGGTTTGATAATAACCCAGACGAGGGTAAAGAACTATTTTCGGAAACATATAGAAAAAGAGCTGAGTTATTTATGAATACTATTGAAGATAAGGATAGTCTTTATAAAGTAATGAGAAGCAAAACAGACTTAGCACATCTTTCGAAAGTAGCTGAGGCAATTCAAGAAAATCCACGTTTATTTGAAAACATAGAACAAGCAAAAGAGATTTATTCCCTGTTAAAACAATATAATGTAAATGATTTACAACAACTACAAGAGCTATTAGACAATAATGGCGCTACTCAACCTACGCGGGATTCATTATTACCTGTAACTGAGGAAATATTAGCAAATATGGGAATCTCTTCCTTAGAAGAATGGCAAGATGCCATAAAAGATAAAGATTTGTCCTCATTATTTTCTCACAAATCTACGCCCACAACTGATATGTTTGTATACGTACAAAGTTTAATTCAGAAAGCCAAAGAAAGTATTGTTGAATATTTACAAAATTTAAATGACTATGATCTTAGTGATCTAGATGACACAACAGCGCCTACTATTCTTGCTGGGATTATGAAAGATGGAAAGCCAATCAGCATAGTTGCTAGACCAGCTTATAATGGAGAGGTAATAATTTATTATGGATCTGAGCGTGATATTTTAGATTTTGAACCATCTGAATTATGGATAGATGATGGTGTTAAGCCGAGAATGATTTCATTAGGACATCTATTAAAGAAAGCTCAAATAGTCAAATTCCCTGTTTAGTTATGAATATAAATACAGATTTATCTAATTTAATAGGTAGCCCAGAAAATGAGAGGCTTGAATACAAAGCTGTTCTACCACCAGCCAGAAGTCTTGCACAAATGATAGCAGCTTTCGCCAACTCAAATGGGGGGTTAATCATTTTAGGAGTTAATGACGCAAACGGAGAGATAAAGATAACAGGATTAAGTGAGGATTTTCATGCTAACGGCGTAACACATAAAGCTATTGATTTATTATCCTCTAAGCCTAACATTAAATATGAATATCTCTCTCATAAGGGTAAAAGGCTTTATGTTATTGAAGTCGAAAAATCTTTAGCTGTTGTTGCTATTGAAAATAAAATTTACACTAGGAATGGTACTAAGATTATCCTTAGTAATCCCGAAATAAAACAAGATACCAACAATCGCCTTCCATTAATTTCAGAATTATATAGTGATTTACTAGCTTTTCGCTCATCTAGTACAGGTGCAAAATTAAAGTTTTTGGATCACTATTCAGGTGTTTTAAACATAATTGATGATCTTAAAAATATATTATATCCCGATTCAGTTTCTACAGCTACAACTAATCAAGAAGGCAAAATTCTAATAAGAATTTTGTTTTCATCTTGTGCAGACAACTTTGAGACCTACCTTACAGATCTCTTATATGAAATATATCTAGCAAATCCAGCAACATTAAAATCCAGTCAGCAGATTACAATAAAGGAAGTACTAGACTGCTCAGATATGCAGGAGTTTGTTTTGTATTGGGCAAAAAAGAAACTTAGCAAACTACAGAGAGGAAGTGTAAAGGGATTTATTGCAGATAATTCACAAATAAAAGATTTAAATGTACTAGATGTGGCAGGGCAAGACAATATTGAAAAGATACTCCAAATTAGGCATCTTTATGCTCATCGAAATGGTATAGTGGATGAAAAGTTTTTACATTTTTATCCAGAACAGTATAATCTTAATGAAGAACATCAATTATCAGTTGAAGAAATGTTGAATCATTTATCTTACTTAATAGACATTGTTGACAAAATAGATAAGGCAGCAATCTTAAAATATCAATTAGCTACCTTATAATTACCTCACACAAACTCCCCAATGTCAAAATCACCTAAATCATTTTTCCGCAATTTGGAAGAACCAGCTTCCATTTCAGACAATAGAGTGCTATCCAAAAGCTCGGCAATTTTTCGGGAAGCACCCTCGATGGAATTTTCCAGCAGGCTGAATAATTCAGTACCCTGTAATCTTTGAACTATAGCAATCGCCGTTTCTTTTTGGGCTTGCTCCAAATTTTCTTTTTGGAGTAACGCACCTACGGAGCTTAGTTCGTCATAGGTAACCCCTTGGGCAAGACTGTCATCGCTACTGGATATTCCGTACCTGTTCCATTCTTCTTCCTCTTCCTCCAAATCAGGCATATTTCTGAAAACTTCGTCCAGCTCTTCCTGCGGAATTTGAATACCTACGTTTTCATTTTCGTCGTATTCAATGTCTAAATTATCAGGGTTTATCTCTGGTTCTTCAATTTGGCTTTCATTGGCAGTGTTTGGCACGTAAAGTCTTCTTACAGGCTTAGGCTGACCCATAATATCGGGCAGATTTGGATTAACTTTTTCCTGCATTGGCTTTTCCTTCGACCTTTTTTTAATGACAATCTTGTCCTGTACAAGCAGGACAATTATAATCAGTAGGCATATCACAATTACTGTTTCCATAGCTTTATAAAATGGGTTTGTATTTATCATTAAAACTCTTTGTAATCTGCTCGCCAAATTCCTGAAAATGGTAATCCAGCAAATTGTCTAAATAGGCATAAATGGTTATTTTGTCTTCGCCTATCACTTGAACGATGCGTGACAGTTTCTCGTGAAAATCCGGTCGGATATAAACTGTTTTCCCGTCACGGGCATTGGTGTCCGGTCTTCTGAAAAAGATACTTTCATAATCGGTTTCACTTGCCCTTTTAGCCTTTACTTTTTCTTTAACCACAAGTTTCTCCTTTGGTAATTCATTAGGTTTAACCTCTTCCTTTTGCGGTTCTTCCACAGGTTCAGACGGAAGCTGTAATCCGTCCTTTTTAATGCCGTCCACCATAAGGTTCATCATCTGTTCCTCGTTAATATCAAGTGTGGCTTTTCTTTTATTATCTTTCTCCATAGGGCTATAATTGAATGATTTTTAAAAATTCGTCTATGAACAGGTCTAACTGACAGGCTTTCATCAAACGTTCATCGGGAGGCATCACGGTAGAACGGAAAACGGTTTTGCTATCCACTTCGCTTTCTTTACGAAAACGGGTACTGCTTTTGATTTGGCTTTGCATCAGACTTAACCCTAATTGCTTAATAAGCTGGTTATACACTCCATATAAGGGTGTGCTTTCCCTGCCATCAACCTGGTTCCAGAACAGGTTAATAGTTTCTATGGAAGTTTCCCCTTTTTTCATAATCACGTCGTGCAAAAGCTGTGTAAAAATGAGCGTACTTTCCATTACCACACGGTCTGCCGTGATGGGTGTAAAAATGTGGTGCATTCCTGCCAATGCTTTCAGAATGCCGGGCGTGTTCACGGTTCCAGGCAGGTCAAAGAATACAACATCAACTGGAACGGAAGAAGCGTTTAGAAATTCGTGAGCCGCTTGCAATACGCTATCTGCTTTGTGCTGCATAATTGGGTAGGCTTTTTTGTTGATAGTGGTAAATTGTTTGTACGCCAGTTTTTTCAAAGCCTCATTTTCCATTACCATAGCCAAATCCCTTGCTTTCATTTTCATAAGGCTGTGCTGTGGAAAATCCGCATCAAATACGGCTATGTTGTAGCCCAACCGATAGTGCATCGTACTCGCAACAAGCGTTGTAAAGGTACTTTTGCCGACACCACCTTTTTGAGAAGAAAAGGCGATGAATACTGTTTTGTGTTTTGTGTTCATATTTCTACTTATTTAATTATTTATATACCCAATTACTTATGTCCGCATATACCCAGTTAGCTAGGCATCACTGTATCTATGTTCATAAACCTGTACAGAAGCAAGTATGCAACGAGCTGTCTATATACCCGAATACGCATTTATATCCGTAGGCAGATATGCAGGTTTTTATCAACATACCTGCTTAAAATCTTATGTGCTTAACCACATAAACAGGTACAGATTGAAGTACCTATTTACATCCATATTATTTCACCTTTCTATATTGGTGCTTATGTATTTACGTTGTTACCTGCATAGCTATTTATGCCTTTATATCTGTTTATAAGCACAAAGAAATGTAGATATATAGGTACTTTTATTATTGTGGCACTGTTTGGCGTTTAAAGGCAGTGTTTGGCACTTCTGTATAGTACAATCCTTTCGTAAAGAGGGGTTTACTTTGTATAGTGATTTTTATTAACGGATTTATGCAAAAGTATTTTGACAAAGTGGAGGGTAATGGGAACGGCTTCGAGCCGTTTTTCCCTGTTACATTTAATCCGTCCCGCAGGGCGGATTTTTGTGTTCAACAGAACACGGCAAGTTGTGTTTTGAGGCACTCGAAACCGAGTTAGTGCCTCAAAACAACTTGCCCTGCTGGGAGCTAAAAAACACTCTCCGAAGTCGAGGTTTTGTGTGAATTAAAAATGGATTAGTGATGAACAATAATCAAAAACAGAATAAGGGCGGACGGACACCAAAAACCGACCCGAGCATCCACCGCCACGTTTTCCGTCTTACAGACGAAGAAAATGCCAAACTTCTATCGCTTTTTGAAGCATCGGGAATGCCCAATAAAGCAAAATTTATAATTTCCCTGCTGTTCAGTAAGGAAATGAAATCGGTTAAAATTGATAAAGGAACGGTTGATTTTTATATGCGATTGACTTCTTTTCACAGTCAATTCCGCTCCGTAGGTGTTAATTACAACCAGATTGTAAAGTTGTTGTACAAGCATTTTTCTGAAAAAAAAGCCGCTGCGTTCCTTTACAAATTGGAAAAACAGACGGCTGAAATGGCGATGCTATGTCAAAAAATCATTCAGATAAACGAAGAATTTGAAGCAAAACATTTGAAAAAACAGTCTTAGAAATGATAGCAAAAATCGGAAGAAGCGTAAATTTATATGGTGCATTGGCATACAATCAGCTCAAAGTAGAGAATGAAAACGGACAGATTTTGTTTGCCAATAAGATGATTGAAACCGCTAACGGTCATTATTCCGTTGCACAATTAGCCCAATCTTTTGCTCCTTACCTGATAGCCAACCGCAATACCGAGAAACATACGTTGCATATTTCGCTCAATCCCGACCCGAAAGATAAGGTAAACGATGACAAGTACAGGGAAATGGCGGAAGAATATATGCGGGAAATGGGTTACGGCGAACAGCCTTTTGTGGTATTCAAACACACGGATATTGACCGCAATCATATCCATATTGTATCCGTTTGCGTGGACGAAGAGGGTAAAAAGATTTCGGATAAATTCGAGAAAATGCGGTCTATGAATCTATGCCGTGAACTGGAAAGGAAACACGGATTAATATCCGCAACAGATAAAGAACATAAGCCGAACGACAAAATTTTCCGTCCGGTAGATTATCGGACAGGCGATGTGAAAAGTCAGATAGCTTCAGTAGTCCGACACCTGCCCAACTATTATCAATACCAAACGTTGGGAGAATACAACGCTTTGCTTTCGCTGTTCAATATTACCACCGAAAAAGTGGAGGGCGAATTGCAGGAGCAACTACGGCAGGGTTTACTGTACATTCCTTTAAATAAAAAAGGAGAAAGAGCAGGACATCCGTTCAAGGCTTCTCTGTTCGGAAAAAGTGCAGGACTTCCGACTTTGGAATTGCATTTTACGAAATGCAAAGCCGCTTTGAAAGACCACCCTACAAAGCCAACTATTAAAGCGGCCATTACCATTGCCCTGAAATCAACAAGTGATGAGCAGGCTTTTAAAAAACAGTTAGGCGAACAGGGCATCAATGTAGTGGTACGTAGAAATGACACAGAACGTATTTACGGAATAACTTTTATAGACCACAATTCTAAGACCGTTTGGAACGGTTCACGCTTGGGCAAAGAACTTTCTGCCAATACTTTTAATGATTATTGGAACAATAATATCAAACCCGACATTAAAGAGCCTGTTGAACTACAATCGAAAATATCAAGACCAAATGATGCAGATCTTCCTGCGGAAGAACCTCACCATTTGTTCGACTTCCTAAATACTACTGAAAAACACGAAGACGGTTTGATTGAAGCATTAGGCGGTTTATTGCCCGAAACACAGAGCGAAGATTACGAGGAACAGGATTTTGCCAATAGAATGAAGAAGAAAAGAAATCGCAAAAGAGGTCAGAAATAGCATTAAGCCAAACACTGCCACGCACCGCCATTGAGTGCCACATTCTTAAAGTTGCTATTTAGAACCTTTAGA
This sequence comes from Flavobacterium sp. UBA5153, assembly GCA_002413745.1. Classification (GTDB taxonomy): domain Bacteria; phylum Bacteroidota; class Bacteroidia; order Flavobacteriales; family Flavobacteriaceae; genus Flavobacterium. Next base: position 31,059 of record DHXP01000039.1, on the reverse strand, counting down.
TTCACGCCCGAACATTAAAAATTAAAATAATGCAGGGAGAAGATGATTTAAGAGGACTTGCCAAGATTATGGCATTTATGCGGGCAGTAAGTATCCTTTTGGTACTGATGCACCTTTATTGGTTCTGCTACGGTTTCTTTATAGAACGTGGCTGGACTTTAGAAGTAATCAACAAAATATTAGGCAACTTTCAGCGTACCGTTGGACTGTTTTCGGATACCTTATATACCAAACTATTTGCTTTGGTATTATTAGCATTAAGCTGTTTGGGTACAAAGGGGGTTAAAGACGAGAAGATAACCTGGACTAAAATTTATATTGCTTTGGCGATTGGCTTTGTTCTGTTTTTTCTGAACACACCTTTATTAAAGCTATCAATAATTACCGCCACAATCCTTTATATCCTTACCACAGGTTTAGGTTATATCGCTTTAATGGTAGCCGGAGTTTGGATGAGCCGATTGCTCCGCACCAACCTAATGGACGATGTTTTCAATAATGAAAACGAGAGTTTCCAACAGGAAACCAAATTGATGGAAAACGAATATTCTGTCAATCTTCCCACAAAATTTTATTACAAAGGCAAATGGAACAATGGCTGGATTAATATAGTCAATCCTTTTCGGGCAACGATTGTTTTGGGAACTCCAGGTTCAGGAAAATCGTATGCGATTATCAATAATTACATCAAACAACAGATTGAGAAAGGTTTCAGTATGTATATCTACGATTTCAAGTTTGACGACCTTTCTACCATTGCTTATAACCATTTATTAAAGCATCGGGATAAGTATAAAGTACAACCCAAATTTTACGTCATTAACTTTGACGACCCACGCAAGAGCCATCGTTGTAATCCGCTTAATCCTGATTTTATGACGGACATTTCCGATGCTTACGAAGCAGCTTATACCATAATGCTGAACCTCAACAGGTCTTGGATACAGAAACAGGGCGATTTTTTCGTAGAAAGCCCAATTATCCTATTAGCAGCCATTATTTGGTATCTGAAAATCTATGAGGATGGTAAATATTGTACATTCCCACACGCCATTGAATTACTGAATAAAAAGTATTCGGACGTATTTACTATTTTAACATCCTATCCCGATTTGGAAAACTATCTGTCGCCTTTTATGGATGCGTGGCAAAGCGGAGCACAAGACCAATTACAGGGACAGATTGCATCGGCAAAAATTCCTTTGTCAAGAATGATTAGCCCGCAGTTGTATTGGGTAATGACGGGCGATGATTTTTCATTAGACATTAACAACCCAGCAGCACCTAAAATTTTGTGCGTTGGTAACAATCCCGACCGCCAGAATATTTACTCCGCAGCATTGGGATTGTACAATTCAAGAATTGTAAAGCTCATTAACAAAAAGGGGCAATTAAAGAGTTCCGTTATTATAGACGAGTTACCCACCATTTACTTCAGAGGATTGGATAATCTTATCGCAACTGCCCGTAGTAATAAGGTAGCAGTTTGTTTGGGTTTTCAGGATTTCTCCCAATTAACAAGGGATTACGGCGACAAGGAAAGCAAAGTTATTCAAAATACGGTAGGTAATATTTTTAGCGGTCAGGTTGTTGGAGAAACAGCAAAAAGCCTTTCGGAACGTTTTGGAAAAGTATTGCAGAAGCGTCAGAGCTTGACCATTAACCGTAACGATAAATCCACTTCCATATCCACACAATTAGATAGCCTTATTCCGGCTTCCAAAATTTCAACGCTAACGCAAGGTATCTTTGTTGGTGCTGTATCGGATAATTTTGACGAGCGTATTGAGCAGAAGATTTTCCATTCTGAAATTGTAGTGGACAATGAAAAGGTTGCATCCGAAACAAAAGACTATCAGAAGTTACCGCAAATTTTATCCTTTGTAGATGCACAAGGAGAAGACAGGATGAAACAAGAAATTGAAGCAAATTATAAGCAGATAAAACGAGACATTGTTCTGATTATAGAAAGTGAATTGGAGCGAATTAAAAACGACCCCGATCTGCAACATTTGGTACAAAAAGAATAACCAAAAGGTATATAAGTAAGCTTGGCATCATCTGCAAGCTCTTTATTTTAAAATAATTACAGTATAAGTCACAATACTCCTCTGGGTAAATGAATACCTTTTGTCCGTACATAATTCTCCGAATTGTTTGAAGTTTCTTTCTGTTTTTCAGTCTGCTCCACAGCTTCTTCTTTAGGCTCCGGCGTGATAGACAACTGTATCTTCCGTTCAACTGCAGCCAATTCTGTTTTAAGTTCGCTCAATCTACTTTCTTTAGACCACGTACAACCCACCAATTCCTGAAGTACAGGCAAGTCTTTTTGAATTTCGGCAATCTTTTTTTCTTCTTGGTCTATATAGCTGGGCAATTTTTCCAATGCCCTTAAAAAATTCATTGAAGCGGTTTCGGGGTCTTTTGCCATTAAACCGTTATTGAACGTGTATTTGATATTGCCCTCGCCCTGTACCAAAAATCGGTTTGCCCTTATATCCACACCCTCTTTTTCGGATATTTCGGTTTTGACCAACAGCGTAAATCCGTACAACGTGCCAATTTCTTCATACTGACCTCCAGTGCGGGCTTTGTCCACAAGCTGGCTGAGCTTTGCACCGATTTGTTTTATATCCGCATTGGGCGATAAGCCGTCCAGTAAAACAGGGTTTGTAATAGTACCGTCCGAACGCTTTTGTATGCGCCCTTGTAAATTTTTCCAATCAAGACTCATTCTGTTGAAACGGGATTTTGCACCATCAAGCAATTCTGTAAAATCTTGAAGCTTGTATTTAGCACTAGATTTAGCACGGTTGAAAGCTTGTTTTTCGCTTTCCAATCCGGCAATCTGTTTTTCTAATTTGGCTTTATCCAACAGGTCAGTATTTCCCGAAAGGATAGCCACATACTCCGAAAAATTCATTCCTGATTTTTCGTCCATACTGCCTTCGTCAATCGTTCGTTTGCCGAGATTGTTGTTTTTTAACTGGTCTATAAAAAGTTGCTTATTGTACAGCAGGTTAAACTTGTAGCTATCCAATGATTTTTCTACGGCATAGATAATTACATCTACTTTGTTGTCTGCAAAATGTTTCGCAATTTCATTACCTTTTCGGACAGCCCTGCCGTCCCTTTGAGCAAGGTCGCTTGGTCGCCACGGTGTGTCTAAATGATGAATGGCAACGGCTCTTTTCTGTGCGTTAACACCTGTGCCTAGCATACTCGTTGAACCAAACAGCACACGAATTTTACCCTCGTTCATACCTTTGATAAGCTCCTTGCGGTGCTTATCATTTTTCGCTTCCTGTATAAACCGGACTTCGTTTGGAGGTATGCCGTGGTCTTCCACGAGCTTGCGTTTGATTTCGGAGTACACATTCCATTGGTTCGGCTTGTATGTTCCCAAATCGGAGAAAACGAACTGCGTTCCTTTTTGTGCATTGTATTGGTTGAAATACTTGGCGATGTTTGCCGCACAATGCGAAGCCTTATTATCGGGGTGGTCTTCGTACATACCGCTTACCATACGCATATCAAGCGACATCTTACGGGCATAGTCCGTAGCGATGAGCATCTTTGCTTTTTCTTCACTTTGTGATAAAGGTTCTCTTCCTAATAAAGTAGCATCACCCGTTTTGGCAAACTGCATTAGGTTTTGGATAAATGCTGACTGGTCAGGTGTAGGCGGTATGTTATACAATACCTCGTTCTTATTGGGGCGGTCAATGCCTATATCCTTTGCCGTTCGGTAATCTGTGATTTCCGAGTAAAATTGTGCAAGCTCCGGCATTTTGATGAAGTATCGGAAACGCTCTTTGGCTACGATATTGTTAGCAACTGAAAACTCATAATCGGTCGTTTTCCTTGCATAGATTGCTGCCCACGCATCAAAAGAATGAATGCCCTGTTTTTCCATTGCTCTTGGTCGCAGGTATTTGAACAACAGGTACAGTTCTGTTAATGAGTTGCTAATAGTAGTTCCCGACAGAAAGGTTGCTCCCATATCCGCATTTGTACGTTCCTGAATGGTACGGATAGCAAAGAGCAGGTTCATTGCCTTTTGGCTTCCGTCCACATTTCCCAATCCCGCAACCCTTGTATGCCTTGTGTTGAACATTAGGTTTTTGAATTGGTGGCTTTCGTCCACAAACAAATGGTCAATGCCCATCATCTTAAAATCCACCACATCATCTTTGCGGTTTTCAATATCGTGTTGTAGGGTTTTGAGTTTGACTTCGAGGTTTTCTTTTCGCTTGATTACTCCGGCAAGCATACCTCTGGTAACTTCCTTGCCTTGCGATTGCAGTGCGTCAAGGTTTCGCCCAACGCTATCTAATTCAATTTCGAGAATTTCTTTTTGTATTTCAGGCGACTGCGGTATCATACCGAATTGGTCGTGTGTCAGAATAACACAATCCCAATCGTTGTTTTTAATATCCCCAAAAATCCGCAGGCGTTTTTGGGGCGTAAAATCTTCTTTGCCCGGAAACAGAATTTTAGCGTGTGGATAGGCGGTACGGTAGGCTTCGGCAATTTCGTGAACATTGCTTTTCAGCCCAATGACCATTGGCTTGTGGGCTAATCCCAAACGTTTCATTTCCTGTGCTGCGGTACACATCACAAGGGTTTTTCCTGCACCTACTTCGTGGTCACAGATAGCCCCATTGTTCAGCTTTATCATCCAAACGGTATCCTTTTGGCTTGAATACAGGTCTTCAATACCCAATGCCTTACGGTCTAATCCCGGAAAATCCTGATGTGTTCCGTCATAGTTCGGTCGGACAAAACAGTTAAACGTGTCGTTATATTGGTCGGTAAGTCTGTTTTTAAACTCATCGCTTTGGGCGTGAAGCCAATCGGTAAAAGCGGTACGGATTTCATCAATTTTGGTATTCGCCATTTGTATCGCTTCCATATCCCGCACCTTGACCTCTTGGTCGCCAATCCTAATTTTTTTGGTAATGTCTGGTGTGGTATTGACGAGAGCGTGTTTGAGCAGGGCAATTCCATCAAACGTTCTGCTCTCTGCTTTGACAGCGTATTTTTCCCATATATGCACATTCTTCTGGTCGCACTTTACAGAAAAATCATCAGCACTTTCGGAATAATGAATGAGTACCTCTGCATCGAACAGGTGCGAAGCAAATCGGGCATAAATGCCTGTGGGGATCCAACGTTCCCCCAAATTAAAATCGAGTTCCTCAAATTCGATACGTCTTGGTCTGGCTTCTTCTAAAACCGTAAGGCTTGCTTTGGCGACGGTATCATCGGGATTGCGTTCGAGATACGCTTTGACCTCTTGGGCTTTCTCTACTACGTTCCCTGCAATCCAGCGTTCGGATATTTCATATTCCTTTTGCAAAGGATTGTAGAAAATACGACCGTGTAAGGCTTCTTTCAAAGCATCGTCCGTCATACTGCTGATTTCGGACATATAGTCCAAATTCACGCTTCCGTATTTGTTGAGTGAAGCTACTAATGCTTCTTCTGGATTGTCTGTTGTTATTGTTAAGGTAGAAAAACTTACAGGACGGCTGAATATATCTGCTTTGTGTACTACGCCACCAACAACACGCTCCAAATAAGGGATTTCCTTACCGGAACTGTCTGTTTTAATCAATTTGGCATTATCGGCACTGTTGAGATTGCCATACCTTTTGACAAAGGTATCGTATAAACGGTTAAGGTTTTCTCTTTCTTCCTTGTATTCGGTCTTGAACTTCGCCTCTTTATAATATAGCTCTTGGTAAAAATCACGTACTCCGATATACGCTTCTGCTCTTGCTTTTTGCAGAAGTGGTAATTGCAAAGGATAGAAAACCGCTGTACCAGCAGATGTATCTACATCTTGCAGATGTCCTACCCAACCATTATCCACGACAAGGCAATCGTTACGATAGAATGGTTGCAGTTCGCCACTATAAAGAGCAGGTTCGGGAATGATGTTGAGAATGACTGGCTTATCAGCTTGGCCAATCCCGTTTATATCCGAAAACAGGTCGCCAATAGCTTCTTGTTTTTCACCGTTGGTTGATGTACTTCCGTTGGCATTTCTATTGATAATCAGAGATGTATAAGGTTGTTGCATCGCACTACTGAACAGATCAGGTTGGCGACCCATTGCACGGCTGATTTTTTTAGTGCTTTGCCTCTTGGCTTGTGTTGTTGTTTTAGGTGGAGCAAGAACCATTACAGGTTCGCCCGCATTTTCAAACAGATCAAAAATGCTTAATTGTTTTAATTCCTGCGGGCTTTCCCGATTGATTGATAAAGATTGTATTTCCGGCTGAATAGTTACAAGCTCGACAATTGGAGGTGTTACTTTTGGAGTAGCGGGAATTTGTATTATAGGCTCATCGTTCCGTTCGCCTTTGTATAAATTCAAATTCAGATGCTTGCCAAAATCTTCGGAAAGCATTTGTTTGAGGTCTTTAGCAATTCCTGCAACGCCGTCTTTATGTGTATAAATTAAGGCAGGCTGACCGTATGGGTCTGTATCTAATTTACGGTAGGTATGTACAATTCTTGTGCTGTCCTGAAACAACGTATTGCTTGGAGTATCGTATTCCGTTCGGTTGCTTTGGCAAAACAGATCTTCCCTTTCGGTCAGACTTTGTTTTGCTGTGTTCTTTTGTAGTATAATCAAATCACTGCCAACCTCCGTGCCTGCATATTCCGTAAAAAGGTTGTTGGGCAATCGGACAACTGAAACCAAATTGTTATCCTGCATCAACGCCCTGCGTATCGGTTCGTTCTTTGGGCTATTGAGAATACCCTGTGAAGTAATGTAAGTCAGTAAACCGCCCTCACGGAGCATATCAGCACCTTTCAGAAAGAAGTAATTATGTATGCTTCGGGAAGCCTGTACTTTTGCCGTGTCTTTGCTTCGGGAATAGAAAAGGTCAAATATCGAAGTGTCGCCAAAAGGAATATTGCTGGCAATTACATCATAGCTGTTTTGTTCCTTTTCGGGTATTTCCTCAAAACCACTTACACGGATATTGCTTTCGGGATAAAGCTGTTTTAAAATTTTGCCTGTGAGAAAATCCTTTTCATAAGCTGTAACACTGGCTTTTTGATTTTCCGAAAAGGATTGTATGAATGAACCAATACCTGCGGAAGGTTCAAGGAATTTATCAATATTCAGACCGCTTTCACGCAAAGTTGCCGAAATCGCATCTATAACCTGTGGCGGTGTATAAAAAGCTGTCAGTACGGAGCTTTTCATACTATCCACATACCTGCGGTATTGCTTATCGTCTGCGGAATTTTCTTTGAGTAGCTGGTGGAGTTCCTGCGTTAGTGGAAAAAGATCGTGTTCTGTTTTTCTCCAATTATTGATGTCTATTTCGTTCGCTATGGGGTTCAGCACGAATTTAAGACCGCCAAATCCGCTGTATTGCATCATTAGCAGTCTTTCGCCTACGGTGGCTTGGCGTTTCTCCTTTTCCAGTTTAAAAACAATTCGCAGGGCATCAATGTTCTGTTGGAGATGTTGCTTTTTACTGAAGCCCATTTTCGGCTATCCATATTGCGATGGTTCCGGTTATTTCGGTATAGAGTAGGTTAAACTCATAACCGTATGCGAAATCATCGGTTAGTTCATAGTTGGAAAAAACGGCCTCACAAACAGGGAACATTTTCAGGGCAAATGGTCGCAATTCCTCATCTGCCATTATGGTATCAAACTCATTGCATACCACCTGAAATACGGTGTCGAATTTGGAGAAATACAGTTTTTTAAACAGGATGTAATTGGCTATTTCGTTGCATTGCTCAATAGTATTTCCTGAACGGAAAGCACCTTCGTAGGTATTGGCAGCCCACAAGGAACGTTGCTCAATAAATTTCTGGTCGTTTGCTTTTTCGGGGAAGCTGGTGTTTAATAATTCTTGTAGTCGTAACCTGAAATACGATAGGTCTTTTTGCTGTGCATCCATACTATAATTTTGTTTAGATTTTTTCTTGAAGACTAAAATTACAGCAGAGATTAACAGGGTTTAAAGAAATGGCAGGGTTTGGCTTTGAGAGGTAGAATTTGGCTTATGTATGAGTGTCCGTTAAAGATAAATTTCTAAATTTACCAAATGAATAATTTAATAGAACAGGAGTTTTCACTTACAGAAATATTAGTAAAAACCACTTATCAAATTGTAGTTTCAAAAGAGCAATCTTTTCAAACATTTCCGATAGCTTATGGTGCAGGTTTTTTTATAAATTATAAAGAAAATTTATTCTTTATTACCGCCGACCACAATATTCATATCAATGACCATAAAATAAATGAGAGAACTGGAGTTGATAATTATATTGGTATACTTAACAATATTAGTGATAGAAATAACTTATCTACTATAATAAGTCCCATTGGAGGCTTTTACTATATGAACAGTTTTGATATTTCTAAAGAAGATTTAAACCCACAACTAATTGATGTTGCAATAAGTTTAGTTGACCGAACTAAATTTGAAGCTCTCTTTTTGACAGATGAAGACATCAGAGACAACAATTCCAAATCTTTAGTATCGCCTAATGAGCAGAAAATGGAATTTTTAGGTGAACATATTGTAGCTCCTTCGGGTGATGATGTTTACTACATTTATGGAAAGATTAGACCAGAGATTAAAGGATTATTCTTGCATAGAGCAAATACTTTTAAAAATGAATTAAAGTATATTAATACTTACGGGGATTTTATGCTACTAAATACAAAGGATGAAATTTCAGATGTCGAGGATTGGGCTGGGCTTAGTGGTTCTCCTGTGTTAAATCAAAAAGGTCAATGCATAGGAGTTTTATCCTCAGTTAACGAGGGTACACAATCGGTCTTTGTAAAACCTTTTGACAAAATAACCCCTTTTTTAGACACTATTATCTTGCAAGAACAAATCAGAATAGAAAATGAGAATATATAACGTTGAATTATTAGTATATGGACAGGTTGCTGTAAAAAGAACAATAGATTTTGGTACAGAAAAAGAGCTAGACTTAGGAAATGTTTTTCGCAGTGATATTTCTATAAAGCCCCATAAACAAGGCTTTTTGATTTCTTCAACTGTACATACAGCCGACCAAAATCGTGCTTATAAAGTAGCATTACTTTTTATTGGTAAAATGTTGGATATTTTATCTATTAGAACAAATTCTCCACTCAATGTCAGTTTAAATGATTATAGGCAAATTGAAAATGGAAACAATGTTAGAGCATTGATTAATCGCGAAGAATTTATGCAATGTTTTAGAATTGCCCGTGACCTAAATTTAAATCAAAATAAGTTATTGAGAGCGTTCAGTTGGTACAGAAAAGGCTTGTACACGGATGATCCATTTGATAAATTTTTAGCATTTTGGAATGCCATAAGTGTAATCGCAGACGGTTATTGTAATGATAATGAGCGAACACGACAAGGTATCATAAATAAAATATGGGATTGTTTTATTACACTTTGGGGCGAATGTGAAGACTGGGAATATGTAAATGGAGATGATAGATGGATTAATGATAATAACGATATTCGGAATAAAATTGCACACGGTGGTGTTACAGTAGATGTGCAATATGTAGAAGATGTAATTACTAAATTACCTATCGTCCAAAATGTAGCTTATAAGTTTTTACAACAATGGGCAGAAAGATTGGGTAGTAACGTGACTAATGAAATTCATTAAAATTTGACAATGACATCTAAGTGTTACTAAGCAATTGTAGCATCCTGCTAACCTCAATATCCATTCTCGAAAAGGCAAACCACTTTTTACCCAAATCTTTTAGGGATGCTCCGATATGGTAAAGTTCTGCATCATCTATAATCAAAAAACGGTCGTGGGCATCGGAAAAAACCTCAATTTCAATGGGAGGATATTGACTGTTATACCGTTGAACATCCAGTCGTAACTGATTGCTGATAGTTTTGGTATAGATAGTTGCGGTTACATTATTATTCCGTTTACCCAATAAGGTTAGTACCGTGTCATCTACATAATTATCCAGCAGGATAATGGAGCTTTTGGCACTTCGGATAATATCCGATACAAAGGTATAAGCATCAAAAACCTGCCCGTTGTAGAAAATACCTTTTTCGCTGTGGAGCTTGTCGCTTTCCATCGCCTTAAAAAGCTCTTCAAATTTTTGGTCAGCTTCCAGTTGTTTAATTTCAATCTTATCCAAACGATGAAACAAAGAAGCGTTGCTGATAATCGTTCTACGCATTTCTACAAATGCTTCCATAATTTCAACACTGACTTTAACGGCAATATCTGAACGCAATATGGCAGAAGCCATTGCAACCCCTTGTTCTGTAAAAACATAAGGCAAATAACGTCTTCCTCCGTAGCTCAAACTTGAGGTTCCAATTTGGAACCTCAAGTTTTCAACTTCCTCTTCGGTCAGTTGAAAACAAAAAGAAGCAGGAAACCTTTCAATATTTCTTTTTACGGCTTTGTTGAGGTTCTTTGTTTCCACCTCGTATAAGGAAGCGAGGTCGCTATCCAGCATCACTTGCTTTCCACGTATGGAGTAAATCAGATTTCTGATTTCCATTGTGCTAATGGTAGGCTTATTTTCCATTACTTTTTGTAGCTTTTATTTTTGGCAAACTCAAAGGAACTTTCTGCTTTGTCATTTAAGACGATGTAGGCGTCGAACTTCTTTCCTGCCTTGCTTTTCATCCCTTTGATGAGTGAAGTTTTCCTTTTATTGACAAGACTTTCAATATCGGCTATACCGATTTGTACGCCACATACATTACGGAACTGCACCCAATTACAAGTCTCATCGGGACATTTGACAATTTTATCACGGATAATAAGTTGTTGGCTTTTGCATTTCGGACAAACCAATTTAGGTAGGTTATTTTGGGCAATGGAAGTTTGCAACAATTCATTGGTAATAGATGAAGCGTAAGTTTCCATTTCCTTTAGAAATACCCCTGCATCTGCTTCGTTGTTTTCGATTTTATGGAATGCCAATTCCCATTCGGCAGTCATTGCCACGTCTGCGATTTTTCTATCTTTGACTAATTCATATACCTGCAATCCTTTTTCGGTTGGGATTAAAGACTTCTTTTCCCTTTGGATATAATTGCGTGTAAACAATGTTTCGATAATTGATGCCCTTGTAGCTGGAGTACCAATGCCTATATTTTGCAGGGCTTTCCGTTCCTCTTCATTTTCGATTTTCTTTCCAGCACTTTCCATAGCTGACAATAGCCCTGCTTCGGTATAAAGAACAGGTGGTTTGGTTTTCTTTTCCAAAACGGTGACTTCCTTGATTTTGAGTTCGTCGTCTTTTTTCAGTTCGGGCAAATCCTGTACATATTCGGTGTCATCATCAGAAAAACTACCTTTAATGGAACGCCAGCCCGCTTCTGTAATCTTACAGCCTTTTGCGGTAAAATCGTAATGCAATACCTGCAAACTGACATCGGTTATCTCCTTGATACAGGCTTGTGAAAGAGCTTCGAGCAACTGAAAGGCAATCATATCGTAAACGGCATTTTCCTTTGCGTTCAGTGCTGACGGGATTTTATCTGTAATCAATAATCCGTGATGGTCGGTAACACGCAAGTCGTTCACGATGCGTTTATTGAAACGTCCCCATTTCATTTTTGATACGGCTTGCTTGTAGGTTTCTTTGTCCTGCAAAGCCCTCACTAGGTTGGGAATTTCAGTCCATACATCTTCGGGAATATATTTGCTTCCGGTACGTGGGTAAGTGATAAACTTTTTTTCGTACAAACTTTGGGCAATGTTCAGCGTTTCTTCAGCAGAAAGGTTCAGTTTTTTGTTGGCTTCTTTTTGCAAGCCAGTAAGGTCGAACAATAAAGGCGGTTGTTCCGTAACGCTTTTGGTTTCTAACGATGTAATTGTTGCTGTTCCACTTCGCTGAATGGCTTTCAGCGCATCATCGGCAAGTTTTTGGTCTTCCCATTTGGTTTTGGAAATGCTTTTAAAATCTATCAACTCTTTGTTATGCGATAACTGTATCTGCCAATATTGCTGTACCGAGAAATTTTTATTTTCCAAATAGCGTTTGCATATCAAAGCCAATGTAGGCGTTTGCACTCTTCCGAGCGAATAGATACCATTGCCTGCGATAATACTCAATGCCTGTGTAGCATTGATACCCACAAGCCAATCGGCACGGCTTCTGCCTTGTGCCGACTGATACAATCCGTCAAATTCTTTTCCATCTTTAAGAGTATCAAAACCCTGTTTAATGGCTTTTTCGGTAAGAGAGCTTATCCAAAGCCGTTCAAAGGGCTTGTTACATTTCAGGTATTCATAAATGTACCGAAAGATGAGTTCGCCCTCACGACCTGCATCGGTTGCTACGATAATGCTATCGCTTTTATTAAAAAGTTGTTCGATAACTTTCAGTTGTTTTAATGCTCTTGTATCAGCGGTATAGTCTTTGTCTTTTTTAACTTTACGAACGGTTAGTAAGAATGGATTGGGGAGTATCGGAAGTGAGGCTTTCTGAAAACCTGATATTCCGTAATCTTCGGGCATTCCCAATCCTACTAAATGTCCAAATGCCCACGTAACAAAATAGCCATTACCTGTTAGGTAGCCGTCCTTTTTCTCGGATGCGCCTAACAAGCCGGCTATTTCCCTTGCTACGCTTGGTTTTTCTGCAATGATTGTTTTCATACTTGATTATCTTTTTACGCCTTTGGACTTAGCAGGTGTCTTTAGCTGTTCCGGTTTCCTTTGAATGTCGAAATTTTCGTTTCCTGCTTTCAATCGTCCTGATAAGTGATCGATTTGCAATTCATATTTCTGTACCAATGATTTGTCTTCTTTAGATGAATTATTGACACCTGACTGAATTTTATCCGACAACTCCACTGCTTGGGATTGTGGCACAATAAAAAATCTGAATTGGATTGGATTTTGCATCGACGAAAAGAATTCGATCAGAAATTCCATAAGGAAACTACCATTTTTATCGAACAGCTTAAATTGTTCTTGATTTTTCAGGTTTACTTCTGCTGTTTCAAATTCATCATATTTCCCAACGCCCTTCATACCATAGATCTTATTGTCCCCTTTATTCATTATCAAGAGGATATCAGTCCTTTTTTCCTGCGAATATTGTTCGCTAATTGATTGTTTATTCATAACAAATATTTTTTTGTTTAATCCTTATAGTACTTGGCTTTTCGCACGATTTTTTTCTTGTTACATTTTTCTGCCTTTGGACTTTGCAGGTGCTTCTGGTTTTTCCTGTTCTTCCTGTTGCTGTTTACTATCAGGATTTTTTTGTCCTGATTTTAATGGCTCTTTGATGTTCTTGGTTGGCTCATTGGTTTTGCCTTCTGAATTGACGTCAGTTTGTGTTTTATGGGCTTCAGTAGGCTTTATCCTTTCCTTGTATTGATTAGGAAATTCAAAATTGGTTTTCCCATTTTCTTTATTGAAAGTGATATAGCCTTGATAAGGTTGTCCTTTTTTATCTGTCAAGCCGTCAATGTAAATGGTTTGACCGTTTTTGAAATCCTTATTTTGCTCATCGGTCAGTTCCTTACCACGGAATGTTTTTGGAGCTTCCTGTGGTTGATTTTGCTGATTGCTTTGTTGATTGTTCTGTCCGTTGCTTTGCGTTTGCTTATTAGAATTACTTCTATCAAAAAGAAACTCAACATAACGCTTGTCCGCATTGAACTGTACTGTTGCCGAAAACTCAGTTCCTTTCGTAGAAATCATGCCTTCTAACTTTAGCGGTTTACCCTCTATTAAAGTTTGCTTTTGGGTATCGTCCAATTTCACGCCTTTAATTTCATCGGGGACTTTTATGAAATCCGTTCGTAATGCAACCAGCTCATTGGTAAGCCTGTCCACACTGATAATAGAGGGCATCAGTTCGCCTGTTTTGGAATTTTTTAAATCAACCACACGACCCATATTACCTGTTTCGAGTAGGTTTTTCTTGTCCTCATTCGTAAACTTGTATCCGAAAAACTCAAAGTTGAGGTTCGGTTCTTTACGAATGCCGTTCAATGCAGGAACTACTCTTCCGTCTTCGGTTGCCTGTAAAGACAAGCGTACATCTGTGCGGAGAATGGCTGTGCCAAAATTAACGCTCACAGGTATAAGCTCATTGGTTTTGTAGCCTTTCAATAAAGGTTCAAGAAGGTTTCTTTTTTCAAGGTATTCTTTACTTAATCCGAGATTGTTCATTGTGTCCCAATCAATCTGTTCCGGCTTGTAGCGGTATTCGCTTGTTTCCGGCGTTGTTTGTGCTGTTTCCATATTATTTTGATTTACTTGTTTTTTATCTAGTTGATTTTCGGTTTTCACTTCGTGCTCTTTCATCACTTTTTCACCTTCGGGTGTTGGGTTATCTACCTGCTTTTGCATTTCCTGTGCTTTATTTAAAGCTTCATCAGCCGATACTTTAAAAAATGACAAATTGGTTGGGTTCTTCAGTTGGCTAAAAAAATTGGAGAAGAAATTGGAGAAGAAATCACCACTTTTGTCCACACGCATAAATTGGTTTTGGTTCTTTTTCGTTGGTTCAACGGTTTCCATTTTCCCGTTTTCGTCCATACTCTTTACGGCTTGGATTTTCATTTTTTCTTTATCCAGCACCAATAATATGTCCGATAGTTGTTCGGGCATTTCCTGTTTATTTGTTGTTTCTTTACTCATAATCCGAAAATTTTAAGTTCTATGCCGAATATAAAGGAAGCGTTCATTGCATTACCTAAAGTGGCAGTCAAAGGCAGTATTTGTCACTTATTGGCGTTCAGTTTAGTTATGGGAGGATTAAAACTCTCCCTGATAAACTGATGCACATCAGACAGTTTGTAATACAATTTTCCGCTAATGGTATAATAAGGCAGCTTGCCGATGGAGCGATACCGTTGCAGGGAACGGTTACTGATTTTTAGCATTTGGAGCAAATCCTGATTATCCAATAATTCCTCACCGTCTATACTGTTACGTTTTTTTTGTAATTCGTCTATAGTGTCGCCCAGCATATCAAGGCGACCCATCAGGCGTTCCATCCACGCCAAAAATTCCATTCTATCTATATTCATAGGGATATACTTTTAAGGGTTAATACCTATTTTTTATCTGTCTTTAGCTTTCTGCCTTTTTCGATATAGCTTTTGCCTTTTGCCATAAGTTCCTGCACAAATTCATCACTGCTCTGTATGGCATTGGCGTTGAGCATATCCTTAATAGTTCCAATGGTATAGAAGTATTGACCATAGATTTTTGAATAAGCTATCTCGCCTTTGGTACGCATACGCCAGAGGGTTTTTTCGCTGACATGCAGGTATTGGCATACTTCGTGGTTATTGAGCCACAGGTCATCATAGCTTTTATCTTCCTGTCTTTTCAGATAGTCGGCAATGGCATTGATACGGCTGTTTAGCTGTTGCCAGGCTTCTTCCTCAATAGTTATTATTTTCATTGCACAGCATTTAAAGTTCACTATGCAAAATTGTGAAAGGTGGTAGTGTTTGTCTGCCAATCCTTGCCAATTGGTTTGGCGGTTTTTTAAAAATTTTTATAAATAGAAAAAAACCTTGTTTAATAAGGGTTTTGAGGCATTTTGCATATTTTGTAATGGAGTTTTGCCAACATTTGCCAATTGGCAGATATGGGCAAAGAAAAAGCAGTACATTTTGTGTACTGCTTTGAAATTACTGTATTGAACCGCTAAAGCTCTTTATCCATATATTCTTCGAGGGATATTTTGAGCTGGTCTAAAAATGCAGTTCGGGAACCTACCCGTGTTTTCATTCGGTGGAAAGAGTGATGCAGATCTCCAAGAGGAACTCGGAAAAGTATCTGAAACATTAAGCTTATTTTTCGGATACCAATTTTGCCGTGAGAAATAGCTCCTGAAGCATAAAGAGCATACACCAATTCGATAAGTGCATTTTTGCTATCTGTCCAAAAAACATCTTTTGTTGATTCAGAATTTTGTAAAATCACATCAGGATTTTCGTCGGGATTAATTTTTGTTAGCAAGTAATTATACAATAACTCATTTGCTATAATTCGAGCAATTTTATAGTCATAAAAAGTAGAGAACTGAGAATCTATTTCAAATACGAAACTATTAAGTCCATCGTGATAATTGATGTTGCCAAGTCGGAAGTAAACTTCATCGTTATCAGATCTTCCTGAGCGGTAATATCTATAAAAATCTGAATTACAAATGTGCTCATCGTATTCTTTTTTCAATTCCTGCAAACGGCTTGTAAAATAGGTGTGATATATTTTGCCATTATTAACAGGGCAACCAGTTTCTATGCGGTATACCTTATTGTAATAAATTAGCTTTCCAAGGATTTTCGGCTTAATGGTATGGAAAAAATATATCTCTTCTTCATCATTTTTAAATCCCTCTTCAATAACATATTTCTTGACCGTAAATAACAAGTCTTGGAGGTACAAGATCATTTCGTAAGCTTCATCAATCAATCTCTTATTTTGCGATAAAATCTTATCCTCCTTGTTATGAATCTCTAAAATGATGTTTTGCAACGAGTACTTCATCATAACTATATTTTTTATGAGGATTACCGTCCTTTATAGCGAATTCCCCTAATTAGTTTACAAACATTAATATGATAAAAGAAAGTATTTCCTAAGCATAATTAGCTACAGTATTTCTTGTTTATTTCATCTTTCTATTATTTTATTGTAGTAATAATGGCACTTTTATAAGTTATGATTATTAATTAACGTAATATTGTCGCTTTAATTGTGGAAATAAAAAAATAGGCAACATATCCACTTCAAGAGTCGAGATGTTTGGTTGGACTACTAATTCGTGATAGATAAATTGAAACTTTTCTATGGTTTCAGAAAAAGCAATCAAGTCTTCGTTTGGTATAATCCCTAAAGACTTGTTCTTAAATTCTTGTATGGTTTGGCTTGTTGCCAAGTTTTTTTCTAATAAATCTACAGACATCATAGCCACTTTAAGTGGAAGAGAGGATATTGGTCGAAGGAATAGGTATAGTTTAAGCGAATTTTTTCAAAATCCGAAATCTACTTTTTATAACTTTCCATATTATACTTTGATTTAGCGTAAATGGTCTTTAAATCATTGTCTGGATAATTGTCAGATATTTTTGCAAGGAAATCATAAGTCGCATAGATTTCAGAAAAATGCAACTTAAATTCTACTCGGACTTGTGCTAAAAGTGTAAAACTGTTGCTAATCAAAAAAAATATAACTATTAGAATTTTCTTCATTTCTCTTAATGTTTGGGTTCGTCTAAATATTCTAACTAATGTTTTTTTTAATTATTTAAAAATCAAGTAGTTGAAAACGTAAAATCATCTACTGAGAATTGGTAATTTTCTACTTGTTTTTGCAATCTTTTTTGTACAGCTAGTTTTCTTTTTTGATCCAAATATAGATATTCTTTCGGATTATGTATGGAGTTTGCCAATGTACCCGCCTTCAATGGGACACTTACTTTATATAGCACCCTCTTGAGCGACTTTGTCTTAAAATAACTATAAATTAACATTACGAAATATTATAAACCTTATTTTTAACAAAAAAACATATGAAAAACCTACTCTTATTATTAGTAAGTAGCCATAATTAAATAATCGTCACTTTTGTAATTTCGTAAAATGATATTTTCGCCTTATTTTGCTATGCAATTAACATTATTTATAAGAAGTAAAAGTCTCGATTATTTAACAGCAACTACTTAACATTATCCTGTTGCTCCAAAGACGACAACAAACCCGAAAACCCAATAGACCAATCACAATTTTAGTCCTGCCATTTGAGCAGGACATTTTGGTTTGAAATAACAATAGAGAAAAAGTAGAAATTCGAGAAGAAAGATTTTATTTGAATTATTAACTCAACAAAAAAACTATATAATGATTAAAAATAATGCATTACTTATCGCATGCTTGCTATTTCAAAGCTTTCTATTTGCACAGCAAGTAAACAATATTGATTTAAAAAACATATCAAATCCTATTATTTATATAGAAGGATTTAGTGGAATATCAAGTTGCTAAAAACAGTGACCGTGAACGTTCTTGAAAGCAGGTAGTTACAGAAAATATTCTATGAAATGGCGAACGTTGTTAAGGACAGTGGCGAAGGACGGATTTTTTTATTGCAGGCCGGTGCGAGGAAGCAATAAAAAATGTTGTCCTGGAGCCACTGGCTAGCGCGTTGGGTGTGGCGGCTGTTTTACATAAATGATATTATAGCTTCATTGCAAAAACCAAAAAAACAATATAAAAGCTTTGTAATGAACTATAATACTCAATTATGTAACACAGCTTGGGGAAAAAAATTACTGGCACGAGTTGCGAAGCGTACGTGTTTTTGATTCAAAAACCGTGACAGTAATTTTTTTTGGAGCGTTGGCAAAGGAGTGGCAACAGAAATGTAAAACGTTCTTTTACCACCGAACTTTAAGGGGTTTCTTTTAAATCAGAATGTTAATTAGAAAAGAGAATTTGGATTTAGGTTTTTAGCAACCAAATTTACCTCGTAAGGAAAAGCAAATTCTTGGATTGGGGGATATTATAGATTTTAGATTTAAATTTATTTTCGCCTTCTGTAGCTACTTTTGATTGTTTTGAATGGAAATACATAATTATATATTTGAATACATATTACTAAAATTATTTCTACTAATTTCATTGTTCTTCAATTCTGCAATATAATTTTCAAAATCTAAAATTATATCTTTTAAAAATTTTGAGGGACTAATCTTTATGTCTGTATAATCTAAAAATTCAATACTTCTTTCAAAACTATTATTAATTACAATTTTACCTTGAACCATACCATTATGAAAAAGTCCACATCTTGCTTGTGAATAAAAATTGTTTAATTGATTATCATTAAACATATTAGGGTAAATTCTATTCATAGAGTTTCTGAAAAACAATTTACTTCTTCCATCACTACTAGATCCTACTTTAAACTGTTCAACACCTTCTATATATGACAAACAAATCATTAACACGATAAATCCTTTATTCCTATTATTGTACTTTAATAACTTAATTGCAGGATTTAAAAACCACTCCTTTACTTGTCTTTCATAAATAGTAATTTTATCAAAAGCATTATAGGCATTTAATTCTACTTTATTAACGTCATCAAAGATATGAGGATTATATTGTTCATCTATCCATCCAAAAATATCTGGAGCTATAAATATTGGTTCCTTCCTTAATTTTTTTGACATAATTATAAGTTTTTTTGAAAGATATCATCAATTCTAGTATTGTAACATTTTGTAAACTTTTCTTGTTTCATTTTTCATTATCTGCCGAGTGATTATTGTGCAAACTTTACTTTGTTAGTAACATTGCTTTTATTCATTTTACAACATTATTGCTTTTTAAATTAAGTATTTAATGATTATGATTTAACTTTTATTTTTCTTTGGAATAATGACACTATTAAACCAATACCAACTGCTAAATCTATAATATTCCATATTGTTCTACCTAAAGCCACTTTGATAAATGGTTGAAATAATATTGCTAATCCAATATAGAGAAACACTTCGTTCTTGTTGCTTTGTTCATTTGCAGAATAAGCCAAATAGGCAAAACCAACCATTGCTACAAAACGGACAAATTGGTAGTAGCCATAAGGCATATCAACAAGACATATAAAAAAGAATAATGCTAAACCTATTTTTATAAATGAATTATTCATTTTCTAAATTATCTAATTTGATATGTTCAAATTGTGGTAATTCAACGGAACTTAAATAGTTATTGACTAATTTATCTAACTCACTTTCTATATTAATATCTTCCTCTAAATAGTATTCTAAATCTGGATACACAGCTAAAATAGTTTCATCAGTTATATTTAGACATTTACGCATTGCTTTAAAAAATTTTATTTCTGAATATTCAACTGTTTCATCAGCATTAATGGTATTAATCGCAAAGTTTATTATGTTTAATTCTTCTTCTTCTGATAAAACAGTCTTGTGGAGTAAATTAAAATAATATTGAATAAATTCTGAACCGCGTTGATTAATCTTTTCCAACAGAATATTGATTTCTTTAGTAAAATCAAAGTCAGTAAATAGTGGTGATTGCTGGCACATTTTTTTTATCAATGCAACTTCTCTTTTGTCAATATCTCCATCAGAAGCCATACAACAAAAAGCAGTTTTTAAAAGTAATTTGTCAAAAGTGATTGTTTCCATTTTTTCTATTTTTTGAATATTTTATTAGACATTGCGGACTTATCCATTTACTATTGATTAAGACTCAATTTATAATCGATGAAACATAAATGAAACTACTATTTTATTTTACTAACAATAAGATCAATTGAAATTTTTAAAAGTTTATTGATTAAAGAACAATTCTTCATTCTTTTTACCCAATAAGGGGAGTATTTATAATAATATGAAATAAAAGCTCTTCCTAATTCGTATTTATTAAGTTTATTATCTCTGTAATTTCTTAACTGAATTACATTTGGATGATTATAATCACCATAAACCATAGTAGCAACATAACAATATCCATCATCTTTATTAACCTCCTTAAGAATTGCACGACTTCCATTTTCACTATCCATCCAGTCTTTAATTAAGTCTTCATATTCAATTAAAAATTGGCAAAGTCTCGATTTACCAGAATTTTCAAGTTCTAGATATTTAATCCGTCCAAAAGTTCCTAATTCCTTTTTATACTCTTGAAGACTCTTATAATCTTTTGTTTTTAGAAGTGATGTAATATATTTAACTTCCTGATTGTACATTATAGAATATATCCCAGTTGAAATTTCTTCAAATTCATTGGGGTTATTTTTATATAACTCCTCGATATTAGGAAAAATTTGATTTAAAAAACGTTTACGTTTTTTAATAAATTCAACATCTGTATTTTTTTCAAAAATTTTTCGAGTATCTGATAATATAGCTTCTTGTCTAGATGTAAGTTTGTGCATTATTAAGATTTATAATAACTATTAGTTAAAATTTTTATTTTTTAAAACCTATTATTTGACGTTCGTTCGTTTTATCAATTATCGGAGCATTTCCTCCATCCATTTTTTTTCTAAGCACTTCGTATTTATTTAATTCTGTTATTGAAACGGAGGGCTTTGTGTTTTTTATTACATTTTCAAGTATTTCCATAGTAATCCTTCCTTTAATTTTCAAGGCATTTCTAGAGGCATCATTTACTAAAAGTTCAATATCAGCAGCAACAAAATTATTTGTAAGGTTTGCTAATTTTTCGTAATCCATACCAAAATCAATTGGTCTTGATTTCAGGTACATTTCAAACATAGCTTTTCTTGCTTCAAAATCAGGGGGGGACAAATAGAATTTTTTATCTAATCTGCCGGCTCTCAAAATGGCAGGATCAATCATATGCGGATAATTAGTAGCTCCGATTATGAAAATTCCTTTTTCTCCTGTTCTGTCCATTTGGGCTAGCATTTCATTCACAGCACTTTTAGACATCTCGTGAGCATCACTGTCTCGATTTGGCACTAATTCGTTCATTTCATCAATGAAAATTATAGTTGGTGCGTTTTCTTCTGCTTCCTCGAACATCTTGGCAATGTTTTCCTGAGTAGCATTGACATAACGACTTTTTAACGATGATGGTTTTATTAACATAAAATTAAAACCTACTTCTTCCGCAAAATGTTTAGCAAAAAATGTTTTACCACAACCCGGAGGACCAAATAATAACATTCCATTTGGAATAGTTACTCCGTATTTTTCATACTCTTCCGGATTACGAAGTGCATCAATAACATCAACTTGAAGTTGGTTTTTTAAATCTTGCATTCCTGCAATAGCACTAAACCCTTTTCCTTTTGCTACTGAACTATATTTTGTTTTCTTTTTAGTAGGTTCTTTATCGGATTTTTGAATTTGAATTGTATCAATATCATCAACAATTACTTCGCCTTTTAGTGCTTTTATAAATTCATCCACAGAACTAAATCTAACTTCTGTATCAGTATGCAATGCTTTTTTAATAATATTAGTTATATCATCATCGAAATCAATAATATCATCAGAAACATTTGGAAATTTTATTTTTTTCTTTCTTTCCTCTACAATTTTATCTTCCAATTCAGTCTGTTTACCTTTAAATTTAGAAACATCAATAATCCAAGGTAATGAATTGTAAATCAATTGGTATAAAACTATACCTACCGAAAACAAATCAGATTGAGGCGAATAAATATTATGAAAACATTCAGTGGCAAGAAAATTAGGATTTAATCCTTCTTTATTAAAAACCTTTGATGATTGATGAAACTCTCTAGCGTAACCAAAATCAATGATTTTCGTTTTTGGATTGCCTTGTGCTAAATCTAACATTACATTTTGCAGTGTAATTTCGTTGTGAATTATAGGGTTGGCTTGTTGATGCAAGTATTTTAAACCTTCCAGTATTTCAATAATTATGCTTTTAATATCATAAAGCGATTTATATTTTTCACGAATTATCTTTTCAGATAACGTTTCCCCAGCTATAAAATTTAGAACCAAATAGGCATATTTCTTATTTTCAATAACAATTTCACCGCTGTCTTTGTAAGTAACCAAATTTGGGTGTTGAATTGATTTTACTAATTCTATTTCAAGAATATTATTATTTACATCAAAGGCAGATTTATGCAATTGAGAATAATTAAACAGCTTTAAGAAGTAAAGTTTCCCATCATTTCCTTTAACTCTATAAGTTTCTGCATAGAAGCCTTGTTTTACGAATAGTAAAACTTTGTAATCATCATTTATAGAAAAGTTTTTCGACAGCATCTAGTTTCGTTAATTTCTAATTATCTAGTTAATTTACCCGTTAGTTTCTCAGCGTCTTCTCTATCCATAACATCAATTATTTGAATTAATATTGGTCTCAAATTTGAAACATTACCGTTATTAATAGATTGAATGGCTTGGTTTAATAAGGTTCTAGCTTTGTTACTGTCTTTCCAATTTGTATTTGAAAAATTGGAATTAATGTTATTTATCATTGAAATATCCATTTGTGGACCTGCCAAAATATCTCTGATATTAAAATCCAAACTATCTATTTCTTCGATTAATTCTTTGGCGTGAATTACACTTTTCTCTTTTATGATTTGTTCAATTTTTATTTTGAACTCTTTCATATGGGCATCGATTGCTTCCATTTTTAAATCACTTTCATCACCATTGCTTTTTACTTTATTTAGCAATTCTTCTAATTCATAAAAGTTTTCTTTTAATTCTTTTTCCACTTTTGGCCATTCGGTTTCACTATCCAATTTGTCTAATGCCCTTAGTTCTTTTAATAAATTATCTTGAACTTCGAGTTTACCACTATCTCCACCGCCTTTGTGTTCTAATTGTTCAGCAATACCATTAATGTTGGTAATAATTTTTTCAACCTCTGTTGAATTGTTTTCTTCCTTTAATCTTTTAGCAGTTTTTCTTGCTTTTCTGATTTCATTTTCCAACCATTCTTTACTAACAGACTTACCTTGGATTATTTCTACCGTTTGTTGTTCAGTATGGTTTAAATAAGGGAAGAAAATAGATACTGTCATTTGCTCGGAACGATCCACTTTTAAAGTAATTTCAACATCACTACCAGCTGGAAGTAATGAAGGTAAATCTTCTCCGTTAATTTTTACGTCGTTTATATGAGTGCTATGGATAGCTGTTGTCCCTTCAGCATAATAATCTCCTTGATAGATAGGAATGATAATTTCATCCGAACTTATTCCGGGACGAATATCTTTTTGCGTTTTTAATTTTTCAGTTATTCCAGTTGCAGGTAGTGTCTGATTTTTTTCTAATCCTTTTATAGCTGTTAATAAATCCTTTCCTTGAATACGGTCAGTGATTTCAATTGCAATATGATAGGGTAAAGTAGCTTGTCCAGGATTAATTCCTTGTAATATGTTAAACGTATTAGGTTGACATTCTAACTTGTTTCCTTGTTCATCATATAGTATAACTTCAAAAGTATTTGATGCACCCATATTTAACTGGACATCAACTAAAGTGGCTTTTCCACTAATTTGTTTTTTTCCACTTGACCAAGCTTTGTCACCACGCACCACATCTGCAAAAACTTTATCTGGAATAGTGCCTTCAGTTTTTTCTTTAAGGATTTTGATGTTTACCATTTCTTCCTCCTCAACTGTTGTTGCCTCGTGTTTTATTTCTAATTGTAACTTTGTAGTGTCTCTGCTTTGTTCCATCACTTCTTCTGAAACAGAAATAGTTGAAGCAAACAATGCAGCACCAGAAGCTACAGATGTCATTGGGTCAATACTTGTATTGATTTTATCTGTTATTTGCTCCTTTAACATTTTTCTCAAAATTGGAGAATATGTTGGGCCACCAACTAATAATACTGTTGTTAATTGAGACCCTTTTAGATTGTTTCTTTTTAATAAATCTTTACAAATATCAATTGACTTTTGAAAGATTGGGCCAACAACCTCCTTTAAACTTTCTTGAGTTACGTCAATATCCAAAGATAATTCTTCGCCTTCTTCATCTTCAATAGGTAAATCTCCTAAATCAGTTAAAATATTATGATTGTCTCTAAATGACATTTGAATTTTACATTCCTCAGTAAAATACTTTACCGAGTTTCGTAGGACTTCTTTTTTTTCAGAATTAGATAAAATTTCGTTAATTGAAAAATTATTTTCTAAATAGGGTAGAATAATTTGATCAACAATTGCTTCATCAAGGTTTTTGCCTCCTAGCCAGTTATCTCCTTCAGTATCTACAACTTTCATAATACCATCCTCAACTTTAATTAGAGCTGCATCAAAAGTTCCACCACCAAAATCATAAACTAACCAAATACCATCTTTATTTTCAGCATCAAGACCATAAGCCATAGATGCTGCAATAGGTTCTTGCAACAATTCAATATGCTCAAAACCCGCTAGTTTACCAGCCTTTACAGTAGCATCCTTTTGAACCATCGTAAATTTAGCAGGAACAGTAATTACTATCGATTTTACCGCTTCATCTGTAATAAATGATTTTAATTTCATTAATATTTCAGCTGATAATTCTTCCGATGAAAATACTTTACCCATATTAGAACTTGGAAATGAAGCGTCAGTTCCCATCGTTCTTTTAAATTCAATGTAGGCATTAGAATCTTCGTTCTTCAAAGTTTTGAGCGCTCTAGTTTTATCTACTTTTAAAGCATTAAAAGCAGCATCCCCAGCTAAAATATTTTTTTTCTTATTTATGCTAACACAAGAAGGAATAGTATCTTTTAGAGTGTCGGATTTTTTAATGACTGGTTTGCCATTTTCAATTCTTGCAATTGCAGAATTAGTAGTTCCTAAATCGATGCCGTAGTCTATTTTTGTTCTCATTTTTTAATTATTTATTGACCTACCGAAACTTCTACTTGAGCTGATTGTATAAGCACTCCTTTATAGTTTACTTGTGGTTTTATTATTTTAGTTATTATTTCAATTCCTTTTCCTAAATTTTCATCTTCAACCATATTTGCTACCATTTTTACTCTTGAGTCAAAAGGTTTGTTAAGTATCTCAGGCATATCATAACCATTTGCTGCAAAAGTATCTTCAATACGTTTAACAGATGCCGATAGTTGTTTTAAGCCTTTGGTGCTTGTATCCATATTGGATAGGTTTTTATTTATACGTACAATTTCATCAGCTACTTTTAATGCTAAAGAATGGTCTATTTCTTCTGATTTATTAGCTGGAGTTTTAGCTCTTTCTTCTTGTATTAATTTCAATTGTGTTTCTAGTACTTCTGTCAATTTAGTATCTAATTTAACCCCTTCCTCTTCGAGAGTTTTAGTAGTTTTACTAATTTGTGCCTCAACATCTGTTTTGTCGATAGTTTGTCGTTTACTCACTAACCAGTATACAAATCCTGAAACTATAATTGCTCCCAATATCCCAATAATTGACCACAAAGAATTATTACTTAATGAATTATCAACCTGTGTGAATTTATGATTTGTTGTTGTTTCCGAACTTGTTATTTTTCCATTTAACTCTGAATTCGTATTTTGAATATCAGAAGCATTGGATTGCACTTTTTGATCAAGAGTTTCGAGTTTTAGATTAACTGTAGCCAGTTTAGAATTTATTGAACTGATTTCAGTTTTCAGTTTATTGTTTTCTGATTGAAGCGTTTTAACTTTTTCCGTTAAAGGCTTTATTTCTTTGGTTATATCTTCTTTGGTTATTTGTGCAAAAGCACTTACGAAAGAAAATAATATAATGCCGAATGATAGTTTGTTTTTCATTAGTTTTATTAGTTAATTTATTTATTAAAGAAAGAAGATTGGTCAATAGATGAAGATGATGCGTTTCCATTTGCAACTGTATAGAGTGTTACCGTTGCATTTGTATAACCTCTTGAACTATCTTCAAAATATTCCGTACCATCAAATTCTGAAAAATTCACATCCGATTCAAAATTTCCTTTTGTGCCACAACTGTTTTCTAAACCAGGATTCCAATCATTACCATAAAACACTCTAATTTTATAATAACCTTGAGATATACTTGACATTTTAAACGATGAATTTTTCTGTACATATTCATTTCTAATTGTTCGGTCTTTTGAAGTACTGTATAAACACACAATTGCATCTGAATTACCACCATTTTTAATTGTCAAAGTCGCATTTCCTTGATAATCACCAGAACCAAAACAATTGTTTAATGGAGACGAACCATTAGATAATTGGTTGCCAATATACGGACTTGAATAATTTTCTTCTGGTTGGATAATTGC
Organism: Flavobacterium sp. UBA5153; assembly: GCA_002413745.1. Taxonomy (GTDB): domain Bacteria; phylum Bacteroidota; class Bacteroidia; order Flavobacteriales; family Flavobacteriaceae; genus Flavobacterium. The sequence continues at coordinate 4,300 of DHXP01000039.1, read as the reverse complement.
TGATGTATCTATAACATAAGATGATGTGTCAGCAACAACTGCTGCTGTATCAACTATCACAGCCGTTGTATCAACAGCTACTGCAGTTGTATCTATTGCAGTATCATTGTCGTATTCATTTTTGTTTGCTGCACTACAACTCTTAATTGCTCCTATTAAAATAATTATACCTATGATCCAACCCACCCAATTAACCCCTTCTGAATTTGATTGTGGAGGTGCTGGTCTTGGTGTTGGAGCTGGTCTTGGAGTTGAAATTGAAGGACTACTAATACTGGTTGTACTAACATCTAATTGAACACATAAACTTCTTAGCGTATTTTTATTAGGAGTAAAACGTACCGTTTTGTATTCGTCCTCCATATCTAAAGTACCAATTAAATTGGTTACTTCCCATCCATTTCTTAGGGCAGACTTTATCCTATTTAGGGTGCCGTATCTGTCAATAGCCAGATTGTAATCTAAATTTTCTTGGACATTGTTTACTTCTTCTATGATATAACTTTGCGCCTGACCAGCAACACGAGTCGAAAGCCTTAAATATAATTCATCTGTACTGCCTAAAACACTTTTTATATTGATTAAAATAGGTTTTGCCGTATTAACCAATACTTTAGCATTAGCTATTGTTTCATTTTTATTTTCAAATTCATCAAATAAGTGCAGTAAAGAATCAAGATGGGATTTGATTTGACTCAATTTATCACGTTCCGGTTTTTCATCAATCCATTCTTGTAGGTTTTCTGTGTTTTCTTGGCATCTTTGGATTGCAATACTTCCAACAGCCAGTTTTTTTGCTTTTTTGAATAAATCCATTGCTTTTTCGCTTGGATCAGTCGCAGTATCTTTGAATTTTTTAAAGTAAACAATACCACATTGCAATATTTCATCAGAAAGTTTATCCGTGATGGAAGTAAATTGGATATTGCTTTTACCTAGAATATTTTTAATTGTATTTATTTTTTCGCTTCCGGTTGTATAAAGACCATTTCCTAAAATATATGCTTTACTGGGGCTTTCTTTTCTTACTGTTTTATTTTCCTCGATTAGATTTTTGACAACTTCAATTGGTTTTGAAACGAAATTATTTAAATAATTTTGCTTTGCAGTGAATGAAATTTTTGTAATGCAATCAAGATACCAATCCACAAAGTTTTTATCTACTTTTTCAATTTCATTATAAACTTGATTTAAGAAGTAGATTTGTAAACCTTCTTTAGATACTTTGTAGGTTTCGTCGGAAGAAAGTTTAATAAAATCATTTATGAAATCACTTTCTAAAAACTTCAACTTAAGAGTAATTCCTTTTTCGAGATTATTTTTAGAAATTGTTGTTTTCTTAAAAGCGCTATTTAAATATATAGTGGAAAGATTCTGAAAAGCAGATGCGTTTCTTTTTGTAACTTCATCTGCTGATGCCAATCTTATCCAAACATCTATTGCTTCTTTAGCCTCTTCTTTTGAAGCTTTCAAAGCATCAAACACAGGTTCATCAGTAATGGCATTGCCATTATAAAACCAAAATAATGAAGTGTTTACACGATCATTATTTAAATTCAATTTTGAAATTGCATCATCAACGGTATCAATACTTCTATTTAAATCACCAATAATGGGAAAGCTAAAGTCTTCGGGTACTTCTTGACCCGCATCAATATACATTTTTAGCTTTTTGGTTTTGGTATGTTCTTCCCTTGTTGAAGTACCAATCAATATTCCTATTATCCTGTAAGGGTTATTTTTGATTATATCCATTTCTAAATCATTGTATAAAGTTCAACTGAAGTATTATATTAATTGTAATTTTTTAATTTTCTTATTCTTGTTAGGATTTACCAAGGATTTCATCCGACAATTTGCTCACCATAAATCTTGAAAGATCCTTTTGGTTCTAAATCAAAAAGCAGGAATAAGTTGTAAAGGAATTTTTCAAGTTGAAATCCACGTTGTTGGAAATTAGTATTAACAGCTATTTTATTGAATTCATCTTTAAATTGTACCAATTCTTGTTCAAGTGATAGAGCTTTTTTAGTGTTCTGTACTGCTTTGGCTTTTCTTATTTTAGCTTCTTCTTGCTCTTTTGTTATTTGAATAAATCCTTTGGTGAAACTTCTTAAATAATGTACAGCTTCTTTGGCTTTTTTTGTTTTGGAGCCATCTTCATCCCAATATTTTAAATTTCCAAAATCATTAAAATCTGTTACTGCCATAACCAAATTCAATAAATCGGATTCGTAAATATCTAGTCGGTTTGTCATCCTATTAAGAAGTTCTTTCACAATTTCTCGTTTTGTAACTGCCCAATTGATTGTAGAAATAATGGCTGGATTATCAATTGTTAATTTAATGAATTGTTGTAAATCCTCTTTTTTCCAGTAAATAACAGATAAAGCTTCCTTTAGAGCTAAAATTGCCTGTGGCGAAATTTTCTTTTTTGTTTCCATTAAACTTTTAGTTCTTTTTTGTGAGGCTCATAACTTGGATTTGTATGCTAATTTAAAGAATGTATATACACCCTAATTTGGTTGAATAGTTGCAAATGATTGCATAAATAGTTTCGAGACTATTAGTTGTTTCAAATATATAGAACTTTTAGTACACTTTTACAATTGGATAGAGATAATTTCTTTGATTTTTGTTGTGAAGGATGGGGAAAGTTTTTCTTGCTTCATTTTCCACTGGCGGTCGAGGGATTCTTTTGTTGAGGGCACGAGCTAGAAAATCACGCCAGCTTTGGGTCTTCTGTTAGAATTAGATTGTTTTCAATTTTAAGCTGCCTTGTTTGTTGGCTATTTCAATTAGTAAATTATCAAGTTGTCTGTTAGTCAATTCAATGTTTAACTGAGTTTTTATTTGTCTTTTTAAATCAAAGCATTTACAATAGAACTTTGCATATTCATTGTCAATATTTTCAAGTTCAAGAATGTATTTTAAGTCCTTTGGAACTTGACTTGTAAATTTTCTTAATGCGTTAACTGCTCTACTGTCATAAATAAAAAACAAGTCTGGAAGATGAAAATGTAAATACTTTGAACTAAAAGAACGCTTTTCTAGGGCTGTGATTTTTTTAAGCATACTTGTCAAAAAATAATGTGTCTGCAAAACAGATTTTATGTTATTAATATTTTCAGTCTTTCCAATTTTCAGTACTGATAATTTTTCGTCAAGTTTAGATTTTCTAAAAGCAGGAGCAACTGTGTCAATGTAAAAATTATCATTAATATCGTTTGACTTATTTTTTCTCCTTTCAACTGCTGCAGCATAAATACGCCCAATGAATAAAACTTTCGTTAGAATGTGGTCGTCCGTGTCGTGATTAAAATTGTCCTTGCAGAGTTTATATAGAATTGCATTACCAAAGTCCCATACGTTTTTTTGTTGTGCCGTTTCAATTTGTTTCTTTGTTGGTAGTGTTGTCTTCATAAAGTTACTGCTATTCAGCAGCGGCGAGTAAACGCTACGAATTGAATTGAATTTAAGTAGGTACTCGTCAAAGACGAGCACCAGAGGGGGTAATCATACTTACGGATTATTTTTTTGACGGATTTTTTGGTGGTTTTAATGAAGGTGTATTCCCGGGTGTTTCTTTATTATCACGTTGGCGTTGGTCTGGCTTTCCTGTTGATGTAGCTATTCTTTTCGGTCCTGGTTTAAGTGCCATAATTTTAAATTTTAGTTTGTTATATATTCCAAATTTATAAAATAGTCATAAAAAAATAATAGTTGACAATATTTTGATAAATTAATTTTTGTATTCAATTTTAAACGTTTGTTCATTTTTAATGTTGCACATTTGGCGGCTACTTGTAAATAGCTTTTTACATTATCAAATATATGCAACTTTTGATATGCTATTACAATTTGATGGAGATAATTTCTTTGATTTTTGTGGTGAAGGATGGGAAAAGTTTTTCTTGCTTCATTTTCCACCGGCGATCGAGGGAGTCGTTGTATAGTGGATTTAAGTTGCTAATTGGAAAGGGCACGGAATGCAATTCCGCGGTCGGGGTTAATAGTACTACCTAAATGATGTGGGAATTTTTCTTGTTCCAACAATTCGGTATATCCACTTTACTTGTTTCTATTCTATAAATTTCATTGTTTAAACTTTTCAAAGGCTTTATAGATATTGGAATACGAAGGGTTTTCATCTCCAAAACCTTTTGATCGCAGAATAGCTGTTTCTAATTTATTATCGGAACATAAGTCAGACACCCATTTTTCTTTTTCAAGAAATAATGTCTTTTTTTCATAATTACTCAAAAACAATTTTAACGCTTTTTCAACATCTTTCGAATTA
>DHXP01000013.1 GCA_002413745.1 Flavobacterium sp. UBA5153 | reverse complement strand
CGTTTCTCAGCAGACCCTAATTAAGCGTGCAACGCTCTATTATCAGTCGCAGCCAAAGCAGCTTCTTTTATCGCTTCCGCAAATGAGCGCAACGAGACCAATAGCGTTTGTTGTTCTCATCGCTTTCGGTGTCAGGATTCACAATGCAGCGCATTGCTCGTGTAGCCGGTATTAGCAGCATACTTTTACTGAATATGATGTTATAAATTATTGAAGAAATTTATTCTGTTGTTTTTCCGTCAAATTCTTCTCCATATTTTTCAGCATCTTCTTTTGTCGCCCTTATGGTGTCATATTTGTGATTTGGTGGACCATATATAGTATACATTTTTAATTCAGTTTTACTATCTATGTTAATGACATTGTGCTTTGCTCCTGATGGTACAACAATAACATCTCCATTTTTCACTAAGTATTCAGTATCATCAATTATACATTTTCCTGAACCACTTTCAAATCGGAAAAACTGGTCATTATTTTGGTGCGTTTCTTCTCCAATTTCTTCTCCAACTTTTAGGCTCATTAGAACAAGTTGAAGATGTTTTCCCGTATATAAAACCTTACGGAAGTTATTATTTTCCAATGTGTCTTTTTCGATATTACTTTTAAATCCTTTCATTTTACTGAATTTTAAATTTCTTTTTCTTTTAATAAAAACTCAAATTTAGAACTACTTGAATTGGTAATCATTACATAATTATGAAAAATAGTTATATAATTCACACCTTATTGTCTATCCTTTTTTGGCCTAATAGAACCCCGCCAGCGCAGATTTATAATCCGTGCCCATTGCTACTTTCAAAATTTGTCAATCTATTTTTAACTCCTCAATTCGTTTGTGTTACCCTTTATTTGCTTTGAGCTCGTTTTTGGGCACGGAAAGAATTTCCGCGCTAGCGTTCACGAGATTATTTTGACATTTCCGCGCGGTCGGACGTGTTTTTTTATAAATACCTGCAAGGTTTTAACCTCGCAGGATGAAAATCAATAATTACACGTGCAATGCTCTATTATCAGTTGCAACTAGTGCAGCTTCTTTTATTGCTTCCGCAAAAGTGGGATGTGCGTGACTCATTCTCGAAATATCCTCGGCTGATGCTTTGAATTCCATTGCGGTTACGGCTTCGGCAATCAAGTCGGCACAACGAGCACCAATCATGTGAACACCCAAAACTTCATCCGTTTTTGCATCGGCAAGGATTTTTACAAAGCCATCTAAATCTCCACTGGCTCTTGCTCTTCCCAAGGCTTTGAAAGGAAAACTTCCTACTTTATATTCTACACCGGAAGCTTTTAATTGTTCTTCGGTTTGACCAACTGCAGCCACTTCTGGCCAAGTATAAACTACTCCGGGAATCAAGTTATAATTGATGTGTGGTTTTTGTCCTGCAATAATTTCTGCAACCATTGTTCCTTCTTCTTCGGCTTTGTGAGCCAACATAGCTCCACGAACCACATCACCAATGGCATAAATATTTGGAATATTCGTTTGCAAATGATTGTTTACTTCCACTTGTCCCTTATCGGAAATTTTTACACCAGCTTTATCGGCATTTAGATTGTCAGTATAAGGACGACGACCAACGGAAACCAATGAATAATCGCCTTCGAGAGTAATGGTTTCTCCTTTTGCATTTTCTGCTTGAACCGTCACGTTATCCCCATTTCTTTCCACTGATTTTACTTTGTGGGAAACGTAAAATTTCATTCCTTGTTTTTTCAAGACTTTGGTCAATTCCTTAGACAGTGAAGCATCCATTCCCGGAATAATTCGGTCCATAAATTCGACTACGGAAACTTGCGCTCCCAATCGTAAATAAACTTGGCCTAATTCGATTCCGATAACGCCACCTCCAATAATAACCAAATGTTTTGGGACTTCCTTCAATTTCAACGCTTCGGTCGAAGTGATGATTCTTTCCTTGTCGATTTTTATAAACGGCAACGACGATGGCTTGGAACCCGTTGCAATGATAATATTTTTCGCTTCTACCGTTTCCGAAGTTCCGTCAGCTTTTGCAACAGCAACGTGAGTCGCATCGACAAAAGATCCCATGCCTTCAAAAACCGTGATTTTATTTTTGTCCATCAGGAATTTCACGCCACCGGAAGTTTGGTCAACGACAGCTTGTTTTCTAGCAATCATTTTCTCCAAATTCACTTTTACTTCACCTGAAACCTCGATTCCGTGGTCAGCAAAATGGGCAATTTCACTATAATGATGCGATGATGACAACAATGCTTTTGATGGAATGCAACCCACATTCAGGCAGGTTCCGCCAAGAGTTGAATATTTCTCGATAATGGCTGTTTTGAAACCTAGTTGTGCGCAACGAATTGCCGAAACATATCCGCCTGGGCCAGAACCTATAATGACTACGTCAAATGAACTCATAGTATTTTTTGTTTTAATTTTTTAGTGATGCAAAAATAAGAAATAAAATCACAATGACAATTTCAATATCAATGGCAATTTTGTTCAAATTACGGCTTTTTTGTTGGATTTATTGAAGTATGAAAAACAGAATAAATGATAACTTCATTCCGAAATATTTCATAAACAATTGCAAAGGAGAATTTTTTGATTGGTTTTTAATATTTTTAAATATCCTCTGAAATAGACCAAAAACTGTTTTCCCAATCCTTTTCTTTTGCTTTCATAAAATTCGATGGTTTCCTCTATTTCAGATTCTGCTAATCTTGAAATAACAATCTTAAAAACCATGTTTTGCATTCAAACGAAGTTCCACTTCTTCCCAAGAACTTGCTGAACTTATTTCAGAAAGATATTCGGCTCTGGCTTCTTCAACTTTAAGGTAATGTTCGTCAGAAACTAAAGAAGTCATTTCTTCATTATTAATAGCGTCAAAAACTCCCTCAAGAACTTCGAGTTTTGTGTCGTCCTGAATAAATTTACTGAAATTTACTATCAATTTTTTTCTTAATTCTTTGGTTTCCATCTGAATACTGTTTGAACCAAAATTAATAAATTTTGTTTACCAATTCAGAATTTTATTTCTAAATCTCGATAACCGTGGTGTTTTTTACCTCGCTAATCATAAAAGTACTATGAGTGCTTCCAATATGATCTAATGTCGTAAGTTTCGTTACCAAAAATTCTCGATACGCTTCCATATCTTTTACCACTATTTTCAGTATATAATCGTAATCGCCACTCACGTGGTGACATTCTAGCACTTCTTTGAGTTTTATGACCTCACTTTCAAATTTAGTCAGAAACTCTTTGGTGTGCTGAATGAGCTTCAAATGACAGAAAACCACAAATCCTTTTTCGGCTTTAGAGCGATTGAGCAAAACAACGTATTTGTCGATTATGCCTTCTCTTTCGAGTTTCTTGATGCGTTCATAAACCGCAGTGACTGAAAGATTGAGTTTTAGGGATAATTCCTTGGTGGTTTTTTTGCAGTCATTCTGCAAAAGGAAAAGCAACTTTTTGTCGATTGAATCTAGTGCCATTTGATACATTTTTAGGATTTGAAATAAAAACTAAAATAGTTTTTATTTATCAGCTAAAATAGAAAATAAATTTAATATTTATCTATTTGTTAGTTTTAAAATCTAAATAAATACTTTAGCATTGATTTTCAGTCTATAATTACTGAACTTTGAACTATCAATCCTAAAAACTATAAATGATGAAATTCAATCCAGCAGACGAGATTCAAGATTTGCAATATTTTGGAGAATTTGGAGGTGTAAATCCGTCTATTTCTGATAGTTCAACTTACACCTTTTTATCGGCAAAAACGATGTTCGATACTTTCGAAGGTAATGCCGAAGGTTGTTATTTGTATTCGCGACATTCATCACCAAGTAATTTATATCTGGACAGAGCATTAGCCGCAATGGAAGGAACGGAAACCGCCAATGTCTCGGCTTCAGGAATGGGAGCGATTACACCAACATTGTTGCAATTATGCGGTTCGGGCGACCATATTGTTTCGAGCCGAACGATTTATGGAGGAACTTATGCTTTTTTGAAAAATTTCACTCCAAAATTTGGCATCAAAACCACCTTTGTTGACATCACAAAAATGGACAAAGTTGAAGTTGCAATTACTCCAGAAACCAAAGTTTTGTACTGTGAAACCGTGAGTAATCCTTTGCTTGAAATTGCTGATATTGAGAGTTTGGCAAAAATTGCGAAAAAGTATAATTTAAAATTGGTTGTCGATAATACCTTTTCGCCTTTATCCGTTTCTCCGGCAAAACTGGGAGCCGATATTGTCATTCATAGTTTGACTAAATACATCAATGGAAGCAGCGATACCCTTGGAGGCGTTACTTGTGCATCGCAGGAATTTATTGATAGTTTAAAAAATGTAAATAATGGTGCCAGTATGCTTCTTGGTCCAACAATGGACAGTTTGCGTTCGGCAAGTGTGATGAAAAATTTGCGAACATTGCATATTCGAATGAAGCAACACAGCCATAATGCTTCCTATTTAGCGGAACGATTCGAAAAAGACGGCATAAAAACAGTTTATCCCGGCTTGAAAAGTCATCCGAACCACGAGTTGTATTCCACGATGATTAATCCTGAATATGGTTTTGGAGGAATGATGACTTTGGATGTTGGATCTTTGGACAAAGCCAATGAATTAATGGAGTTAATGCAAAAAAGAAATTTAGGATATTTAGCCGTGAGTTTAGGATTCTATAAAACCTTATTTAGTGCGCCTGGAACTTCCACATCCAGTGAAATTCCTTTGGAAGGACAAGCCGCGATGGGATTGACCAGTGGCTTAATTCGCTTTTCGATAGGATTAGACAACAATATTGAAAGAACCTATGAAATGATGAAAGAATGTATGGTTGAGCTCGGGGTTTTGTAGATTTCAACACATTCGATAAACTAAAAAATCCCGAAAATTCGGGATTTTTTAATACAATTCGATACCAAAATCTATTTTCCAATAATATGCAACTCCGTAAATTCTTTATCGACAATTAGATAATTTTCTTTTTCGAAAGTCTTCTTGTCAAATGAAATTCTCTCGTTGTCAATCTCAATTTCTTTAACTTTAAACGGCAATCCAAAAAGATTTATTTTGTATTTTGAATAGTTGGTGTCATATTTTCCTTCTTTGTGCAACTGGATAATAAGTTCTTTTTCTTTTCCAATGGTTTGGAATGACAAGAAGCTATATCTTCCTTTTTTGTAATCGTAACCATCTTGCGCATCTTCGTAAACTGCTGATTTTTCTTTTCCTTCTTTGAAATACACCTCCAAAGTCAATTCGTCGAATTCTAATTCGCCAACATATTGTTGTACCGGATATTTCGGAATTATGGCACCGGCTTTTACAAAAATTGGAATCTGGTCGAACTTGGTATCGACCCAAATTTCTTTTCCTCCGTTGATTAACTCGCTGGTCCAATAATTATACCATTGACCACGGGGAATATACATTCTTCGTCCCAATGAATTAGGTTCCAAAATAGGACAAACTAAAATCTGGTTACCAAAAATAAACTCGTCATTTCGATAATGCGTTTGGGTATCTTCTTGATCATAATAAACCAATGGTTTCAACATAGGGATGCCTTCTTCTATATACTGCCAAAACATGGTATATAAATAGGGTAACAATTGATAGCGCAAGTTGACGAACTTTCGGGTAATGTCAATGACTTCCTCATCAAAAGCCCAAGGTTCCTGATCGCCATGATCGCCAGAAGAATGCGTTCTACAAAAAGGGTGAAAAACCCCCAATTGAATCCAGCGCGCATATAACTCGCCCGAAGGTTGCTCTGCAAATCCACCTATATCTGAACCCGTGAAACCCATCCCTGAAATAGACATTCTTTGCATCTGAATATTGGCAATCCACAAATGTTCCCATGACGCCACATTATCCCCTGTCCATGACGAAGTGTAACGCTGTGCCCCCGAATATGCAGATCTAGTTATGATAAAAGGTCTTTTTGGATAGGCAAATCTTTTTACGCCATGATAAGTGGCTCTTGCCATTTGTGTTCCGTAGATATTATGGGCTTTTCTATGGCTACAAGGATTTCCGTCATAATCATGTCGCACATCCATTGGAAAAGTTTTATTGGGAACCTCCATAACAGCTGGTTCATTCATATCATTCCAAACTCCTTTCACACCAATATCCGAAATCAATTCTTTGAATAATCCTGCCCACCATTCTCTTACTTCAGGATTGGTATAATCAGGGAAGTTACATTCTCCAGGCCAAACTTTTCCTTTCATATAAGGGCCATCGGCTCTTTTGCAGAAATAATCTTTTTCCAAAGCTTCTTGATATACCGAATATTCAGGATCAATTTTAATCCCCGGATCAATGATAACAACTGTTTTAAATCCGTCTTCGGCTAATTCGGCCACCATTCTTTTTGGATCAGGAAAGTATTTTTTATTCCAAGTAAAACAACGGAAACCTTCCATATAATCGATATCCAAATAAATGGCATCGCAAGGAATTTTTAATTCCCTGAATTTGGATGTAATTTCTTTCACTTTACTTTCCGGGAAATAACTCCACTTACATTGATGGTAGCCCAACGCCCAAAGTGGTGGCAATTCAGGTTTTCCAGTCAAATCAGTATAAGTCATAACCACATCCTGCATTTGCGGACCATAAATAAAATAATAGTTCATCTCGCCACCCTCTGCCCAAAAACTGGTTACATTTCTTCTTTCGCTACAAAAATCAAAATAGGTTCTAAAAGTATTGTCAAAGAAAATACCATACGATTGTTTGTTTTGCAACCCAATATAAAATGGAACTACTTTATATAATGGATCTTGGTCTTTGCTAAAAGCATATTGATCGGTTGCAAAATTCTCCAATCTTTTCCCTTTCAAATTCAATTGGGTTGCTTTATCCCCAAGTCCATAAAAGCATTCCCCGTCTTTTGAGCTTTTACTCGTTTTTACGATATTGCCCCCATATTCGTAGCTTTCCTCCCAGTGAAAACCCAATTCATCTTCTAAAATAATATTTTCATTCAAATCAAAAATGGACAGTCTCAAATCTGCTTTTTGAATTCTACATTGCACTTTACTTGTTTTTACCTGATAGTATTCTTCTTCTTCGGTAACTTCGAGAAAATTATATCCTTGAGAATGATTCTTATCAATGGCATATGAAAAATCGTTGTTGAAATATCCTTTTGTAGTAAATCGAAAACGTATCAAGCTGTCTCTTAACACCGTTAATTTTAGAATTACACTATTGTCTGTGTGGAAAAATACCGAATCTACTTCTTGTTCAATTGAAACTATTTTTGTTGGATATAAATCTCCTTTATATCCTAATTCTGTATTTGTAATCATCTTTTATGTGCTTATTTTGGTCTTATTTTTGGTATCCAAAAATACAAAAATACTTTTTAAACCCATATAAATCTTACCTTTATTCACGAAAACGTTGTAATGGTTTTATGCCAAAAAAAATGAATAAAACCCAATTACAATTTTTAAATTTTTAACTTCAATGTAAAAATCTAAAAAATGTAATTGGGTTTTTTATAGGTGAAATTTATTTATGAAAATTTAAAAACGGTTATGCCCAAAGGAGGCAAAAGTAATTCAATTGAATATTCTCTTCCGTCATAAGGCGAGGCTTCTATTGTCAATTTATTTGGATTTGCCACACCACTACCACCATAAATGGTAGCATCACTATTGAAAATCTCTGTTAGTTTTCCTTTTTTGGGTAAACCAATTCGGTAATTTGAACGAACAACTTGAGTAAAATTACAAACAACAACCAAATCCTCCTTGGGTTTATTTCCTTTTCTGATATAAGACATCACCGCATTTTGATGATCAGAGTAATTAATCCATTCAAACCCTTCGGGACTAAACTGCTTTTCGTGTAATGCTGGGTTTGATTTATACAAAGCATTTAGATCGGTTATTGTTTTTTTGATGCCTTCGTGATAACCAAACTGCAATAAATACCAATCTAAACTTCCTTCAAAATTCCATTCGGCACTTTGCCCAAATTCACATCCCATAAACAATAACTTTGTCCCTGGATGCGTGAACATATACCCATAAAGTAATCTTAAATTGGCAAATTTTTGCCATTCATCTCCCGGCATTCTTCCTGCAATTGATTTTTTTCCGTAAACCACTTCGTCATGTGAAAGCGGCAACATAAAATTTTCGGAAAAAGCATAAGTCATCGAAAAAGTCAAATCATTTTGATGGTACTTTCTATAAACCGTGTCTTTTTGAAAATATTCCAAAGTATCGTGCATCCAACCCATCATCCATTTCATCCCAAATCCTAATCCGCCAATGGATGTAGGTCTGGAAACCATCGGGAAAGAAGTGCTTTCTTCGGCAATGGTTTGCACACCTTCAAAAGTAGAATAAACGGCTTCATTGAATTCCTTCAAAAAACTTATCGTGTCCAGGTTTTCTCTACCGCCATAAATATTAGGTTCCCACTCACCCTCTTTTCTGGAATAATCCAAATACAACATTGAAGCCACTGCATCCACTCGAAGCCCGTCTGCATGATACTGTTGCAACCAAAAAATGGCATTACTAATCAGGAAGGAACGTACTTCATTTCGCCCATAATTAAAAACCAAACTTTTCCAATCTGGATGATAGCCTTTTTTTCGATCCGGATGTTCGAAAAGATTAGATCCATCAAAAAATCCCAAACCATGTGCGTCATCCGGAAAATGGGATGGAACCCAATCCAAGATTACTCCAATTCCGGCTTGGTGCAATTTATCGACCAAAACCATAAAATCCTGCGGTTTTCCAAAACGGGAAGTTGGCGCAAAATATCCAACCAATTGGTAACCCCACGACGGGTCATAAGGATATTCCATTATTGGCATAAACTCAACGTGAGTAAAACCGGTTTCTTTAACATAATTCACTAAATCCACCGCCAGTTCAAGATAGGTCAAAAATTTCCCTTGGTCCCGATAGCTATCGGGACGTTTCCATGAACCCAAATGCACTTCATATACAGAATAAGGTTTGTCTAAGCCATTATGGTCTTGACGCGTTTCCATCCATTTTTTGTCCTTCCATTGGTAATCTAAATCCCAAATTACGGATGCTGTGCGCGGCGGATGTTCACAATACAAAGCAAATGGATCTGCTTTTTCGGTAATAATTCCTCCGTTATTAGATTGTATTTTGTATTTATAAGTTGCCCCTTTCTCGATTTCAGGAATGAATCCTTCCCAGATTCCCGATGAATCCCAACGCACTTGCAACTGGTGTTCGCCCTGAATCCAATAATTGAAATCCCCAACCACGGAAACCGTTCTCGCCGATGGTGCCCAAACGGCAAAATAAACGCCTTTTACCCCATCAACTTCAATAAGGTGTGCGCCTAGTTTTTCGTATAATCTGAAATGTTTTCCCGCTTTGAATAAATCAATGTCGAAATCGGTAAAAAGGGAATAAGGTTGTACTTTGCTCATTTTAATTGTGGTTGGTTTAATGGTTTTATTTATGGAACACGGATGAAACGGATTTCAAACGCAGATTTTTATTATTTAAATTAATATTTTTGTCAAAGATTATAAATCTTAACAAAAAGAGGTTATTCTAACTTTTTATATGAAACACTAATATTATCACCTTCATTACCTTCCAATAGTTTATTATTATTATTATCAGCTACTGAAAGTATATTCACCAAATATCTTTTATCAAAACTATCAGATCGAGCATCTGTTGCTTCTATTGGCTTTTTCATAAATAGAATTTTATTACTAAAAGGATTGTAATAAAACTGTACAATATCAAATTTCTTTTTTCGTCTTTCGTTTTCAATCTCATAGTATTCTCCATCAGATATATATATATCTTTTTCAGAAGCATTTCCATTAATTACATACGTAAGTTTCCAAAAACCATTTAAAAATTTATTATTATTAATATTATTAAATAAATCATTCAATTTTGAAATTTCAATTTGTGAGGCATTTAGATTTAATTTCAGCGTATTAATTTTTTCCGAAGTAGCTTCTTTAATATACTTTATTTCATTTCTTTTACCCCAGTTTAATGCTTTTTTATTTAATATCATTATCCCATATTTTAAATATGGAAATCCTAAAGTATAAATAATAGCAATTATAAATGGAAAAAAAAATGAACCACATCTATTATCCAACTTATATTGAATAAATTCAAATATAGATTTACACCCTTCAGCATTTATTTGAGATTTATCATACCAAACTAATGCAACTGTTATTTCCCAATTGAAAATTAACCACGATAATAAGAACGAAAATATCAGAGGATTTGACAATCTATCTTTTATATTATTTAAAATATTTGAAACTTTATCCATTAAATTATCAATTTATTTTAAATAAATGAAAAGGCAATTCAGAGGATAATTCCACAAAATTCCATTCCTTGTTCCAAACATAAGTATTTCCAGTAATTAAATCGGTAATCTCAATTGGAATACCTCTCCATAATTCCTTCGGAAGTTTAACCATTGCTTGGCTTTTATTAAATGCATCAAGGTTAACAATCATCAAGGTTTCATTTTGCTTATCATCGTCAAATTTGTAATAGGCCAAAACTTGATCATTATTGGTGTCACAAAAAACAATATTATTGGTTTGCTGGAGCGAAATTTGCTCTTTTCTAATCGTGTTTATACGGGTAATTAACGTCGTTATTTTATTCTGTTTATCCCAATCCCATTTATAACATTCATATTTTTCAGAATCCAAATATTCCTCTTTTCCTGGAGCCATTGGTGCGCAAATCCTATATTCGAAAACGGGTCCGTAAATCCCGACACTGGAACTCAATGTTGCTGCCAAGAAATATTTTTGAAGATGAATGGATTCATTCCCGCTTTGCAAAGCAAAAGGGTTGATGTCTGGCGTATTGGGCCAAAAGTTGGGACGGTAAAATTCTTTTTGTTCGGTTTGAGTTAATTCTTCGACATATTCGGTCAATTCTTTTTTAGAATTTCTCCAAGTAAAATAAGTGTAGGATTGGGTAAATCCTTGCTTCGCCAATTCGTTCATAATCTTTGGACGTGTAAAAGCTTCCGCCAAAAATAATACGTCAGGATGTTTTTTCTTGATTTCGGCAATCAACCAGCCCCAAAAAAAGAAAGGTTTTGTGTGCGGATTATCAACTCTGTATATTTTTATATCACATTCTTCAATCCAAAATAAAGCGACGTCTAACAATTCTTTCCAGAGATTTTTCCAGTCGCCGCTTTCGAAATAAATTGGCAGAATATCTTGGTATTTTTTGGGAGGATTTTCGGCATATTGCACCGTTCCGTCAGGTCGCCACTTGAACCATTGCGGAAAATCCTTTACATAAGGATGATCCGGTGCGGCTTGCAAGGCATAATCCATAGCGACTTCAATTCCTAAATCTTTTGCTTTTTTGACCAATGATTTAAAGTCATCAATGCTTCCCAATTCTAGATGCGTGGATTTATGTCCGCCATATTGAGAACCGATTCCCCAGGGAGAACCTACATCTCCGGGTTGCGCATTTGTAGCGTTATTTTTTCCTTTACGATTTACTTCTCCGATGGGATGAATCGGCGGGAAATACAAGGTGTCGAAACCCATTGAAGCAACTCTTGGTAATAGCCTTTCGCAATCCTTGAAAGTGCCGTGTTTTCCTTCTTCGGCTGAAGCTGAACGTGGAAAAAACTCATACCAAGTGCTGAATAAAGCCTTTTTTCTGTCAACATAAACCTTCAATTCCAACGATTTATTTTCCAAAAACCGAATTGGATATTTCTTGAAAATTTGGTGCAATTCAGAAGAAGTTGCTTCCTGAATTGCTTTGTCATAATCCGATTCATTCGTGAAATAAGCAGCCACTTTTTCGAGATATTCCTTCTCGGAAGCATCGGCAAATTTCAGGACTGATTTTACATATTCGGCACCTTCCAATAATTCGGAATTTACGTGTTGATTATCTTGAATTTTTCGTTCGGTTCCGTGTTGCCAGTTCAGTGCATAATCAACCCAACCTTCAACAAAATAAGTATAAAAACCCTGCTTTTCTACTTTGAAATCAGCAAACCATTCATCATTTTCTTTGGGAATCATCCGAACTTCTTGCCATTCTTTATCGCTTTCATGTTTGAATTTGACGCAACATTCCACTACATCGTGTCCGTCAGAAAATACGTCTGCCGTTACGGTTATGGCTTGCCCAACAATTCTCTTAATAAAATAAGCCCCACAATCAATTTGTGGCAAAATGTTTTTAATTACTATTCGGGTTTGATTCTGCATTTTGTATTTTTAAAAGACTACTAAATTTAGTGAAAATTATATTGCAAATACTTTACAAAAATAAATTTATTTGTTTTTCTAAAAAACAGGCGGTAACATAAATTGTTATTCCGTCAGTAAATCAGGTATGAAAAAAAATAGTTTGTTAATTTATTTTATAATGTAATTATCCGGTATGATTGCTCCTTTTTTGACAACCACAATTCCATCTTTAACTGCATACAATTTATTTGAGAAATCGGCTAAATGCTCACCTCCATTGATATAAACATCATTGCCAATTCTGCAATTTTTATCCACAATCGCATTGTTTATAAAACAGTTTTCACCAATTCCCATCAATTGCTTGTTGTTCGAAATATCTTCGTTCATCTCATCTATATTTTGGTAAAAATCATTACCCATAACATAGCACTTTTTAATAATTGTTCCCTCTCCTATTCGTGAACGAATACCAATTACCGAATGACTTATTTCTTTGGCATTCAATATGCAACCTTCGGAAATCAATGATTTTTCAACGGTTGTTTTATAAAATTTTGAAGGTGGCAATAATCTTGGTCTGGTATAAATTTTATTATGATCATCGAATAAATTGAATTTAGGCAAATCATCAGTTAGACCAATATTGGCTTCAAAAAAGGAATCAATATTACCAATATCTGTCCAATATCCTTCGTATTGATAGCTTAATATTTTTCTTGATCCTACCGCTTGTGGTATAATTTCTTTACCAAAATCTTTAGCATCCGGATTTGCCATTAATTCAATTAATAGTTTTCTATTGAATATATAAATCCCCATCGATGCCAAATAATGTTTGCCTTCGCTTTTCATTTGCTCGCTCACATCCGATTTCCAATCTGACAAAAGTTCCTTTGCCGGTTTTTCTATAAAAGACTCAATAAAACTTTCAGCATTCGTTTTTAATATCCCAAATTCAGGTGCGTCTTTGTCGTTTACCGGCAAAGTTGCAATGGAAATATCGGCTTCACTATTTATATGCGCCTCGAGCATTTCATTGAAATCCATCTGGTACAATTGATCACCAGAAAGAATTAATGCGTATTCAAAATCGTGGTTCAAAAAATGCGGCATACATTGTCTCACGGCATCGGCAGTTCCTTGAAACCATGTTGGATTATCAGGGGTTTGCTCTGCGGCAAGGATATCGACAAATGCCTGGCTAAAAACACTGAAGTTATAGGTGTTTTTTATATGTGCATTTAGAGAAGCCGAATTGAATTGTGTCAATACAAACATTTTAAAAATATCCGAATTGATGCAATTTGAAATTGGAATATCTACCAATCTGTATTTTCCTCCAATTGGAACTGCGGGTTTCGACCTTGTTTCTGTCAATGGATACAATCTAGAACCTTGTCCTCCTCCCAAAATAATGGCAACAACACTTTTCTTTTTAGCTTTCATTTTTTTTTATTATTAAATTGTATAATTCTATATATTCTTGACAAACACTTTCCCAAGAATGGTCGATACACATTCCTATTTTTCGAATTTTATTCAAACTTTTTTTATCTTGATATAAATTTACTGCCCTTTGAATGGAATAACAAACGTCAGTAATTGATGCCTGATCGTGGCAAATTCCATTTCCTCCATCGCCAAAATCGATTACGGTATCTTTTAATCCACCAGTCCTTCTCACTATGGGAATTGTTCCGTAGCGCAAAGAGTACATTTGGTTTAAACCGCAAGGTTCCACCCTTGAAGGCATTAATAAAAAATCAGAACCTGCATAAATCAAATGAGCCAATTCCTCGTCATATCCAATAAAAGCGTTGTAATTTCCTTTAAAACTGGCCAATAAATGACTCAATTGGTTTTCTATTTCAGTGTTTCCTGAACCTAAAATCAGAATATTTATTTCCTTATAATTTTCCGATAAAGCCAGCGCGGCAGCGTGAGGCAATAAATCAGCTCCTTTTTCTTCTAATAATCTTCCAATGAAACTAAAAAGCGGTTTTGTTGGGTCTAAATTAAATTGACTACACAACTTTTCTTTATTTTCCTGTTTCCCTTTTACAAGATTCTTTATAGAATAATTGGTTGACAACATTTTATCAGTGGCAGGATTCCAAACTTCAACATCAATTCCGTTCAAAATTCCTTTGGATTTATGTCTTACAAGGTTAAATAAGGATTCTAATCCATAGGCAGAATAATTTATTTCATTCAAATAATTTGGAGAAACCGTCGTCACTGCCGATGCACATTTTATTGCTGTCGCCAATGAATTGATTCTATTATCACATTCTAAAACGGTAACTTTCGACAAATCGAACTCGGGCAAATAATACAATTTATCAAACCCGAATTGCCCTTGATAAATTGAATTGTGAATGGTAATCACCGTTGGCGTGAGCCGCAATTTTTCATATTTATTGACATACAACATCATAAACGGAATCAAACCTGTATGATGGTCGTGGCAATTGATAACGTCTGGAACTTCGGTTCTAGTAATTATCCAATCGAGCGTGGCAATCTGAAAAGATACAAATCGCTCAATGTCATCCTCATATCCATAGATTTCTTTACGATCAAATAGTTCTGGTATTTCGACCAAATACAATTCAAATCCCAATTTATCAGTACTTTCCTTTAGAATATTGAAAGGAAAATTAAATTTTCCCAATTTTACATAACCTGAATGAATACAATCAAACTCATTTTCATTTATGAATTTTGTATCATAACAAGGAATCACTACTCTCACAAGGTGGCCCGCATCGTTTTGGTACTTTGGCAACGCCCCAACAACATCTCCCAAACCGCCAACTTTTGCCACTGGATAACACTCTGCTGCTATGTGAAATATTTCCATTTTAGAAATTTTGGTATTTTCAATTCTTCACCGTACAATACCATTTTTAAATAAAACTATAGTATTACCCGATTCCAATATTATTTATAAATTCTTATTAAAGCTATAAATTATGTTACTTTTATGTTTTTCTAAATTTAGTAAAAAAAATATTAAATAATAGCTTGATATAAAATTTATTGAAATGCCAAAAAAAACTCCTATTCAATCACAATCCTTAAAAATTCCCAAACTAATTCTATTAAGTAGTAAGTTTATCGCTTTTATTTCGCCAAAATTAACAACCCTATTAGCAGCAAAACTATTCACGAGTCCTACCAAATATAAAATTCCAAAAAGAGAATTGGAAATGGATCGTAAAAGCATTCAAAAATTAATTGAAATTCCAGCCATCAATAAAAAAGTAGTTCTCTATCAATATGGCAAAAGTGAAAAGAAAATTTTGTTAGCTCACGGATGGTCAGGGAGAGGAACCCAACTTTTCAAAATAGCTGATGAATTGATAAAAGTGGGGTATTCGACAATCAGTTTTGATGCACCTGCACACGGAAAATCTCCAGGAAAAACAACTATTATGTCCGATTTT
This sequence comes from Flavobacterium sp. UBA5153, assembly GCA_002413745.1. GTDB lineage: Bacteria > Bacteroidota > Bacteroidia > Flavobacteriales > Flavobacteriaceae > Flavobacterium. The sequence goes on along the minus strand of DHXP01000013.1, from coordinate 2,423 downwards.
GTCGAAACAATTCTAGAAATTGAAAGACAATTTGGCCCTTTTGAAGCCGCTGTTGGGCATTCATTAGGAGGAATGTCATTATTAAATGCAGCAAAAAAAGGGTTGGCAATAAATCATTTGACAATTATTGGAAGCGGAGACATAGTGCAGGACATACTAGATGATTTTGTAAAAAAATTAGAATTAAAACCTAGTACAAGCAACCAATTACGTTTGCATTTTGAAAATAAATTTGGAGAAGAAATGGATAATTACTCTGCTTATAAATCAGCAATGGAAGTCTCAATTCCGGTTCTGGTAATTCACGACAAAAATGATGTTGAAGTTCCTGTAGAAGCAGGAATTCACATTCACAAACACCTGAAAAACGGAGAACTATTTTTAACCGAAGGACTGGGCCATCGCAAAATTCTTGGTAATCATGAGGCAATAGAAAAAGTAGTGCAATTTATTCAAAATCACACCTGATTTTATGATGGTTTATAACCCTAAAAACTAGTTAATAAATTAAAGGTTACCCCAAGACAGTTCGAAATCCTAAACTTCCAATTGATACGAGTATTTGTATCAATTGGAAATTTAGGATTTTTTTAGAATAACTATTTCTCACCTTGCCAGTGTTATCCCAAAATCAACTTCAAATAGAACAGAAAATTACAAAAATGATTTTTTAAATTCTGGTTTTACCCTATTTTCAGATGCCTGTTCATAAGCATATGCTATTCCTATTAGTTTTGGTTCGCTATAAGCTGTTCCAAAAAAGGATAAACCAACGGGTAAATCATACACTTTTCCTCCTGGAACTGTAATATGAGGATAACCACTAGCGGCTGCAGGCATCGTCAAAGAATATCCCCAGCGATCACCATAAATCATATCAATGCTACATGCAGGTCCCATTGTTATCCCACAAATTGCATCTAGTTGATTTTTAGAAAAAACGGAATCCAAAATTTTCTTGCTGCCTTCATGGCTTTTATCTAATGCATCCTTGTAACTTTTTTCATTAAGTCCCAGTTTTAAATTTGAACTTTCTAATGTTTCCTGTTTAAAATAAGGCATCGCTTTATCTTCATTGGCATTATTAAAATCAATTACTTCCTTTAGGGTTTTGACTTTTGCGTTTGCGGTAGATAAATAATGGTTCAATCCATCTTTAAATTCATATTCTAAAACTTCAAATTCGGCTTTACCTAACGCATCTATTTTGTCTAAATAATCTATTTCAATAATTGTAGCTCCTTTTTTCTTTAACACATTAATTGCATTTTCTAAAAGTGCATTTATATATTGATTGTTGCCTTGTGGTTTTTTTTCAATCCCAATTCTTTTCCCGTTCAAAGCATCCAAATCTAAAAATTGGGTATAGTCAGTAAAGCTTTTTCCCTTACTTTCATTTGTTATTGGATCAGCAACATCTGTTCCAGAAAGCACGCCTAATAAAATGGCGGCATCTTTTACCGTTCTTGCCATTGGTCCAGCTGTGTCCTGTGTTTTTGAAATGGGAATAATACCTGATCGACTTACCAACCCAACTGTAGGTTTAATCCCCATTACTCCGTTTACAGAAGCTGGGCAAACCACAGAACCATCTGTTTCAGTTCCAACAGCAACAACACATAGGTTCGCTGCAACGGCTACGCCTGAGCCTGCGCTAGATCCACAAGGATTATGATCTAAAATATAGGGATTTTTGGTTTGACCACCTCGACTACTCCATCCGGAACAGGATTGTGTAGAGCGAAAATTAGCCCATTCACTTAAATTGGATTTTCCAATAATAATGGCACCAGCTTCTCGTAATTTTTTTACAATAAAGGCATCGTTAGAGGCTATATTGCCAACCATAGCCAAAGAGCCAGCAGTGGTTTGCATTTTGTCTGCAGTATCAATATTGTCTTTTATAACTATGGGAATTCCATGCAAAGGGCCTCTTATTTTTCCAGCCTTAATTTCGGCATCCATAACTTTAGCAAGAGCCAATGCTTCAGAATTTACCTCAATGATCGCATTTAATGTTGGTCCACTTTTATCAATCGTCACAATTCGATTCAAATACAACTGTACCAACTCTTCAGAAGTAATTTTTCCAGAAAGGAGATTCTCTCTCAAAATATCAATAGTTACTTCCTCAAGTTCAAAAAAATCAAGAAAAGGGCTCTCATCATACTCATTTCCCTTACTTTTCGAAATACTCGAAAAACCAGAAATTAAAAAGGATGATAAACCTACAGTAGCAATAGTCGTTCTAGTTAAAAAAGTTCTTCTTTTCATATATTTACATTTATCGAAAGTTTGAAAACAGGTATAAAATTTATTTTTTTCAAATATATAACTTTTATCTAAATCTCTAAATAATAATTTAAGTCTTTGGCTATATTTTCCAAAACCCATATAAAACAAAAAACCCCATTCCGATAGGA
>DHXP01000029.1:483-32041 GCA_002413745.1 Flavobacterium sp. UBA5153 | reverse complement strand
AAAATGTTCGGACAGCTATGATTAAACTATAGTTTTTGCTTATCAGGCATTTAATAAATCTTATATTTGCAAACTTTTAAAGTAAACATTAAAACTTTTAGCAGTAAACGGTTAGTCGTAAACAAAAATATCATGAAAGCAGGAATTGTAGGATTACCAAATGTTGGAAAATCAACATTATTTAATTGTTTGTCAAATGCAAAAGCGCAAAGTGCCAACTTCCCGTTTTGTACCATCGAACCTAATATAGGAGTAGTAAATGTTCCGGATCCAAGGTTGGAAAAACTGGAAGAATTAGTAAAACCGGTGCGTGTACAAACGGCAACTGTAGATATTGTAGATATTGCAGGATTAGTAAAAGGTGCCAGTAAAGGCGAAGGTTTAGGAAATCAATTTCTTGGAAATATCAGAGAATGTAATGCGATCATTCATGTATTGCGTTGTTTTGACAATGATAATATTATTCACGTGGATGGAAACATAAATCCTGTTCGTGACAAAGAAACTATCGATATTGAGTTGCAATTGAAAGATTTAGAAACAGTCGAAAAACGGTTGGATAAAGTAAAACGCGCAGCAAAAACTGGAAATAAAGAAGCAATTGTTGAAGAAGGCTTATTAAACAGAATCAGAGAAACTTTGCTTCAGGCAAAATCGGCCAGAACGGTTGAAACAAAGAATATTGATGAAGAAGAATTAATGGAAAATTTCCAATTAATCACATCAAAACCGGTTTTATATGTTTGTAATGTTGACGAGGATTCTGCGGTAAACGGAAATGCTTATGTGGATCAGGTTCGGGAATTGGTAAAAGACGAAAATGCCGAAGTTATCGTTTTGGCCGTTGGAACGGAAGCTGATATTACCGAATTGGAAACTTTTGAAGAACGCAAAATGTTCTTGGAAGATTTAGGATTGCAAGAACCAGGCGCATCAGTTTTGATTCGTGCGGCGTACAAATTATTAAAACAACAAACCTACTTTACAGCAGGAGTAAAAGAAGTTCGTGCTTGGACTATCAATGTAGGGTCAACTGCACCGCAAGCTGCAGGAGTTATCCATACTGATTTCGAAAAAGGATTTATTCGTGCCGAAGTGATTTCGTATGAAGATTTCGTTTTCTATGGTTCGGAAGCCAAAGCCAAAGAAGCTGGGAAATTCAAAGTGGAAGGAAAAGAATATATTGTGAAAGATGGTGATGTGATGCATTTTAGATTTAACGTTTAAATTATAAACGGTCATCCCGAGCGCAGTCGAGGGACAAACCTGCAAGAGCAATTTTGCAGGTTTTTTTTGAGCCTATCATATTCTGTCACTTTCCAAATCATCAATCCACATTAATTTATGTCCTCTGAGTTTCAATTTTTATTACTTTTAATAAAAATTATTCACCATGAAAATAATCGCCTTCGGTGGAAGTCCCAGCAAAAACTCCATCAATAAAAAACTGGCCACTTACGCAGCTCATCTCTTCGAAAATGCCGAAGTTGAGGTATTGGATTTAAACGATTTCCAAATGCCGTTATTCAGTGTCGATATCGAGGCAGCAATCGGTCAGCATCCTTTGGCGAAAGCATTTCTGGACAAAATTTCCAGTGCCGATATTTTGGTAGTTTCCCTTGCAGAAAACAACGGAAATTATTCTGTGGCTTTCAAAAATGTTTTTGACTGGTGTTCCAGAATAAACGTTAAAGTTTTTCAACAAAAACCAATGCTTCTTATGGCTACTTCCGATGGAAAAAGAGGTGGGGCAAGCGTTCTTGAAATCGCAAGAAATGCTTTGCCTCGTTATGGAGCCGATATAAAAGCGACATTCTCATTGCCTAGTTTCTATGATAATTTTGATGTTGAAAACGGTAAAATCTCAAATCAGGAATTGGATAAACAGTTAAGAGAGATTGTTGGAGGATTTTAATTTTTCATTGATTTACTCAATTTATTTTCAAGTTTTATTATCGATTCTTTTTGAAGTCTAATTTCAATTTCCTTTTTATCAATTACTTTTTGCATTTCTATTTTCTCGCTATCAAATCTAGATATTCCAATTTCTTTACCTAAAAAAAAAGAACCACTGATAAATGTTACAATTACCAAATAAAAATATGGGTTTTTAATAATTTGAATAAATGGATGTTCGTCTATTAATTTTTCAATTCCAAAGTTTTTTAGTTCACTAATATATTCATTCATATATTTTTTTGCTTCTTCAGTTACTTTTGTAAGAATATTTTTAGTTTTAAAAGAATCATTAGGATATAATGGAATAAAATATATTTTGAAAATTTGTATAGCTTTTGATTCTCCAGTTTTTGGAAATATTTTTTTTAATATTTCAGAAGTTGTTTGTTGCCAAATATCTGGTTCCATTCCGTCTGAGATTTTAGTTTTTTGTTCTTCTAAAATTGTAATTGCTTTTTCTATTTTCATTTTTTTCTATTTTCTATTCCAAGAAACTTCTTCCGAACGAATTTTTCTATGTCCAATATCAAAGTAAGTTTTAAATCCGTCCATTTCTTTTCCGTCCCGTTCTATTTGCATTAAATAATTATGTGTTCCAATTTGACGTTTGTTTTCATTCCAACAAGTTATATTAAGATAATTGTTATAAAATTCCCCAGTAAAACTAAAGTTTTTTAAATCAATAATTTTTTCTTCAGTTTTTTTTACAAGTATTATTTTGCCTTTAATTGAATTTGCATTTTGTGAAATTATAATTTTTGATTCTTGTTTAAATAAGTTTTCATAATTATGTTCTTCATTCCATTCTCCACTAATATCAAGTCCTTTATAAATTATTGATTGATACCAAGGAATAATAATTTTATTAAATATTTTTACAAATGCAAAAATTAATAATGAAGTTAATATTCCTGAAAAGACACTTATGAAAATATTTAAAATCAGTTCACAATTCATTATTTTTTATTTAATTTAATGTTTTTTGGTGGCAAAAATGCTGGTAACGTAATGGTCTTGTATAAACGCAGTGCCGGGTTTTTTACTAGCTAACTTTTCATTTTAGCACTTTACTGGCTATTGCGTTTATATAATTTTGCGTACAATATTTTTTATTTACTTTTTCTTTCCATTTTTTTAAGTCTATTGTCTTCAAAATATACACTATATGTTTTTGTTTTTAAAGAGTCAATGTATTGTTGTATTGCTATATCATAATTCAAGTTTGTAAATAGTCCAAAATATATCCCTGTTAGGGATTCTTTAATATTTAGTTGGCAATAATCATTTGTAATAATTAATAATCTTTTTTCATATTCTTTTTCCCAATAATGAGATTTTGATAGGAACAAATTTTCGAAATCTCGTTTAATAAATTGGTTTATATTTTCATCTTTAGACATATCTCTATTCCAATGAATCCATTTGTCCTTCTTTGGTTTATATTCTACATTTTGGAACTTGAAAATGTCTATGTGGCTATTTTCTTTAATAAACAATTCTTTATCTAATTCAATACAAACTCCTTTATGATTTTCAGCATATTGAGCCCACATCATTTCATTTTCATATCCATCATTTATATCTGTGTGAACAAAACAAAGTGCTTGAATTTTTGACTTTATTTCTTCGCCAAATTTATACATACAGGTTATGTGTGTTTTGTCCGAATATGTATCAGCATACATAATCTCATAAGGAACATTTATTCCACCGAAAGACCATTCTTGGTTTTCTTTAGGGCCATTCATTTTGTTTAAAAAGTTTGTTCTTAATGACATTGAAGGCAAAATAAATTCAATTACAGTGCTTAATTTTGTATAGTGATAAATCTTTGACATTTATTAATTTAAAGTGTTTTCAGTATTGCCAACAATCAGAATATAACTCCAAATTTATACAACTTTTCTGAATTACAGTTCTTTATTTTAGTTTTTCCTTACACAATCCTAAAAAAATATTCTTAAAACCTTTATTCGTTCTTTCTACCCTCGACAGCAGTGGCATCCTTGTGGCGGCGGGCATTTATGCCGCCACAAGATAGAGCGGATGGCGGGAGCAATTTTCCTTGAAATACTTTAGATTGTGGTCCTAATAAAGAAAATTATAAATTAGAGACATAAAGTTAGGGCTGTCAAGAAAGGTTACATTTAAAATTTTAATCTCAAATTTTAAATATAAAATCCTCAATCTGCAATCCTAAATCCATTGTCAAAAACATTCTTAATAACTTTGGTGTTTTCTGCTTTTAAAATCTATACTTATACCTTACATTAGCACACTCGAGGTCTGTGCGAAAAGCAAAGACCGAACTGAACGTAGTTAAATTCGATAAAATTAAAAATGTCCGATCAAAATCAATATACCGAAGACAATATTCGGTCACTCGACTGGAAAGAACACATTCGTATGCGTCCCGGAATGTATATCGGGAAACTTGGCGATGGTTCTTCGCCTGACGATGGTATTTACATTCTGCTGAAAGAAGTCCTCGACAACTGTATCGATGAATTCGTTATGGGAGCGGGCAAAACCATCGAGGTAACTATCAAAGACAAAACGGTTTCCGTTCGCGATTATGGTCGTGGAATTCCGCTTGGAAAAGTGATTGATGTGGTTTCCAAGATGAATACCGGTGGAAAATACGATTCGTTGGCTTTCAAGAAATCCGTAGGTTTAAATGGTGTTGGAACAAAAGCCGTGAATGCTTTGTCTAATTATTTCCGTGTGGAATCGGTTCGTGACGAGAAGCAAAAAGCTGCCGAATTTTCAGGTGGAAACTTGGTTTTGGACGAAGATATTATCGAAACGACCAAACGAAAAGGAACCAAAGTAACTTTTATTCCGGACGAAGCGATTTTCAAGAATTACAAATACCGTTATGAATATGTAATCAAAATGCTCAAAAACTATTGTTATCTCAACAATGGTTTGACCATTTTATTCAATGGAGAAAAATATTTTTCTGAAAATGGATTGAAAGATTTGTTGGAAGAAACCATTCACGCCGATGATCTCGAATATCCAATCATTCATTTGAAAGGTGACGACATCGAAATTGCCTTGACACATAGTAAAACCCAATACAGCGAAGAATACCATTCCTTCGTAAACGGACAAAATACCACCCAAGGAGGAACGCATTTGGCCGCTTATCGCGAAGCCATCGTGAAAACCATTCGGGAATATTACAACAAAGGTTTCGAAGCTTCGGATGTGCGAAAATCCATTGTAACTGCGATTAGCATCAAAGTGATGGAGCCGGTTTTCGAGTCGCAAACCAAAACCAAATTAGGTTCGACCGATATGGGTTCAGAGCCCGGAATGCCATCGGTTCGAACATTTGTCAATGACTTTGTGAAAAATAAATTAGACAGTTATTTGCATAAAAACCCGGCAACTGCCGATGCGCTTTTGCGTAAAATTATGCAAGCGGAACGGGAACGAAAAGAACTTTCCGGTATTCGAAAATTGGCAAAAGACCGAGCCAAAAAATCGAATTTACACAATAAAAAATTGCGTGATTGTCGGGCGCATCTTACCGATACGAAAAATCCAAGAAATCTCGAAAGCACGCTTTTCATTACCGAGGGAGATTCTGCTTCTGGTTCCATCACTAAATCTCGCGATGTGAACACGCAAGCTGTTTTCAGTTTACGTGGGAAACCATTGAATTCCTACGGAATGAGCAAGAAAATTGTTTATGAAAACGAAGAATTCAATTTATTGCAAGCGGCTTTGGACATCGAAGACGATATGGAAAATCTGCGTTACAACAACATTGTAATCGCCACTGATGCCGATGTCGATGGAATGCACATTCGATTGTTATTGATTACGTTTTTTCTGCAATTTTTCCCCGAATTAATCAAGGAAGGGCATTTGTATATTTTGCAAACGCCACTTTTCAGGGTTCGAAACAAGAAAGAAACCATTTATTGCTATTCCGAAGAAGAACGAAAAGCAGCCATAGAAAAATTAAAACCAAAACCAGAAATCACTCGATTTAAAGGTTTGGGTGAAATATCGCCAGACGAATTCAAGAATTTTATTGGAGAAACCATTCGATTGGATCCCATTATGATGGACAAAAACACTTCGGTGGAGCAGTTGTTGTCTTTTTATATGGGAAAAAATACGCCGGACAGACAGGAATTTATCATCAAGAATTTGAAGGTGGAATTGGATACGATAGAAACGAATTAGTTTTATTGGGATTGATAATTTTATTATAACTTTGAAAAAACCTGAATATATTAAATATATGAATGAAGATAAAGAAGAATTGGATAGTGATATTGAGACAGAAGAAGGGAATGAAGATATTAAGATTGAAGTCCCTTTTAATCCGTCTGAAATTAATATAAAAATTGTACCAAGAAATATTGGACAATTAGTTGAATTATTAGAGGATGGACAGATACTAATTCCTAAATATCAAAGGTTACCAAACTTATGGGGTGAAACCAAAAAAAGTAGATTTATTGAGTCGTTAATGCTTGATTTACCTATTCCTTTGTTTTATTTTGATGAACGAGACGATAAAAAGTGGTTTGTTGTTGATGGGCTTCAGCGGATGAGTACATTAGAACATTTTATGATGGGAAAAGGAGAGGTTGGGAAGAATAAAAACAAATTGATTCTTCAGAATTTAGAATTTCTTACTGAATATAATGATAAAACCTGGGATGATTTATCTAAAGATATAAAAAGAAGGATTAATTCAAATCAAGTAACAATTACATTGATAGGCAAAGGTACTCCTGATGAAGTGAAATATACTATTTTTAGTAGAATAAACCAAGGAGACACACCATTAAAAGCCCAAGAAATTAGAACGGCTCTTTTTCAAGGTTATAAGGTTGATTTTTTGGAGTCTTTAATTTCGGATAAAACTGAGGAAGGTATATTGTTTAAAAAAGTAACAGATGGTTCAATAAAATCAAAAAGACAACAAGATTTAGATTTTATATCTAGATTTATTGCGTTTTATTTAATCGATTATACAAAATATGAACCTGATATGGATAGGTTTATCACTTTAGGAACAAAAGAAATTAAAAATGAGCCAGAAATATTAAATAAAATAAAAACAGATTTCAACAATTCTTTAAATTTATGCTATTCTATTTTTGGAAAAAACGCATTTAGAAAAATTAAAGACGCTAAAGAGGGTAGAAGTTTTATTAATAAACCTCTATTTGAAGTAATTAGTGTTGCTTTTTCCAGACTGAATGATAAAGAAAGAAAGACTCTACTAGACAAAAAAGAAGAGTTTTTTAATGATTTTATAAAATTTCAGAATAATTTATCTAATAAGTTTTGGGATTCAATAACAACTGGAACCGCAGCAAAAGACCGTGTTAATACAAGAAATGAAAAGTTTAGAGAATTTTTAAATAAATTTTTACAATGATTAGAAAAGTAAAAATTCAAAATTTTAAATCACATAAAAATACAATTCTTGATTTAAAGAATTTAACAGTTTTATGTGGTAATAATGGTGTTGGGAAATCATCAGCTATTCAGTTATTTTTACTTTTAAGAGAAGCTTATATCAAAGATAAATCGTTTGACATATTAGATTTAAAGTCAAACCCAGTAAAGATAGGAACTCCAAATGATGCCATTTATCAATTTAGTCAAAATGATAGTTTTCAGATTGACTTAAGTACAACCGATGAAGAATTATCATTTTTATATGAAGCAAAAAGTGCGGAAGAAAAGGTAAAAACTTTTATTTCACTCAATAAAGAGAAAAGTAAAACATCAATTACAATATTCAGCGAAAGTTTGTTTAATACTAATTTTCAGTATATTGGTGCATCTAGATTTGGACCACAAGAAAAATACGAAAAAGACGATAAAATTGTAGGAGTCCATAAGCAAATATCAGTTCTTGAAGGTAAAGCAGAATATTTTGTTCATTTTTTGGATAAATACAAAGACGAAGAGGTAATACAAGAAATTTGTAAATTAGATGAAATATCCAAATATACTGATTTAGCCGCACAAGTTATTGCTTGGGAAAAAAGTATAAGTGCAGGAATAAATATTGAAATTGAGGATATTGGTAAATTAGGATTTTTGTTGAAATATAATTTTGAAACAGAAGCAAGCCCTACAAAAAAAACCAAAAATTTTGAAGCTACAAATGTTGGGTTTGGTTTAAGTTATGTAATGCCAATTCTTGTAGCAATTCTTTCCGCTCAAAAAGGAGCTTTAATTATCATTGAAAATCCTGAAGCCCATCTTCATCCTAATGGAATTGCAAAACTTACTGAATTAATATGTTTAGCCGCTCAAGCTGGTATTCAAATTATTTTAGAAACTCATTCTGACCATATTATCAATGGAATTTTAGTACAATCTAAAAAATTTGAACAAGGAGAAAAAGGAATTGATAGGCATAATATAAGTATTTATCATTTTGATAGAGATGAAAATGAGCATTGTACAAAGCCTACAAAAATTGAGATAGAAGAAGAAGGACTTATTCGATATCCTCCTAAAGGTTTTTTTGACCAGTTTTCTATTGACAGACGATTTTTATTAGACTTTTAAAAATGGGAGATTTTATATTTTATATACATTCCGATGTTTTAGAGTTAGATAATTTCTCCAACGAAAACATCAAAAATTTCTTAAATAAAATAAATCCTATTTTAGAAATTGGCAGAAAACTACAAGCAAATGTTTATTATTCTTTTGAGGATAATGATGAATTAAAAAAATATTTTACGGACCCAGATTTCAACAAGGATTTTAGTAAAAGTCAAGCCAATAAACTTGATTTATTATTAGAGAACTTTAAACAAAATAAGGAAGTTAATAATTTTTTTAAAATTCATTTTTCGCAAGAAAATACAAGTTTGGAACACATTAAATTACCATTTCTAAACTCAAAATTGAAAAATAAAAATCTAATTATTTTTTCTTTAAAGAATGAAGAAGAGCATACTTTATTAATGGTAAAATCAAATAATGATTTTGAAAAAGTAAAAATAAACTCATTTAATAATTCCAACAAGATTTGGGAATTTATAAATAAAAATTTGCCCGATAGAGTTTATAATTTTAATTCTAAACACGGCAATGAAACGACAAAAGCAATTGCTCCAAATAGTCAAAAAGCGTCACAATTATTATGTACCGATGAAAAAGCACAGGAATTGCTAAAAAATGCAATTTTTGATTTACGAGAAAGATATTGGTGTTACAATTTTGACGAAGATTTACAAACTTTTATAGTTTTTCCTTGTGAAGGCGATAATCCACAAAATAAATATCACGCCTTTCATATTAAGGATGATGAATGGGATAAGGAAATTCCAAAATCAATAAGGAAACATTTTAAAAAATAAATCCACAAAATAAAGAACAATTGGAATAGCAACTATTCGAAAATTTCGAATAGTTCAAACAGATGACAAAAAGCTATCTATCGAATAAAAAATAAATACAAAACTCAAAAAAAAAATAAAATGTCCAACACTTACGGAAAAACCTGGTGGGGTCTGCAATGGCTCAACACCCTGTCAAATATTGATTATGATAACCGTTTGCCTAGAGGTAAAAGTTATGCCAACAAGGGTTCCGTAACCAAAATTACCATCAAAGGCAATAGAATTGAGGCCAAAGTTGCGGGAAGCAGACCAAAACCGTATAATGTTGACATTACTTTGCCTCCATTTTTCGAACCAGAATTAGGCAATTTTATTAGCCAATTGGCCAAAAAACCAACCATAATATCCAAACTTTTAAACAGGGAACTCGACCCCGAGGTACTAACCATTGCCGAAAATTTAGGCTTGAAAGTATTCCCAAAACAATGGACGGATTTCAAGATGCAATGCTCTTGCCCGGATTGGGCGGTGCCTTGCAAACACTTGGCCGCAGTAGTCTATAAAGTGAGTGCCGAGATTGATAATAATCCGTTTTTGGTGTTTGAGTTGCATCAAGTAAATTTGATTGAAGAACTCAACAAATTGGGTATTTTTGTAAACGCCACCATTACCGAAATCCCGAAGATTACCGATTTGTATTTTGATACTAAAAAGAAAAAAACTCCAGAATACAATCCTGAAAATGCGTACAAAAAACTATCATTTTCTAAATTGTCGCCCATACACGAACCGCTAACCGCTTTGCTTTCAGACTTTCCGGTTTTCTACCAAGGCTCGGGTAATTTTAAAGATAAATACAGTACCAAAATAGGTAAAACGGTTAAGAATGCCCAAAAAGTGGTGCAAGGAAAAATTTCTCTAGAAAATCTATTCCTCAAAGCCAGTCTTCAAGAACAAAAAATAAATTTGCATAGCCATAATACAATCACGATTGATGAAACCTATCAATCCAAGGTTTTTGTAAACGAAACCCAGTTTTCTTTTTTGGGATTTTTGCAGCAAATTTCACAAATTCAGTCGTCAAAAACGCTAGATTACCAGCCCTCAACGGCTTCGTTGCATACGGTCTTGCATTTTGCCGTTCATTTATTGGCAAATGGTGCCGTAATTCCCCAAATTGTACAGTTGCAAAACAAGGAATTTGCCATTCGCTGGTTGCCCGCACTATTAAGTAAAGAAGTGCGTGTACTGGTGGAACGATTGCAGGAGATTTTGCCTCCCGACGTTTTTCAATGGGAAGATAAAAACAAGTTGAAAGAAATTAATAAGGACACGGCTTTCAATTTACTCTCGCTTTTTTTGACCGAAATAACAGCTATTTTAGAGGACATTCCTACTGACGATTTATTTGTAAATTTGTTTTTCAAAAAAGCAAATTACGGGTTCAAAAAACCAGGAGAGGAAGCCTTGAGTGGCGGCGTTATGGCTTGGTTACAAAAATATTACATCACGCAAGGTAATTATAAACCCCAAATTGTGGTGCAGGAACTACCCAATGAAAACTTCAAATTGGTTATCAATATTCACGATGCCAAGGAAAAAATAGTTAGTTTGAAAGATATTTTGACCAAAGACCAATTCAACGAAAATCGCTACGAAATTTTGCAAAGTCTCACCCAGTTGAGTTCTTTTATAGACGGATTGGATCATTATATCAATACCCAAGGCGAACGGGAAATAGTGATGGACAACGCTACTTTTACGCCTTTCCTGATGAGTATGATTCCGGCAATTCAGCTTTTGGATATTGATATTATGTTGCCAAAAGCATTGCGAGAAATTTTGAAACCTAAATCAAGTGTCAAAATCAAGAAAAGACCCGAGGGAAAATCATTTTTGAATTTGGCACAATTGTTCGATTTCGATTGGCAAATTGCCATTGGCGATACCTTGATGGACGAAGCCGAATTCAAGAAATTGATGAAAAAATCCGATGGGTTAATCAAGTACAAAGCCAATTATATTTATGTAAATCAACAGGATTTAGAAAAAATTCACAAACATTTTACATCGACCAAAGAACTTTCGGCTTTCGAAATGTTGCGTGCTGTTTTGAGCGGCGAATACCAAGGAGCTGCCATTGGTTTGACTGATGAGGTAAGAGATTTAATTGCTGAACTGACCAATTTCTCTGAAATTGAATTGCCAAAAGGAATCAACGCCACATTGCGTCCCTACCAACACCGCGGGTTTTCGTGGATGTATCGCAATGCCCAAATAGGTTTTGGTTCGGTGCTCGCCGATGATATGGGATTGGGAAAAACCCTGCAAGTCATCACCACTTTATTGAAATATAAAGAAGAAGGATTGCTCGAAAAAGAAAAAGCCTTGGTCGTAGCACCAACAGGACTTTTGACGAATTGGCAAACCGAAATCGAGAAATTTGCTCCAACATTAAAAACCAAAATTTACCACGGACCGAATCGAAAGTTTGAGGCAGCAGACGATTTTGATGTCTTGATTTCCTCTTACGGAATCGTGCGTAGCGATGCCAAAGATTTGAAAAAGAAAAAATGGCATTCGCTAGTGATAGACGAAGCACAAAACATAAAAAATAGCAATACCGAACAATCAAAGGCCTTGAAAACCATTGGAGCCAATCATTTTATAGCGATGAGCGGAACGCCAGTCGAGAATCGTTTGAGTGAATTGTGGAGTATTATGGATTACAGCAACCGAGGTTTGATGGGTAACAGCAAAGAGTTTAGCCAAACCTACGGCATTCCCATTGAAATTAAAAATGATGTCGAAGTAGCCGAGCAACTCAAGAAAGTAACCGCTCCGTTTATGATGCGACGCTTGAAATCCGACAAAACCATTATTTCTGATTTGCCTGATAAAATCGAAATGGATTGTTATTCGGCTCTAGCCAAAGAACAAGCTACTTTGTATGAAGCCACCCTCGAAAAAGCAATGAAAGACATCGAAGAAATGGAACTTTCAGACAGCAAAGCGATGTTTGTTCGCCAAGGATTAGTCCTGCAAATGATAATGGCGTTGAAACAAATTTGCAACCATCCCACGCAATTCCTAAAAAACAATATACTCGATGCCTCTTTGAGTGGTAAAATGGATTTATTGTTTGATAAACTCGACAGCATTATCGAAAGTGGCGAAAAAGTATTGATTTTTTCCCAATATACCGAAATGGGTAAATTATTAAAGCATTTTATAACCGAAAGATATAAAGAAGAACCCCTGTTTTACCACGGAGGTTGCAACCTGAAACAAAGAAAGGAAATGGTCGATGCTTTTCAAAACAATCGTGCCGACAAAGTCTTTATCCTTTCACTCAAAGCCGCAGGAACAGGTTTAAATCTTACTGCCGCCAACCACGTCATCCATTTTGATCTTTGGTGGAATCCTGCAGTAGAAGCCCAAGCCACCGACAGGGCATATAGAATTGGACAAAAAAGTAACGTAATGGTGCATCGTTTCATTACCAAAAACACCTTTGAAGAAAAAATAAACGATATGATTCAATCCAAAAAAGCCCTTGCTGAAATGACCGTTTCTACTGGCGAAAATTGGATTGGGAATTTGAGTAACAAGGAACTGAAAGATTTGTTTGAAATGGGTTAGTTTAAGTATATTTGTAATTATTAAAAAGCTATGGAAAATCAAGATATACGTTGGAAACAGAGATTTGCTAATTTTGAAAAAGCCTTAAGTCAGCTTGCTAAATTTATTGACAAAGAAGGACTTAATGAATTAGAAGAGCAAGGTTTAATTCAATGTTTTGAATATACTCACGAATTAGCTTGGAATGTAATGAAAGATTTTTTGACTTATGAAGGAATTCAAAATATTATAGGATCAAGAAGTGCAACAAGAGAAGCCTTTAACAAAGGTTTGATTGAAGAAGGACAAATTTGGATGGATATGGTTGATAGTCGAAACGAAAGTGTTCATACTTATAATGAGGAAACGGCTGATAAAATCGTATATAAAATTAAACAGGTTTATTTTTTGGAAATATCGAATTTTAGTAAAAAAATGAAAACTTTTTTATAATGGAATTTGGATTAAAACAAGAAACCATCGATAAAATCAATTCGGTTTTTCGAAAACACCCTGAAATCGACAAAGTAATTATTTATGGTTCGCGAGCCAAAGGGAATTTTAGAAAGGGTTCTGATATTGATTTGACATTAATTGGAAATGATTTGGAATATGATTTGGTAGGAACAATAGATTCTGAAATTGACGATTTAAACACGCCTTATTTATTCGATATATCAATTTTTAAATTGCTTAATTCTCCAAGTTTAGAAGAACATATCAACAGGGTTGGAAAAGTATTTTACAAAAAATAAATGAAAGACGAAGACGAAGATAACATTATCCCAAACGAAGACGAAAGCAACGAAGAGTTAAATGAGTCAACAAGCGACGAAGGATTCGAAGACATAATCACTTCCGGAGGACAGCATTTTTACGAAAATAATGACGAAGGGGGAGATACCATCACCAAAGTTACCGGAATGTACAAAGACTGGTTTTTGGATTATGCATCCTATGTAATTCTAGAGCGTGCTGTTCCTGCAATCGAAGACGGTTTCAAACCCGTTCAGCGTCGAATTATGCATTCGCTTAAAGAATTAGACGATGGCCGCTACAACAAAGTGGCGAATGTCGTTGGTCATACCATGCAATATCATCCGCACGGCGATCAGAGTATTGGTGATGCGATGGTGCAAATTGGACAAAAAGAATTGTTGATAGATTGCCAGGGAAACTGGGGAAATATCTTAACAGGAGATAGCGCTGCGGCTTCTCGTTACATTGAAGCTCGTTTGTCGAAATTCGCTTTGGAGGTTTTGTATTCGCCAAAAATTACCGATTGGGGCGTTTCTTATGATGGTCGTCGTGCCGAACCCAATAATCTTCCTGTAAAATTTCCGTTGCTTTTGGCACAAGGTGCCGAAGGGATTGCCGTTGGACTTTCCACGAAAGTGTTGCCCCATAATTTCAATGAATTAATAGACGCTTCCATAAAAATATTGAAGGGAAAACCATTCCAGATTTTTCCCGATTTTATGACGGCTGGAATTGCGGATGTATCCAATTATAATGATGGAATGCGTGGCGGGCGAGTTCGTGTTCGAGCCAAAATTGCCCAACTGGACAAAAATACTTTGGTGATTACCCAGATTCCGTTTTCGACCAATACGACGACTTTGATTGACAGTATTTTGAAAGCCAATGAAAAAGGCAAAATCAAAATCAAGAAAATCGAGGACAATACCGCTGCCGAGGTTGAAATATTAATTCATCTTTTTCCGGGAGTTTCTCCCGATAAAACCATAGATGCCTTATTCGCATTTACTGGTTGCGAAACTTCGGTAGCACCTTTGGGTTGCGTGATCGAAGATAACAAACCTTTGTTTGTGGGCGTTTCTGAAATGTTGAAAATTTCGACAGACAGAACCGTTCAATTATTGAAAAGTGAACTCGAAATCCAATTGAGTGAACTCGAAGAGCAATGGCATTTCCTTTCTTTGGAACGCATTTTTATCGAAAATAAAATCTACCGCAATATTGAAGAAGAAACCACCAAAGATGGCGTAATCAATGCCGTTGATGAAGGTTTGAAACCGCACACGAAACACTTGAAACGTGCCGTTACCGAGGAAGATATTCTTCGTTTATTGGACATTCGAATTATACGTATTTCGAAATTCGACAGCAATAAGGCACAGGACAAAATTGAAGCGCTTGAAGGCGATATCGAACAGGTGAAATACGACTTGGAACATTTAATCGATTTTGCCATTGCCTTTTTTACCAAACTAAAAGAGAAATACGGAAAAGGTAGGGAACGCCAAACCGAATTGCGCAGTTTCGATAATATTGAAGCGACAAAAGTGGCTTTGAGAAACACAAAACTCTACGTTAATAGGGAAGAGGGTTTCATTGGCACCGGATTAAAAAAAGACGAATATGTTACGGATTGTTCCGATATTGATGATGTAA
This sequence comes from Flavobacterium sp. UBA5153, assembly GCA_002413745.1. Taxonomy (GTDB): domain Bacteria; phylum Bacteroidota; class Bacteroidia; order Flavobacteriales; family Flavobacteriaceae; genus Flavobacterium. Next base: position 16,703 of record DHXP01000029.1, on the reverse strand, counting down.
TTGTTTTTCTCCGCGATGGGAATATGATGATTTGCAAAGTCGATGACAAGAAATTTGTTGGAAAAGACATCATTCACGTTGCTATTTTTGACAAAAGCGACAAGAGAACGATTTACAATATGATTTACCGCGATGGAAAATCAGGACCGTCGTACATAAAACGTTTCAACGTTTCTGGTGTTACACGGGATAAATTATACGATTTGACCAATGGAACCAAAGGTTCTCAAATCCTGTATTTCACTTGTAACCCGAACGGGGAAGCCGAGGTTATCACGGTTTTATTGCGCCAGATTGGAAGCATCAAAAAACTGAAATGGGATTTGGATTTTGCCGACATTGCCATAAAAGGTCGTGCTTCGAAAGGGAATTTGGTCACCAAATATCCAATCAAGAAAATTGAAATCAAGGAAAAAGGAATTTCGACCTTGAAACCCAGAAAAATATGGTTCGATGACACGGTTCAAAAATTAAACGTCGATGCCAGAGGAGAATTGCTGGGAGAGTTCAGACCCAATGACAAGATTTTGGTAATTTCCCAATCGGGAAAACTGAAAGTCATCACGCCGGAATTGTCCACGCATTTTGACGAAGATATGGTGGTTTTAGAGAAATGGCATCCTAAAAAACCGGTTTCCGCCATTTATTACGATGGCGAAAAAGAACGCTATTACGTAAAACGGTTCTTGGTTGAAAACGAAAATAAAGAAGAAATTTTTATCACTGAACACCCCAAGTCACAACTGGAAATCGTGTCAACCGATTACCGCCCGATGGCCGAATTGGTTTTCACGAAAGTGAAAGGAGTTCAAAAAGAAAATCAAACGGTAGATATTGAGAATTTTATCGCCGTAAAAGGCTTGAAAGCACTCGGAAATCAATTGACCACCGATAAATTGAAACAAGTCAATTTATTGGAACCTTTGCCTTATGAAGAGCCGGAAGAAGTTATTCCTGAAGAAATGGAAGTGGAAGGCGAAACAGAAGTTGAAATTCCCGATGAAGATATTCAGCTTGACGAAGATGGACAGGTCACTTTGTTTTAAATATAAAAAGCCGCTGAAAAGTGGCTTTTTTACGAGTTTTCACTCGCTAAAAAAGTTTTATTCCCATAATGGCTTTCTGATTTTTTTAATAATCGAACTTAATCTTTTATCAGTATTTGAACAATTGATTTAAGGTAAGTTCCTTTTTGTCTCTCAATTTGTTCAGGATTTTTAAAAAAGCAATTGCGGTAATGTATGCATCTCCCATTGCGGTATGCCTGTCTTTTTTAGAGATATCAAATTTATCGGCAAGATCATCTAAACTATAGTTTTCCTTGCGCTCAAAAAGAGGAGAAACCAATAACGTTTTTTTATAGAGCACCGCAGTGTCTAATGTTTTGTTTTTTAATTCCGGTAAACCATTCCTTTCCAATGCCTTGTTGATCATGGTGATATCAAATATTGTGTGGTGGGCAACGATAATGGAGCCTCCCAAAAAAGCCAAAAACTTTTGTAAGGCTTCTAATTCATTGGGGCGATCTAGGACAGATTCTCTTAAAATTCCATGAATTTTTGCAGTTGCTTGATCGTAGTGTTCTTGTTCAATAAAAACTTCAAAACTATCCTGAATGGAAATCCTGCCATTTTGTAAGACTATGGCTCCAATGCAAAGTATCCTGTCATTTGTATAATCGAAACCGGTAGTTTCTGTATCCAATACAACAAAACGCGTCGAATCTATGTTGCCTGATAATTCCTCATCGAATGATTCTTCGGATGTACCCCAAAAATCAGATAAAAAAGCTTTGATTTTTTTAAAGAAATTCATCATAATACGTTTGAAACATTAAATCGGACGGTAATGAGTTCTTGCAATTCCTTAATGGTTTTAAAAGTATTTTTTAGCTTTATTTTTTCTAATTTGGATAGTGAATCCAATGCAATATACTGACCGGAATCATTGTGTAAAAGACCTTGTTTGGTTCTAAATTTCAATAATACTTTATAGGAATAGGCACAGGCTAAATATAACTCAGCATTGTTAGGTTCTAATTCTGCCAATTTTTCAAAACGCTCTGCAGTATTACTGATGGATTTTACAGAATGAGAGATAATCAATACTCTTGCCGCATCGGCCAGCGGCATTAAAGCCCGGCTTTTTATGTCAAAAAAATCTTTGTTGGCACCGTCCTGTTCCAATAAAAATTGTCTGAAGAATCCAGTGGGTGATGGACTTTGTAGCGCGCCACTAACTAAATGAATATAAAACACGGGATTGGCTTTTATGTTTTCTAAAATAAAATCGGACAGATTGTTGACGAGTTCACTATCTCCATACGATAAGCTGTAATCAAAAAATATAAAGGACAATAAGATTTCATTTTTTCCAGGATTGGTGATCCAATGGTGAACCAGACTTTTCCACTGGCCAAGGCTCAAGCACCATTTTGGATTGGAAGCCATCATTTCTGCCGGACAATAATCATATCCAATATCAAAGAGCCCTTTATTGATATAGGAAGCCAATTCTAAAAAATATTTTTTGGTCTCTGTTTCTAATTCTTCTGGAACATCCTCATAAACTAAGGCGTTGTCCTGGTCGGTTTGCAGTAATTGTTCACTTCTTCCTTGACTTCCCAATGCCAACCATGCGAATTTCACGGGTGGCGGCGTTTCTATTTTGGTTAGCGCTATTGCAATGACTTGCTTGACACAGGCATCGTTTAATTCTGTAATTATTTTAGAAATTAGCGTCATAGGTATATTTTGATCTAAATATCCTTGTAACAAATGCATTATACTGGCTCGTATCGGCTTTATATTTTTAAATTTTTTGGCTCTTTTTACCGCTTTTATCAATACGGCCGGGTTGTTGCCAAGAGATACCATAACATCATGTTTGGATAACATTCCAACAGCTTTGGAATTGGTCGTTCCATCTTTTGTGAGGCATAAATGACTGATGTTGCTTTTCATCATTGCCATTTGAGCCTGGGTGATGGTCATTTTCTTGGGATAAGTAATAACAGGGGCAGTCATTATTTCGGCAGCTGTTGTGGTGATTGGGTATTCTCCGGTTACAATTTTATTCCTTAAATCCTTGTCTGTAATGATACCAATTGGCAGCGTATCTTCTACAACAAGAATGGCGCCCACATTTTTTTTGGTCATGATTTCAGCAATAGCTTTTGCTGTGGTTGTTGAAGAACAGGTAATTAATTTTTTAGAATATTTTACAGGCTGTAAGTCTAATAGTTTTTTATCAGTGTCCAAGGATTCGCTCCCGATTTCACCATATAGTTTTCCTCTATTGCTTATGGAATAGGGGTGGAGCGTATTAGATGCAAAGCTTTCTATTAAAAAGTTTCCCACGGCTCTATTTTCTAACGCATAAGGTTTGAAAACGGCGATGGGAATGGCATAAAGAATACTTTCTTCATAGGTTCGGGCTTCCATCTTATAATTTTCGTTGGCCATGAGTGGTCTCAATCCAAAAATATCTCCTTCATCACACATATCCAAAACATCATTATTTAGGCTTGTTCTAAGTGCTACCGCTCCTTTATGAACTACATAAAAACAGTTGTGCGTTTCTTCATTTTCGGCAAACACGATACTATCCTTTTCTTTGTAAATAATGGATATTTGTTCAGAAAGGGTTTCGATATCTTTTTGTTGTAAAAAGCTAAAAGGAGGAAAATTTTTTAAAAAGTCTGCAACTCTATGTGAGATAGTATTTTTCATGACGCTTATTTGCACCTAAGTTAATTTATAAAATAATATATAAAAAGAAAAGAAACCAAATTTGAGATCTTTTTTGTGTATCGCCATTTCAGGACGGAACAATATCTTTTACTTCTTTTTCTTCGCCATTTTCATATTCAGGACTTCCACTAAAAGCGAAAAAGAAATCGCAAAATACAAATAGCCTTTTGGTACCGGCGTGACGGGATTTCCAAAGATCAGCGCATTCGATAAATGGGCACTTTCGGTAAGTAACATAAAGCCAATTAGAATCAAAAATGACAAACCCAGAATTTGAATGGAAGGATGATTGTTGACAAAAGTGCCAACAGGAACAGCAAATTGCATCATGATAAGTACTGAAATAACCACAGCCGTAATCATGATATATAAAGCTCCGGCAACACCATTTGTCATTCCCACGGCAGTCAGAATACTGTCGAAAGAGAAAACCAAGTCAATCATGATGATCTGTAAAATCACGTTCTGAAATGATTTGGCGGCCGCCTTGCTTAATTCCCTTTCTTCTTCGCCTCTTTCTTCCACTTTTTCACGAATTTCGGTGGTGCTTTTGTAAATAAGGAATAATCCGCCGAGGAGCAGAATAATACTCTGACCGGAAACTTGTGCAGTCATCCAACTAAAATTGATCGAAAACCAAGGTTTCTTCATCGCGATGAGGTATGAAATCCCCAAAAGAAGCCCAATTCTCATAAACATGGCCAAAAACATTCCCACTTTTGTGGCTTTCTTGCGTTGTTCTGGAGGTAATTTTCCCGTGGCAATCGATATAAAAATAATGTTGTCGATTCCTAGCACGATTTCCAAAAAGGTCAAAGTTAACAAGGCAATCCAAGCGTCCGGACTTAAAAATACTTCCATTTTTATCTAGTTGTTATGAGTTATAATTTTTTGAAGCCTGATGATCAATTTATTTTAATTTGAAATTCTCTCAACAGTTCCTCGTTGTTTTTCATTTTTCCCAACAATACCGAATTCAAAAGTATACGAATTTTTTGAAGTAGTCAAAATTCGCATATCAATTGCATTTTTCTCAGCCATATTCTTCGGATGAATTTTCTGCAAAATATATTCGCAATCACTTACCCAACGAATGCTGGAAGTATCTGTCTTGCCTTCATAAGTTTCAATTTCAATCTTTTCGTTACGTTCAAAAAATGTTGTCTTTTTTACGCCGTTGACTTTGATCTCAAATTTGAATTTACCGGTTTTAAATTCCTTGCAGTTGTGTTCTACATTATAGCAGGACATTAGCAATAGGACTGGGAAAAGGAAGATTATTTTTTTCATTTTTGTTTGTCATTGCGAGGTACGAAGCAATCTTTTTAAAGTTAAATCTAATTTTTTATTCAATTTTAATATCATATTTATCCAAAAGCCCGACAATTCCTTGTGTCGAAAACTTGGCTTTCTTCATCGGATTGAATTCGGGATCAATTTTATAATTATATGCCGTTGTAAAATCAACTGCGGTTAATTGTGTGTCATTAAAAATCGCTCCGGCTAAATTAGAGTTTTCAAAAACGGAATTCGAAAGATTGGTTCCAATAAAAAAAACTTCTTTCATCGAACAGGAATTGAACTTCGTTTTCGGCATTTTCTTATTGGCAAAAGACGAATAATCCAATGCACAATCCTGAAAGCTTACACTAAATAAGAAATCTGCACAAGATTGGAATTGAATTCCAAGCAATTTGCAATTCTTGAAAAGTACCGTTTTCAAGCTTGTTCCGGACAATTGCATCATCGAAAGATTACAATCGATGAACTCGCAATCCATAAAAGTATTGTTCGAGAAATCACTATTCGAGAAATCACAGTTCTTGAAAATGCAGTCTTCAAACTCCCGATTGTTGACTTTTTTGTCCGTAAAAGATACTTTTTCGAACGTTTTATGCGTGTGTATGAGGTTTTCCATTAATCATTAAATAAACTTCGCATCATTGTTTTCAAACCCATAAGCATGAGATAAACCGCGCCGAAGCAAGTTAAGATTCCTATTCCCAAAACCAAATAATGCCAACCATTTTGCTTGTTGATAAACGCATTGTAAATCAATGATGGTCCAATAAAGAGCAAAGGCAAAGACCAAGCTAAATATTTAATTCCTTTGGATAAAAGATTTTTGTTAGTTGACATTTGGAATTTTAGATTTCAGATTTTAGATTTGGGATTTATCCCTAAAATTATCAACAGCTTTTCGTACACTTCCATATTTTTCGAGCAATTTCGCAGCTACTTCGTACGAAACAGGAATTTCACCCATAATCATTTTCACGCCGCGATCCACAAGTTTGCTGTTGCTCAATTGCATATCGACCATTTTGTTGCCTTTTACTTTTCCGAGTTGAATCATTGTGGCTGTCGAAATCATATTGAGCACTAATTTTTGTGCCGTGCCAGCTTTCATTCTGGAACTTCCGGTTACGAATTCAGGACCAACAACAACATCTATAGGGAACTTTGCCGTTTGCGAAAGAGGACTCGCTGCGTTGCAAGAAATACTTCCGGTGGTAATATTATTTTGGTTGCAAGATTCTAGACCGCCAATCACATAAGGCGTTGTCCCCGAAGCGGCAATACCAATCACTACATCATTTTCATTGATACCGTGTTCTTGCAAATCAATCCAGGCTTGTGTGGCATTGTCCTCGGCATTTTCCACCGCTCTGCGAATGGCTTTGTCGCCACCTGCAATAATTCCGTTGACCAAGTCGAATGGAACGCCAAATGTTGGTGGGCATTCCGAAGCATCAAGAATTCCCAAACGTCCCGAAGTTCCTGCGCCAATGTAGAATAATCTTCCGCCGAGTTTCATTTTAGCAACGATTTGGTTGACCAAAATGGCTATTTGTGGCAAGGCTTTTTCTACGGCAAGAGGAACGGTTTTGTCTTCCTGATTGATGTTGAACAACAATTCATGAACCGACATTTTTTCTAAATGTTCGTGTTTTGACGATTGTTCTGTGGTTTTTGTGAAAGTCATTTTTAATGTATTAACGAATGCATTCGATATGAGAATCTTTTGCAATAATTAGTTTGGAATTTTCGATTTCAGATTGGATTTTCTCCCAATTATCATTGAAATATTGATATAATTGTTTCAAAGAATAATTACCCAATTGAAAATAAATTACTTTGGGTGCTCTTTCTGAAACTAGAAAACGGTTATAGAAATCGGTGTCTTTTGTGAGAATAACCATTTCGTTTTTCAATGCATAATTCCATATTTCAGTGTCAGTCATTTGTAAATTAATGTCAGACACAAAAACAAAACGATTATCATTAAAAAAGCTGAAATATTTTGGCAAATTTACATCTACTAAAAATGAGAAATTCATAATTAACTGGCTAATTGAATGTCATTTTTATGAGAGGACAAGTTTTTCAGGGCAAACGCTATACACGCCTGAATGTCTTCTTTTTCAAGAAATGGATAGGCTTCTAAAATAGTTTCCACTGAATCTCCAGCTGATAAATACTGCAAAATGGTTTCTACAGTTATTCTCATTCCTCTAACCGTTGGTTTGCCATTGCAAACGTCTGGTTTTATGGTAATTCTATCTAAAATAGTTGCTTCCATTTTTATGGTTTTTACAAATTTAGTAAATTAATTCAATAAAGTTCTAAATAAAATACGCTAATACAATACCAATTAATATCATCGAAACCTTGGCAATATTAAACTTATGTCCTTCGCTGCTTTCGAAAATTATGGTGGACGAAATATGGAATAATATTCCGATGACGACGGCTGTAATTTCGGTGTAATAATCGTTTAAAACGGGTAAAAAATCCGACAGTATTGTTCCTAGCGGCGTCATAATTGCAAAAGTAATCATAAAGGCAAAAATGGCTTTTTTATTCAAGCTTGAATTGACGAAAAAGGTTGTCAAAATAATCGCGATTGGCAAATGATGAATCGCAATTCCTAAGGCTAAGTTGTTGTGATGACTTACCGGAAATCCTTCCAAGAAGGCATGAATGCAAAGGCTGATGAAAAGTAACCACGGCATTTGGTTCATTTTTTCGTGGCCGTGAACGTGACCGTGTTCGGCACCTTTCGAGAAAAATTCCAATATAATTTGGAACAAAATTCCCGTCATAATAAATAGTCCAATGTTGGGGTTATCACTTTTGTAAACGTCCGGAAGCAAGTGCATAACCGTCAGCGACAGTAAAAATGAACCGCTAAAGGCTAACAATAATTTGAGTGAGTTTTTGTTTTTTGGTTTAAAAAACAAGGCGATGATGTACCCAATTAGTACTGAAAATAATGGTAAAAGGTAGGTCATTATTTAAAAATCATAATTAATCGTTCGCTATCCGTTTTGTGGAATTTTTTCAATTTATAATCCCCGAAAATGTCCAACAGGAAAATTCCGGCTTCTTCCATCAAATCTTCAAAATCTTTGAGGGTTAATGCTTTTACTTTTTCGGTAAAATGAAATTTTTGGCCTTGGTCTTCAAAGTCAATTTCCTTGTAAATATGCCCTTCGCTCACGAATCGCTTGATATGAAAGTCAATATTTTCGACTGTTTTTACTTCTTCTGGAACTAAATTATTAATAACTTGGTTCACGTTCATAAAGTCGATTACGGCAAAACCATATTCAGTCAGGCTCTCTTTCATTGCCTTCAAAGTGGTCAAGTTGTCTTCGTCATTTTCGAAATAACCAAAACTGGTAAACAAATTAAATATGGCATCAAATTTATCTTCGAAAGTTTCGCGCATATCGTGCACTTGAAATTGCAAGGTTTTATTACTGTTTTTATTGGCTTCAGCAATACTGTTTTCTGATAAATCAGCGCCCACGACATCATAACCCAATTGATTCAAATAGATGGAATGACGGCCTTTGCCACAAGCCAAATCCAGCACTTTTGCTTTTTCCGGGAGATTGAGGTAATGCGTCAAATTGTCCATAAAAACTTGGGCTTCCCTATAATTTCGTTCTTTGTAAAGGATGTGATAATAAGGGGTGTCGAACCAGGAGGCGAACCAATTATGGGTTTTGGCTTCCAGGTTTGGGGTCTCAAGTTTTTGGGAATTCAGCATTTATTCTTTTTCTATTAATTCAAGTCATGCAAATTTAGTGTATTTTTGCACCGAATACTTGATTTTACAATGGAAAATAATTTTAGAATGATTGCCAAAACCTTTTTTGGTTTTGAAGAAATACTGGCAAATGAACTTAAAATGCTTGGCGCACAAGATGTGGAACAAGGCGTGAGAATGGTGAGTTTTAAAGGAGACAAGGGTTTTATGTACAAGGCAAATTTGGCTTTGAGAACCGCTTTGAAAATCTTGAAACCCATTTATTTTTTCAAGGCAAGAGACGAACAAGCTTTATATAAGGGGATTTCGGGCGTAAACTGGTCGAAATTTATCAATGCCAACCAGACCTTTGTGATTGATGCGACGGTGCATTCGGAATATTTTAATCATTCGGAATTTGTTTCCCAAAAATGTAAAGATGCCATCGTGGATCAATTTCGAGAAAGAACCGGACAACGTCCGAGTATCGAAAAAATTCATCCCGATTTGCGAATTAATATTCATATTGACAAAGACCAAGTTTCGGTGGCACTGGATACTTCTGGGAATTCTTTGCACCAGCGTGGTTACAGAACCGCTACGAATATTGCTCCAATAAACGAAGTTCTTGCGGCAGGAATTCTGTTGCTTTCGGGTTGGGATGGTCAAAGTGATTTTTTGGATCCAATGTGTGGTTCCGGAACTTTTCTGGCCGAGGCGGCCATGATTGCCTGTAATATTCCGGCAAACATCAACCGTAAGGAATTTGCTTTCGAAAAATGGAACGATTGGGACAATGATTTGTTCGATTCTATTATGGATTCCTTGATGAAAAAAGTAAGAGAATTTCATTACACCATAAAAGGGTATGACAAAGCGCCAAGTGCCGTAATGAAAGCCAAAGACAATATTAAAAACGCTAATTTAGACGAATACATAACCATCGAGGAACGAAACTTTTTTGATACCGAGAAAACCTCGCAAGGGAAATTGCATATGGTTTTCAATCCTCCTTATGATGAGCGATTGGATATTCACATGGAAGAATTCTACAAAAATATTGGTGATACGTTGAAAAAAAATTATCCAGGAACAAACGCATGGTTTATTACCGGAAATCTCGAAGCCTTGAAATTTGTGGGACTAAAACCTTCCAGAAAAATCAAACTCTTCAATGCAAGTATCGAAGCTAGATTAGTGAAATACGAAATGTACGAGGGAAGCAAGAGAACGAAGTTTCAAGTTACAGATGACAGTGTTCAGTAATCAGCCTGCCTGTCGGCAGACAGGTGTTCAGATTGCTACAACTTTAAACTTTTTCAAACTTTAAACGAAAAATAAAATGACAAAATTACAAGTACGAGCATTTCTATACCAATTGGGTTGTTTTGCAATATTATTTACCTCGATTCAATATTTAGTGGCAAAATTTACCAATTTAACCGGTTTGTGGATACCAATGACGGCTTTTGTGGCGGGAACAATTCTGGCTCCAAAATTTCAGGCGGTTAAAACCAAAGACGGCGAGAAACTATTTATGAAATGGATGTTTGTGAAGGGAATTAAGGAAATTGGATAATTTAAAAATATTATCATTAAAGATTTTGTCATTTCGACGAAGGAGAAATCACATTTGTTGCTCTCATTATGAGATTTCTCCTTCGTCGAAATGACAAATTTTTAGTTAAGTTATTTCTTCGGCGTCACTTTCTTCTTATAAATAGGAATAAAATAGGTAATGGTATAGTTTAATCCTACTCCAAAATCCCCGTTGTAGGTTCTGTTGAAGCCCGGAATATAGAGGTTGTCAAAATTAGCCGGTTTATGGTTTGAAATCAATCGGTTCAAGCGAAGGCTGAAACCCACAAATATATTGTTGATGACTTTTACTTTCACTCCAGCCACCACTTCAATCCAACTGGCGGTTAATCCGCTGAATTTTTCTCCGGAAGTTAAACTTGGAACTTCACCAAAATAGGGATTGGGGTTGTATGTTTTGTAACTGTTCAATTCTTGGCTAAAAGTACTTGCGCCATATCGCAGTCCTATGGAAATTATATTCTCCATATCCAACCAGTTTTGGTAGCCGTTATAATCAAAACCCACTTTAATATAAGAACCTTTGGTTGTAAAATTCAATCGGGAATCATCGGTTGTTTTATTTTCATTTCCAATCTCGGCGGCCAAATAATGTTTTTTTGTCAATCGATAATCTCCCACAAATTCGATTCCTTTATAACCTTTCTCATAAAAAGAACGGGTCAGTTTATACAAATCGGCACCCACACGCAGTCCATAGCGATCGGTTTTTACTACGGGAATGCTGTCGTTTTTTTTCTCTTCAACAAGTTTTTTGGTTGCCTGTTTGGGCGTTTCAGGAATCATTTCATCCCTTTTTATGCTATTGGATGAGTTTTTGGTTGGGGCAGTTTGCTTCGCCTGTTCATCCTGTGCTTGAGCCAAAACAAAAGACATGACAAGGCAAAGACTAAAAATATATTTTGACATGTGTTTCATATTCGTTTTCTATGTTACTTTTTTCAACCGAAATATATTGCATCCATTTTTGGTTAGTGGCCGGTATTGTGGTATGGGTATACGGATTGGTTGCATTCAATAAAAAAACCGTTTTAAAACCACAAGCTCTTGACACAAAAAGATTGTCACGGCTGTAGTCGAATTTGATTTTATCTTCGTTTACCAATGCTGGGTTTGGATTTCCATAGTTAAGTATAAAACTGTAACTAGTACTGTTCTCGGTAGTCTTTAAAGGTATGGAAACCTTATTTCCATTAGTTAGATATTTTGAATCATCGGTTGCAGTATTAAAAATAATTCCTTCCGTCATTCCTTCTCCGATGACTTTTAGATTGGTCACGTTTTTTAAAAGAGCAGGATTGTTTATGTCGTAAAATTGAATTACAAGTCTGGGAGTGGTGGACGTATTGGCATCGCAAATATCATCTTTCTCACAACCTGAGAAAGAGAATGTTAACAAGAATAATAATGACGCAATAAGTATTTTTTTCATAAATTTAAATATCAATGGCAATATCAATGGTAAAAATCAATTTTAATGATAACAATTGCTCCCGATAGCTATCGGGACTGAAATCTTATCTTCTCTCCAAAAGTACAACATTTTCCACGTGATGCGTTTGCGGAAACATATCCACAGGCCGAACTCGGGTCACTTTGTATTTTTCGTCCATCAAAGCCAAATCACGTGCTTGCGTCGCCGAGTTGCAACTTACATAAACAATTTTTGACGGCGTAATTTTCATAATTTGTTCAATCACGTCCTTGTGCATTCCGTCACGTGGCGGATCGGTGATAATCACGTCGGGTTTGCCGTGTTGCGCGATGAAACTTTCGTTGAAAACCACTTTCATGTCGCCAACATAGAACTCGCAATTTGTGATATTATTTCGTTGGGCATTTGCTTTGGCATCAACAATCGCTTCGGGAACACTTTCGACTCCAATTACTTTCTTGGCATTTTTCGAAACAAATTGGGCTATTGTTCCCGTTCCGGTGTATAAATCATAAACGATTTCATTGCCGGTCAATCCAGCGAAATCGCGCGTGATTTTGTACAATTCGTAAGCTTGGTCGGAGTTCGTTTGGTAAAAAGACTTGGCATTAATACTGAATTTCAAACCTTCCATTTCTTCCAGAATGAAATCTCGACCTTTATATAATTTAATGTTTTGGTCGTATAAAGTGTCGTTGGCCTTGTTGTTGACCACATATTGCAGCGAAGTAATCTGCGGAAATTTTTCGTAGATGTGATCGAGAAGCAATTCCCTGCTGGTTTTGTCATTTTCGAAAAACTGCACCAAAACCATAATTTCTCCGGTCGAAGCTGTACGCATCATCAAGGTTCTAAGCAAGCCTTCGTGATTTCTGGGATTGAAAAAAGTGAGGTTATTTTCATTGGCGAAAGCCCGAATGGCGTTGCGAATCGCATTCGAAGGATCTTCCTGCAAATGACATTTGTTGATGTCCAGGATTTTGTCCCACATTTTCGGAATATGGAAACCAAGGGCATTTCGGTTCCCCAAATCTTCGGTGCTGTCAATTTCCTTTTCGGTAAGCCAACGACTGTTCGAAAACGAAAACTCCATTTTGTTTCTGTAGAAAAACTGTTTTTCCGAACCAAGAATCGGTTCAAACTCGGGAAGTTCCACTTTTCCGATGCGCTGCAAATGGTTTTTGACTTCATTTTGCTTGTAGTACAATTGCTGGCTGTATTTCATGTTCTGCCATTTGCAACCGCCACAAACACCAAAATGTTCGCAAACCGGTTCGATTCGATGTTCTGAATATTCGTGAAATCGTACGGCTTTCCCTTCATAATACGCTTTGCGCTTTTTGAAAGTTTGCACGTCGACCACGTCACCGGGAACGACATTGGGAATGAAGATTACTTTTCCGTCCGGGGCTTTTGCCACCGAAACGCCTTTTGCACCAGCATCAAGGACTTTTATATGATCGAAAACGATTTTGTCTGTATTTTTCTTTGCCATAGCGCAAAAATAAGGCTTTGGATGGTTTTATAAATTCAAATTAGGAAATATTTTCAACAAGTTCCCATTTATTTTGGATTAAAGTGGGCAAAGTTGTATTTCTGAATTGTTAACTTTTAACGACGCATATTTTTTAAATGACTTAAAATGAAAACATTAATAACTGGATTCGAGTTAAAAAAGGTATAATAAATCTAAATAAGCGTAAAAATGTGTAGTTCATGGTTTTTTTAAACATCTTCATCGAATATATTAAAAAAAAGTTAATTATGTTTTCGGAATTATATAGCTTAGACTCATAATTCATAAATATTTCACAATTATTCTAAAGTTTTGTTTAACCTACAAACAACTTCGAAGACTTTTTCTAAAGTAGAATAATTGCATAATTTCGTTACAATAGGAATCCCAAATTCTATTGATTTTACATTTTTTAAGTTGACTTATCACATTCGTTATTTATTAAAGTAAATCATTATTTTTATGAAAACATTTCTACGTAAATCCGGAATCTTCGCTGTTGTATTTGTAATAGCCAATTTGTTTTTTGCGAGTGCCGCTTTTGGGCAGGCTGCAATAACTTCAGACCGGCCAGATTATTTGCCGGGAACAACTGCAACCTTTACAGGGAGTGGTTTTCAACCTGGTGAAACGGTATCAATACAAGTGTTGCATTCTGACATTTATCCTGTTGATACTGCCGGAGTGGAACATCAACCCTGGAATGTAACGGCTGATGCAAGCGGAAACTTTGTAACTACCTGGCAGGTGAGTTTAACTCATTGTTTGGGAAAATTATTAAGAGCCACTGCTATTGGGCAATCTTCAGGTGAAAATGTATGGACTGAATTTACAGATCCTACAATTACATCAACAGGTCCTGGGGGTAATTGGAATGACGGAGGAACTTGGGTTGGAGGAAATATACCGCTTGCTACTGACGATGTAATAATTGCCGTAGGGGCGACTGTTACCGTTTCAGATAACAGTTCAGCCAAGTCAATTACTCTTGCAGGTGGAAGTAGTAACACTAAACTCCAAATCAATTCTGGAATTACTTTATCTGTTTCAGGGAACGTAACTATAAATGCACCTGGTGCTAACGGTATCACAAATAATCTTGATGTTGGTGCGGGAATACTTAATGTGGTAGGAAATGTTAGTATAGATGGTGCAAATGGAGGAACAGGTAGAAAAGGCATTTTATCGATTTCAACTGGTACAGTCGATTTAACAGGTAATGTGGCCAATCCGTCAAATAATTCAAATGCTCAAATAAAATTCTCAGATATCGGAACACTTAAAATTGGCGGTAATTTTGTTTGGGGAAGCAGTTCAACATTTACACCGGGAACTGGTACTGTTGAGTATAAAGGCGCAGCACAAACAATTCTGGCCGCAACATATAATAATTTAAGTTTTTCAGGCACTGGTGCAAAAACGATGCAGGCAGCAACTACTGTTAATGGAGACGTCACAATAAATTCAGGGGTTACCTTTGATGAAGCTGGTATGCAAATGACACTAGGCTCGGGGTCAGAACTTACGGTGAATGGCACGTTGGATTTCAGTTCATCATCAGGATTGATTCGAAGCGCTACGTCAGGAACTACTACATTAACCATGGGCTCAACAGGAAAAATTCGTACTGTTGATGCTTTAGGTTTAGGGCCTGTAGCAAATGCTTCGTTGGTTACACAGGCAGGTGGTGCATGGGCAACATCAAGTATTAATACCAATGGTACTGTTGAGTATTATCTTAACGCAACCCAAGCGGTCACAGATAGGGATTACAATAATCTTATAATTACAAATACAGGCACAAAAACCTGGACACTTGGCGCTACCCGAACGATAAACGGAAATGTTACCATAAATAGTAGTGCACCATTAACTTTATCAGGTGCGCAAACACTCAATATTAAGGGTAATTGGTCAAACAGCGGAACATTTACTCCAGGTTCAAGCACTATTTTATTTAACGGTGGTTCAACGCAAAACATTGGAGGTTCTGCATTCACTAATTTCAATAATCTTTCGATTGCTTCGGGAACATCTGTAAATCTTGGTACTTTAAGCCATACTGCCAATAACCTCTCCCTAGGTGGTGCGGGTACAGTAGCAGGCACTTGGGGAGGTACTGGTTCAGGAGCAGCCCACATAAATCCAAATTACTTCACCACAGCAACTGGTAAAGTGACTGTTACAAATGGTTCTTGTGCCAATCCAGTTGCTCCAGTGACTGATACTAATACATATACCTATAATGGGGTAGCAAAAATGGCTACCGCAACTGTAGGAATAGGGGAAACGGTTGACTGGTATGCTGCTGCTACAGGTACGACAACTACAACCGCACCTACAGGAACCAATGCAGGCACTTATTCTGCTTATGCAGAAGCTAGAAATACAACCACTGGTTGTGTAAGTGCCACTAGGGCACTGGTAACTTTGACTATAAACAAGGTCGCTCTAACCGCTGCAACAACAGTTGCACCGAAAGTTTATAATGGTTCAGCCGTTACAGGTACAGTATCACTAGGAACCGTTAGCGGCTTGATAGGAACTGAAACTTTAATCATAACTCCATCGGCCAGCAATTTTGCCGATGCCAATGTGGGTACGGGAAAAGCCACTGCCATATCCTATACACTTGCAGACGGAACCGGACTTGCTGCCAACTACAGTATGGCCAACCTTGCAACAACTGGTGTCATCACCAAGTTTGATGTTATAGGTTCGTTCGCGGCAGACAATAAAGTTTATGACAGCAATAACAGTGCGGTTGTAATGACAGGTTCTCGCTCTGTAGCGGTTGTATTTGCAGGAGACGATTTAAGTTTAACTGGCGGAACAGCTACTTTCGACTCCAGAACCATAGGTGACGGCAAAACCGTAACC
>DHXP01000029.1:0-257 GCA_002413745.1 Flavobacterium sp. UBA5153 | reverse complement strand
ATATCACACCGCTTGGTATCTCCGGCACCTTTGCTTCAAGCAACAAGACTTTTGACGGTAATACCAGTGCCGCAGCTTCAGACCGTGCACTCGTTGGCGTAATCACCCCTGATGCTGTAACATTATCCGGTGGAACAGCTACTTTCGACACCAGAACCGTAGGTGTCGACAAAACAGTTACCCTGACAGGCGCAACCCTGGCTGGCACAGATGCTGGCAACTACACCCTGACCAGCGTGGCAACAACAACAGCTAAT
>DHXP01000073.1:70571-353918 GCA_002413745.1 Flavobacterium sp. UBA5153 | reverse complement strand
TAATATTAATCGAATTCAGGTTAATAGGTTACTTTACGGTTTATTTTTTGGTTCAAAAACGTTATTTAAACATTTCGTCCAGTCCTGGAATCATTGGCATATCGACTTTTGCGACAGCATCCAATTCGGCTTGATTTACTTTAGCCGCTTTTTCGATGGCTTTGTTTAACGTTACTATCAAATAATCTTCCAGTTGGTCTTTGTCTTCCAATAAGGCATTGTCAATCGAGATGGATTTTATTTTTCCATTGGCTGTCAAAGTAACCTTCAATAAACCGTCATTGCTTTGTTCGTCAATTAAAACAGAATCCAACCTTTTTTTTGTTTCTTCTATTTTTCGTTGGGTTTCTTTCAATTTACCCATCATTCCCATTAAATCCATTTGTATAATTTTAAAAATTTGTAATGCAAAATTACTATATTGCAGTGTTATATTCAATTAAATTTTTAATGATAAATAGATTCATTCTAAGAAGTCTTTGTACTATTTTTGTATTATCTTCAATAAATTGAAAGCTCAAAATATGCCAGAAAAAATAAAACCTCCAGTTGCCAAAATAATCCCTAAAACACTGGAGAAATTCGGTGAGGCGAGAATTGACAATTATTTTTGGCTCAATGACAGAGAAAACCCTGAAGTCATTGATTATCTCAAGAAGGAGAATGCCTATTACAAAAAAATGACTGCGCATACCAAGGCCTTTCAAAAGGAATTGTTTGAAGAAATGAAGGGCAGGATCAAGGAAGACGACGAATCAGTACCTTATTTATACAACGGTTATTACTACATCACCCGTTTTGAAAAAGGAAAAAATTATCCCATTTATTCCAGAAAAAAAGAAAGCCTTTCGGCAAAAGAAGAAATTTTGTTCGATTGTAATAAATTGGCCAAAGGACATTCTTATTTCCAACTGGGAGGTTTAAGTATTAGCCCGGACAATAAATTGGCCAGTTTTTCTGTGGATACCGTTGGAAGAAGGATTTATACCATTCAAATAAAAAACTTGGAAACGGGTAAAATCCTTTCTGATAAAATCGAGAAAGTTACCGGAAGTGCGGTATGGGCAAATGATAACAAGACTGTTTTTTATTCTGGCCAGGATGAAACCACTTTGCGTTCGGATAAAATTTTCAAACATAAATTAGGAGCAAATCAAGCCGACGATGTATTGGTTTATTATGAAAAAGATGAAACTTTTAATGTCGAAATTGCTAAATCTAAGTCCAGAAAATATTTGGCGATTGAAGCTGAAAGCACATTAACAACCGAATATCGAATATTGGAAGCCGACAATCCCGACGGAAAATTCAGGATTTTTCAAAAGCGTGTTCGAGGTTTGGAATATAGCATCAATCATTACGGCGATAGTTTTTATATTTTGACCAATAAGGACAAAGCAACGAATTTCAAGTTGATGAAAACTTTAGAAACAGCAACTTCCAAGGAAAATTGGACTGAAGTTATTCCGCATAGAGATGATGTTTTGTTGGAAGACATCGAAATTTTCAAAAACTTTTTGGTAGTCGAAGAACGTTTCAATGGGTTGAATAAAATCCGCATAATGCCTTGGAGTGGAGAAGGAGAATATTATTTACCTTTCGAAAGCGAAACTTACACGGCTTACACGACAACCAACGTGGATTTTGAGACTGATATTTTGCGTTATGCATATCAATCGATGGCAACGCCTGCTTCTGTTATTGATTTCAATATGAAAACAAAAATTAAGGAAATCAAAAAAGAGCAAGAGGTTCTTGGCGGAAAATTCGACAAAAATAATTACACAGAAGAACGACTTTGGGCAACCGGAAAAGATGGAACGCAGATTCCTATTTCGATGGTTTACAGAAAAGGATTGAAAAAAGACGGCAAGAATCCATTGTTATTGTATGCTTATGGTTCGTATGGACATTCTATGGACGCTACTTTTTCCTCAACCCGATTGACGTTGCTCGATAGAGGATTTATTTTCGCAGTAGCGCACATTCGAGGCGGAGAAGATTTGGGAAGGCATTGGTATGAACACGGAAAATTGTTGAAAAAGAAAAATACTTTTACTGATTTTATAGATTGTTCCAAATTCCTAATTGACCAAAAATACACTTCCCCAGAACATTTGTATGCCGAAGGTGGTTCTGCTGGTGGATTATTGATGGGGGTAATAGTGAATTTAGCGCCAGAATTATATAACGGAATCATTGCACAAGTTCCATTTGTAGATGTAATTACGACAATGCTGGACGAAACCATACCATTAACAACTGGAGAATATGATGAATGGGGAAATCCAAATGTTAAAAAATATTTCAAATATATGGCATCCTACTCGCCTTATGATAATATCAAAAAACAAAATTATCCCAATATGTATATTGCGACAGGTTTGCACGATTCACAGGTACAGTACTGGGAGCCAGCTAAATGGGTGGCTAAATTAAGAAGTATGAAAACAGATAATTCAATTTTATTTCTCGACACAAATATGGATGCAGGACATGGAGGTGCTTCGGGAAGGTTTGAAGCAATTAAAGAACTGGCAAAAGAATTCAGTTTTTTGTTAGATTTAGAAAAAATTGAAAAATAATTCAAAATTTTTTGTTAAATTTGCAAGGATTTTAGGTTAAATTAAAAAGTGTCCTTGATTAACTATTTTTTTATGAAAGAAGAAATTAACGCTTATAATAATATTTTAGAATTAATAGGTAATACACCACTTATTAAACTAAATAGAGTTACCGAAGAATTAAAAGGAAATTTTTACGCAAAAGTAGAAGCTTTTAATCCTGGTCATTCCACCAAAGATAGAATAGCTTTATTCATAATTGAAGAAGCCGAAAAGAAGGGAATTCTTTCTCCTGGTGATACCATTATAGAAACCACTTCCGGAAATACCGGCTTTAGTTTAGCGATGGTAAGTATTATCAAAGGTTATAACTGTATTTTGGCGGTAAGTTCAAAATCCTCTAAAGACAAGATTGATATGCTTCGTAGTTTAGGAGCAAAAGTATATGTTTGTCCAGCGCACGTTTCTGCTGATGATGAGCGTTCTTATTACAATGTTGCCAAGCGATTACATGAGGAGACCAAAGGGTCTGTTTATATCAATCAATACTTTAATCAACTGAATGTTGATGCGCATTATAAATCGACAGGACCGGAAATTTGGGAACAGACAAACGGTAAAATCACGCATCTTATCGCTTGTAGCGGAACAGGTGGAACCATTTCTGGAACTGCGAAATACCTGAAAGAACAAAATCCAAATATTAGGATTTTAGGTGTTGATGCATTTGGTTCTGTATTAAAAAAATACCACGAAACAAAAGAGTTCGACAACAACGAAATTTACCCTTATAGAATTGAAGGATTGGGAAAAAATTTGATTCCATCAGCTACTGATTTCGATGTTATCGATAAATTCATAAAAGTTACCGATGAAGAAAGTGCGCACGCAACTAGAGAATTAGCAAGAAGAGAAGGTTTGTTTGTAGGTTATACTTCTGGAGCGGTTCTTCAAGCCATTAAACAATATTCCGAAGAAGGAGAGTTTGATGAAAACAGTAATGTAATTGCCATTTTCCCTGACCACGGTTCCCGTTATATGAGCAAAGTATTCAGCGATGACTGGATGAACGAACAAGGTTTCTTTGACAGTATCAATGAAGAAGAAGCGCAAAAAATTGAATTTATAAAGTAAGGGCTCAAGTATTTAGTACAAGGTACCAAGATAAAAAAACTCCACTCGTTTTAGCGAATGGAGTTTTTTTATGCAATCTAACTATGTAATTTGGTTCTATTCTTCCATCGTATGATACACGTTCATCACGTCTTCGTCTTCTTCCAATTTTTCGATTAGTTTCTCCACGTCGGCAGCTTCGGCTTCAGTCAGTTTTTTTGTGATTTGTGGAATTCTTTCAAAACCGGAAGAAAGGATTTCCAATTTTCGGTTTTCCAATTCTTTTTGGATGGTACCAAAACTTTCAAAAGGCGCGTAGATCAAAATTCCGTCTTCGTCTTCAAAAACCTCTTCGGCACCAAAATCGATTAATTCCAATTCCAGTTCTTCAGGATCAATTCCATTGGCAGGAATTCTAAAGTTACACGTATGGTCAAACATAAATTCTACTGAACCTTGCGTTCCCATAGTTCCGTTGCATTTGTTGAAATAGCTTCTCACGTTAGCAACAGTTCTGTTGTTGTTGTCGGTGGCAGTTTCAACCAGAAGTGCGATTCCGTGTGGTGCATAACCTTCAAATAAAACTTCTTTATAGTTGGCGGTATCTTTGTCGGTTGCTTTTTTAATGGCGCGTTCCACATTTTCTTTGGGCATATTTACTGCCTTTGAATTCTGGATAACGGCTCTTAATCTTGAATTCGCATCGGGATTTGGTCCACCTTCCTTCACAGCCATTACAATATCTTTCCCAATTCTGGTAAATGCTTTGGCCATTGCCGACCAACGTTTCATTTTTCTTCCTTTTCTAAATTCGAACGCTCTTCCCATTTCTGATTATATTTTGAACTGCAAAAATACAGTTATTAGTTATTTTTCCAAATGATTTTATTTCTTGTAAAAAGGCAATTTTACCACTTTAGCAGGAACATCATTTTTTCGGATTCTGATGAAAATTTCGCTTCCAATGGCACTGTTTTCTGTAGTCACGTATCCCAATCCAATTCCAACATTCATTGATGGCGACATCGTTCCCGAAGTTACGATTCCTATGTGATTTCCCGATGCATCCACAATTTCATAATCGTGTCTTGGAACCGAACGTTCCTGCATTTCGAAAGCCACTAATTTTTTGGAAACACCTGCTTCTTTTTGCTTTTTCAAGTTCTCGGAATTGGTGAATTCCTTGGTGAATTTGGTGATCCAACCCAAACCTGCTTCCAATGGAGAAGTGGTGTCGTTGATGTCATTTCCGTACAAGCAAAATCCCATTTCCAAACGCAAAGTATCCCGAGCGGCAAGACCAATTGGTTTGATTCCAAAGGCAGCACCAGCTTCAAAAACTTTATTCCAAATAGTTTCTACTTCCGAATTTTTGCAATAAATCTCGAAACCTCCGGAACCGGTATAACCCGTAGCCGAGATGATCACGTTGTCGATTCCCGCAAAATCAGCCACTTCAAAATGATAATATTGAATCGCCGACAAATCGATGGAAGATAACGATTGCATCGCTTCAACCGCTTTGGGTCCTTGTATCGCCAATAAAGAATAATCCTCCGAAAGGTTTTTCATATCCACGCCCAAATCATTGTGCGAAGAAATCCAATCCCAATCTTTATCAATATTCGAAGCATTTACGACCAATAAATATTGCTCGTCTTTCATTTTGTAAACAATCAAATCGTCAACGATACCACCGTCATTGTTGGGTAAACAAGAATATTGCGCTCTGCCAATTGTCAAAGTCGACGCATCATTCGAAGTCACTTTCTGAATCAAGGCCAAGGCATTGGGTCCCGTCAACAGGAATTCGCCCATATGGGAAACGTCAAAAACGCCCACGCTGTTGCGAACCACTTCGTGTTCAGCATTCACGCCTTCATATAAAATAGGCATATTGTATCCGGCAAACGGAAGCATTTTGGCTCCCAAACTCTCGTGTATGTGCGTAAGCGCAGTATTTTTCATTGTAGGTTTTGTGTAAAAATTGAAGTGGCTAATTTATTGATTTTATTTTGAGTGGCAAAGTGTTTTTGGGAGCTATTTGCTTCGCCAGTTCGCTTCGCTCATGTCCCGCTTCTTGCAATCTGTCATTGCGAGGAACGGGAGCCATCTTACAATCAAAAAGCCCCACAATAAGTTAAGGATTGTGGGGCTTTT
This sequence comes from Flavobacterium sp. UBA5153, assembly GCA_002413745.1. Lineage (GTDB taxonomy): Bacteria > Bacteroidota > Bacteroidia > Flavobacteriales > Flavobacteriaceae > Flavobacterium. The sequence continues at coordinate 348,081 of DHXP01000073.1, read as the reverse complement.
TTGTTTTTTCTTGTGATTATGGGCACGGATTGCAAATCCGCGGGGTCGGGATCCAAAAAATTTTCTTGCCATAATTTAAAACCAGAATTATAATAAATTTCTGATTTATCAGATAGATTTAAAATTTCATTAATTTTTTTCCAATTCATATCATTTTTATGCTGAGTTCTAAGATTTCTGCTAATGTCTACGCTGCTTTGAGATGGCTGAAAATTAGTAACCTTTCAGTTTTTGGTTTTGCAGAATTATGATGCGAAACAATAATTCCACTAAATTCCAGCTAGCTCAAAACAGCTGTTGGCGGTTCTGTTTTATTCTTTTCTAATTTCTTTTATTGCTGAATTTACTCTTCCTGCGTACGAATCAATTTCAGAAAACTTTTTTGAATTAGCTTCGATTATTTGATGCATCAGTTCGTAAATAGAAATAATACTATTCATTAAAATATTATAAACTAAAGTAACACAAATTATTATGAATAAAGCGATGTTTTTAAAAGTTGGTTCGTTTGTTTTGTCAACAATCATCCAAACAATTGTACCAAGTGGTAAGATATATACAACTATAAACCCTAAATATTTTATAACTTTAATATTTTTGAGTGTTTTTAGTATTTTTGGAATTTTTCTTTTCAGAATCCATAATCTACCAATTCCTAAAAATGCCGAACTAACTAAAACGTTACTTATTAACGAATCTTTGTTAACCATTATCCAATTTATTATGCTTTCAAACATTTTATCTAGGCTTTATTATTATTCAAAAAAATCTGATAGTAGTTTCGGTTCTCCAAACTGACCGCCAACTCGTATATATACGCTATACAATAGCTCCAATCCACCTAAAATAGTAACATCTTTACGTTATTGAACTGTTACATCAATAGTCAATCAAAACTAGTGATTTTACTTACATAAAACTAATTAATACAAATAATAAATCATTAGTTATTAACAAGTTGCATTAGGTGGGGAAAACCTTAAAATAATCAATATAATCTGCAGCGAAAAATAGAATAGCGTCAAAAACGGACAATCATTTAAAATTTGTAACTTTATGCAAACAAACGCAATGAAAAATCCAATTCACATCCACAAGACAGCAATCCTCAAACGGTACAAGCCCATTGACAAACACACCCACAAAGGCATTCAAGGACACGCCTTGTTAATAGGCGGCAGTTATGGCAAAATAGGAGCGATGGCTTTATCCTCCAAGGCTTGTTTGAAAACCGGCTGCGGGTTGGTCACGGCGTTTATTCCGCGATGTGGGTATGAAATCCTGCAAACTGCCAATCCGGAAGTGATGGTTGTAACGGATGTTGAGGAAGAATACATTTCGAAAATTGAATTCGATTTTATGCCGCAAGCCATCGGAATTGGACCCGGAATCGGGCAGGAGTTGGAAACCCAAAATGCGCTTCACGAATTTCTGGTCAATGACAAAACGCCTTTGGTCATCGATGCTGATGCGCTGAATATTCTCTCCCAAAACAAGCAATGGATTTCGTTGTTACCCGATAAAACCATTCTCACGCCACACCCAAAAGAATTGGAACGACTCATTGGAAAATGGAATTCAAATGCCGAGAAATTCGAAAAAACTATCGCTTTTTCTACCCTGCATCATCTAATAATCGTGATGAAAGGCGCGCCAACCTTCATCATTGACGGCGAAACCATTTACGAAAATACGACAGGAAACGCCGCCTTGGCAACAGCCGGAACCGGAGACGTTTTAACGGGAATGATTACGAGTTTGCTCGCACAATCTTACGAACCCATTGACGCTGCCGTTCTCGGCGTTTACCTCCACGGATTGACTGCCGACATCGCCTTACCCGAAACAGGCTATCAGTCGTTTATAGCTTCGGATATTATTGCGAATATTGGAAAAGCATATTTGAGTTTGGAGAATATGGATTAGCACTTCTTGTTATATTGTTCTTATCCGCCAATTGCTTCCTATTTCAATTCTCTCTTATTTGATCATACCCAAAAAACATTATCTTTTTTTCTTTCATGAATTTCAGGATTTTCTTTTCCATATCCAATGATAATTGCAATTTGTACTTGTTCAGTTTCGGGTATATTCAGTTTTGAATAATCTTTGGTTTTTTCGACAAATTTCCCAAAACCAATCGGGCAACTATCTAAACCTAAAGATTTCGCCGCTAACATTATGTTTTGGGAACACATGCCGATATCAAGACCTGCCCATTCGTTTTCTTTTGGAGAAGTTATAAAAATAACTACAGGAGCTCCATAAAAAACAGGGTCTTTGGTTGTTAGAAAATCAATGCCATGGGATAAGTGTGTTATACCCGAAACTACTGCTTTAGCCACTTTTTTTAAGCTCATATCGGTTATACTTTTCATGCCTTCTTTAGCAATTTCGCCGGAAAATAATTTAATATCTTCTTTTGAAGTGACAATATAAAATTTCCATGGTTGTTTATTAATTGCCGAAGGTGCCATTCTTCCTGCATCCAATAATTTTTCGATAATGGCTGTGTTTACAGTTTGGTCAGTATATTTACGAACAGCTCTTCTTTCGTATATTGTTTTGATTACTTCATTCATGATATATCCTATTTAAATTATCTTTCAAGTTCTTTTTTGAATGAGGATGCATAAGTAATTACAATTTTATAGTACTGCAATTGTAATAGTAAAGATAAATAAAATTCAAACCTAATTCAAAAAAACAATAACAATAATCAATCTAATTATTTGATTTTCAATGATTTATTTTTACGTATGGATTTTATGTTGGTAGAAAAAAAATGCGATTCTTTTATTTTCTCTCGTCAGGGACTATATATTTACTCTAAATTGGTTTAGTCCCTGACGGGACAAATGTCAGGAATACTCGATAAAGCTACCAATATGTAATCCCTACGGGATAAAATTATAATTGTACCCAGGTTTTTAAATAATAAACCCGTCAAACAAAAAATCAACAAATTTTGGAAAAGTGTATTTGAGTTTAAATGGGTGAAATAGATTTAAAATTCTAACCTTTGTCCAAAACTTTGACAAAGGTTTTTTTGACAACTATTGAATCCTTTTTTCTAATACGATAAATTCCAAAGGGTGATTGGAGATTGGAATATGAACGTCGCCCACCGGGAATGGTTCTCTTGCTCCCGTAGCTACATAACCGTTGCGTTTGTACCAAGAAATAAGTTCCTCACGAACTGAAATCACTGTCATAATAATTTTAGTTAAGCCTAATGCCGAAGCGTGAATTTCAGCCTGTTGCAACAATTTTTTTCCAACACCACTATTTTGCAATTCTGGTGAAACCGTTAGCATTCCTAGATACAATTGATGCTCTTTTTCAATTAACAATACAGAACCTATAATTCGGTTATTCTCCGTAAATTTTAGAATGGTGTTTTTTTGGTCTTGAATGATTTCAGTTAGTTCTTTTTCGGTGGTTCTGCTTCCTTCTAATAGGTTGGCTTCGGTGGTCCATCCTTTTTTGGAGGATTCACCCCGATAGGCTGAATTTATCAATTTATTTAAGGTTGAAACGTCTTCTAGTGTTGCTTTTGTAATCATAAGTAATATATATTCCTGGGTTCTGGCTTTGATTTTTTTAAAGGAATGTGAATTGCCAGAATAAGTTAAAGCATCCTATTTTTAACCTCACTTTTAAAACACATTGACCAATTGTTCAAAGGTAAAAAAAAGGACAACAAAATGGCATTTCATTGCAGTTGTTGTTTGTGTCTTCCCTCTGAGGAAATGAGTGGCGTTTCCGCTTTATATAGTCAAGTAGGCAAGAGTATTTCATCTCAAGCCTCTCACAGAACCGTACGTGAAACTCTCGCTTCATACGGCTCTTATCATACGAATCATATTGTTTTAAAGAGTTGCCAATGGTAAAACAATGTTGGATAATCAATTCTTATTGACTTTAGCCACTTGTATGCTTTACTATAACTACTCTTCATCGACTTATATTTATTCCTTACCCATTTTGCTAATCGATTTTCCAAATTCCTAAATAATCGTTGCACTGTCCAAACTTTAAAATAGCCATAATACCGAGCAATTCCTATTGTTTGTAAACGAAGTTTGTTGGCAATATCTTGTATTACTATGTTACTTTGCTTATGAAACTTTAGGTCTTTCCACTTTTGGACTATCCGTGTTTGTGATTTCTGACTTATCTCACAATCATAACCTAAAAACATCCTGCCCTCTTTTGTGGCTTTGGGTCTAGGTTTGAAAGTAAAGCCTAAAAAGTCAAATTTCTTTGGATAATTCTTATGCCTAGTTCTATTATAAGCCTGACAATGAACTATTTTAGTCTTTTGCTCGCTTAATCGCAGTTTACACTTTTCTAATCTATTCTTAATTGCTTTTAATACTTCCTGACTTTGACTTTCGCTGTGACAATGCACAATCACATCATCTGCATATCTTACAAATGATAATTGTGGATATTCTTTTTCAAGCCATTTGTCTAAAACATAATGCAAAAATAGATTAGCCAGTAACGGACTTATAACGCCTCCTTGTGGCGTTCCTTCTCCTTTCTTCTGGATTAGTTCGCCTTTTGAAGTTTGAATGGGACATACCAACCATCTCTCAATGTACATTCGCACCCATTTTTCTGAAACGTGTTTATCTACTGCTTTGAGCAATAATTCGTGATTTACCTCGTCAAAAAAGGCCTTGATGTCCATATCGATAACCCAAGAATAATGCCTTACATTTTCTCTAACCTTTTGCAAAGCATCGTGTGCGCTCTTGCCTGGTCGATAGCCATACGAGTTTTTACTAAATACGGCTTCTAACCTCGGTTCAAGATAGGTTTTAACTACCTCTTGGGCGATGCGGTCGCTGATGGTCGGGATGCCCAACTTTCGTTCGCCTCCGCCTGCTTTGGGAATGACAACCTCCTTGACTGGTTGAGAAAAATAACTGCCCGAGCTCATTCTGTTCCAAATTTTGTACAAATTGTTGAGTAAATTTTCTTGAAATTTTTCCAAGCTTTCTTTATCAACTCCTGCACTCCCTTTGTTAGAATTTACTTTGCAGTATGCTTCCTTAACCATCTTTTTGGTTATCGGAATTTGTTTTGATTCTGTCGTAAATAAATTAGTCATCCTTAAATGTTTAAGTTGTTAATCTACCAACAACTGTATGATTGATGTTCTTGGCTCCACTCTCATTACAAAAGTTTCATCGCTACTACAACATCATCCGCCATCCTTACTAGCATCGATACTATAAGCCTTATGGGTACTTCCCACTTGTGCCGTTCTCTTGTCATCTAGCAAGGACTTCCTGAGTTCCGTATAAAAGCCTGAATAAGAGTCATGCCTCCTTTATTGCGTTTGCCTTATAGCCAGTAAGCAAGTTCCCGCTATAATTATCACCCATTCTCGGAAAAATAGGCTTTTGACAAAATGTTCCGATATCACACAACTTCATCGAAGGTTTACTTGCGTTCATCTCTCTTATTCTTACCTGACCAATCTGGTTAGCCTTTTCCTCTTTCCGTTCAATACCAGTCTATTACTATTCCAGCACCGAGAGGTGGTTTGCAACCCTCGCTTGCACAACGATTGCGGAAGACCTACTTCCATCTTTTATACAGCATTGAATAACACTCGCAGTCGTTATTCATTCACAGCACACTCCGAGCGTTCGGGGTATAATTACGTTATAAATCGATAAAACAAATATTTATGATACTGATAATCAGATGTTTTTATTGTTATATAAGAAATTTGTGTTATCTTTAAAGTAATAAATTTTACAACAATTAAATATATGGAACACATGAAAAATTTAAAAATTATTTTGGTAATTGTGATGGCCTGTGTAATTAATACAACGCCAATATTAGGTCAATCTAGAGCTAAAAAGAATAAAATTATTGCTGACAGCCATACAGCAAAGGCTGAGTTCATTAAAAAGGATCCCCTTATGAAAGGCCTTTTTGAAAAAGCGTCCGGCTATGTTATCTTTCCCAATGTTGGCAAGGGAGGAATCGGCATTGGTGGAGCAGCCGGTAACGGGGTTGTCTATGTACATAACAATATAATAGGTATGGCAAAGTTGTCGCAATTGAGCATAGGATTTCAGGCAGGTGGACAAGCGTATCGTGAGGTAATATTTTTTGAGTCTAAAGAGGAATTGGAACGGTTTAAAGATAGCCGATTCGAGTTTGCCGCCCAAGCTTCGGCAGTAGCCGTGACTGAAGGTGCCTCAGCGAATGTAAAGTATACTAATGGTGTTATGGTGTTCACGATGCAGAAAGGTGGACTTATGTATGAGGCATCGATTGGAGGACAAAAGTTTAAGTTTAATAAATTGTAGCGTTTTCTTTGCAAGTGAAATTTAAGCAATCTGGTTTGGTACCACAAGCACAAAAAAACCGCAGATTCGCAGATTTTAAAAGTTATAAAATCTGCGAATCTGCAGTATCTTTTTTATCAGAGTTTTATTTATCCCAGAAACGCTTTCAATTCTTCGTAACTCTTAATCTTTATGCTCACTTTTTCTTTGTGCAACACGCTTTCTATTTGTGCAGGAATGGGAAGTTTTATGTTTAATGCCGGTTCAACCACATCCAAAAACTTGATGGGATGTGCCGTTTCCAAGAAAATTCCAATCGAATTTTTATGATTTTGCAATTCTTTTTTCAATCCCAAATAACCCACTGCACCGTGAGGTTCTGCGATGTAACCATCTGCTTTATAGATAGATTTCATGGCGCTCAAAGTTTCGGCATCGGTAAAAGAAAAAGAAGAAAAATCCTTTTTGAACTGCTCCAAATCGTTGTTGTACATTTCCTGGATGCGAATGAAATTGCTTGGATTCCCAACGTCCATTGCGTTTGAAATCGTTGCTTTGGACGGTTTTGGATCGTAATTTCCTTTTTCTAAAAATCGTGGTACGGTATCATTCACATTGGTTGAAGCCACAAAATGTTCGATTGGCAAACCTAATTTTTTCGCCATAATTCCGGCGCAAATATTCCCGAAATTGCCACTCGGACAAGAAAAAACCAACGCTTTATTTTGGGATTTCAGTTGCTTGTAAGCAAAGAAAAAATAGAACATTTGAGGCAACCAGCGCGCAATATTGATTGAGTTAGCCGAAGTCAGGTTTTTATGTTTTAGACTTTCGTCCAAAAACGCTTTTTTGACCATATCTTGGCAATCGTCAAAAACGCCATCCACTTCAAGCGCTTTTATGTTTTGACCCAAAGTCGTCAATTGTCGTTCCTGAATGTCGCTCACTTTTTCCGAAGGATATAAAATGATAACTTCCACGCCTTGAACGCCCAGAAAGCCACTGGCAACAGCGCCACCGGTATCGCCAGAAGTCGCCACGAGAACCGTGTTTGTACTGTCTTTTTTGTCTTTGTTAAAATAAGCCAAGCAACGTGACATAAATCGTGCGCCAACATCCTTAAAAGCCATTGTTGGCCCGTGATACAATTCCAGTGCGTAAATACTATCCTCAACTTTCACAGTCGGGAAATCGAAACACAAGGTTTCGGCAATGATTTGTTTTAAAGTTTCGTCTGGAATTTCGTCTCCCACAAACTGCTTTATGGCTTCGAAAGCAATTTCTTCGTTGCTCAAATTTTCGATAGTTGAAAAAAAATCAGGATTTAATGGAGTTATAGATTCCGGAAAATACAATCCTTTGTCGATTGCCAGTCCTTGTATTACGGCTTCTTCAAAAGAAACTTTGGGTGCATTATGGTTTAAACTGTAGTATTTCATTTTATTGTCATTGCGAGGCGTTGCGAAGCATGAAGCAAAGCAATCGGTTTATTGTTATTTTATTATACTTATTCCTTCTTCATTCACTTTCGAAACGTGAATTTCATAAGGCAATTTTATTTCGTCATATATGGCACTCATGGCGGCGGCGACTTTATCGGCGGTTTCCTTTCCTTTGCTCAAAGCAAAAATGGATGGGCCAGAACCTGAAATTCCGGAACCCAATGCTCCATTTTCATATGCAGCTTTCTTGATCGAGTCAAATCCGGGAATCAGAACGCTTCGCAGCGGTTCCACGATTTCGTCGTGTAAGGAACGACCAATCAATTCGTAATCCTTGGTATAAAGTCCGGCTATTAATCCGCCCACATTTCCCCATTGTGTAATCGCGCTTTTTAGGGAAACGGTTTGTTTCAATACCGAACGCGCATCCGAAGTTTTCAACTCAATTTGAGGATGAACGACGGTCGCATACAATTCTTCTGGGCTTTCGATTTTGATGATATCCAATGGGTTGGAACATCTTACCAAAGTAAAACCACCCAAAAGGCAAGGGGCGACATTGTCAGCGTGGGCGTTGCCACTGGCTAATTTTTCGCCCTGCATCGCAAATTTCACCAATTCTTTTCGGGTGAAAGGTTGACCAAGCAATTCGTTAATTCCAAAAACGGCTCCGGCAGAACTAGCGGCACTACTTCCGATTCCGCTTCCGGCTTTGATGTGTTTGTAGATTTCTATTTCAATCCCGATAGCTATCGGGGCAAATTCTCTTTCGTATTCTTCCAACATTGCTAAAGCAGCAACACCAGCTACGTTGTTTTCGGTTTCCAATGGCAAATCAGCTCCCACGATTTTAGTAATGCGAACGCCTTTTACATCGGATTTTCGAATAATCATTTCGTCACCCGCAGTGGTCAAGCAAAGTCCCAGAACATCAAATCCACAGGAAAGATTAGCGATTGTTGCAGGGCAAAATATTTTTATTTCATTCATAATTTATTGTTTTTCGCCACGAAGGCACAAAGACACAAAGTTTTTATCGGTTTCTAAACTGAACACTGCGACTGAACACTGAATACTTTTTTAAATGTTTCCAATTCGAATCACATCGGCAAAAATTCCGGATGCTGTTACCGCAGCACCAGCACCGGCACCCTTTATCAATAAAGGTTGGTCGATATAACGATCCGTGTAAAATTGGACAATATTGTCTTTTCCTTCCAAATTATAGAAAGGACTTTCTCTTGGAATAAATTCCAGTCCAACGCTTGCTTTTCCGTTTTCGAAAGTGGCAACATATTTCAAACGACAATCTTTTGTTTTTGCCTCCTTTAATAAATTCTCAAAATGGCTTGCATTCGATGCCAATGATTTGAAAAAATCCTTGTTATTTGTTGTTGCCAAACATTCTGCCGGCATAAAAGATCTATTGGCAATATCTTCGATTTCCATTTTGTAACCGCTTTCTCGTATCAGGATTAATATCTTTCTGGCAACGTCAACTCCACTTAAATCAATTTTCGGGTCAGGTTCTGTAAATCCTTGGACTCCAGCTTCTTTTACCACATCGTGAAAAGAATTATTTTCGTCAAAATTATTAAAAATAAAGTTCAGACTACCTGATAAAACAGCTTGAATTTTGTTGACTTTATCGCCTGAAGCTATCAAATGTTTTAAAGTATCAATGATGGGCAATCCAGCACCAACATTGGTTTCGAACAAGAAAGGGGCATTGTATTTTCGGGAAAGATTTTTTAGTTTTTTGTAGTTGTCATACGCCGATGAGCAGGCAATTTTATTACAGGTAACCACGGCAATATTCTGTTTTAGATATTGTTCGTAGGTTTCGGAAACGCCTTGATTTGCGGTGATATCCACAAAAATACTGTTGCGTAAATTGAGTGATTTTACTTTTGCAATAAAAGCTTCTTTGTCGGCAGTTTCTCCGTTTTCCAATAAGGATTGCCACTCTTTCAAAGGAATTCCGTCTTCGTCAAAATACATTTTTCTGGAATTGGACACAGCCACAACCCTCAAGTTTATTTTTAGATTTTCTTTCAGGAATTTCTTTTGTTGATTGATTTGTTCGATGAATTTTTCACCTACGTTTCCAACCCCCATTACAAATAAATTCAACTGTTTTGTGTTTTCCTCAAAAAAGTTTTCGTGAAGCGTATTCAGTGCTTTTTTCACGTCTCTTTCATTAATCACTGCCGAAATATTTCTTTCGGAGGCGCCTTGTGCAATCGCCCTGATATTGACATTATTTTTCCCTAAAGTGCTAAACATTCTGCCGCTTAATCCTTGGTGGTTTTTCATGTTTTCGCCCACCAATGCAATGATGCATAGATTTTTTTCGACAATACAATGCTCAATTTTGTTTTGCGATATTTCTATGGCAAAGGCTTTATTGATGGCATTTTCTGCATTTTCTGCATCGGCATTTAGAATTCCAATACAAATGGAATGTTCGGATGAAGCCTGAGTTATGAAAATTACATTGATGTTTTCGTGTGACAATACTTCAAAAAGTCTTTTTGAAGAACCGGCAACGCCTATCATACCCGAACCTTCAAGGGTAATTAATGTAATGTTGTCAATATGGCTAATTCCTTTTACCGGATTTGTTTGTGAATTAATTTTATTCGAAATAAGAGTTCCTTCGGCTTCCGGCTCGAAAGTGTTTTTGATAAGAATGGGGATATTCTTTCTCAAAACGGGTTGTATCGTTGGCGGATACAAAACTTTGGCGCCAAAATGCGACAACTCCATTGCTTCTTGATAAGAAATTGTAGCAATAGGTTGTGCTTGTTTTACAATTTTCGGATTGGCGGTAAACATTCCGTTGACATCGGTCCAAATTTCCAATTCGGACGCATCCAAGGCTCCAGCCAAAATTGCAGCTGAATAATCGGAACCACCACGGCCTAAAGTAGTATTTATTCCATCGAGGGAAGTGGCAATAAAACCGGGCATAATCACTACCTGAGAATCATTCGAAGCGAAATAATCAGCAATCAATTGATTCGTAATTTCAAAGTTTACCGCAGCTTTTCCGAATTGATTATTGGTTTTGATTAACTCTCGGCTGTCTTTATAACCGCTATTTTTCAGGTTTTGTTTTAATGCTTCGGCAATAATATAAGAAGACAATAATTCTCCAAAACTTAATATAGTATCCGATGTTCTTGGAGATAATTCGCCCAAAAGGAAACAACCGTCCAACAACGTTTCGAGGTGATTGATGATTCTTTTGATGTGACTCAACAAGCCGCTTTGTTCGCTAACGGGAATCAGTTCCTTTATGGCATCCAAATGTTTTTTCTCGATTTCAGCAACAACTTCTTTGAAACTTTCGTCATTTGAAGCTGCTTTTTGGGAAGCGAGAACCAACAAATCAGTTACTTTGGTAAAAGCCGAAACGACAACAACCAATTTTTCCTGTTTTGCTTTATTGAGAACTATATCTAATACGAGTTTTATATTTTGCGCATTGGCTACTGAAGTTCCGCCAAATTTTAATACTTTCATTTTGTCTGTTTTATTTTAAAAATGCGAATGTTTTTTATACACCTATGAACTCTCTTCATTTAGAAAAGAAGTACAAAAACTGGATTATATGTAAAATGTATACCCCTAAAGGGTAGTTGTAGTCGTTGTAGTAGCGGTAAATGTAACAGAAAAAGCAACCCGAGTTTGGGCTGTTATCGAAGATTGATATGTTTTGCTGTTGTTTACCATTTTGATTTTTCAAAAGTACAGCTTTTTATAAAAAATCAAAACCCTATATTCTGTTTTTGCGAATATTTTAAAAATAGCTACTCAATTAGATGAAATATTATTATATTCCAATAAACAGGCAATTTATTGTAACTATTGTGAAAATAGGGTTAGACAATAATACTGCGGGGGAGCCTTTTTTGTGCAGTTATTCCAAATTTGTATTCTAAATTTATTGCTTTCGACTTTAATGGGCAAGGGGTTTATCAATTTTTAAAGGAATAAAAACTTTCAAATCCATTTTAATAAAGAAATCCAATAAAAAGTAAAAGACACAAAAACCAGTTTTTTGCAGTAGGGAATGAATTCTTATGGCAGTGATTTATTGTGGTTGTAAAACTGCAACGTCACAATCAAATTGGACTAAAAAACAAAGGTTTTCCTAAAAAAAACTTATGAATTTGTTTTAAGTAATTCAACAGGTTTATTTTTAAAAAATTGAAGGAGACCCTGTTCCCAATCGTCTATAAACTCATTTAATTCATCGATAAAATTTTGATCGATTTCCATTCGGTTGATGGTTAAATGCAATACGATTTGCTCTTTGGCAGGAAGATAGCCAGTTGTTATAGTCCAAGTTAATGCATTGGGACATTCTACTAAAGCAAATCGAACACCTCCTCTTATTTGATCGCGACTTAAGGTGAATTCTCCCCAAACACCCCCGATATTAACGGAATTATTGTCATAATCAAGAATAAATAAACTTTCATTTAATGAATTAAAATTTTCAAATGAGAGTAATTCGTGTAATTGATTTTCTGTAGTTTGTACGTTAATAATTTTAAAAAACTCCATATTGTAAATTTAATTTTGACAGTGTTAAGCAAACAAATTTTAAAAAACCTTCATCCTCTTTTATTATCAAGTTTTACCTACTTGTTAATGAAAGTTGATTAAAATTATGTTGTAAATTTAGAATTTTAATATTTAAAATATCGAGTACTATTTTAAATAATTTAGCTTTATCAAAAGATTAATGAATCTGCATTTCTTGAAACCTATCAATTGCTAAATCATAGTTTTTATGGACAAACCTAAATTTTCCGTCTTGCTTTTACGAATATTTTAAAAAATAGGAGACAAAAAAAAGAATATAAATATTTTACTGTCAAAATGTTGCTTTTTAATATTGATTTATTGAATTTTGACCTCTCAAAAGCCAACACTAAATGGATAATACACATTATGTAAGTACCGAAGTACTTTCTTTAGAAGCATTGCAAGAAATTATTTCGCATCATAAATCATTGGCATTATCCGATGAAGCCAAGGTAAATATCCAAAAATGCAGGGATTATCTCGACAAAAAAATGGCTTCACATTCGAAACCCATTTATGGCATCAATACAGGTTTTGGATCCCTTTGCAACGTTAAAATCTCTAACGAAAACTTATCGAAACTTCAGGAAAATCTGGTAAAATCGCATTCCTGCGGAACGGGTGAAGAAGTGCCCAAAGTGATTGTCAAATTGATGTTGTTGCTCAAAATACAATCCTTGAGTTATGGACATTCAGGAATTCAACTGCAAACGGTGGAACGATTGGTTGAATTTTACAACAATGATGTACTTCCAATAGTTTATACCCAAGGTTCGCTTGGCGCTTCTGGCGATTTGGCTCCATTAGCCCATTTATCATTGCCATTGTTGGGTGAAGGCGAAGTCTATTTTGAAGGCAAAAAAGTGCATTCCAGCGAAGTTTTAAAACATTTTAATTGGGAACCCATTGTATTAAAATCCAAGGAAGGCTTGGCTTTGTTGAACGGAACACAATTTATGAGTGCTTATGGAACGCATATTTTGATGAAAGCCAATAAGTTTTCCTATTTGGCTGATTTAATTGGAACAATTTCCTTGGAAGCATTCGACGGAAGAATAGAACCTTTTCACGAGTTGATTCATTTTATCCGTCCGCATAAAGGTCAAATTGTAACTGCAAATCGCGTAAAAGGTTTTCTCGAAGGAAGCGAAATTATCAGTCAAGAAAAAACTCACGTTCAGGATCCGTATTCTTTTCGATGTATTCCTCAGGTTCACGGTGCTTCGAAAGATGCGATTGATTATGTACGAAAAGTTTTCAAGACCGAAATCAATTCGGTGACGGACAATCCAAATATATTTACCGAAAGTGACCAAATCATTTCCGGAGGCAATTTTCACGGACAACCATTAGCTTTGGCATTGGATTTTATGGCAATTGCATTGGCTGAATTGGGAAGTATTTCTGAACGAAGAACTTTTCAATTGATTTCGGGTTTGCGAAATCTTCCTGCATTTTTGGTCGATAATCCTGGATTGAATTCAGGTCTGATGATTCCGCAATACACAGCGGCAAGTATTGCCAGTCAAAACAAACAATTGGCAACGCCAGCGAGTGTGGACAGTATTATATCGAGCAATGGACAAGAAGACCACGTGAGTATGGGAGCCAATGCGGCCACGAAAGCCTTACGGGTCATGGATAATTTGGAACGAATTTTGGCCATAGAATTAATGAATGCTTCGCAGGCAATTGAATACAGAAGACCATTGGAATCGAGTGATTTTATCGAAATGTTTTTAAAAGCGTACCGAGAGGAAGTTCCGTTGGTAAAAGAAGATCGAATTTTGCATTATGATATTGAGAAAACCGTATCTTTTTTAAATAGTTTTGAAATCGAAGAAGATTTGTTGGGAATAAATTAACATTTGCATAAAATAATAAAGTAAATTTGTTTTCTAAAATTAACAAAATGTCTATAAACAGTATCTTTCAATTTTTGGTCCCAAAGGACAAAAAATTCTTTCCTCTTTTTGAGGAAGCATCAGCTAATTTAGTTCAATTAGCTTCAATTTTGCATGAAGCAGTAAATCTTCCTTTGAAAGTTAGAGACGACCTTTTTACTAAAATAGATGAATTGGAGCAAAAAGGGGAAGACATAACACGTCAAACTAATCTTGAATTGAGCAGAAATTTTATTACTCCATTCGACAGGGAAGATATTCATTCATTGATTACTTCAATAGATAATGTGGCCGATAATCTTCATGGCGCATCCAGTAGAATGAGGTTATATCAAGTAGACAAGATCACCAAATCGATTAGAAAATTGACCGAGATTAATCTTGAAGCTTGTCAGAATATTGATTTTGCCGTGAAAGAATTGAAAAATTTCAAAAAGATGAAAAATATTACTGATGCTTGTTTAAGAATAAATAAGTTGGAAAGCAAATCAGATAGTGTTTATGATAAGGCGGTTTCAGATCTTTTTGAAAACGAAACAGATGCAAAAAATATTATCAAATACAAAGAAGTATTATCAGTTTTAGAAACAGCGACGGATAAATGCAAAAGCGTTGCCAGTGTTTTAGAATCTATTTCTGTAAAACATTCTTAAATCAATCTGTTTCCTCTGAAATTATTTTTATGGAATTTACCCTACTTATAGTTATTATAGTTTTGTCTTTGATTTTTGATTACATCAATGGGTTTCATGATGCTGCGAATGCCATCGCTACCGTTGTTGCCACAAAGGTGCTTTCTCCTTTTCAAGCGGTACTTTGGGCTGCTTTTTTCAATTTCTTGGCCTATTGGGTTTTTGGTTTTGGAGTAGCTGATAGTGTTGCAAAAACGGCTGATTCCAGTCATATTAATTTGGTTGTAATTCTTGCAGGCGTTATTGCCTCCATTATGTGGAATTTAATTACTTGGTGGCAAGGAATTCCTTCAAGTTCGTCTCACGCATTAATTGGTGGTTTTGCGGGAGCAGCAATTGCTCATGCCAGCTTAAATCACATGGGCTTCGATATTGTAAACTGGTACACAGCAGGAAAAGATGGCGGAATGCCCTCTGGTGTTTTAATAATTATTTCATTTATTGTTTTGGCGCCATTGATAGGATTAGTGGTATCCTATCTTATATCCATTTGGCTTTTGCACTCTTCCAAAAAAGGAATTGTTCCAAAATTGTTTACAATTGCCATAATGGCAATGACGATATGGTTTGTTTCAAGTAAGCTAATTTATGATGTTAAAGAACCTCGTTTTGACTCTGTTTTTTGGAGTGTTATTTGTGACCCACATAATATTAAATGGTTTTTAGTGGCATTTATTCTTTTATCAATAAGTTTTTTCTGTTTGATTTTCAGTAGTTTAAACCAAGTTCAATCTAGTGCTTGGCTTAGAAAAATGCAATTAATTTCTTCTGCTTCATTTAGCTTGGGACATGGTGGAAATGATTCTCAAAAAGTAATGGGAATTATTGCCGCAGCGGTTGTTGTTTATATTCATACCAGTGGTGTTGCCATGGAAAGTTTACCGTCATGGCTACATGTTGTCTTGCCTTCAAAAGGGGTAAATGGTGATGAAATCGCAGGTCAAATACCACAATGGATACCATTGGCCTGTTACACTGTAATTGCGGCCGGAACTTTGAGTGGTGGTTGGAAAATTGTAAAAACAATGGGAACTAAAATCACGAAAGTGACGCCTTTTGAAGGTGTTGCTGCCGAAACTGCCGGAGCCTTGACCTTATATTTTACTGAACATTTAAAAATACCGGTAAGTACGACCCATACCATTACAGGTTCCATCATTGGAGTTGGATTAACTAAACGGGTTTCGGCGGTTCGTTGGGGTGTGACTGTGAGTCTGATTTGGGCTTGGGTTTTGACCATTCCAATTACTGCTATTTTAGCAGCATCGGTTTACTATATTCTTACTATATTTTTATAGAATTTATCACAAAAAAAAAGTATCAGCCATTTCAACTTATCAATTTCTTTGTTCTTTTTATTCTTTTATAATGGGTTTGACGAAGATTGTTTTCACCAGAAATAATGCTGATATTGCCATCAATCTCTAATATTGCAAGTTTTACACTTGTAAAATGTTCAATACCATGTTCCCGCATCGCTTCTTTTAATTCATCGGAAGTGATGTTTAATTCACTTAATTTTTTAAAATCCAAATTCCCGTCGTAAATTAAAATTTCTGGCTTTTCTTGCATAAAATCATTGAATCTTTTGGACTTAAACATCAATTTTTTTAAGGCAAAATTGATGATAAAAAGTACAACAGCAGCTGCCAAACCTCCTAAAAGACTTGTGTTGTTTCCCACCATTGCATTTTGAACCGAATTGCTTATCAATAATATTAAAATTACGTCGGAAGTATTGAGTTGGGATAATTCTTTCTTACCAAAAATTCGCAAAGCAATAAGCATAAAAAGATATACTGATGCGCTTCGAATAATAATATCAAAATAAGGATTCATACTTTATTGTTTAAAGTTTCTAGTTGCCAGAAATACCAAATAAGATTATTATTTTAATTTAAAATTCTTTTCGATAGCGATAATCATTTCACCGGCAATGTCTTTGTTTGTGGCGCCCTCAATGCCTTCAAGCCCTGGCGATGAGTTCACTTCAAGCAATAATGGACCTTTTGAAGAACGGATAATATCGACGCCAGCCACTTTTAAATCCATTGCTTTGGCGGCACGAATAGCAATTTTTTTCTCTTCGGAGGTTGGTTTTATAATCGAAGCCGTTCCGCCAAGATGAATATTGGCTCGGAATTCACCCGGCATTGCTTCACGCTGGATGGCAGCAACTACTTTCCCATCGACCACAAACAAACGCAAATCTTTTCCGTTGGCTTCTTTTATAAATTCTTGTACCAAAATATTGGCATTCAAACTTTTGAAAGCATTGATAACACTCTCGGCAGCTTTTTTAGTTTCTGCCAAAACGACTCCTTTTCCTTGGGTTCCTTCGAGTAATTTTACGATTAACGGAGAACCGCCAACCATTTTTATTAAATCATTGGTATCCAAAGGCGAATTGGCAAAACCGGTTGTTGGAATATCAATTCCGCTTTGCAAAAGCAATTGTAAGGAGAATAATTTATCACGCGATTGCGTAATTGCTGTTGAAGAATTTAAACAATACACATTCAAAGCTTCGAATTGTCGGGTCAAGGCACAACCATAAAAAGTAATACTAGGCCGAATTCTCGGAATGATGGCATCAAATTGGTTCAATATTATACCGCCACGATAATGAATTTCGGGGGTTTTGGCATCCAGTTTCATATAACATTCCTTGATGTTCAAAAAATGCATTTCATGACCACGCATTTCGCCAGCTTCCATAATTCGCTTGTTGCTGTACAATTCCGGGTTACTTGCCAAGAGTCCAATGCGTAAACCAGAACTTGCCTTTTCGGAATTTTTATAAAGTTCTTTTAAATTATCTGTTGAGGGTTGTCCCAAAAGATATTTTTGCTCAGGGTCGACCAGAACTCTTCCGCTCATGGCTTCACGACCCAATAACATTCGAAAACCCATTGAATCTCGATTGGTCAAAGTCATTTCAATGAGCCATTTTGAATTTCCAATATCCAATGAAGTTTGTATTACGTAGCGCTGTTCTCTAAAACCGCTGGAGCTTTTCACTACTCTTTTATCTACTAAAGGAGTTTCACAATGGATTATTGTTTTGACATTGTTTTGGATGGGATTGATGTCAAATTTAACCCAATTTTGGCCATCCTTAATAAATGGAGCAATGTTAATGGCATGTAAAGCTGATGTTTTTGCACCAGAATCGACACGCGCTTTGATGGTAGGAATTCCTAATTCTGGGAAAGAACACCATTCCTCGCTACCCAATATGATTTTGTTAAGTGGCATAAATGAATTTATAAAGTATTAAATAGGGTGTAAATATATATTGAAATAAAGAATTATGGATATTAAATTACGGTTAAATATTCGGTTAAAGTGAAACAAAAAAAACCTACTAATTAGTAGGTTTTTCAGCTTTGTGCACATTCACGACAAGTTCTTGCGAAGTATCGTCCAAATCCATAAATATTTCGTCACCCGAAGCAATTTTAGAAGTAATAATTTCTTCGGCAAGCGCATCTTCAACATATTTTTGAATGGCTCTTTTTAGTGGTCTTGCGCCAAATTGTCTGTCAAAACCCTTCTCTGCAATGAATGCTTTTGCTTTATCGGAAAGAACTAATTGGTAGCCCAATTCTTTTACGCGATCATATAATTTTTTTAATTCTATTTCGATAATTAAATCAATATCGTGTTTTTCCAATGTGTTAAACACGATTACATCATCAATTCTATTCAAGAATTCCGGTGCGAAAGTTTTCTTCAAGGCGTTTTCTATAATACTTTTCGAATTTTCGTCGGCTTGTGCTACTTTGGCAGCAGTGCCAAAACCAACGCCTTGTCCAAAATCTTTCAATTGGCGTGCGCCAACATTCGATGTCATAATAATGATGGTGTTCTTGAAATCAATTTTTCTTCCTAAACTGTCAGTCAAGAAACCATCGTCCAACACTTGAAGGAGCATGTTGAAAACATCCGGATGTGCTTTTTCAATTTCATCCAAAAGCACCACGCAATAGGGCTTACGGCGCACTTTTTCGGTTAATTGTCCGCCTTCTTCATAACCCACATAACCTGGAGGTGCTCCAACTAATCGTGAAATGGAAAATTTTTCCATATATTCGCTCATATCAATTCTAATCAAGGCATCTTCTGAATCGAATAATTCTTTTGCCAGAACTTTTGCCAATTGGGTTTTTCCAACGCCGGTTTGTCCTAAGAAAATAAAGGAACCAATTGGTCGATTTGGATCTTTTAATCCAGCACGATTTCTTTGAATGGCACGAGAAATTTTCATTACAGCTTCGTGCTGTCCAATAACCTTGTTTTCAATAAGTTCAGGTAATTTAGCTAGTTTATTGCTTTCAGTCTGGGCAATACGATTTACGGGAATTCCAGTCATCATTGAAACTACGTCGGCAACATTGTCTTCCGTAACTTCAATTCGATTATTTTTCGCATCTTCTTCCCATTGTTCTTGGGCTATGGCTAAATCTTTTTCGATACGTTTTTCGTCATCGCGAAGTTTGGCCGCTTCTTCATATTTTTGTTTTTTTACGACTGAATTTTTTAATTCACGCACTTCTTCCAGCTCTCGCTCCAAATCCAAAATTTGTTTAGGAACATCAATATTTATTATATGAACTCTAGAACCCGCTTCATCTAAAGCATCGATGGCTTTGTCCGGCAAGAAACGCTCTGACATATATCTGTTTGTCAACTTAACACAGGCTTCAATAGCCTCTGGAGTATAGGTTACATTATGATGGTCTTCATATTTGTCTTTTATGTTATTCAAGATTGTAATGGTTTCTTCAACCGAAGTTGGTTCTATGATTACTTTTTGAAAACGTCTTTCGAGTGCTCCGTCTTTTTCAATATATTGACGGTATTCATCAAGGGTTGTCGCTCCAATACATTGAATTTCACCTCTTGATAAGGCGGGTTTAAACATATTTGAAGCATCAAGTGAACCGGCGGCTCCGCCAGCACCTACAATGGTGTGAATTTCATCAATGAAAAGAATGATATCATTGTTTTTTTCCAATTCATTCATCACAGCCTTCATTCGCTCTTCAAACTGTCCACGGTATTTTGTTCCCGCAACAAGACTAGCTAAATCAAGGGTTACCACGCGTTTATTGAATAATATTCGGGATACTTTCTTTTGAATAATACGCAAGGCAAGACCTTCGGCAATAGCCGATTTTCCTACTCCTGGTTCTCCTATAAGAAGCGGATTGTTCTTTTTGCGTCGGCTCAAAATCTGGGAAACACGCTCAATTTCTTTTTCGCGTCCCACGACAGGGTCTAATTTCCCTTCTTCGGCCATTTCTGTTAAATCTCTACCAAAATTATCCAGCACCGGTGTTTTGGATTTTTTATTTGATTTATTGGCTGGATTGTTAAAAGTTCCTTCTTTTAGACTGTCATCTTGTCCTGAATCCTCGTTGTATGAGTCGTTTCTTGGCAAGTTTTCTATAAAATCTTCTTCAGTTGGTGTCATATTTAGATATTGTTCTTTGGCTACATCATAATCAATATTCATTTTATTCAATAGCTTGGTTGTTGGATCGTTTTCATTTCTTAAAATACACAGTAATAAATGTGCTGTGCTGATAGAAGTGCTATGAAACACTTTTGCTTCAAGAAAAGTGGTTTTCAATGCACGCTCTGCTTGTCGGGTAAGGTGTAGATTTTTCTTTTCAATGTTGGTTTCTACATTAGGACTGGCAGGGCTTAGAATCTCTACTTTTCTACGTAAATGGTCTAAATCTACAGACAAATTATTCAATATATCAATTGCTTTTCCGTTGCCATCCCTTAAAATACCTAACATCAAGTGTTCGGTACCTATAAAGTCATGTCCTAATCGCAAGGCCTCCTCTTTGCTATAAGTAATAACATCTTTTACTCTTGGCGAAAAATTATCATCCATAATATATTGTATTTGTAATGTAAATTTAGTGAATTAGTGTTTGAAAAACAATAATCATTCCTTTTATAAACGAATGTCAGCTATTTGACAAAAAAGCAATGAAAAAAATGTTAAATTTCACTTAATTTATTAACGAAAAAAGAAGTGGAATTTGTTAATAAATCATTGAAATTAGAAATGAAAAACGTGTTAAAAAAAATCAAAAAGGTGTATATTAGCACGTTTTGAAACTAAAATAATTTTTTAAATATTACAACTTATGTCTGAAGGAGAAAAGTTAATTCCTATTAACATTGAAGATGAAATGAAATCAGCTTACATCGATTATTCGATGTCGGTAATTGTATCAAGAGCACTTCCTGATGTTAGAGATGGCTTGAAACCAGTACATCGAAGAGTACTTTACGGAATGTATGATCTAGGAGTAACTTCAAAATCTGCCCATAAAAAATCTGCGAGAATCGTCGGAGAAGTTTTAGGAAAGTATCACCCTCATGGTGACACCTCGGTTTATGACGCGATGGTTCGTATGGCCCAGGAATGGAGTTTACGCTATTTATTGGTCGACGGCCAAGGTAACTTTGGTTCTGTTGATGGTGACAGTCCAGCTGCAATGCGTTACACCGAAGCAAGAATGCGCAAAATTTCGGAAGAAATTATGGCGGATATCGAAAAGGAAACGGTTGACTTTCAGCTGAATTTTGACGATACTTTGTATGAGCCAAAAGTAATGCCAACTCGTGTTCCAACTTTATTAATAAATGGGGCAACGGGAATTGCCGTAGGTATGGCTACCAATATGCCTCCTCATAATCTTACCGAAGTTATCAACGGGACATTAGCCTACATTGATAACAACGAAATTGAAATTGACGAATTAATGACTTATATTAAAGCCCCGGATTTTCCAACTGGAGGTACCATATATGGTTATGAGGGAGTTCGCGAAGCATTTAAAACGGGTAGAGGGCGTATTGTTATGCGCGCCAAAGTTGGTTTTGAAGAAGTTGACGGCAGAGAATGTATCATCGTTACCGAAATTCCATACCAAGTCAACAAAGCAGACATGATCAAGCGTACTGCTGATTTGGTTAATGATAAAAAAATCGAAGGAATTGCCAATATTCGTGACGAATCGGATAGAAATGGTATGCGTATCGTTTATATCTTGAAACGTGATGCCACGCCAAACGTGGTTTTGAACACGCTGTACAAGTTTACGCAATTACAATCCTCATTCAGCGTCAACAACATTGCATTGGTAAAAGGGCGTCCACAAATGTTGAATCTAAAAGATATGATTCACTATTTTGTTGAACACCGTCACGATGTCGTAGTTCGTAGAACACAGTTTGATTTGCGAAAAGCACGAGAAAGAGCGCACATCTTGGAAGGTTTAATTATTGCTTCGGATAATATTGATGAAGTAATCGCATTAATCAAAGCCTCAAAAAATACCGAAGAAGCCAGAGAAAAATTAATCGAAAGATTCAAATTATCGGATATTCAGTCTCGTGCGATTGTCGAAATGCGTTTGCGTCAATTGACAGGTTTGGAGCAAGATAAATTAAGAGCAGAATATGACGAAATTATGAAGACAATAGAGCATTTACAAGCTTTATTGGATGATATTAATTTGAGAATAGCTTTAATTAAGGAAGAACTTATCGAAATCCGTGAAAAATATGGAGATGCTCGTCGTTCGCTAATCGAATATTCTGGTGGGGATGTTAGCATCGAAGATTTAATTGCCGATGAAAATGTGGTAATTACCATTTCGCACGCAGGTTACATCAAACGTACTAATTTATCGGAATACAAAACACAAAATAGAGGAGGAGTTGGACAAAAAAGTGCAGGAACAAGAGATCAAGATTTCCTTGAAAATATGTTTGTGGCTACCAATCACCAATACATGATGTTCTTTACCCAAAAAGGAAAATGTTTCTGGATGCGTGTTTATGAAATTCCTGAAGGAAGCAAAACTGCAAAAGGCAGGGCTATTCAAAACTTGGTCAACATAGAAAGCGACGACAAGGTAAAAGCATTTATTTGCACACAAGATTTAAAAGACCAAGACTATATTAAAAGCCATAACCTTATTATGGTGACCAAAAAAGGTCAAGTTAAGAAAACTTCTTTGGAGAAATATTCTAAACCTAGAGTTAATGGTGTTGCTGCAATTACTATCAAGGAAGGCGATGAATTATTGGAAGCAAAATTGACCGACGGTAAAAGTCAAATTATTTTGGCCGTGAAATCAGGAAAATTAGTTCGTTTTGAAGAAACCAAAACGCGTCCAATGGGAAGAACCGCTTCGGGAGTTCGCGGAATTACATTAAAAGATGATACCGATGAAGTTATTGGCATGGTTACTGTCAATGACATGAACAGTGAAATTCTAGTCGTTGCCGAAAATGGTTATGGAAAACGTTCCAGCCTTGACGAATACAGAATCACGAATCGTGGTGGAAAGGGAGTTAAAACATTGAACATCACTGAAAAAACAGGTAAATTGATTTCGATAAACGCGGTAACTGATGCGGATGATTTGATGATTATCAACAAATCTGGATTGACGATTAGAATGGCTGTCGAAGATTTAAGAGTTATGGGACGTGCCACCCAAGGCGTTAAATTAATCAACATCAAAGGAAATGATTCTATCGCGGCAGTTACTAAGGTAATGAAAGATGATGTGGCCGAAGTTGTTGTTGATGAGGATGGAAATGTCATAGAAACCGAAGCAATCGAAAGAGTAAAACCAGTCTTGGAAGCGCTTGAAGACGAGGGTGCCGACGAAGAGGATGATTCTGAAGAGGAAGACGAAGACGATGAGTCTGAGGAAGAAAATGATGAAGAGGACTCAGATGATGAAGCATAAACAATATTAAAATAGAAAATCAAGAATAATAATTAAATTAAAAACTAGAATGTTATGAAAAGTAAATATGTAATACTAGCGTCAGCATTATTGATATCAGTAGCTACTTTTGCTCAAAAAGATCAAATTAAAGCTGCCGAAAAAGCGTTGAAAGGTGGAAATTCAGCGGAAGCAGTAACCCTTTTACAAGGGGCTGAATCTCTAATTCCGAATGCAACTGATGCTGAAAAAGCCCAATTTTTCTTTGTAAAAGGAAATGCTTTGCTGGATTTGGCAAATAAAAACGTAGAAACAGGCAAAAATCTTTCTCTGGCTGCCAAAGCATACCAAGATTTATTGGCGGTTGAGAAAACTTCAGGAAAGAATAAGTATTCTTCTCAAGCCACTACTTCAATTATCGATATTAAATATAAATTGATAAATGCTGCCGTTGCAGATTCTAAAATAGATAAACATTTAGACAGCGCCCAAAAGTTATATGATGCTTATTTATTGGATAAAAAAGACACCATAAATTTATATTATGCGGCTTCGTCTTATGTAAATGCCAAAGAATATGATAAAGCACTTAAATTGTATGAAGATTTAAAAACATTGAACTATTCAGGCAAAGGAGTAAATTATTTTGCAACCAATAAATTAACAGGTGAAGAAAATAGTTTTCCTTCTGCACAGGAAAGAGATAAAATGGTAAAAATAACCACTCATGAAAAACCAAGAACAGAAATTGTTCCTTCAAAAAGAGGCGAAATTTACAAAAATATAGCCTTGATTTTAGTTCAAAACGGAAAAACGGAAGAAGCCAAAAAAGCAATTTCCGATGCAAGAAAAGCAAATCCAGAGGACACTTCACTGATTTTGACTGAAGCCAATTTATATTTAGAAACAAAAGATTTTGAAACATACAAAAAACTAATTGCACAAGCATTGGAAAAAAATCCAAATGATGCAGATTTGGTTTTTAATCTTGGAGTGATTAGCGCCAATGCAAAAAATCCAGTAGAAGCGGAGAAATACTATAAAAGAGTTATAGAAATCAATCCAAATTACATCAATGCCTATATCAACTTGGCAGCATTAAAGCTTGAAAACGAGAAGGTTATAATTGATGAAATGAATAAATTAGGAACTTCTGCCAAGGATATGAAGCGTTATGACGAGTTGAAAAATAAAAGATTTGATTTGTTCAGAAGTACTATTCCTTATCTTGTAAAGGCGGTTGAACTCAATCCAACAAATATTGATGTAGCCAAAACACTTTTAAATGTTTACAGTGCATTGGAGATGACTGCAGAGTATAAAGCCCTGAAAGGAAAAATTAAAGAATAACAACAATTTCACTTTTAGCAAAAAATCCCGATTTTAACAATCGGGATTTTTTTATATAATTTTTTTGATGACTCGAAGTTTATGCGTGTGTTTATTGGCTTCCGCATTATAAATTCCCAAATGATCCAGTCTATCGATTCTGACTTTTCCGCTGGCGTGGATGATATAATTATCCTCCATAATAATACCCACATGAATGATATTGCCTTCTTCATTATCAAAAAAAGCCAAATCGCCAGGTTCACTTTCTTCAATAAAACTCAAAGCTTCTCCTTGTGTCGCCTGTTGGGAGGCATCTCGCAGCAGTTTATATCCATTGAGCTTGTAAACCATTTGTGTGAAACCCGAACAATCAATCCCAAATGGGTTTTTTCCTCCCCAAAGATAAGGTGCATTTAAATACATAAATGCGGTATTTATTAAGAATCCTTTAGGCTTTGTACCACTATTTTTTGTTCCTTCAAAATTATAGTTCGAAGTATTTATCTCGCTATTATTTAAAAAAGAAAGCGAGGCTCCAAGAGGAATGGGCATTAATAAATTATTGGGTGCAGTAATATATTCAACCAAATCCCCGTTTAGAATAATTGCATCCTTGGACAATTGATCAAAATTTGATTCGGAAATTACCTGAAGTTGTTTAGAATCTATCCAACCCTCATAGTCATCATATTGCATCCTGATTCTGGACCACTGTTTTAATTGTTCCAAGATTTCAAAATGCTCGCCAAACAAAACTTGGGAAACGATTTCGCTTTTATCACTGGGTTCAAACCGAAGCGGGATTATGGCAAGATTACAAATTCCGAACATTTAAGTTGATTTATGAGTTAAGAATTATGAGTTATAAGTTTCAAAACCCATAACTCACAACTTATAATTATTTAGGCTCTTTCAATAACAATTGCCGAAGCGCCACCGCCACCATTGCAAATTGCGGCAGCACCGATCTTGCCATTATTTTGTTCTAAAACGTTCAGTAATGTAACTATAATTCTCACTCCGGAACACCCTAACGGATGACCTAAAGAAACTGCTCCGCCATTTACATTTATTTTTTTATCATTTAATCCCAGAATTTTTGCATTGGCCAACCCTACAACAGCAAAGGCCTCGTTAAATTCGAAATAATCAACATCATTTATCGTCAATCCTGCTTTTTCTAACGCTTTGGGAATTGCCTTTGAAGGGCTGGTTGTGAACCATTTTGGCTCTTGGGCTGCGTCGGCATAACTTCTAATATATGCCAAAGGTTTTAATCCCATGGATAATGCTTTTTCTTCACTCATTAAAACTACAGCAGCGGCACCATCATTTATAGTTGAAGAATTAGCTGGAGTCACAGTTCCGTCTTTTGTAAAAACAGGACTTAGCGATGGGATTTTATCTAATTTTACATTCGTGAATTCTTCATCTTTGGACACTATTATGGGGTCTCCTTTTCTTTGTGGAACTGAAACAGGAACTATTTCGTTGTCAAATTTACCAGCATCCCATGCTTTTGCGGAACGCTCATACGATTGAATAGCGAAGTTATCTTGATCTTCTCTGGTGAAATTATATTCCGCTGCGCATAAGTCAGCACACACGCCCATGGCATTATTATCGTAGGCGTCTACAAGACCATCCTTTTGTATTCCGTCAATCATTGTGGCAGGGCCAAATTTATAACCATTTCTCAGATTCATATAATGCGGAATCAAACTCATGTTCTCCATTCCTCCGGCAACGACAATTTCTGCATCGCCACAAAGAATTGCTTGTGCTCCAAACATTACTGCTTTCATACCGGAAGCACAAACTTTATTGACTGTTGTACAAGCCACAGTGTTAGGTAAACCGGCATATATAGCAGCTTGTCGGGCAGGGGCTTGGCCCACACCAGCCTGAACTACATTGCCCATAAAAACCTCATCAACTAATTTTGGATCTAATTGTATTTTATCTAAAGCGCCTTTTATGGCAACTGCGCCTAATCTTGGAGCAGCAACTGTAGATAATCCCCCCATAAAACTTCCGATAGGTGTTCTAACGGCAGAAACGATAACAACTTTTTTGTTCATGATATATAGACTGTTAGTTTATGTTGCGAATTTAATCATTTTGTGTAAATACTAAATTACAATTTTGATAATATTATACCATTAATGGTAGTAAATTTTTAATTTCGAAATTTTTCAGTCTACTTTTTAAATATTGTTTATTAAAAGAAAAATTTAAAGTGTATTTATAGAATAGCTATACATTTGATTTTTAATGATTTTGGTTTAATAATAAAAAAACATTTAAAAAAAGGTACTAATTAGTTGTAAAATATAGAATAGAAAGTTACATTTGCAACCGCTTAAAAGGAATATACGTTCTTAATTGGAGAGTTGCCTGAGTGGCCGAAAGGACATGTTTGCTAAACATGCGTATGGGTAACTGTACCAAGGGTTCGAATCCCTTACTCTCCGCTTTTTTTGCACTTCGGGGTGTAGCGTAGCTCGGTTATCGCGCCTGCTTTGGGAGCAGGAGGCCGCAGGTTCGAATCCTGCCACCCCGACTAATTTTTTGAAAACCTGCTTCTAAGCAGGCGGTCTTAAAATAATTAATGGAGGCATAGCTCAGCTGGATAGAGCACCTGCCTTCTAAGCAGGCGGTCGAAGGTTCGAATCCTTCTGCCTTCACAGAGAAACCCACTGATTTCAGTGGGTTTATTGGTTTTTATATGTGATTTATTTGTATATTTTTTTCACATTTTACAACATTTCTCCACCTTTTTGCATATAAAAATCGAAATAAAATTATTCAAAAAATAAACTGAAATACCTGAAGGATTTCCTTTAGTAATTCAGATTTCGCATTTAGGAAAACGCAAACGTAAAAATATTTGCTTCTATAAAGAATGCCTGATTCCATTACAAATCAAATATTGAAAATATCAATTTTGATGTATAGCGTAATCTTGACCGAAACATGGTACTACGTCTAGCAGAATGTGAATTTGTAGAAAAAAATGAAAACATTTTAATCACTGGAAATGCCGGTGTAGGTAAAAGCTATTGAGGTACCGCATTGGGTTATGAAGCCTGTATACAGGGCTTTAAAGTAAGTTATTTTAATACTTCGAAGTTGTTTGCTAAATTAAAAATGGCCAAATCAGATGGTTCTTACTTGAGAGAACTTGCCAAAATAGAAAGGCAAGAGGTCATTATACTTGGCGATTTTGGACTCCAAGCATTGGATAGTCATAATAGAATTACCATTTTATAAATCATTGAAGACCAACATAATAATGGTTCAATTATCGTTACCTCACAAATCCCAGTACAAGGATGGTACGATATAATTGAAGAAAAAACCATAGCTGATGCAATTTGGATAGACTTATACATCAATCTTACCGACTCGAATTACATGGAGAATCTATGAGAAAGAAAAGAGGTATATACAAAGGGTAATATTTTAAGTATATTTGAATACTAATTAACAGATGAAAAAAAGTAGTTTCAAATGAAAGATGGAGGTGGTCATTTTAAATTGGAATTGGGTGGTCAATATCACTGGAATTTGCAGTTATATATCAGCGCATTATGAGGAAAGTTCGAACCCCTCATCGCCCACAAAAAAACTCCTCAATTGTCTGAGGAGTTTTTTTATGCCAATATTTCACAATATTATTTTTTTATAATATCCTCCAAGACTGCTTTTTCAGGATAATTAATCACTTTGAGTGTGATTTCCTGATTTTTTACAGTTTTCCCTTCTATGACATATATTTTTCCGGAACCAACTTTAATATTGCTTTTATCAAAATCTACGTCTCCAAATTTTAAAGTGTTTTTTATATCGATGGTATCAATCCATTTTTCGGATAATATTTGAGATGCTTTATCTGAATATTGAAAAGGTTTATTTCTTAAATCATTCAAAACTCTGGCATTTGGAAAATAATTACAACGGGTGTCTTTTCCGGCAAATACAGCAGCCACAAAAAAAGATCCTATTATTAATCCCAATAAATAATAGGCAAAACGGTGTGCTAATTTCATAAATTAAATTTTCGGCAAAGGTAAAATAAAGTTTATTTAAAACACGATTAAATTGATATCGTTATCCGGTAAGTCAAACCAATCTCCAATGGCTTTATTGGTAAGGATTCCGTGGTATAAATATACTCCGTTTTTTAAGCCTGTGTTCCTTCGAAGGGCACTTTCTATCCCTCCATCTTCAGCAATTTGCAAAAGATAAGGCGTAATGATATTGCTTATTGAAAGGGATGCTGTTTTTGAATATCTCGAAGGAATATTTGGCACACAATAATGTAATACGTTATATTTTATAAAGGTTGGTTTTTCGTGTGTGGTAACTTCCGAAGTTTCAAAACAACCACCTGTATCAATGCTTACGTCAACAATTACTGCTCCTTTTTTCATGCTCTCAACCATGGTTTCTGTAACTATTACTGGACAACGTTCTTTACCACGCATGGCGCCAATAGCCACATCACATCTTCTTAGGGCTTTCAACAAAGATTTGGGTTGAATAGTTGACGTGAAAATGCGCTGGTTTAAATTGTTTTGTAAGCGTCTTAGTTTTGTTATTGAATTGTCGAAAACTTTCACGTTGGCACCCAAACCAATGGCCGTTTTTGCTGCAAATTCGCCTACTGTTCCAGCTCCCAAAATAACTACATCGGTTGGGGGAACTCCGGTAATGTTCCCGAATAATAATCCTTTGCCAAATTTATTACTAATCATTAATTCGGCTGCAATAAGAATTGATGCTGTTCCTGCTATTTCACTCAAAGATTTCACGGCAGGATAGGAACCGTCTTCATCTTTTATATATTCAAATGCGAGAGCCGTAATTTTTTTTTTGGCCAGGGCTTCAAAATAAGCTTTCTTTCTGGTTTTTAATTGAATAGACGATATGATGATTGTTTGTGGGCTAATCATGACTATTTCTGCCAGAGTGGGAGGTTCCACTTTTAGGATCATTGGACAACTAAAAACTTTTTTAGTATCTTTTGTGACTTCGGCACCAGCATCAGAATATTCTTTATCTGAATAACTGGAACTTTCTCCAGCACCGGCCTCTACCATAACTCGATGTCCTTGATAAGTTAATGAGTTTACTGCATCAGGAGTAAGGCAAATACGACGTTCTTGATGACTGTTTTCTTTTGGAATACCAATGAAAAGTTCACTTTTATATCTAGCTATTTCAAGTTTTTCTTCTTGAGGTAATAACTGTTGTTTTGTAAATGGAGTTATCGACATTGGTTTTGTTAAATTAGTGGTACAATTTACGGAAAAAGATTAGAATCTGTTCATTATATGAGATAAATTCAGTTTTTGGTCATGGTTTTTACTCGTATCCAAAAACTGAAAACTGCAGATGAAAACGGGACTAAATAATTTTTTCCATTTTAATATTGGCTCTTTCATAGACACCTTCCTCCAAAGGCACTTCTATAAAGCCAAATTTCTTATACAGATAAATAGCGGGTAATAATTTTCTGTTTGAATATAAGACAAGTTTTTTGATGCCTTTTTGTTTGACTATTTTTAAGCAATGTTCCATAAGTTTTTGCCCGATTCCCAGTCCTTGAACGTCATCGGTTACGGCCATTTTACTCAGTTCGAAAGTGGTATCGTCTATTTTTAATAAGGAAACTGTGCCTACAATTTTCTCATTGTATTTGGCATAAAATATCATTCCGCCTTTGTCAATAATTTCGCCTTGAGGATCAGAAAGTACAAGTTCGTCTTTGGGTTCCACTCTGAAATATTTTTTCAGCCATTCTAGATTCAATATTTTTATTTCTTCCTTTAAAGCGGGTGAAAATGGGATGATTATTACTGCGTTGTCTAAATCCATATTGTTATGATTAACTTAGTTTTAAAGAGCGTTTATTATCGGAAAGCAAGGTGATGGAAATTACGGAATGCGTATCAGGAAT
Organism: Flavobacterium sp. UBA5153; assembly: GCA_002413745.1. Classification (GTDB taxonomy): domain Bacteria; phylum Bacteroidota; class Bacteroidia; order Flavobacteriales; family Flavobacteriaceae; genus Flavobacterium. The sequence goes on along the minus strand of DHXP01000073.1, from coordinate 317,053 downwards.
AAGGTTTGGAATTTTTTCGGCCCATTCGATAAAACACCAATTACCAGAATATAAATATTCATCGGCTCCCATATCCAAGGCTTCGATTTCATTATTGAGTCTGTAAAAATCAAAATGATAAACAGTTTGGTTGTCAGTTGTTTGGTATTCGTTAACTAAAGAAAAAGTTGGACTGCTTGTGGCTTCATTAACGCCGAGCTGTTTTGCCAAGGCTTTGATTAAAGTGGTTTTTCCAACTCCCATCTCTCCGTGAAAAAGGATGACTTTGTTCGGATTTTGCTCCAGAATTTGCTTGGCAACTTCATTAATTTCGTCTAATGAAAAAGTGATTTCCATAATTTAAGTGTTCAGTGTTCGGTTTTTATCTGCAAACTGACCACTATTTATTTTGGGTTAAAAATCAAGAACGGAATAATCATTTCCTCCAAAGAAATTCCACCGTGTTGGTACGTGTTTTTATAATAACTCACGTAATGATTGAAGTTGTTGACATAAGCCAAAAATAAATCATTTTTTGCGAAAATATAGGAACTGCTCATATTAATTGTGGGCAAGCCTATATTTTTTGGTTCTTTCACGGCATAAACATCTTTGTGTTCGTATGTTAAACTGCGTCCCGTTTTGTATCGTAAATTAAGACTTGTATTTTTATCTCCAACAACTTTTGAAGGATTTTTTACGTTTATGGTTCCGTGATCCGTAGTCAAAATTAACTTGAATCCCAGTTTTTGCGCTTGCTGAATAATTTCCAAAAGGGGAGAATTTTTAAACCAGCTCAAAGTCAACGAGCGGTAGGCTTTATCATCTGAAGCCAGTTCTTTTACCACATCCATTTCGGTTTTTGCGTGCGAAAGCATATCCACAAAATTGTAAACCACCGTAACCAAATCATTGTTTTTCAGTGTTTTGAAATTTTCAACCAGTCTTTTTCCACCGGCAAGATTGGTGATTTTAAAATAATCCTGCTTGATGTTCAACCCGAGTCGTTTTAATTGTGCTGCCAAAAATTCGGCTTCAAACAAGTTTTTTCCGCCTTCTTCAGGATCGTTTTTCCAATATTGAGGAAACTGTTTTTCCATTTCAAGCGGAGTCAAACCGGAGAAAATGGCATTTCGGGCATATTGTGTCGCCGTGGGTAAAATGGCGTAATATGGCACTTCTTTTTCTAATTTATAGTGATTGCCCACCACGTTTTCAAAAACCTTCCATTGGTCGTAACGCAAATTATCAATTACCACAAACAGTATGGGTTTGTCTTTTTTTACAATTTCCGGAACAACTAATTCCCTGAATAAAGTGTGAGATTGTATGGGTTTGTCAGCTTTTGGGGCAAACCAATCTTCATAATTGCGTTCTATGAATTTCCCGAATTGTGAATTGGCTTCCGCTTTTTGGGATTCCAAAATTTCAATCATACCTTGGTCATCAATGTTTTCAAGTTCCAATTCCCAAAAAACCAATTTTTTATACAATTCAACCCAATCTTCATAGGAATTGACCATCGCCATTTCCATCGAAATTTTCCGGAATTCTTTTTGGTAATCCAAGGTCGTTTTCTGGGAAATCAATCGTGAATGATCCAAATTCTTTTTCAAACTCAACAAAATCTGGTTTGGATTCACCGGTTTTATCAAATAATCGGCGATTTTTGAGCCAATGGCTTCCTCCATAATATATTCTTCCTCACTTTTGGTAATCATAATCATCGGGATCGAGGATTTTTTTTCCTTCATTTCCGAAAGTGTTTCCAAACCACTCATGCCGGGCATATTTTCGTCCAGAAAAACGATATCAAAATTATCGTTTTCAAAAATATCAATGGCGTCGCGACCGTTATTACAAGTGGTAACACTGTAATTTTTCTTTTCCAGAAATAAAATGTGGGGTTTTAAATAGTCAATTTCGTCATCGACCCAAAGTATTTTTATCTTATCCATAATTTCGTAAAAAGTATTCAAAAGTAATAAATCAATGCGGCAATTTACTTTTTTTATAAGGGGAAGTTGCCAATAGTATGCTAATTTAATACTATTTTAAGGTATTGGCTTTAAAACGGAATGCGAATTTGAATTTACTTCGTCAGTTCGCTAAAATTCTTGTGGGCGTGCCACCGCCTCCGCAAGCTGCGGCGCTGTCGGACTGTGCGCTGTATCTCTCCGTTGCACTGCGAGGATGCCGCTTCCATCCCTCACGCATGCGAGAAGACAAGATATTTAGTTCCCAAAGACTTATCCTCAAAAGAGTAGAGGAATTAGAAAGTTTTATTCAATTATTTGTAATAATTTATTTATATATTTGAATTGCAATAAAGTATGGCGTTTGTCACTACAATCTACCCAAAAATGGGTGGCTTTGTATGATTTTATCATACTTATATGCAAGTTGTAGGCAAGACTACCAAAAATCTGCAGAAAGACTAATTAAATAAAAAATTATGGCTTTTAGAAAAAGAATAAAAATAGCAAAGGGATTAAATTTAAATCTTTCAGGTTCTGGTTTAAGTATGAGTGCAGGAGTTAGAGGTGCTTCAGCAACATTTGGGAAAAATGGAACTTATATGAACACAGGAATTCCAGGAACTGGATTATACAAAAGAACAAAAGTAAGTTCAAATTCAAACGATAATATTTCTTCATTATCAAACAATTCGAAAAACCAGCAAGACGAAATAAATGTTAATATTAGACTTGATGAAAAGGGAATTCCAGTTTTAATTGTTGAAGATAAAAATGGTAGAATACTAAGCGATGAAAGTTTAATTAGAAAAATTAAAAAAAGTGATAGTTATAAAAAAGTAGTTTACGATTTAACTGAAAGTAGAAAAAATTCTATTGATGAAGAAACAGAAAAATTTATAAATATATTCAAATATACACCCGAAATAATTACTGAAAATATATTTCAAACGGAACTTGATAATTTGAAACCTAAAACATACAACGTAAAGAAATTCGATATTATAAAACCGGAAATAGAATTAATAAAATCAGATTTAGAAATAATTGCAAAGAAAAACATTAAAAAAGTTTTTTTTTGGAAGAATAAAAAAATGAGACAAGATTTTGTTGATGAAAATTTACAAAAAACATTTAAAGAAAAAACAAATGAATGGGAAAGTAAAAATAAAGAATTTAATGAAAATGAAAAGTATACTAAAGACACAAAAGATAAAGAGTATTTAGCGGAGTATTTAAAAATCAAAAACGAACTTGAGAAAATATTATTAGGTGATAATGATTACATCGAAAGTAAAATAGAAAGTATAATAGGTGAAATTACTTTACCAGTAGAATTTACATTGGACTATAAATATCTAGAGCAAAATCTAAAAATCAATTTAGATTTGCCAGAAATTGAACATATGCCAACTGAAAAAGCAAGTTTATTATCAAGTGGAAAAATTTCAATAAAAAATAAATCCCAAAAAGAATTAAAACAAGAATATTCTCAATGTGTTTCTGGAATAGCTTTTTTTTTAGCAGGAACATTTTATAATATTTCACCAAAAATTACAAATATTATTGTTTCAGGATATACTCAAAGGCTTAATAAATTAAATGGAAAAGCAGAAGATCAATATATATATTCTATAAAATTTACTAGAGAAATATTTTCAAGCTTAAATATAAAGGCAATTAATTCTTTAGAAGCCTTTGGCAATTTTGAAAATAATTTAAACGTATCTACTAATTTTGAATTTAAAACAGTAAACCCGTTATAAAAAAAAGTCCAGCCACTAACAGCGGTTTGGCAAGACTGGGAACTTTATTGGAATTACCGTTTTTTATTGTATTTTCGTTAAGCCGAAAATACCCAGATGGCTCGGAAATACAAGAATTTTTCTCTTGAACGATAGCGCGGATTTGCAATCCGTGCCCATAAACACAAGTGACACAAGTGAAAAAGCAAATAGAAATACTATCTATTTAAATTGAAAAGTAATCTAAATAATTGTAATAGGCACGGATTATAAATCCGCGCCATCGTGCTAACAAACATAAATAAAGTTTAAGGGTCAATCAGAATTTCTTCGATCCAGACACTAACCCAAGTTGTGGCTTTACACTTATATTTCATATAAAACACTGTTAAAGAGCAGTATGTAATTTTAAATTTTTGGTTTATAAAACAATTATTTTGTAATTTTGTCGTTTGTTTATTTTCTGAAAATCAGAATCATTTTCAGAAAACGGCATGATTGTTGTCTAAACGATCCGAATAAAATTAGCATACTACCCAATGAGAAAAATAATTTTCATATTAATTCCAATTGGAATCCTTCTTTCTAGTTTCAAGAAGGAATTACCAAATCCAGAAAAGAAGACCCATGAAATTTCGTCAGTGGCCATTTCAACTGAAGAAAGGCTATTGGAACAAGTAAAAGTTATAAAGCAATTCATTAACAATAATCCCAAATACAATACTGAGTTGGCTTTTTTTATTGACATGCGAATTATGTCCGGTAAAAACAGATTCATTGTGTATGACTTAAAAAAGGACACAATAGTGGATCAAGGTCTGGTTGCACACGGTTTGGGTTCAGAAACGGGAAATGCCGGGGAATTGAAATTCAGCAATACAAACAGCTCTCTTTGCACCTCATTAGGCAAATATTATATTGGGAAAGAATATGTGGGAAAATTCGGCAAAGCCTTTAAATTATACGGATTAGACCCAACCAACAATAATGCTTTTGCGAGAAGTATTGTGCTGCATAAATATAGTTTTGTGCCTTATGAGCAGCAGGACAAAGCCATTTGTCACAGTTTTGGCTGCCCAATGGTCAACGAAATATATTATGACAGAATTGAGAAATTAGTCGACAATTCTAAAAGGAATATCATTTTAGATATTTATTATTGATAAAATTACTGCTTTCCTTATATTTGTTCCTCAAAACAAATCAATATAGTGAGCGAAATCAATAAGCTGAAAATATTCAATGATCCCATTTACGGGTTCATTACCATCCCAAATGCCTTAATTTACGATTTAGTCCAACATCCTTATTTTCAACGTTTGCGACGCATTTCCCAAATGGGATTGTCGTATTTGGTGTACCCCGGAGCAAATCATACCCGTTTTCATCACGCTTTGGGCTGTATGCATATAATGCAAAAAGCCGTCGAAGTACTTCGTTTTAAAGGCGTTTCTATTTCGCAGGAAGAAGAAAATGCCTTGTATATTGCCATTTTGTTGCACGATATAGGTCACGGACCATTTTCGCATGCCATGGAAAAAAGCATTGTCGAAGATGTGCATCACGAGGCCATTTCATTGTTGTTTATGGACCAACTGAATGTGGAATTTGACGGTCAATTGAGTTTGGCTATTCAGGTTTTCAAGGGTGATTATCATCGAAAATTTATGCTGCAACTCGTTTCCAGCCAACTCGATATGGATCGAATGGATTACTTGAAACGTGACAGTTTTTATTCAGGTGTGGCAGAAGGAAACGTCAATTCTGAGCGATTAATCCAAATGATGAATGTGGTCGACGATGTTTTGGTCATTGAAGAAAAAGGCATTTATTCGGTAGAGAAATTCTTGATGTCGAGACGATTGATGTATTGGCAGGCTTATTTGCATAAAACCAGTTTGGTGGCCGAGTTAATTTTGACGAAAGTCCTAAAACGCGCCAAAGAACTGACCCAGAAAGGAATTGTGTTGCCGTGTAGCGAGCCGTTGCTATTTTTTATGCAGAACAAAATTACCTTAGATATTTTCGATAGCGAAAACCTAGATTTGTTTTCACAATTGGATGATTTTGATATTATTAGCGCCTTAAAATCTTGGCAAAAGCAGGACGATTTTATACTTTCATCTTTGAGTAAAATGATAATCAACAGGGATTTATTGAAAATAAAAGTAAGCAGCGAAAAAATTCCAACGGAAGAATTGCAACTCATAAAGGAACGTTTTGCATTGGAAAACAATATTAGTTTGCTCGAAACCAATTATTTTATTTTTAAGGGTAAAATTAAAAACCAAGCATATAGTAAAGAAGCAGAACCGATTCGGATTTTGAAAAAAGATAGAACTATTGAAGACATTGTTGAAGCCTCTGATCAATTGAATTTGAAGTCATTGTCTAAATTGGTAACCAAATATTATATATGTTTCCCAAAACAACTTGCATAAAATGAACATTTAAAATCTATTTTTTTATATTTTTGTCGGAATGAAACGAGCCAGTACATTTTTTTTGAATAGAATTAGAATAATAGATAGTGATTTCCATCTTATTCTTATAAAAAATATAATCAGATAAGATGAAATTTACAGCAGAACAAATAGCGGGAATTTTAGAAGGAGAAGTCGTTGGTAATCCCAATGCCGAGGTTTATAAATTGTCCAAGATTGAGGAGGGATCCGAGGGATCACTTACCTTTTTGGCAAACCCAAAATACCAAAATTACATCTATACTACACAGGCTACCATAACTATTGTAAATAATACTTTTGCCCCTGATAGAGAACTGGCAACTACACTAATAAAAGTGGAAGATGCTTACTTATCTTTTTCAAAATTACTGGAATTTTACGACCAGGCAAAAAAAGGGAATAAAACCGGAATTGAACAGCCTTCATTTCTTTCGGAAAATGTAAAATATGGAGCCAATTTATATTTGGGAAGCTTTAGTTACATTGGAGAAAACGTGGTCTTGGGTGAAAATGTGAAGATTTATCCTAATTGTTTCGTGGGAGAAAATGTGGTAATAGGGGATAATGTCACTATTTTTGCTGGCGCAAAAATCCATTCAGAAAGTATAATTGGCAACAATTGCAACATACATTCCGGGACTATTATTGGAGCGGATGGTTTCGGTTTTGCACCAAATCCCGACGGGACATTTTCCAAGATTCCCCAAATAGGAAATGTTATTATAGAAGATAACGTAGAAGTTGGGGCAAACACCACCATAGATAGGGCCACAATGGGTTCTACCATTATAAGAAGAGGAGTGAAGCTGGACAACCAAATCCAGATTGGGCATAATGTAGAAATAGGCGAAAATACGGTAATAGCGGCCCAAACCGGAATTGCCGGTTCCACAAAAATTGGCAAAAACGGAATGATAGGAGGTCAAGTAGGCATTGTAGGACATTTGACGATAGGTGATAATGTGCGAATTCAGGCGCAATCCGGTGTAGCCCGTAATATTAAAGATAATGAAATCTTGCAAGGAAGCCCAACATTTGGATACAATGATTTCAGTAAATCCTATGTTCATTTCAAGAATTTGCCAAAAATTGTTACTGAGATAGAAGAATTAAAAAAACAAATATTAAACCAAAAAAATGGAAAAAATGGTTAAACAGAAGACCATCAAGACAGAAATTTCACTAACTGGAGTTGGACTGCATACAGGAAAAGAAGTTAAAATAACATTCAAACCTGCACCAATAAATAATGGTTATACTTTTGTGAGAGTAGATCTTGAAGGGCAGCCCATTATTGAGGCCGATGCGAATTATGTTGTAAACACGCAAAGGGGAACCAATTTAGAAAAATTAGGTGTCAAAATTCAAACGCCGGAACATGTTCTGGCAGCATTGGTTGGTTGTGATTTAGATAACGTCATCATTGAATTAGACGCATCAGAACTTCCTATTATGGATGGCTCTTCGAAATATTTTGTTGAAGCTATCGAAAAAGTTGGAATTCAAGAACAAGAGGCGAAAAGAAAGATATACATTGTTAAAGAAGTAATCTCTTATACTGATGATGAAACAGGCAGCGAGATATTGGTGATGCCTTGTGATGATTATCAAATAACCTCGATGGTCGATTTTGGCACCAAAGTATTGGGAACCCAAAATGCCACGATGAAAACTATTTCTGATTTTAAAACGGAAATTGCCGATTCAAGAACCTTTAGTTTTCTTCATGAACTGGAATCCCTTTTAGAGGATGGTTTAATAAAAGGAGGAGATTTGAATAATGCCATTGTGTATGTAGATAAGGAAATTTCCGAAAAAACAATGAATAGTCTAAAAGTTGCCTTTGGAAAAGACGAAATATCGGTAAAACCAAATGGTATTTTAGATAATCTAACGTTGCACTATCCGAACGAAGCCGCTAGACATAAATTGCTTGATGTAGTAGGCGATTTGGCTTTAATTGGCACTAGAATACAAGGAAAGATAATAGCCAATAAACCGGGTCATTTTGTGAATACACAGTTTGCTAAAAAAATGGCCAAAATCATAAAAATTGAGCAAAGAAATTTTGTTCCTGTTTATGATTTGAATCAAGAGCCTTTGATGGATATTCATAAAATTATGTCCGTGCTTCCACATAGACCTCCATTTTTATTTATTGACAGAATAATAGAAATGTCCGAAAGTCATATAGTTGGATTGAAAAATGTAACGATGAACGAAAACTTCTTTGTGGGTCATTTTCCGGGAGCTCCGGTTATGCCAGGTGTAATAATCGTTGAAGCGATGGCACAAACAGGAGGGATTTTAGTATTGAGCACAGTTCCTGATCCAGAAAATTATTTGACATACTTTATGAAAATTGACAATGTCAAATTCAAACATAAAGTGCTTCCGGGGGATACCTTAATTTTTAAATGTGATTTAATTACTCCTATCAGAAGAGGAATTTGTCACATGCAGGCTAATGCTTATGCCAACGGAAAACTTGTGGCCGAAGCGGAGTTAATGGCGCAAATAGCTAGAAAACAATAAATATAAACTACCAATCGCTACGCTCTCCTTTACAGAGGGTTGTGGGGAGAGGCTAAATAAAAAATCACAGATGAATCAACCCTTAGCATACGTTCATCCGGGTGCAAAAATTGCAAAAAATGTAGTTATTGAACCCTTTACAACGATTCATAATAATGTAGTCATCGGTGACGGAACTTGGATAGGTTCAAATGTAACCATAATGGAAGGCGCAAGAATAGGAAAAAATTGCAATATTTTTCCAGGTGCGGTAATATCGGCAATTCCACAAGATTTAAAGTTTGGTGGGGAGGATTCTTTGGCAATAATTGGCGACAATTGTACAATCAGAGAATGTGTAACCATCAATAGAGGAACAATCGCATCAGGTCAAACAACCCTTGGCAATAATTGTTTGATTATGGCAACGGCACATATTGCCCATGACTGCCATATTGGTGACAATGCCATCATCGTAAACGGAGTAGCGCTTGCAGGCCACGTTACAATTGGTAAATATGCCATTATTGGAGGCTTGGCAGCCATCCATCAATTTATAAATGTTGGAGATCACGCGATGGTTTCAGGTGGTTCATTGGTCAGAAAAGATGTTCCACCATTTACAAAGGCAGCAAAAGAGCCTTTGTCTTATGTGGGAATCAATTCAATCGGACTAAGAAGAAGGGGGTTCACGCCCGAAAAAATCAGGGAAATTCAAGAAATATATAGAATTCTTTACCAAAAAAATTATAATGTAACCCAAGCTATAGGTATCATTGAGGCTGAAATGGAAGCAACTCCTGAACGCGATGAAATATTAGATTTTATCAGAAATTCATCAAGAGGGGTCATGAAGGGATATACCGGGAATTATTAATCCCCACCCCAGCCCTCCCCGAAGGAGAGGGAGTGTAGGTGTAACTATATTGCAAAAAATATAACGTAGCACAAAATAAAACAATAATATAAAATAATTAGTAACTAATTTTCAGCCTCGGCTCCCTCTCCTTTGGAGAGGGTTGGGGAGAGGAAAGAAATAAAAAAAACAAAATGGCATCAACATCAGATATTAAAAACGGATTGTGTATAAAATACAACAATGATATTTATAAAATCATAGAATTTCTTCACGTTAAACCTGGAAAAGGACCCGCTTTTGTTCGAACAAAACTAAGAAGTTTGACTAACGGAAAAGTATTGGACAATACTTTTTCGGCAGGGCATAAAATTGAAGAAGTGAGGGTTGAAAACCATAAATTCCAATATTTATATCCAGAAGGAGATGAATTTCATTTTATGAATGTTGAAACTTTCGAACAAATTTCCTTGAATAAAAACATATTGGATTCGCCGGGATTATTGAAAGAAGGCGAAAACGTAATGGTAAGCATCAATACGGAAACCGATTTGCCTCTTTCGGTTGATATGCCTGCATCTGTGGTACTTGAAGTGACTTATGCAGAGCCTGGAATAAAAGGGAATACCGCTACAAATGCCACAAAATCAGCCACGGTTGAAACTGGAGCGACAGTAAACGTGCCTTTATTTATCAATGAAGGCGACAAAATTAAAATTGATACCGCTTCTGGAAATTATATGGAACGCGTTAAGGAATAGTTTCTAGTTTAGAGGGTTATGAGTTTAGAAGTTTAGTCTAAACTCATAACCCTCTAAATTTATACCCTAAATTAAAATGAAATTCAGCAAAACCCATACATTACAAGAAATCGCAACTATTATCAACTGTGAATATGTTGGCGATCCTTTTTTTCCCGTTTCTGGAATGAACGAGATTCACGTAGTCGAATCAGGCGATATTGTTTTTGTTGATCATCCAAAATATTATGACAAAGCACTGAATTCGGCGGCAACAACCATTTTGATAAACAAAAATGTAGATTGTCCCGAAGGTAAAGCTTTGTTGATTTCCGATGATCCTTTTAGGGATTTCAATAAATTAACAAATCATTTCAGGCCTTTTCAGTCTGCCAATGCAGCTATTTCGGCTTCAGCCAAAATAGGAGCAGGAACGATAATTCAACCTAATTCTTTTATTGGAAACCACGTAATCATTGGAAAAAATTGTTTGATTCATTCGAATGTTTCCATTTATGACCATACCGTAATTGGTGATAACGTGATTATTCATGCGGGAACCATTCTTGGAGCAGATGCTTTTTACTATAAAAAACGTCCCGAAGGCTACGACCAATTGATTTCTGGAGGTAGAGTGGTTATAAAAGACAATGTTGGCATTGGTGCACTTTGTACCATTGATAAAGGAGTTTCGGGCGATACAACCATTGGCGAAGGAACAAAAATTGATAATCAAGTACATGTTGGACACGACACCGTAATTGGAAAAAAATGCTTGATTGCTTCCCAGACAGGAATTGCGGGTTGTGTAATAATTAAGGATGAAGTCACTATTTGGGGACAAGTAGGAACCACAAGCGGAATAACAATAGGCGAGAAGGCTGTAATTCTTGGTCAAACTGGAGTTACAAAATCGGTTGAAGGCGGTAAAACTTATTTTGGTACACCAATCGAAGAATCCAGGGAAAAATTGAAACAGCTTGCCAATATCAAAAAGATACCAGAAATTCTAAATAAATTAAAATGATATGTCTGCCAAAGAAATTGTTCTAAAATTTTATAAATCTGACGCACTCATTGATAGCGAAATTATGAAAGAATTCGTGCATCCAGAAATCTTGATAGATTGGAATAGCACCAAAGGATTTATACAGATGAATTATGATTCTTTAATGGATTTATCCAACGAATTGAGCAGGGCCTATGTAAGATCCAAAGTAAGAATAAGTCATATTATAGTGGAAAAAGACATAGTTTCGGTGCGGTATTCTCATTTTGTAAAAACAATTGAAAATCCAAGAGAAGAAATGTTATTGGCACATTTTATGGCAATTTGGCAAATAAAAGACAATAAATTATTTAGAGGCTATCAAATGAGCCAATTATCATAAATTAGCCCTAAAAAACTGAATACTGATTACTGATTACTGTTTACTATTTTATACTTTTGCATCACAATTAAAAAACTACATAAAAAAATATATCATGAGCGTTTTAGTCAATAAAGATTCCAAAATAATTGTTCAAGGATTTACAGGAAGCGAAGGAACTTTCCATGCTTCTCAAATGATTGAGTATGGTACCAACGTTGTTGGTGGAGTTACTCCTGGAAAAGGTGGAACAACCCATTTAGATCGCCCAGTTTTCAATACGGTTAAGGACGCCGTAGATCAAGCAGGAGCTGATACTACCATTATTTTTGTACCGCCGGCCTTTGCTGCCGATGCAATTATGGAAGCTGCCGATGCAGGTATCAAAGTGATAATCGCCATTACCGAAGGAATTCCGGTGGCAGATATGATAAAAGCCAATAATTACATCAAAAGCAGAGATTGCAGATTAGTTGGTCCAAACTGTCCTGGCGTGATTACTCCGGGTGAAGCAAAAGTAGGTATTATGCCAGGTTTTGTTTTCAAAAAAGGAACAGTTGGTATCGTTTCAAAATCTGGAACGTTGACTTATGAAGCGGCTGATCAAGTGGTAAAACAAGGTTTGGGAATCACGACCGCAATTGGTATTGGTGGAGATCCAATCATTGGAACAACCACGAAAGATGCCATCGAATTATTTATGAATGATCCAGAAACCGAATGTATCGTCATGATTGGCGAAATTGGAGGTCAATTGGAAGCTGACGCTGCCAAATGGATCAAAGCTGATGGAAACCGTAAACCAGTAATTGGATTCATTGCTGGAGAGACTGCTCCAAAAGGAAGAACAATGGGTCACGCAGGTGCAATCGTTGGAGGTGCCGATGATACAGCTGAAGCCAAAAAACGTATTATGAGAGAATGTGGCATTCACGTGGTGGATTCTCCTGCAGAAATTGGAAAAAAAGTAAAAGAAGTATTAGGATAAACTCCAATATTTTTAAATAATAAAACCAAAAAAAAAGTCTCGATAATTGTATTGAGACTTTTTTCTATTATTAAAATTAATAAAAAAAACACTTTGTGCCTTAGTGCCTTTGTGGCAAAAAAAGATAAAATGTATAAAGAATTAAAAAAGTTCAAAGTCAAAAATCAATTTAGTTATACAACTGATGATAGTCTAGAAGAAGTTTGTAATGCCACAGAAACCGGAAGCGGAATTTTCCTTGTGTATGCAGTTGATGGAGAAGAAAAAGAGTTAATTATGGTTGGTTCTACAGGAACAATCCAAAATGACGGAACGCTGAAAAGCAAAAACGGTGGATTGTTCGACAAGATTGTTAACGGACACCAATTTGCCAAAACAGGAAGAAAATACTCTTGGCCAGCACAAATGAAACTGGAAAAAATAGAAAGACTTGAAGTGTATTGGTATGAAACATTCAACGAAAAAACTAAAGTAATCCCAACTTTTGTGGAAGGACAAATTTTACAAAACTTCCTTGACGAAAACGGAAGATTGCCAAGATGGAATGTTGCTTTTTAGTACATTTTATCGCAAAATATAAATGCCCACAATTCGTTGGGCATTTTTTTTGGCACTCCCTACATTATTCTTATATTTGAAACTCGATAATAAACAAACTTAAATCATAATATGAAACTACTAGAAGGAAAAGTGGCCATAATCACAGGCGCAAGTCGCGGAATAGGAAAAGGAATTGCTGAAGTTTTTGCAAAACACGGTGCAAACGTGGCGTTTACCTATAGTTCTTCTGTCGAATCGGCTATGGCATTAGAAAACGAATTGAACGAAATGGGTATAAAAGCCAAAGGGTATCAATCGAATGCCGCTGATTTCAAAGAAGCGCAAATATTTGTAGATGCTGTTTTGGCAGAATTCGGAACCGTTGATATTTTGATAAACAATGTCGGAATAACTAAAGACAACTTGTTGATGCGTATGTCCGAAGAAGATTTCGACAAAGTAATTGATGTCAACTTGAAGTCGGTTTTTAATATGACCAAAGCCATTCAAAGAACTTTTCTTAAAAAACGTGCTGGGTCAATCATCAATATGAGCAGCGTGGTAGGAATTCAGGGAAATGCTGGTCAAACTAATTACGCGGCTTCTAAAGCTGGAATTATCGGTTTTACAAAATCGGTGGCATTGGAGTTGGGTTCAAGAAATATTCGTTGCAATGCTATCGCCCCAGGATTCATCGAAACTGAAATGACGGCAAAATTAAGTGACGAAGTGATTCAAGGTTGGAGAGAAAGGATTCCATTGAAACGTGGGGGAACTACCGAAGATGTTGCTAATGCCTGCCTTTTCTTGGCTTCGGATATGAGTAGCTATATCACCGGGCAAGTTTTGAACGTTTGTGGAGGAACGCTTACTTAATATTAAAAGATTAAATCATTTAAAGATTTAAAAATTGATTTTGAAGATGTAACATTTAATTTTATAATCTTTAAATCTTTGAATCTTCGAATTTTTAAATATAAATAAATGACCACAAACGCCATTCTATCACTATTGCTTTCTCTAATAATAGCTGGTGGTTTGTCGTTTTTTCAATATTATTATAAGGCCAAAACCAAGTCGAAAGTGAACTTGGTTTTGGCTTTTTTGCGTTTCATATCCATTTTCGGAATTTTGTTATTGTTGATTAATCCAATAATTTCCAGAAAAACTTTCGAAATCGTGAAAACACCTTTACCAATTGTTGTTGACAATTCGAGTTCTATTGTTGATTTGAAAGCCAAAGAAACGGAATTGGAATTACACAAAAAACTGGCCCAAAACAAAGATTTATTGGACAAATTCGATGTGCAATCCTATCAATTTGACAGCGAATTCCAGCAATCGGAAGTCCCGATAGCTATCGGGATGAATTTCAAGGGAAGCCAGACGAATATTGATGAAGTTGCCCAAAACCTGAAAAGTATCTACAAAAATGTTGTTTTCCCGACGGTTTTGATCACCGACGGTAATCAAACTTCGGGCAATGATTATGTGTATAGTTTTGACGCAAATAACAAGGTTTATCCTTTGGTAGTAGGCGATACAACTACATTTTTGGATTTGAAAATCAATCAATTGAATGTCAATAAATATGCCTTTCACAAGAATAAATTTCCTGTGGAAGTATTTTTACAATATTCAGGAAACAAAAATGTAACCGCCGATTTTAGTATCTCGCAAGGAAATTCGGTTTTGAGCAGGCAAACAGTTTCGTTTTCTTCATCCAAAAAGTCAGAGATTTTAAACGTTCTGCTTCCTGCCGATAAAGTGGAGTTGCAAGTTTTTAAGGCCTCGATTTCTTCCAAAGAAAAAGAAAAAAACACCTATAATAACACCAAAAATTTTGCGATCGAAGTGATTGACCAAAAGACCAATGTGGCGATAATTTCGGCAATAAATCATCCTGATATTGGCGCTTTGAAACGAGCAATAGAATCTAATGCACAACGAAAAGTAACTATTGTTAAACCTAAAGAAATCAAATCATTACAGGATTATAATATTTTAATTTTATACCAACCAACCGCAGAGTTTAAATCAATTTTTGAGAACAATAAATTAGCTGGAATTAACACTTTTATTGTCACGGGAACTGACACTGATTTCAATTTTTTGAACCAACAACAAAGCAATTTAGTTTTCAAAATGAGCGGTCAAAAAGAAGATTATTTGGCCGAATTCAATTCACGGTTTAATCTTTTTGCGATTGAGAATTTGGGTTTTGAAAATTTTTCGCCTTTGCAAAATGCTTTTGGAACGGTAACCACAAATGGAAATGTTGCAACATTACTTTCTTCCAAAATCAGAAACATTGAAACCAATTCACCTTTATTGGCTTTTGCTGAAAATCAAGGTAAACGCTCGGCTTTTCTTTTGGGAGAAAACCTTTGGAAATGGCGTTTGCAAAGCCACATTGATAATCAATCATTCGGAAAATTTGGTGTTTTCGTTGATAAAATCATCCAATATTTAGCCTCCAATAACTCGAAAAAATCGTTGGTTGTCAGCCACGAAAATTTCTACAATTCGGGTGAAGCAATTGAAATTTCGGCACAATACTTCAATAAAAACTACGAATTTGACGAGAAAGCACGTTTGACTATTTCAGTGACTAATACCAAAACAAAACAAGTCAAAAACTACGATTTATTAAAAGGAAATAATTCCTTTAAAGTAAATCTTGACGGACTTTCGGCTGGAACCTATAATTTTTCGGTAAAGGAATTGAACTCCAACACGATTTACAACAGCCATTTTGAAATTCTGGATTTTGACATCGAAAAACAATTTGTCAATCCCGATGTGGAGAAATTGAACCAATTGGCTTTGCAAACACATGGCAAAGTTCATTATCCTGACCAGGTTGATTCATTGATAAAATCCCTTTTGGAAAATGAAAATTACAAAGCAGTCCAAAAATTGATTGTCACCAAAACCCCTTTGATTGATTGGGTTTGGTTGTTAGTTTTAATAGCTGTTTCGCTGTCTTCAGAATGGTTTATCCGAAAATATAATGGAATGTTATAGGTTTGAATTCCGTTTAATAAAAAATATACAAATATGGATTTTAGACTAAAAGTATTCTTCACTGTTGCCAATAGGTTGAGCTTCACAAAAGCGGCGAAAGAATTATTCATTACTCAACCAGCCGTTTCTAAACACATTCAAGAGCTGGAAGAACAATATAAAATCAAATTTTTTGAAAGAAACGGTTCTAAAATTTCACTCACGAATGCTGGTGAATTATTGTTGAAACACACCAAAAATATATTTGAAGTTTATCGGGAAATAGATTTCGATATGAGTGCACTTATCAATCAGCAGCGAGGTTTGCTTCGATTGGGAGCCAGCACGACCATTTCACAATATATAATCCCTCCTCTTTTGGCTCGCTTTCATCAAAAATTACAGGAAATAAAAGTGAATTTGCTTAACGGAAATACGGAGCAAATCGAAAACGCCTTGTTGAACAAAGAAATTGAAATAGGGATTGTCGAAGGTCAATCTAAAAATCAATCCATTAAGTACACCGAATTTTTAAAAGACGAATTGGTATTAGTTTGCAACAGCGATAATCCCCTAATACATAAAGATCAAGTTAGTCAAGAGGATTTAAAAACTATGCGATTCGTGATGCGAGAGCAAGGTTCCGGAACACTTGAAGTAATTGAATATGCACTAAAACCTTTTGAAATTAATCTTTCACAATTGACGATTGAAATGCAATTAGGAAGTACCGAAAGTATAAAATCATATTTAATGAATTCGGATTGTGTCGCTTTTATTTCCCTACACGCTATAGAAAAAGAGCTTAAAAATAACGAATTAATCATTCTTGATATTGATAATTTAGTTATAGAACGCTATTTTTATATTATTACTTTGCAAGGGAAAGCCGATGCGCTTTCGGAATTATTTATAAAAAATATGGCAGGTTATTATAATTTAAAGTTATAGGGTATTATATTTTACGATTGGTTAAAATGGATTAATCCATTCATCTTTGTAGAATAATAACTCAACTACTTTACATTGGAAACAGATCAAAAAATAATTCAAAAACAAACTCCTATTTTATTTAAAATAAACAGTACACTCCAACAAATTATTTTTGTTGCGCTGATATTATTTTGCATGACACCTTATGGCTCTCCGCCAATAGCCTTATTGTTGGGATTAATTGTAGCGAATCTTTCCGGACACCCCTTTTTGAGTCTCAACCATAAAGCAACGAATATTCTATTAAAGATCTCTGTGGTAGGTTTAGGTTTTGGGATAAATATCAATAGTGCTTTATCGGCAGGTAAAGAAGGCTTTTTCTTTACCATTGCGTCTATTTTAAGCACCTTAATTTTGGGAACATTTTCGGGAAAATGGTTCAATATTGAGAAGAAGACATCCCATCTAATTTCGTGCGGAACTGCAATTTGTGGAGGAAGTGCGATTGCAGCCATTGCACCAGTGATAAAATCAGATGAAAAACAAACTTCGGTAGCTTTAGGAGTAATATTTATATTGAATTCGGTTGCTTTATTTTTATTTCCAGCTGTTGGTCATTGGTTGGGTTTATCGCAGAAAGAGTTTGGATTATGGTGTGCCATTGCCATCCACGACACAAGTTCGGTGGTGGGCGCAGCCAGTAAATTTGGAACAGAAGCCTTGCAAATAGCCACAACGGTAAAATTGGCCAGAGCATTATGGATTATCCCGGTCGCCTTAATTACAGCTGTTATATTTAAAAATAAATCGAGCAGGATTAAAATTCCTTATTTTATTGGATTATTTATTATTGCGATGGCAATGAATACCTATGTTTCAAAAACAGCAATAGTTGCCCCTTATTTGGTTTCAATTGCTAAAATTGGTCTTACCTTGACCTTGTTTTTGATTGGGGCAGGATTGAATAGAGGCATATTGAAAACAGTTGGTATAAAACCTTTATTTCAAGGTGTATTGCTTTGGGGATTTATTGCGATTGCATCGCTTACAGCCATTATGTATTTTAATTAGTTGAATTAAAATCATTGTTGTCCGATAAAAAAATTAAATCTTGTCACATATCAATAAATATAGTCTCTACGAGACATTTATAAATGGTGGGGCTTAATTCTTTTTAAATTTATTTTCAGACAATAACGGTTTTTTTTTATAATAAAAAAAATGATAACCGAATTTATTCATATAGAAACGTTGCAAAATGCAAAATAAAAAAAATATTTTTTGTTTTTTGGGAGTAATTATTATTTAAGCAGAAATAAAAAGGATATAAGTTCTCGTTTTTTCCTACTTTAGCAAATAGAATGTTTATTTCACTTTTTGGGTGCAGATTACAAATTCTCTTAGTTTTATTTTGTGTAATTTGTTGTGATTGAATTATTTTTAGTGAGTTATGCAGAAAACCCAGATTAGAAAAGGCTAAATAACTTTGATAGAAAATAACTAAAAATTATGAGTATGGATATTCTTGTCTGGTATTCTTTGATTACTATTGGAGTATCTTGTTTTACAATTCCATTTTTACCATCCAAAATAAAATCAGTAACAGCATTTTTCCTTGTTCTGTTGCTTGCCATTGCCTCTAGCGTTCCTGCGATATCAGTCTTGGCTGGAAGTCCGCTTGAAAAAATATTTTATGGTGGTATTATTTTTGGAAATATTCCTTTGCGTATTGATTTCCTTTCAGCTTGGTTTATTTTAATTGTAAATTTCACTTTCGTCACTGGTTCCTTGTATGGCATAGGTTATATGAAACCGTATGCTGACCAAAAAGAAAATACTGCTCTCCACTGGATTTTATTTGTTGCTTTTCATGTTGCCATGCTTTCGGTATGCATGCTTCAAAACGGCTTGGCTTTTTTGATCGCTTGGGAAATCATGTCCATCTCCGCCTTTCTTTTACTTATTTTTGAACATAACAAACTTGAAATTTTAAAAGCAGGAATGAATTATCTTGTGCAAACACACATTGGTGTTGTGTTTTTGAGCATCGGTTTTATTTGGGTTTACTTTTCTGAAGGTTCTTTTGACTTTATAAGTATTGCTACTTTCTTTAGTCATCATTCTCCAAAATTGCTCTTTTTACTTTTCTTTATTGGCTTCGGAATTAAAGCAGGTTTTATTCCATTACATACTTGGTTGCCCCATGCTCATCCCGCAGCACCTTCACATATATCAGGTGTGATGTCCGGAGTGATTGTTAAAATGGGTATCTACGGTATTTTGAGGATTGTATTTTACTTGAACACCGATTTAGTTTTAATTGGTGAATCTATTTTAATTTTATCTGTCCTTACTGCGCTTTATGGTATTCTCAATGCAGCTGTTGTCCGAGACTTTAAAAGAATGCTGGCTTTCTGCACCATCGAAAACATTGGGATTATTGGAATGGGTATCGGAATTGGAATGATTGGTAAGGGAATAAATAACCCATTTCTGATGCTCATTGGTTTTGCGGGAGCATTGCTGCACACTTTAAATCATTCGCTTTATAAATCGCTGCTTTTCTTTACGGCAGGAAATATTTATCAGCAAACGCACACCCGAAACATGGAACATTTAGGCGGATTGATAAAAAAAATGCCTGGCACTGCTTTTTTCTTTTTGTGCGGAGCACTAGCCATTGGAGGACTTCCTCCTTTCAATGGATTCATTTCTGAATTTCTTATTTACTCCGGATTAATTGAAGGTATAAAAGCTGATAATGTTCAGTTCAGTTCCATGATGATGCTTTGCATGGCAGGTTTGGCAATTGTGGGAGGAATTTCGATGCTTACTTTTACGAAAGCATTCGGAACTATTTTTCTGGGCTCCCCACGAACAACCTTGCATCATCATCCAAAAGAAGTCTCATTGGTCATGCAGATTCCTTTATTCCTAATTTTACTTGCTATTCTTGTCATTGGAATTTTTCCAAATTTAGTTTTTACACCCGCACTTGCTGTTGCTTCTAATTTGAGTGGAACTTCTGCTATTTTTTCTAAAAATATACTATCCATAAGTCCTGTAATGGTAATGATAGGAAGAGTTTCATTGCTAATGATAGTACTCGCGGCACTTATATTTTTTATCCGTACAAAAATTTCAGCATCGAAATCTTCAGAATATCTTCCGACCTGGGGAAACGCTTATGTGGCTCCGAATGTAAGGATGCAGTATACCGCAAAATCTTTTTCGAAGAGTTTTGCGAAATTATTTAGCTTCATTTTATCAGAAAAAAAAAGGTATCCCGAAATCGGAAGCAATAAAATATTTCCTCAGCCAAGAACTTTTCATTCCAATTACCTGGAGTTCTTTGAAAACAATTTCATTGCCCGCGTGAACAAACGCATTTTTGCATTCATGAATTATTTTATGTTTATCAATAATGGAAAAATCCAAATGTATATACTGTACGGATTCTTCTTTATTGTTATTCTGATTGTTGCTTCCTTTTTTAATTTTTTATAAAAATGACTTTAATCATCAGCATCACAATCGTCACTTTCCTTTCTACACTTCTGATTACTTTGGTAAGAGAAGGATGGAAAGGAAATGTAGCTCTTATTGCGGTATTGATTAATGGAATACTAAGTTCTTACCTTGCGATTCCTGCGTTGCAAGGGAAATTGTTTGAACAATTTTTTTACGGTGGTTTTGTATTCGGACAAATTCCCATCAGAATAGATGCCCTTTCCGGCTGGTTTATTTTGCTAATGAATTTTACCGCGCTCACTGGCATTTTATATGGCAGAAGCTACATGAAACATTACGAAAATCAATCCGCCAATCTTTCTCTTCATTTTTCCAGTTATATCATCAATCATTTTGCCATGATTGGAATTTATTGCGTGCAAAATTCATTTGCCTTTTTGTGTGTTTGGGAAATGATGGCAATCACTTCATTCCTAATGATAATTTTCGAACATCACAAAATACAAACACTTAAAGCAGGAATCAATTACCTCGTTCAATCACATATCAGTATTATGTTTATGACAATTGGATTTATATGGGTAAATTCATTTACCGGTTCTTTTGATTTTAATGCGATAACGAAATATACTTCATCAGTTAGTCCTGCTGTAAGTTTCGTTCTCTTTTTATTTTTTTTTATTGCGTTTGCCATTAAAGCTGGATTTGTTCCCTTCCACACATGGTTGCCTTATGCACATCCTGCCGCACCTGCCCATGTTTCGGGGATGATGTCAGGAGTTCTTATCAAGCTTGGTATTTATGGAATTCTCCGTATGCTGCTGTTGATAAAAGGTGACTATCTCGTAATGGGCTATTTTATCCTGACCATCTCAATTATTACCGGTGTGTATGGAGTGATGCTCGCCATCATTCAACATAATATCAAAAAATTATTGGCGTATCACAGCATTGAAAACATTGGAATCATTGGAATCGGTATTGGACTTGGATGCATCGGTTTAGGATTGAGCAATTCATATCTTGCTTTTGCCGGTTTTGCCGGAGCTATGCTTCACACACTTAATCATTCGCTTTTTAAATCACTTTTGTTTTATATTTCAGGAACCATATATCAAGCCACACATACAATGGATATTGAACGGTTAGGTGGTTTAATTAAAAAAATGCCGCAAACTGCCACTTTATTTTTGATTGCCGCATTGGCTATAAGTGGTCTTCCTCCGTTTAATGGTTTCATATCTGAGTTTCTTATCTATTCCGGATTGTTTAAAGGAATTTCAGACGGCGAACTTACGGCAACAGCTTTTCTTGTTTCCTCTATTTTCGGGATGGTAATCATCGGTGGTATGGCGATGCTGTGTTTTACAAAAGCATTCGGAATTATTTTTCTCGGAAACGAACGACATCTTCTTCCTGCGACGGTTCAAGAACCTGAGTTTGCAAAACTTTTTCCCAAATACCTGATTGCTATTCTAATTATTTTCATCGGAATTGTTCCTCAATTTTTTGTTTCAATTGTTTCCAGACCTACTTCGCTCTTCATGGACGAAACTATTTCTCAGACGCAACCACTAGAATTAATTGGCACACTTCAATCTATAAGCATTGCTGCTGTTGTACTTATTCTTTTAAGCCTAATTATTTTTTGGATAAAAAAAATAGCAACAAAATCTGTAGAAGTCCAAATAGAACCAACATGGGGATGTGGCTATGTTGCACCAACTGCCAGACTTCAATATACGGCCAATTCTTTCGTTCGCTCTTTCCGGAAACTAATTCACCCATTGCTGATGATGAATAAAAAAGAAGGGGAGATAAAAGGTATTTTTCCAAAACCTATTCATTCTGAAACGCATCCTTATGATAAGTTAGAAACGGTCTTTATTGACATTCCATTACTATATCTTAAAGGTTTTATCGGGCGATTTAAATTTCTGCAAAATGGGAATCCCCAATTTTATATACTCTACGGGGTTCTTTTTATTTTTATAATCATTACCTTTCCACTAATCACGAATGCAATTGTTTATTTAATTGAATTGATAAAACAAATTTGAAAATGAATATAT
Organism: Flavobacterium sp. UBA5153; assembly: GCA_002413745.1. GTDB lineage: Bacteria > Bacteroidota > Bacteroidia > Flavobacteriales > Flavobacteriaceae > Flavobacterium. The sequence continues at coordinate 294,398 of DHXP01000073.1, read as the reverse complement.
TGAGTTTTATATTAATTATTACTGCCAGTTTGTTTTTTTCCGGCATTGTCATCAGGACAAAAAGTATTTTTTCAGGAAGAAAAGGGCCAGGAATTTTTCAACCTTTAAAAGATATATGGCGTTTGTTTAGAAAGGAAGCCGTGTATAGCAAAACAAGCAGTTTCATTTTTCAAATCGCGCCAAGTATTTATTTTGCCACAGTATTAATGGCTATCTTTTTGATTCCTTTCGGGAATCAGCCGGGCATCATTTCGTTCAAAGGTGATTTTATATTTTTTGCTTATGTTTTAGCACTTGGAAAATTTTTTATTATCATTTCGGCTTTAGATACTGGCAGCAGTTTTTCAGGAATGGGAGCAAGTCGGGAAGCCCTTTATTCATTGTTGGTGGAACCTGCATTTTTTATACTTATGGGTTCTTTTGCCTTACTCACCGGACATACATCCTTTTTTGAAATATTCAGCTCGCTTCACTTTGGTTCCTATATTTCCTATGCGATTGGGACACTTGCCGCTTTTGTGCTGGTGATTATTGCACTCATCGAAAACAGCCGTATGCCCATGGATGACCCAAAAACGCATCTCGAATTGACCATGATCCACGAAGTGATGATTTTGGACAATAGTGGTTTTGATTTAGGGCTTCTTCTTTCTGCAACCCATTTGAAGTTTGCTATGTACGGAGCTTTAATCGCAAACTTCTTTCTCACACCAAATTACGAATGGTATTATTCGATTCCAATATTTATTAGTTCTCAAATTTTGTTTGCTGTAGTTGTTGGCACTGTTGAATCATTTATGGCAAGATTCCGAATGAATCATAATCCCCAATATATTTTTATGCTCACGTCAATATCATTATTAATCTATCTTGGTGTGTTGCTGATACTTGGTAAAATTGTATAACAAAAAATAAAATAAATGACTAATATCCTACTTATCACTTTTGCAATAAGCCTTATTTATCTGGGTCTGGCAAACCGTTTGGGAAGTTACATAAATGCTCTTGTCTTTCAGGGCATCCTACTTTTTGGTATAGCCTTTATCGAACTCATTGAAATTAATTGGGTAAATCTTGTTTTTGTTTTATTGGAGACGATTGTTTTTAAGGCCATTATCATTCCTTATTTTCTGAATTATATTGTTCATAAAAACAAAATAACGCGGGATATTGAACCTTACCTTCCTGATTTTGTTTCAATAGTGCTCATTACAGGAATTATTCTGGGCTCATTCCTTCTTTCGAATACCATTCAAGATTCACATGTGAGGAAAATATTTTTTGTTGTTGCTATTTCTGCCTTATTTACCGGTCTGTATATTATAGTTTCCCGTAAAAAAATCATTACTCATGTTATGGGCTTTCTGGTCATAGAAAATGGCGTTTTCATTTTATCAATAGCTTTGGGAAGTGAAATGCCGATGTTGGTAAATATTGGTATATTATTAGACATTTTTGCAAGTGTTTTTCTCTTGGGTATTTTTGTTAACAAAATTGGTGACGTTATGAAAGAACAAGATGTGGAACAATTAAGTAATCTAAGAGACTGATATGACACCATTTTTTTTAGGTATGATAGGATATTATTTAATAGGTGCATTTGCCATAAGCATCCTTTTGTTTTTTAACCGAAACAAATGGATGAATTATTTGCTTACCGTTTTATTCATGGCTTTGCAGTGGACATTTACTATCTACGAATACAACCACATAAACACTGTTGATCTTGTCTATTTTAGTCCTGACGCATTGGGGATACTATTTCTGGTCGTTTTGAGTATTGTTTGCGTTCCTGCTTTTTATCATAGTCATATTTATTGCAATTCAAAACAGGAAAATCCGCGACATCGAGGAATTTATTTTGCTGCAACGGTACTATTACTTACCGCCCTCAGCGCCGCCTATTTATCGAATCATATCGCCATTACATGGATTTTTGTCGAGCTTACCACATTAAGCTCTTCTGCATTAATTTATCACAGACGTAACATACGCTCCTTAGAAGGAACTTGGAAATATCTTTTCGTTTGTTCCATCAGCATTACATTAGTTTTCATTGGTATTTTGTTTCTTTCTTTCGCCGTTCAACAATCTGGCGGCACTGATTTGTTTTACAAAGAAATGTTCGAAAAAGCCAGCGGGATGAATATCTTTTGGCTCAAATTAGCGTTCCTTTTCATTTTTACGGGTTATACTTCAAAAGCAGCTTTGGTCCCAATGTACACTGCGGGCATTGATGCAAAAGATAAAGCGCCATCACCATCTGGGGCATTATTAAGCAGCGTATTGATGAATGTCGGATTCATTGGTATTTTCCGTTTTTATGAAATCATAAGTCCCACTTCAATTTTTCCATGGGCAAATAAAATTATGCTTATCGCGGGTTTCCTTTCTGTTTTTGTTGCTACCGTTTATATGCTTCGCGTAAAAAACCTCAAACGCATGTTTGCCTATTCCAGCGTAGAACACATGGGTTTAATAATGCTCGGATTAGCCTCAGGAGGAATTGGTCGGTATGCTGCCATTTTACATTTGGTTTTACATTCCTTTGCCAAACCCGCTTTGTTTTTCCAAATGGGGCAAGTCTATCGCATTTATAAAAGCAAAAGTATTTATGATGTCGGGGATTATTTCAAATATAACCTTAGTGGAGCCATGGTTCTATTGTTAGCCTTTTTTGTTGTCACAGCCATGCCTCCTTCGGGAATGTTTGTGAGTGAATTTCTCCTATTCCGTTCCTTATTTGAATCCGGAAACATCCTGCTGCTTGGTATTATCTTGTTGTTACTTACTATGATTATCTGGTCATTTGGAAAAAATATATTCAAAATGTTGTTTATAAAACCCGTCAATTTTGATGATTCGAATGTCGAAAAAATCAGCCCGTTTGAATCTCTAAGTCAATATATCCTTTTGGGATTGGTCATTTACCTCGGTCTAAATCCGCCTGCGGAACTTGTCACCCTGATTAATGATGCCATTTCTAATTTACCAAAATAACATGAGCGATTATACCATTATAAAAAACAATCAGACGATTCCGCTTCAAAACATTCCTGTTTTCGAGTACGAAGATTTTCTTTTGCTGAACACTTCTCTTCTAAAAGAGGAATCAAAGCATTGTGTCAATTATTTCGGATATAAGATACAAGGTAAATTAAAATTAATTTGTTGTATTGCTGATGATTCTCAAAGCACAATTATCCTTTCCTCTTCTGAAATAAATCAGGACGACACCGAATATCCGTCTTTCTCGGCACAACATTTATCCTTTCATATTTTCGAAAGAGAACTGCATGAGAATTTCGGAATCAATTATACAGACCATCCTTGGTTAAAACCCTTACGATTTGCCTTCAATCGTGCAGATAAAAATTCACGCATAGAAAATTATCCTTTTTATCAAATCAATAGTGAAGAACTGCATGAAGTGGGCGTTGGCCCGATTCATGCCGGTATAATTGAACCCGGACATTTCCGTTTTATTTGCAATGGAGAACAAATCCTTCACCTCGAAACTCAACAAGGATTTGCGCATCGTGGTATTGAAGCACTTTTTTTGAACAAGAAAAAACTATTGCAAAAAACAATTCTTGCCGAGTCTATTGCCGGAGATACCGTTGTGGGACACTCGATGGCTTTTGTCAATCTTTGGGAAAGTTTGTGCAATTATCAGGCAGATGAAGATTTGCAATTCTCCCGTACATTGGCTTTAGAGTTAGAACGCATTGCAATTCACACCGGAGATTTAAGTGGTATCTGTACCGATATTGCGTATCAGCTTGGAAGTTCAGTTTTTGGAAGATTGAGAACTCCGTTAATCAACTTTTTTCAAATATGGTGTGGCAATCGTTTATCCAAAGGACTCATTCGTGCGGGGAATAATCATTTTTATTTTTCGGCAGCACTTGCAATACAGCTTGAAAAAATATTTAAAGACTTTGAATCTGATTATACCGAAATGTATACCGAATTTAAAGAACTCCCAAGTGCACTTGCCCGTTTGGAAAAAACAGGAGTGGTTACCAGAGAGCAGTCAACTTCAATCGGCACGGTAGGCATGGTTGCAAAAACATCGGGAATCAAAAGAGACATCCGTACCACACATCCGCACGATTTATATCAGCAGTTGAATCACCAACCCATCCTTAAAAATCATGGCGATGTGTATTCCAGAGTACAAATCCGCAATGAAGAAATCAAGCAATCCATTGAATACATCAGGAAATTGTTGAAAAATATTCCGGAAGAAAATAAAAACCGAAAACCATTAAACACACCACAAACAAACTCTTTTACGCTGTCGTTAATCGAAGGTTGGAGAGGTGAAATTTGCCATTGTGCCATCACGGATGACCAAGGAGAATTGATCCATTACAAAATAAAAGATCCATCCATGCACAATTGGCTGGCGGTTGCATTGGCAGTTCGGAATAATGAAATTTCTGATTTTCCAATTTGCAACAAAAGTTTCGACTTGAGTTATTGCGGACATGATTTATAATTAAAAAGAGCTATGATTGGAAATATTAAGATACTCGTCCACCAGGGAAAACAATATATTCCTGATGTAACTAAAGCACAAATACCCGGTATTTTTAGGGGAAGACCAGAAATCAGCATGGAGATTGTTGATACAAATGCACTTGTTGACCTTTGTCCGACAGACGCTATTGCTACAAATCCGGTCAGCATTGATTTGGGAAAATGCGTATTCTGTGGGGAATGTGCGTTTGCATTTCCCGATAAAATAAAATTTACCAAAGATTATAAAATAGCAACCAACCAACGCGAGGGTTTAATTATCAAAGAAGGTGACCCTAAAAATATTGTTCTGAATCCTGAATTAATCAAAAAAGAAATCGCTTCCTTTTTCAGTGGTTCCCTGAAGTTGCGACAGGTTTCGGCTGGCGGAGATAATAGTTGTGAATTAGAATTGAATGCTTGTTCGAATGTGAACTTTGACATGAGTCGTTTCGGAATTGAGTTTGTAGCCTCTCCTCGACATGCAGATGGAATTGTAATAACGGGACCAATAACTGAAAATATGGCAAAACCATTGCAGATTTGTTATGATGCCATCCCAAGTCCAAAAATAATTATTCTTGCGGGCACTGACGCCATCAGTGGAGGGATTTTTGCTGACAGTCCTGCATTAAACCGCAGCTTTCTCGAAAAATACAAAGTTGATTTGTATGTTCCTGGCAATCCAATTCATCCGCTAACCTTTATCAATGGTGTGTTGGAACTGATAAGAAAAAGAAAATCTAAGTAAAATAGTCTAAAGTATTTTTGTTGTAAGTCTGGTGATTTTTTTAATTGTAATATATCGGTTCAATATCTAGCTAATATCTAATTTTACGTTTAAACACGTTTCTTCTAATAACGTGATATCGAAGTCGAATATAATCATACCATTGCGCAATCAAAAGAAAGAAAGCCGCAACAAAAAGTGTTTTTATTTCGAGAAAATGGTAGGTATAACCCCCTAAAAAACAACCTAAAAAGAAAGAGGTTATGATAGATAACCGCAAAATGATACTGGTTTTTAATTTTTCAACTTCATCAGGAAGTTTAAAGAAAAATAATTGAGATAATTCTATCCCCAAATCAGTAAAAAGGCCTGTTAAATGGGTTGTTCGAACGGTTGATTTTGAAATTTTTGTAACTAATGAATTCTGAATTCCCATAGAAAAAAGCATCCCAAAAGCAATCCATCTGCCTTCTAGGTTATACAATGTGCTTTTGGTTCCAAAAAAACCTATCAAAAATAACATTAAAATTTCTATTGATATAGGAATAACATGTGCTAATTCAGGATATTTTTTTGAAACCAATTCAGATGTGAAATTTGAGCAAAATGCCCCGAAAAGAAAAAATAGGGTCAAAATAAAAAAGGTGACCGCTGTAACATAATCTCGTTTTGTCATCTCTTCTGCAAAATAGGCAAAATGCCCCGTGACGTTAGTTGTCAAAGTTTTTACCGCCAAAACACCTGTTACGTTTACAATTCCTGCAACGAATGATAATATAGTGGCTAACCTTAAATTGTGCAAATGACTTCTTCTATTCCCTTGATGACGAAACATAGTTTATTCTTTTTGATATTTATTTTTATTCAACATGTCTGAAGCCGTTTGATAATAGGAAATCGTTTCATTTATCAAATCTGGTCTTGCTTTGTCCAAGGGTTTTTCGTCATAAAATAGCTGAAAATCTTTTCCAACTTTAGGATTTGGCAATATAGTCAACTGGAATTGTTTGGCTTGCCGTTTTGGCGAAATGATGGTCAAAACATCGTCTTTCAATAAGCCCAAATTTTGATAGGTAGCGATTAAGGCTCTTGGTTTATAATCGGGTTTCAAAACGTCTTGTCCAAAGAATTTGCTTTGATAATTAAAATTTAATAATCCAAAAACCGTAGGCATAATGTCTATTTGAGACATTAGGTTGGTATAGTGAATGGGTTGGACAAAGCCAGGAGCATAAATCATCGCCGGGATTCTGTATTTATCTAAAGGAAGTTCTGTTTTTCCGGCACTTGAGGCACAATGATCGGCAAGAATAACAAAAACGGTATTAGTATACCAAGGTTGTTTTTTTGCCATTTCAAAGAATTTTTTTATGGCAAAATCGGTATATTTTACGCCACCATCACGGGATTTCGCATCAACTTGAATATCAATTTTATTTTTGGGATACGTAAATGGTCGATGGTTGCTCACCGTCATAATATGATTAAAAAAGGGTTTGTTTTCCTTGGCTTCACCGTTCATCACTTTTATTGCCTTGCTGTACATATCTTCATCACAAACTCCCCAAATATTTTGGAAAGTGATTTCACCGCGTTGGAATGCTTTTTTGTCTACAATATCATAGCCATTTCCCTTAAAAAAATCTTGCATATTGTCAAAAAACGCATCGCCACCGTAAAGATATTTCACGTTGTATCCTTTTTCAGTAAATATATTTCCGGTCGAGAATTTATTTTTATTGTCTTTTCTTTTCACCACACTTTCACCGGCAGTTGGCGGCAAACACAATGTTACGGCTTCAAGTCCTCGAACAGTCCGGTTTCCAACAGCATAAAGATTGGTAAACACCAAACTTTTTGTTGCTAAACTATCCAGAAAAGGAGTAAGGTTTTTTTCATTACCATACATTTTCATGAATTCAGCACTGTAACTTTCTATGGTGATTAACACCACATTTTTATGATTTTCGGCTGCTTGATTTTTTACTTCCCTTAAAGTTGTTGAACCTAAAATATCTGGTATTTGTTGATTTAATAAGGCATAAGCTTCTTTTTCGGGCAGTGTTTTGTAGAATTTAAAATAATCCAATTCACTGTTCATAAAAGCCAAATAGAATTTGTAAATACCATTGGATTGCAGTTCATTGGAAAAAATGTTTTGTGAATTTTCCTTGGTTGACAAAAACGGAATTGATAGTAATGAAAGTCCAAATAATAAGAAATAAATTCCGGAAATTTTTATTTTTTCGGTAAACGTAGGAATGGTTTCTATAAAAATTTTAGATCTTTTTACAATCAAATAAGTGACCAAAGCCGCGGTAATAAATAGTATGGAAAATAATGGAACGACAAGATAAGATTGCATAATATTTCCAATTACTTCATTGGTGTAAACCAGATAATCTACGGCTATAAAGTTGTACTTCACTCCAAATTCATTCCAGAAAAAGTATTCACTGATGGCATTTTGCAAGATGAGGAGAACATATAAGAAAAGGACAAACGTGAAAAGCCAAAATCTAATTTTGCTTCGGTATTTTGGCATAAAAAGCAACAATCCAAACAAAATAGTTTTTATGGCGATAAAACTGATGCCTAATTGAGGTAAAATACCACCATATTCATTGAGAATGGTATTAAAAAAAGACACATAAACCAACAATGACACCAATGCTCCAAAAACGATGTAACCTGTTGGGTTTAAAAATTTAGAATTGGATATGAAAATAAGATAAAGCCATAAAAAACCACTTGCCAAAACAAAAATAAACGTATCTGACAATACACCCAGAAAAAATATTTTAATAATATCAATTCCGGTAAAAGACGTTTGCGTAATAGGATGAAAAAGTAAAATTATTCTCAAAATGACGCTTACGATGACATAGAAAAGGGTAAGATTATAGAAAGGAGAAAATTTTTTCGAAAATGACATGGATTTTTTTGTAAAAATAAGGAATTTGAAATAATATAAGCATTTTGTTTTCTTGTATTCTATTCCGTAAATCCAACAATTGTGTTACAATTAAAAAACTTGTTCCAGTATTCAAATTTAGTAAAAAAAAGCATCTTAATTTTATTCAATTTAAGTAGGGTATTCCATTATATAATTGTTTTAAAACAAAGAGTAGACAATTATAATAGTATTAAACCCTTAAATTTATGACGAGAAAAGAATTTTTTGCAAGAGCAGGTTATGGCGCTGCCGGAGTTTTGTTGCCATCTTGTATGGCCGGTTTGGCAACAAGTTGTACGATTCCAAATCCAAATGCACCTACATCAGGAGGATTACCAATAATAAAAGCGGTACCCGCGACAGTTACAATTGATGGAAGAGTAGGAGGAACAACAGGTTCGATTGCATTAAATGACACTTTAAATGGCGTCCCTGTCGTTATTGGTACAGGAGCAGGACAAGTTTTTATAACTGCGGTAACAGTGCCAACAGGGATGACTTTAAATACAGACGGAACAGTGACAATTGCGGCAAATACCGTGGCAGGAAGTTACAATGTAACTTATAAGATTACCGAAGTTACAAACCCAACAAATAGTGCTACAACAACAAGTGTGGTTGTTGTTACAGTTTCATTGCCAGTTATCAATGCGGTAACAGAAACGACTACTGCAATAAATGGAACAACAGGGGGAACAACGGCTGCATTGACCGCAAATGACACTTTAAATGGTGTTCCAGTTGTAATAGGTTCTTCGGCGGGTCAAGTAAAATTGACGGCAGTAACATCACCGTTACCGGCCGGTTTAACACTGAACTTAAACAACGGAATAGTGACAGTTGCGCCAAATACGGCAGCTGGAGCTTATGGTATAACCTATAAAATCACCGAGATTACAAATCCGACAAATAGTGCTACAGCCACCAGTACAATTGTAGTGACGGTAGCGGGTTCCTTACCAGTAATTAATGCCGTATCAGAGACAACTGCTTCAATAAACGGAACAACGGGAGGAACTACAGCTGCGTTGACTGCAAATGACACTTTAAATGGTGTTCCGGTTGTTATTGGTACAGGAGCAGGTCAAGTAAAATTGACGGCAGTAACAGTGCCTGCAGGCTTAATCTTAAATGCAAACGGAACAGTGACTGTCGCGGCAAATACAGCAGCTGGAAATTATAATGTAACGTATAAAATTACTGAAATAACAAACCCAACAAATAGTTCCACAGCTACCAGTATAATTCCCGTCACAGTGACGCCCCCAGTAACTGCATTGGCAACTGTTGATGTAAGTACAGGAAATTTATCGAAAAATGGAGGTTATGTCGTTATTAACGGAATTGTGATAGCACGAACAAATACCGGGACTTTTTTGGCAGTTTCAGCCGCTTGCACGCATAAAGGTACAAATGTACAATATGTTGCTTCTGCGAATGACTTTTATTGCCCTAACCACGGAGCAAAATTCAGTAGTACTGGAGTAGTGACTTTGGGTCCGGCAACAAGTAATTTAATACAATATAAAACAACTTTAACAGGAACATCCTTGAGTGTTTATGCTTAATAATTTTTTATAAAATAATACCAAATGATATTTTAATTAAGAATATTGTTTGGTATTATCATTTAAATTCATCTGTTGGACATAAATAATTTCATCACTCTTAAAAAAAAAGTTAATATTTACATAAATCTTGAGTACCAAGTAAAAGATTACAATAATAATAATATTTTTACAAAAATTAGACAAACAAAAATCTCAAAATATATAATTATAATGAAAAAAAGTATGGTTATTTTGTTGCTCTTTATGGCAACAATTGGGTATTCACAAGACTGGAAAAATAATTTAGAAGATGCCAAAAAAGAAGCCACTGAACAAAATAAAAAAATTCTTTTGGTTTTTTCAGGTTCAGACTGGTGCGGTCCTTGCATTAAACTGGATAGAAATGTTTGGCAATCGGATGTTTTTAAAAAAGAAAGTCAAAAAAGTTGGGTTTTGCTTAAAGCCGATTTTCCCAAGAAAAAAGCCGATCTGCTTTCTCCTGAATTAACGGAAAATAACGAAAAATTAGCCGAGAAATATGACAGGGAAGGCAACTTCCCTTTAGTTGTTTTATTGGATAAAACAGGAAAAGTGTTGGGAGAGAAAGGATACTTAAATATTTCTGCCGAAGATTATATACAAGCCATCCACTCACTAGAAAATTAAATGAAAAGAATTCTGTTTTTTGGAATAGCATTATTGTCAATTTCCTCTTTTGGACAAATCGTTCAAAGGAGGAAATTGTATATGATGACCAGTCCATTTGAGATGACCGTGGTGGCCAAAGACACGATTCAGGGAAATAAATTTATCGATGCCGCCATTGCCGAAACTTCAAGAATAGAAAATTTAGTTTCGGACTGGAAACCGGATACCCAAATCTCCCACGTAAACCAGAATGCCGGAATTAAGCCGGTAAAGGTTGATGACGAAATTTTTCAATTGGTAAAAAGAGCCATCAAAGTTTCTAAACTTACTGATGGAGCTTTTGATATTTCGTATGCTTCGATGGATAAAATATGGAAATTTGACGGTTCGATGAAGGAAATGCCAACAGCGGAAGCCATCAAAAAATCGGTAGAAAAAATTGGCTACTGGAAAATTATTTTGGACGAAAAGGAAAAAACTATTTTCTTGAGAGACAAAGGAATGAAACTCGGTCTTGGCGGAATTGCCCAAGGTTTTGTTGCCGATAAAATAAAAACGCTACTGGTTTCAATGGGCTGTACTTCAGGAATTGCAAATGTTTCTGGAGATATTTCCGCTTGGGGAAAACAACCCGATGGAAAACCTTGGACCGTGGGAATTGTAAATCCAATGAATAAAGACAAGGTTTTTGCGACATTTCCGCTTATCGATAGCGCTGTGGAAACTTCGGGAACTTATGAAAAATTCGTGGTTTTTAACGGAATTAGATACAGTCATATCATCAATCCTAAAACGGGTTATCCGGCTCAAGGAATCGTGAGTGTTACCACTTTTGCAAAACAAACCGAAATGGCCGATGTCCTGGCAAAGGGAGTTTTTCTTTTTGGAGTTGAAGCAGGTCTGAATTTTATTAATCAACTCAAAGGAATTGAATGTATCATTGTTGACGACAAAGGAAAAATATTTACTTCGAATGGGATTCATTTGGAAAAAACGGATTTATCAAGGGATTAATTCCCAAGAAAAAGGCAGATAAATTAGTGTCATTATATAAAAAATAAATATGAAAAAATTAGCATTATTGGCGTTGGTTTTCGTGGTTTTACAATCTTGTAATACCGTCAAGCCTTATGAAATGCAAAAAATAAACGATCCGGAAATGAAACTTTCTGCCAGGACTACCGAAAAATTCGAAAGTACTTTTCAAGTATATCGAGAAGGTGCGGCTGGAGCCAATGGTGGAAAATCGGGTGGTGGTTGTGGATGTAACTAGTTTCCAAATTTATTTTTTAAATAATGCAAATTCAAGTAAAACTAAACAAAGAACTTTAAGAATGACTAAAATATCCGTTACATTATTATTTTTAATTACAAGTGTTTTTACTTTTGCCCAAGTAAAAGACACCACGGGAGTATTTAAAAAGCGCGTTCTGGAAAGTTCCGAAGTCGACTTTTTATCCAGTTATTATAACCAAGATGGTACACACGCTGCTGTTTCCGGTGGTTTAGGCACCGAAAAATTGTCTGATTTTGCATCCAATATTGTGGTTGCCGTTCCCTTGAATGATGATGATGTCCTGACTTTTGACGTGGGACTTTCGGCTTACACATCCGCTTCTTCGAGCAACGTAAATCCATTTATGAACTCCACAAAATCGTACTCCACTTCTTCAGGAGCTTCTGGTCAAGTTTCTACGACGACTGTAAATACTTCGCCTCCGGTGGGAACGCCTTGGCAAGCATCCTCGGGAGCATCAAAAGGGGGTACCCTTTATGCCTTGAATGCTAATTATGCGCATAGCTCAGATAACAGGAATTTTATTTGGAATGCCGATATGTCATTGTCAAAGGAATTCAATTATGGGTCATTTGGTTTCGGAGGCGGAGTTACCAAACTTTTCAACGATAAAAATTCTGAAATTTCCCTGAAAACAAACATTTATCTTGATAATTGGAAGATTATTTATCCAACGGAATTAAAAGAATATAACCAATATGGAAATGATTTCCAACTCTATAGTTATTTTAGCGGGGTTGCCATTATGGATCAAAATGGCAATACCACAACGGCATATTTGCCTTCTACCTTTAAACCTTGGACTTCAACAAAGAGAGATTCCTATTCGGCATCGGCGAGTTTCTCGCAAGTGCTTACAAAGAAAACCCAATTTTCGATATTTATGGATGTCTTGCAACAGCAAGGAATGCTTTCCACTCCATATCAAAGAGTTTATTTTGCCGACAAACCCAATTATTACATTGGGAAAGCCCAATATATCTCTAATTATCAAAGCCCGACTAATACCGGGGTGTTCCAACTTGCGGATGATATCGAAAGAATGCCAAATACTCGTTTAAAAGTACCTATTGGACTACGATGGAACTATTACATCAGCGAAAATATTGCCCTGAGAACTTATTATCGCTACTATTGGGACGATTGGGGAATTACTTCCCATACGGCGAGTATCGAATTGCCCGTTAAAATTTCCGAAAGGTTTACTGTTTATCCAATGTATCGCTATTATATTCAAACTGCCGCGAAATATTTTGCCCCTTTTGAAAAACATCTTTCAACAGAACAATATTATACGTCCGATTATGATTTATCGGCTTTTAATGCCAAACAATATGGATTTGGTGTTAATTATACAGATATTTTTGCAAATGGAAAATTCTTCGGAATGGGAATCAAAAACGTCGATTTCAGGTTTAACCATTATGTAAGAAGCGATGGTTTGAATGCCAATATTGGAACCTTGGGATTTCATTTCACTACCGATTAAAAATGAATATATTAATTGTAGAAGACGAAGTGGGCATTGTCCAATTTCTCCAACAAGGTTTGGAGGAAGAGGGATACAAAATTACCGCAGCTTCAGATGGTTTGCAAGGTTTTGAATTAGCTCAAAAAGAAAATTTTGACCTGATTTTATTGGATTGGATGTTGCCAAAATTGACAGGAATAGATATATGCAAAGCCATTCGTCTCAAGAATACCATTACACCCATTATATTCCTAACAGCAAAAGACACTGTGCAAGAAACTATCGAAGGATTAAAAGCCGGTGCCAATGATTATATCAAGAAACCTTTTAGTTTTGACGAATTGTTGGAACGAATTAAAATACATTTCAGGAATCAAAATGAACCTGAAATACTCAGACTTGGTGCCATTGAAATTCATATTGCAAAACACATTGTTGCTGTAAAAGGAAATGATGTCAGCATGACACAGCGTGAATTTGAGTTACTGTGCTATTTGGTTCGAAACAAAGGCAAAGTCTGTACTCGAACCCAAATTATCAAAGATGTTTGGAATATCCATTTTGAATATGATACTGGTGTAATTGATGTCTTTATCAATGCCATTCGCAAGAAACTCAAACTAAAAATAGAGGAAGATTGCATCAAAACTATTCGTGGTGTGGGTTATATTGCCAATGATTAAAAGAAAACATTAGCCTCTTTTTTTAATTCACATCAACGCCCAAAAAGTCTTTGATTCTAATAGCAAAAACTACAACTTTAGCAGGTTGTAGTTTTTTTTTGAAATCTTGCTATTTTTATTTTGTAATGAAATGACTTCCTGGCAAATAAAAAATTCAATTGATAATTTGTAGTAGATTTTTTATATATTTGAAGGGAATATATCAAGACAAAACTGACTTAATTGTATAAAAAATGATTTTGTTTGATAGGTAAAAGTATAAAATCATGCTTAAATTAACGTTTTTATGATTACAGCATTCGCCGATGAATTTGGAAATAATTCATTTCAATTCAAAACTCAAGGAAGTCATTTCATTATAGCAACTGTTATTTGTAATTCAGAAAAAATAAATGAGTTAGAAAAACAAGTTGACGAAATTAGACAAAATCAAAAATTTCAAACAGGTGAAATAAAGTCTAGTGGAGTAGCGGGTAATTATAAACGTAGAATAAAAATCCTTGAAGAGATAATTAAATTAGATATCTCAGTATATGCAGTTATTATTGATAAAAGAGATCTTGAAGGTAAAGGATTTAGTTATAAAAAATCATTTTACAAATATTTGAACAACCTTCTTTATAAAGAATTGTTCAGAACATTTCCCCAATTAGATTTATATGTTGATGAACACGGTGGAAATGATTATATGTTAGAATTTAAAAAATACGTTCATAAAAATCATCAGAAAAACTTATTTTCAGGCTCACAATTCGAAATTCAAAATAGCAAACAAAGTAATTTAATTCAAATAGCTGATTTCATAGCCGGAACACTTGGATATATTTATGATGAAACTAAAAAATCAGCATATAGTGAGGAATTTAAAACAATTTTGAAACCTATTGTAAGTGATTTAAATTTCTTTCCAAAAGAATATAATTTCATTGAATTTGAAAAATCAAATACTGATGAAGCTTTTTCTCCATTTATTGCTGAAGTTAGTTTATTAAGAATTAACGATTTTATAGAAAAAGAAAGTGGTAATGACCAACAAAAAATGGATCAAATAAATTTTTTAAAGTTATTATTGTTATTTCAAAGGGTTTACTATAAATCAAGATATATAGCTACTAAAGAAATATTTAGGCATTTAAATCAAAGTAGAGAAACTCCTCTTTCAGAAGAATATTTCAGGTCAAAAATTGTTGGAAATCTAAGAGATAAAGGTATTTTAATATCATCAAGTCCAAAAGGATATAAAATACCCACAACAGAAAAAGACCTATATTCTTTCATAAAACATGGAAACAGAATAATTCTTCCAATGATAAATAGAATAAATGAAATGCACAAAGCAATTATGTTAGCATCTGGAAATAAATTAGATTTATTAAATAATGAAGAATTTAAAGATTTAAAAAAAATAATTGATAGCTAGTTTCAACGGCAGTTTGTCAGTAGGAAGAATATTAAATATCAAATATTTTGAAAAAAAATCCAAAACTTAATCAACATTTAAACTCAAGTTAAGCCATTCTTAACCATAAACTCGAGGTTTTTATTATCTTTGAAATAGAAATAAAAGCCTCCAGTAACGGAATCTTTACCAACTGAAAACAAAAACTACACTATGGATTTAAACAAACTAAAAGGGCAATTACAAACTGAGGTCGATACCGCTTTTTTGTACGATAGCATTGCAGCCATTCAATCGGATGAAAATCTAACCAGGGTTTTGCAAAGTTTAGCCCAAATCGAAAAAGGCCATGCGCAACACATGCTTGATAAAGTTAGGGATTTCGAACCCAATCATGTAATGCCTTTGCCGTCTTCGAGAGCAAAATTCCAATTGAAATTGGGTAAACTATTTGGCTACACTTCCATTATTAGCAGTTTGTCGAATATAGAAAAGCAATTTGCAGTAAATGCCATAAAAAACAAAATCGAAAAAGGGGAGAAGCCTACTGGTTTCGAACACAATCACCTTAATATTATCGAGGCGGTCAACAGCAATAAAGCCCTGAATGTGTCGGGTGGATTATTGTCAAAATTCGAAAGTCGCCATAAATCCGTTGGTGGTAATGCCTTGCGTGCCGCGGTTTTAGGTTCAAGTGACGGATTGCTTTCCAATATGAGTTTGGTAATGGGAGTTGCCGGTGCGGCAGTATCCAACAACACTATTTTGTTGACCGGAATCGCGGGACTTTTGGCTGGTGCAATATCAATGGCATTGGGCGAATGGCTTTCGGTACAAAGTTCGAGAGAATTGAATCAGCGCCAAATTGAATTGGAAACCGAAGAATTGGAAGCTTCGCCAGAAGAAGAAAAAAAAGAATTGGTTTTGCTCTATCAAGCCAAAGGAATGAATGCAGTTGAGGCACAAAAATTAGCGGATAAAGCCTTTGAAAATCACGAAACTGCCATAGACGCCATCATCACCGAAGAGTTGGGAATTGACAAGGAAGAATTGGGAGGTTCGGCTTGGGAAGCTGCCATTGCCTCTTTTATACTTTTTGCCATGGGAGCGATTATCCCGTTATATCCTTTTATGATTTTGGACGGAAAAAATGCCGTTATATTGAGTATTGCGAGCAGCATCGTTGGACTTTTTGGTATTGGAGCCGCCATCACGTTATTGACTGGAAAAAGCATCATGTTTTCGGGACTTAGGCAAGTCGCTTTTGGTTTGGTCGCAGCAGCCATAACTTATGGAATCGGCCATTTGATTGGAGTTTCATTGGCAGGGTAAAAATCCCTAAACCACACACAATCAATAGCGAACTGGTGAATCAAAGAGGGAATGAAGCCGAGATTTATCAACTTTTAAACTTTTTAAACAAAATTTTTTTCTTAACTTTAAACAAAAATAATTATGAACGACGCACATTTACACTTGGTTGTAAACCATTTTCCAATTATCGGGACGATTCTTGGCTTGGGAATTTTAATTGCTGGAATGATTTTAAAAAACAATTCGGTTAAAAATACCGCTTATGTTTTATTTATTGTTGCGGCTGTTTTTGCTGCATTCAGTATGGGAACAGGTGATGGGGCAGAAGATGCAGTAAAAAATCTGCCTGGCGTGACAAAACAATTCATTCACGAACACGAGGAAATGGCGGAAAAATTGGCAATCATTTTGTATGTATTGGGAGTAATTTCCATTGGAGCCCTATTTTTAAGTTTTAAAAATCACTCAAAAGCAAAATTGGTTTCTTATGCTGCTCTTGTTGTAGGTGTTCTTGCCGTATTTTTGGCTAAAGAAGTTGGAACTACAGGAGGAGAAGTGCGTCACACGGAAATTAGGAGTGATGCTACACAAGCCGTTGGAACAGAACACAATGCTGCTGGTGTAGAACATGGAGATGAAGATAAAGATTAATTATATTTTACCCAAAATTTAATGGATTAAACCCAAAATAGATATTGTGAATTTTTGATAAATTTAAAATGTATGTTTTGGGTTTTTACTTAAAAAATAGTCCTATAATGTAACGAACATATTCAACAAGATGAAAAATGGTATAATTTTAAAAGACGTTATTCCCTTTATTCTTTGGTTTTCCATTATGATTTTTAGTGCTATTATATTGGATTTTGTACTTCATTTTTTTGATATAGTTTTTATTGGAAGATATTTGGGGTTTTTAGGCACTTTTACCATTTTAATTTCTTTTTTTTATTCATTAAAGAAAAGAAAATTAATAGGTTTTGGAACTCCAAAAGGATTGTTGGATTTTCACGAATACCTCGCTTTGTCCGGCTCCATAATGATTTTGGTCCACGCCGGAATTCATGTTCATTCTATTTTGCCATGGCTGGCCATTTTGATTTTGATAATAAATGTTGCCAGTGGATTGGTTGGTAAATATATATTACATCAAGCCAATCAGACTATGATAAACAGAAAATTAAAATTGAAAAATTCTGGTTTATCTGACGAAGAAATCACAAAAAAGATTTTTTGGGATACAATTACCATGGATAGTATGAAAAAATGGAGAAAAATCCATTTGCCGATCACCTATTTTTTAGGGTTATTTTCACTTATACATATCATATCTATTTTATTTTTTAACTAATGAATAGAAAATATATATTTTTAGTTATAACGGTGGTAATCATAGGAATAGTCCTGGTGTTTCCTCATGCAATGGTATCACCTGGAAATCTTTATCAAGCTCATTCAGAATTGAATAGTGATTGTTTTGCTTGTCACAAAGCGTTTTCAGGAACTCCAAATGAAAATTGTATTTCTTGTCATAAAGTATCTGATATTGGAAAAAAAACCAATAAAAAAGAGGATAGTACTTCAATCAATAATAAAATTCAATTTCATAAAAACCTCAAAAATCAAGATTGTATATCCTGTCATTCGGATCATAAAGGATTAAATCCGAAACTGTCGTTAAAGAAATTTGACCACATATTTTTGTCTGAAAGCAATAGAAATCAATGTGTCAGTTGTCATTCTCAACCAAAAAACAAACTTCACAGCCAAGTTTCTAACTCCTGTGTCAGTTGTCATTCTACTGCAAGTTGGACTTCTACAATATCATTTAATCATGATTTAATAAAAGAAACTACCAAAAATAACTGTATTGCTTGCCATCAAAATCCAAAAGACAATTTCCATGGCAGTTCAACCAATAATTGTGCTTCCTGTCACGGGTTAAACAAATGGAAACCTTCTACATTTAATCATAACATTGCATTTGTTTTAGACGAAAATCATAATACCGATTGCAAAACATGTCATACAACCAATACAGAATTAATGAAAAGGGTGTTAAAAAATATATCAACAAAGAATTAAAAAATGAAAATAATGAGGAAGAAGATGATGATTAAAGAATAAATATTTTTTAAAAGAGAAGATTCGTTCAATAAAATGAAGAGGCTGTCTCGTTTTTATTTTGAGACAGCCTCTTTAATTCCATTTGTTCAATTAATATATTGGTGTGAACCTCACTGGTATACTAACTTCCTTGGCCTGTGTTGAAAATCTCGCGTGCCCCTATGTTTGTCTATGGTTTCCTGTAAAAGTTCGGCACACCAATCAGCACTCATCGTATTGCTCACACTCCAATTCAAAACAAATCTTGGATAGGGGGAATCCCTTTTGACTTTTTTGGCATCCGAAGCCAGCCATAATTATCTTAACTACTCTATACAGTATAAATTATTGATAAAGTAGGTTTCGGGTTGATAAAACTGATTGTCTAGTTCAGATTGAAATTCCTTTTTGATAACATAATCTTCCATATCCGTCAAATATTTTATTCTCATCATATTAACGGGAGAGCTTTTTAAATCTTCAAAAGAACCTTTCATAAACATAAAAGTTCCTGTTAGAATTCTATTGTCATAGCCTTTATCGTCTCGAACCATTGTGCCACAATTTTCTTGATCAATATGAAGTAGCGTTATAATTTTTCCATTATCTAATTGTAAAAATAATTTGGAATTTTTATCGAAACAATTTGCTTTCAAAAATTCTTTACTTTTTTGAATAAGTTGCAGATTCAATGTTGGCAAACCATCAGTTAATGCCAATGTATAAAAAATATAGCTGGTATTACCCGCGAAATTTTTTTCATAAATCATATATTCCTTTGTTGATTTATATGTTCCTAAAGAGTCGGTGACGTTTACGCTATAATCACACGATTTTTGTGCAAACAAATTACTGCATATCAAGAATAAAGTTATTAGTACTGCCTGTTTCATTTTTATTTAATTTTAGTGCAAATTAAAACTATTTTATTGTCATTTTCATCGGTTGTAAAAAAACAATATTTATTTCCCCCATCTTTGATTTTCCATTTTTTTCGAATGCTTTCAACGGTATCGGGGAAATTCCTGATGGAAATATTCGCCTGACTGTTTTCTAAATGAGTTTTCATTTCAATTTTGTGGTATGGAATTGTATTTTCAATTTCAAAAACCCTTCCCGGAAAAGGAATAATAGTTGAATTAGTATATAAATGAGAGTGTTTGTGCAGTTTATTCAGGTTGTAAAATATTCCCACCTCATTAAATCCTCCTGATTTCATTATGGAACTATTGGGTTCATACAAATAGTTGCGGGGTAAACCATACGTTGGTATTTTAGAAGAATCATCCAAAATAAATTCAAAAGTTTCTTCCCTATCCTTCAAAATATTGATGGTTTTTATGTTTATTTTTCCAATAAAATCTTTGTTTAATTCCCATAACAATTCCTTTACTTCATTATCAACGGCCACAATATGAATTTTTTCTACGTTTTTCAGTTCAGATAAACCCGCAGAAATATCGAGTAGAGGGGCTGTTTTAATTAGAATGGCATTTGAATATTTAAAAAACAAATCAAGATATTCGGGAACATTTGGCAAACAATCCTTAAGCATAAAAACTTTTCCTTTGGAATCGTTCCTTCTGGAAGGATCAATATAAATCCAATCCCATTTTGTATTTAATGCTGCCAAAGTTGCCAGACTATCACCCGTATGGCAACTGATGTTTTTTATGTTTAATTGTTCGAAATTGTGTTTTACAATATCTGATAGTTCAGGGTTTATCTCGCAATGGACAACCATTTTTATTTTTTTTGCAAAATAATAATCATCGATGCCAAAACCTCCAGTCAAATCGATTAATTGTTCCCCAGAAACGATTCCAGCTTTATAAGAAGCTGTTTTTTCGGAAGAAGTTTGTTCAATGGAAATTTTGCTTGGATAAATAATGTTTTTGGTGGCAAACCAATTGGGTAATTTAAGTTTTGCTTTTGTTTTGGCTTCAATTTGATTTAGGATTGAAATCCATTCTACATTTGGAAATGGATTTTTTTTCAGTGCTAATTTTGTAATAGTTGTATCAATATTATCGTTGATAAAGCTTTGTATTTCAGGATTTAATAGGTTTAAATCCAAAATTATATATTTTTAGTTAGTAGTTGGATTACTGTATTTTCCGGAAAAAACTCTTTCCCTATTACTTTCAAAATGGTATACAAAGGAACTGCGATAATCATCCCTAAAATGCCGGAAAGAAATCCTGCTATTAAGATGACAAGAAAAATCTCTAATGGATGCGAACTAACACTTTTAGAAAAAATTAGAGGTTGTGACAAGTTGTTATCGATGATTTGTACAATCCAAAATCCTATTAAAACATAGATTGTGGTAGGTAAAATTTCGGTTTGAAAATCACTCCCTAAATTGCTCAGCATTGTTAAAATTGCAGCTAAAATCGACGCTATTAAAGGGCCAATATAGGGAACAATATTTAAAACTGCACACAAAAAAGCTATGATAAATGGATTTGGAATTCCAAAAATAAATAATACAATAAGATATAAAAGGAACACAATAAATAATTGAAGTAATAGACCAATAAAATAGCGGGAAAGTAGATGGTTGATTTTATGTATGGAATTTAAAATCTTGTCTTCCTGACTGTCTGGAATCAATTTTTTGGCTCCATTAATAAATAGTAATCCGTCTTTTAGAAAGAAAAAAGTAATAAACAATACTGAAGCTAAACCAATTCCAAAGTTACTTATGGTCTCCAAGATTGTATTTAAAAAGTTGGGTATAAAATTGAAATTTATTTTAGAAGTTATATTGCCTTCTTTAATCATTTGTTCGGAGTCAATATGATAACTTTCTAAAAAAGCAGCAGTTTGATTTACTAATTGGGTTACGTTTTTTTCAATTTCAGCCGTTTTTAAAAGGGATAAATTTTGTCCTTGAGAGGAAATTAAAGGGATAAACATCATCACAAAAACGGTAATAAATAATATAAAAATAAGAAGTGTGGCTATTGTTGCCAGGGTATGCTTGAATTTTAATCTTTTTTTCAAGAAATCAAGAATTGGATTTCCTATTAATGTAAGAATCAAAGCTACAACAATATAAATCAGAACCGATTGAATCAGAAATAAGAAATATAATGATATAGCAACTAAAACTAAAAAACCTATTGCTTTTAAAATTCCGTTTGCAATTATTTTTGAAGTTATCATCTATCTTTTTTAGAGGCTAAAGATAAAAAAAACTCGCTAACAAGTAGCGAGTTTATATTCTAAAAATTTAAAAGAATTATTGACCAATCGCGGCTCTTGGACCACCTGAAAGAAATATTGCAGCCATTCTGGATTTTTGACCATTAGTAAACATATACATTCCTCTATCGTCTGTATAATCCATATAATTCATCGTCATTTCATTATGAGCAGGTAAGCAAGTACTAACATAAGGATAGGTTGGAGCACCAAAATTTGCAGTTTTGGCAACAGGAGTATCATCAACTAAATCATTTCCGCAAGAAGCATCACCCCATATGTGGCGAAGATTCATCCAGTGACCCACTTCGTGAGAACCAGTTCTTCCTAAATTATAAGGATAACTTGCAGCACTTGATAATCCAAAATAAAACGAATCAATTACAACTCCATCTGTTGCTGTTGAACCTCCTGGAAATTGTGCGTAACCCAATATTCCACCACCTATTGTACAAGCCCAAAGATTAAGAGTTGTAGTTGGTGAAGTAGGATTAATTCCGCCTTGTTTTGATTTTTTCATCGCATCTCTGGTTCCCCAAGATGTTTTTGTAGTTGATTTTCTAATAATATTTACTAGTTCAAAAGTTATATCAACATTTGCGGCCACGCCGGCAAATTCTACAGGAATAGTACTAAAATCAGAGTTTGTGGCAGTATAATCTTTATTTAGCACATTAATTTGAGATTGTATTTGGATATTAGAAATGTTTTCAGCTGTAGTTTTGTACAACACATTTACTACAACTGGAATTACAATTTTACCATTTACTAATTTAAAATTAGATTTAGAAATTGTACTTTGTGTAAAAGCCTCAATTTGGTTCATTCTAATGGCTAATGTTGGATCAGCTATCAACTGGGCTTCAAGAACTTCTTGTGATGCACAGCCACGGTGGGCAATAGCACTTGTCGAAGCAGTGGTCGAATCAATTGCCTCATTTTGACAAGAAAAAAACATCAAGACAGCGGTCGCGGTTAAAAGGATTTTTTTCATGATAAAAGATTGGTTAAAAAGATTAATTTTTGGTTGAATAGTTAACAAATATACCAATAATAAATTATATGTTGTTAAAAATCAAATCATTATATCTTTACCCAAATAGACTTGGAATATTTAATCAATTATTAAAGATGTAGTTCATTATGTTAGCACCCATTTTCAACGCTTTTTCGCGAACTTCAAAAGGGTCATTATGTACTTCCGGATCTTCCCAACCATCGCCTAAATCACATTCGTAGGTATAAAGTAGCACCAATCTGTTGTCTATAAAAATCCCAAAGGCTTGTGGACGTTTCCCGTCATGTTCATGGATTTTTGGCAATCCAGTTGAAAAAAGATACGGCTTTTGAAAGATGGGATGATTTGCGGGAATTTCCACTAAGTCATTATTTGGAAATATTTTTTTTATTTCTTTTCTAATATATTGATCCATACCATAATTGTCGTCAATGTGGAGAAAACCTCCGGAAGACATATAATTCCTAAGATTACTTACATCGGCATCGCTAAAAACTACGTTTCCGTGACCCGTTATGTGTACGAAAGGATAGGAAAATAAATCGGGACTGCTGGGTTCTACTAATCCTGGTTTGGATTTTATCTTGGTATTGATATTGGTATTGCAATATTTTATCAAATTGGGCAACGAAGTAGGATTAGCATACCAGTCGCCACCTCCGCTGTATTTTACCAAGGCAATTTCTTGTGAAAATGAAGCAAAAGAAATTATTAATAATAGGTAATATATTCTTTTCATAATTTTTAAAAACAATCAAACCTCAAAGGTTTTGAAAACCTTTGAGGTTTGAAATTCATTAATCTTCATTTACAAAAACTACACTATGACACGCCACAATTGCAGCGGTTTCTGTTCGTAATCTGGTATTTCCCAACGATACAGGAATGAAGTTGTTTTCAAGTGCCAATGCAATTTCTTTTTCAGAAAAATCACCCTCCGGACCTATAAGTACAGTAACGTTTTCATTTGGTTTCAGAACCGATTTCAATGATTTTTTATCGGTTTCTTCACAATGTGCAATCAAATTTAAACCTTTGTTTTCAAGCTTTATAAATTCCTTGAAAGTCATCGCTTCATTCAATTTTGGAAGAAATAATACATTAGATTGCTTCATGGCAGTCAATAGAATTTTATCGAATCTTTCGGTATTCACTACTTTTCGTTCCGAACGGTCACAAATAATGGGTGTGATTTCGTGAATGCCAATTTCCGTTGCTTTTTCTAAAAACCATTCGTAACGGTCATTCATTTTAGTAGGAGCAACTGCCAAATGTAAATGAAATTTTGAAGGTGTTGTCTTTTCGAAAGAAATAATTTGTACGGTGCATTTACTATCTGAAGCTAAAGTAATTTCGGTTTTGAATAATAAGCCTAAACCATTGGTTACGAATAAAATATCAGTATCTTTTTTACGTAATACTTTAATTATATGCTTGCTTTCTTCTTTATCAAAAGAGAAATTTTTGGTAGTTTCGGTGATGTTTGGGTTATAAAATAATTGCATAGTTTAGAATTGTATTCGTGCTTTTGAAACTACAGATGAAGTTTCGAAAATTTCTATTAAAAACTTTTGATAACCTACAATTCCAATCATTGCAGCATTATCGGTGGTATATTCAAATTTAGGAATAAAGGTTTTCCAACCGTATTTATTCTCAGTTTCTTTTAAAGTGTTTCTAATGCCGGAATTTGCCGAGACACCTCCACCAATGGCAATTTGCTTAATACCAGTTTCTTTTACGGCCAACTTTAATTTATCCATCAAAATCTCGATAATTGTATATTGAATAGAAGCACAAATGTCATTCAGATTTTCATCGACAAAATTCGGATTTTCTAGCTTTTTCTTTTGAATAAAATACAAAATAGCTGTTTTCAACCCTGAAAAACTAAAATCCAATCCGGGAACTTTTGGTTTTGTAAAAGTAAAGGTTTTCGGATTTCCTAATTGGGCATATTTATCTATCAAAGGTCCACCAGGATAGGGAAGACCTAGTATTTTTGCGCTTTTGTCAAAGGCTTCGCCTACAGCATCATCGGTAGTTTTCCCTATGATTTTCATGTCGAAAAAGTCATTTACTCTCACAATTTGTGTATGTCCGCCACTTATAGTTAGCGCCAAAAAGGGAAAAGTAGGTTTTTCAAATCCTTCTTCATCTATAAAATGAGCCAAAATATGTGCTTGCATGTGATTGACTGCAATCAATGGAATTTGTAAAGCCAAAGCCATTGATTTTGCAAATGAACTTCCTACCAGAAGCGAACCCATCAATCCAGGTCCTTGTGTAAATGCTATTGCCGACAATTGTTCTTTTCGTATCTTTGCTTCGCGAAGCGCGGCATCAATAACCGGAACTATGTTTTGCTGATGCGCACGAGAGGCAAGTTCTGGAACCACACCGCCATATTGGTTATGAATAAGCTGATTAGCCACAACATTAGACAATACTTTGTCGTTTAGTAAAACGGCTGCTGCTGTGTCATCGCAAGAACTTTCGATGGCAAGAATAAAAACCTCGGAATTTTGCATAAAAAGGCATAAATTTTGAATTATATTTGACAAATTTAAAACAATATTAGGTATCAAAAAATTTAAAAAAATAGTATTTCGTTCACTTGTCGGACTTATCCTACTTTTGCTGGTACTTGGTATTGCTCTTACTCTACCCATTGTTCAGACCAGAATAGGAGAATATATAACAGAAATGCTCAATAAAGATTACAAAACTGATATCAAAGTAGATCAGGTTGCTATTTCTGTTTTTGGAGGTGTAAAACTCAAAAACGTGATGATTAAAGATCATCATAAAGACACTTTAATTTTTTCTAAAATAATAAAAACCAATGTTTTAAGTTTTAAAAAACTCTACAATGGCGATTTGCTTTTTGGTGACATTCGATTAGACGGTTTGGTTTTTAATATGAAAACCTATAAAGGCGAAAAAGACTCGAATCTCGATAAATTTATTGCGCTTTTTGATTCTGGTAAGCCATCGGCTAAAAAGTTTTTGATGAAAGCCAAAAATATTTATGTCGGCAGTGGTCGTTTTATTCTTATTGACGGAAACAATAAAATCCCCAAAATTTTAGATTTTACTAAACTCAATGCCGAATTAAAAAACTTTCAAATATACGGTCCGGATGTGACAATTAACATCAAGAAGATGGCTTTTAAGGATCATCGCGGCTTGTATGTTGAGAATATGAGTTCCGATTTCACTTATACCAAGAAATATATTAAATTAGAAAACCTTGATGTATTGACTAAAGAATCTTTTCTGAAAGGTAAAGTAGTTTTGAATTATGAGAGAAAAGACTTTTCGGATTTTGTCAACAAGGTTTTATTTGATATCAAAATAAAATCGGCTTCATTGGGAACAAATGATATCTATCATTTTTATAAAGAATTAGGGAAAAATCAGCATTTTAAATTAACGTCTACTATCAGAGGAACTTTGAATAATTTTTACGCTACGAAACTAAAATTGGTGGATAGTAAAAATTCTCAAATTATTGGAAATGTAAATTTCAGAAATCTTTTTGGAAAAAAAGGACAGAATTTTTATATGAAAGGGGATTTCCAAAAAGTATCTTCCAATTATAGTAATCTAACCTCTTTATTACCGAATATTTTAGGAAAAAAATTACCAAGTTCTTTAAGTAAATTAGGCCAATTTAATCTTAAAGGAAAAACGGAAATCACGACAACTTCTATTGATGCCGATTTTTATATGGCTACTGCATTAGGAAACATTCAGTCGGTTTTAGCAATGTCCAATATCAATAATATTGATAATGCGTCTTACACTGGGAATGTAATTTTAGAAGATTTTGATATTGGTACATTTTTGGGAAGAAAAGATTTAGGAAAAGTAAGTTTGGATGTAGATGTTGATGGTAAAGGTTTCACCGAGAAATATTTAAATACAGCTATAAAAGGAGATGTTAGCCAGATAGATTATAGAAATTACACCTATAATAATGTGGTGGTAAACGGAAATTTTAAAATGCCAATTTATAAAGGTCAAATTTCGGTAAACGACCCTAATTTGAAAATGACGTTTGATGGTTTGTTGGATTTAACCAAAAAAGATAGCAGATATGATTTTCATATTAACGTCGAAAAGGCCGATTTACACAAATTAAAATTTGTAAAAGACACCATTTCTATCTTCAAAGGAGATGTTGTGGTTCAAGCTTCAGGGAATACTATAGAAAATCTCCAAGGAGATGTATTCATCAATAAAGCGGTTTATCAAAATGTAAAAGGACCCTATAGTTTTGATGATTTTGCCATAAATTCTAGTTTCGACCAAAATCGAGTGCGAACTATAACTATAAATTCCCCTGATATCGTTGAGGGTGAAATGGTAGGTAAATATGAATTCAGTCAATTAAAAAATTTAGTAACTAATTCTCTGGGAAGTCTTTATACCAATTACAAACCTATTAAAGTAAAAAAAGGCCAATTTTTAAAGTTTAATTTTGCCATTTACAGTAAAATTATCGAAATATTTTATCCGGAAATTTCAATTGGTTCCAATACCGTTATCAAGGGAAACATCAATTCGGACAATCAGGAATTTAAACTCAATTTTAATTCTCCAAAAATCATTGCATCCGATAACACCTTTGATAATATTAGAATTTCAATTGATAATAAAAATCCACTTTACAATGCCTACATAGAACTGGATAGCATAAAAACAAAATATTACAAGATTCGTGATTTTAGTTTGATAAACGTTACCATGAAAGACACCTTGTTCTTTCGATCCGAGTTTAAAGGCGGTTCAAAAGGGGAAGATTATTTTAATTTGAACTTGTATCACACCATAGACAAGGATAATAATAACGTTGTTGGGATAAGTAAATCCGAAATAAAACTTAAAGATTATTTATGGTTTTTGAACGAACATGAAACTCCTGACAACAAAATCGTTTTTGATAAATCTTTTAAAAACTTTAATTTTGATAATATAATAATGTCCCACGAAAATCAAGAAATAACTTTTAAGGGAGATATAAAAGGCAGCACATACAAGGATTTAAAAATAAGTTTAAAAGATGTCGATTTAAATCAAATTACCCCGGCAGACCCCAAATTTACTTTTAATGGAAACGTAAATGCAGAAGTAAATTATAAACAGGATAATGCTATATTCCAGCCCACATCTTCGATAATAATAGATCATTTAAATATAAACAAGACTGATTTGGGTACCTTGAATTTTGATATAGTTGGAGATGAATCCTTTAAAAAATTTACTGTAAACTCCACTATCGAAAATGAAAATTTAGAATCTTTCAATGCCAATGGGAATTTCGAAATCGTGAACAATAAAACAATTCTGGACTTAAATTTAAAATTCGACAAATTTAATTTAGCAATTTTAAACTCGCTAGGAGGAGACGTATTATCAAATATAAGAGGTTACGCATCAGGAAATGCAAGTATAGAAGGAAATCTTAAAAAACCAGGAATCAATGGACGTCTTTATGTGGACAATGCAGGATTGACTATTCCATACTTGAATGTTGATTACGAACTAAGTGATAAAACAATTGTTGATTTGACCGACGAAAAGTTTATATTTAGAAACAGTACACTTACTGACACAAAATTTGGCACAAAAGGAATTTTAAACGGAAGTATTGGGCATAATGTTTTTTCAGATTGGAAATTGGATTTAGCAATCAATTCAAAAAGATTACTGGTACTAAACACTGTAGACCATGAAGATGCAGCTTATTACGGCACAGTATTTATCAATGGCAATGCAACCATAAAAGGGCCCACAAATGGATTGTTCATTAAAGTTGATGCTAAATCAGAAAAAGGGTCAGCGTTAAAAATTCCTATTAATGATGCCGAAAATGTAAGTGAAAATGATTTTATTCATTTTTTGAGTGCTAAAGAAAAGTACAATATAAAGAAGGGAATTGTCGATAATGCAAGAAATTATAAAGGGCTTGAACTGGAGTTTGATCTTGATATTACCCCAAATGCCGAAGTAGAAGTTATTTTAGACCGAATTTCTGGACATGGAATAAAAGGAAAAGGGAATGGAACATTATTGTTTAAAATAAATACATTAGGAAAATTCAATATGTGGGGCGATTTCCAGGCCTATGAAGGAACCTATAATTTTAAATATGGTGGAATCATAGACAAGAAATTTGCCGTAAAGAAAGGCGGTTATATTTCTTGGGAAGGGGATCCCATGAAAGCACGTCTGAATTTAGAGGCGGTTTATAAAACAACAGCAAATCCCGCGGTATTATTAGAAAATTCCTCATTTAACAAGAAAGTGCCTGTCAATGTAATCATTGGCGTTAGAGGGGATTTAGCAAGTCCTGAGACGGATTTTAATTTCGAATTTCCCACGGTTAGTAATGTTTTAAAATCGGAGATTCAATACAAATTGAATGATAAGGACGTGAGACAAACACAAGCGTTGTACTTATTATCATCAGGGGGATTTTTAAGTCCAGAAGGAGTAAACCAATCTGATTTTTCGAGAAGTTTGTTTGAAACGGCAACTAGTTTATTTAGTGGAATTATTCAAACTGACAACGATAAATTCAAAATGGACTTCAATGTAATTTCTGCCGATAGAAGAATAGGCAAAGAAACCGACGGAAGATTTGTAGCCACAATTTCATCTAAAATCAATGAAAGAATCACTATCAATGGAAAAGTAGGGGTTCCATTTGGAGGAATTAACGAAACAGCGATAATAGGAGATGTTGAAATTCAATACAGGGTCAATGAAGATGGGACACTTAACTTGCGCTTGTTTAATAGAGAAAACGATATCAATTATATTGGGCAAGGAATTGGTTATACCCAGGGATTAGGGGTTTCTTATGAAGTAGATTTTGATACTTTTAAAGAATTGGTAAATAAAATATTTAAAAATCAAAAATTAGAAAGAGCAAAAAAATCAGATGCTGTGGACCAAGATTCAAATTTATCACCTGATTTCATTAATATTTCTAAACCCAATAAAACAAATACCATAAAACAAAAACCAAATCTGGAAGGAACAATTCCAGAAGAAGATTAAATCCATAACTATATTATCAATAATATGGAAATTTAATTCTTGAAAACGAATTCCGTTGGTTAGATAAATCATTAATTATTAGCCAAAATAGTGTTTTTTATTGCAATAGCTTATTAACTTATTAACGAAAACGTTTGAATTTGACTCCCAATACTAATTTATTAAAAACACGGCCATAAAAGTGCTGAATGTTTGTTAATTTTACACTTTAATACATAAATAATGCCAAAAACAATAAAAAAAGTTGGCGTTCTGACCTCTGGTGGAGATTCACCTGGAATGAATGCAGCTATTAGATCAGTAGTTCGAACTTGTGCTTATCATAATATACAATGTGTAGGAATTTACAGAGGATATCAGGGAATGATAGAAGGTGACTTCAAAGAAATGGGAGCAAGAAGTGTTCACAATATCGTTAATAAAGGGGGGACGGTTCTTAAATCGGCACGTTCTAAAGAATTTATGACTGTTGAAGGTCGTAAAAAAGCCCATGAACACCTTGTTAAAGAGGGAATAGATGCATTTGTAGTTATTGGTGGAGACGGAAGCTTTACGGGTGCGGAAATTTTTAATAAAGAATATAATTTTCCAGTAATGGGAATTCCGGGTACCATAGATAATGATATTTTCGGAACCAGCCATACCTTGGGTTATGATACTGCATTAAATACAGTGGTTGAAGTAATTGATAAAATACGAGACACGGCAAGTTCACATAACCGCCTTTTCTTTGTAGAAGTTATGGGACGTGATGCTGGTCATCTTGCATTAAATGCCGGAATTGGCGCTGGAGCAGAAGAAATTTTAATTCCGGAAGAAGATTTAGGATTAGACAGATTATTGGAATCACTCAAAAAAAGTAAGGCGGCAGGTAAATCTTCGAGTATCGTGGTTATTGCCGAAGGAGATAAAATTGGTAAAAATGTTTTCGAATTAAAAGATTATGTGGAAGCCAATTTGCCTGAATATGAAGTTCGCGTTTCGGTTTTAGGACACATGCAACGGGGTGGTGCACCATCCTGTTACGATAGAGTTCTTGCCAGCAGGTTAGGCGTAAAAGCAGTGGAATCTCTATTGGAAGGAAAATCAAATTTCATGGTTGGTATGTTGAATGATAAAGTCGAGCTTACTCCATTGGAACAAGCCATAAAAGGACATACAGAAATAGATAGGGAATTACTTCGCGTTTCTGAAATCATGTCAATATAAAAAAGGTTTAAGGTTTAGAGTTCGAAGTTGAGCAACATTAAACCTTAAATCTTAAAAATAAATTAATAAACGATTAAATAAAAAAAGAATGTCAAAAGTAAAATTAGGAATTAACGGTTTCGGAAGAATAGGAAGAATAGTTTTTAGAGAGTCCTATAATAGAGACAATGTAGAAGTAGTGGCAATCAATGATTTACTTGATGTGGATCACTTAGCTTATTTATTAAAATACGATTCAGTACACGGACGTTTTAACGGTACTGTTGAAGTAAAAGAAGGTAAATTATATGTAAACGGAAAAAACATTCGTATCACTGCTGAAAGAAATCCAGCTGATTTGAAATGGAATGAAGTTGATGTTGATGTAGTTGCTGAATGTACAGGTTTCTTTACAACTATCGAAACTGCAAATGAACATATCAAAGGTGGTGCTAAAAAAGTAATCATTTCTGCTCCTTCTGCAGATGCTCCAATGTTTGTAATGGGTGTAAATCACGAAACTGCAAAAGCTTCTGATTTAATCGTTTCTAATGCTTCTTGTACAACAAACTGTTTGGCTCCTTTGGCTAAAGTTATTAATGATAATTTTGGAATTGTTGAAGCTTTAATGACTACTGTTCACGCTACAACTTCAACTCAAATGACAACTGATGGACCTTCTAGAAAAGACTGGAGAGGTGGACGTGCTGCTTCTTGTAACATTATCCCATCTTCTACAGGAGCTGCTAAAGCAGTAGGAAAAGTTATTCCTTCATTGAACGGAAAACTTACAGGTATGTCAATGCGTGTTCCTACAGTTGATGTTTCTGTAGTTGATTTAACTGTAAAAGTTGCAAAAGAAACTTCTTATGAAGAAGTTATGGCTGCTTTAAAATTGGCTTCTGAAACTACTATGAAAGGAATTATGGGATACACTGAAGATTTAGTTGTTTCTCAAGATTTTGTATCAGATTCAAGAACTTCTATTATTGATGCTAACGCTGGAATCGGATTGAATTCCACTTTCTTCAAAATCATATCTTGGTACGATAATGAATATGGATATTCCAGCAAATTGATCGATTTATCCGTGCATATCGCAGGTTTAAAATAATTATATATATATTTACAAAATCCCGTTCGCTTCAGCGTGCGGGATTTTTTTTAATCTATTATGGTATTATCGTTAATAGAAACAACCAAACCAAATATAAATTCTGAATTAGCTTTGAGGAAACGCCTGGATCCTAATTCTAAAATCCAAAATAAAGATGAGATTATTAGTTGATAGTGGCTCCACCAAAGCCGATTGGATAGCAATAGATGAAGAAGGAAAAGTATTGTTTACCACCCAAACATTAGGATTGAATCCTGAAATTCTTGATGGTAAGGAAATTGTTGAGCGTTTAAATGATCGTTTTGACATCTTGCAAAACAAAAAAAATGCCACCCATTTATTTTTCTATGGTGCGGGTTGTGGCACTGATAAAATGAGAATTGAACTTTCACAAGTTTTTCAGGATTATTTTCCCAATGCCATTATTGCTGTTCACGAAGATACTTACGCGGCAGTTTTTGCAACAACTCCAAAAGGTGAAAAAGCTATTGTGAGTATTCTTGGAACAGGATCGAACTGTAGTTATTTTGATGGAAAAGTTTTACATCAAAAAGTACAGTCACTTGGCTATATCATTATGGATGATTGTAGCGGTAATGTTTTTGGAAAAGAATTAATTAGAAAATATTATTTTAATAAAATGCCAAAGGAATTGGCTCTTGAATTTGAAAAAGAGTACAATTTAGATCCGGATTTTGTTAAAAGCAAATTATATAAAGAACCAAATCCCAATGCATATTTGGCTACTTTTGCAAAATTCCTGATTCAACATAAAGAAACTGAATTTTGTAAAAAAATCATCTTCAAAGAAATGAAATCTTTTGTAAAAAATTATATAAGACAATATGATAATTGCAAAGAAGTACCGGTACATTTTGTAGGTTCGATAGCTTTTTATTTGAAGGATGAATTACAACAAACCTTTGATAAATATGAATTACAATTAGGCAATGTCCTTAGAAGACCGATTGATGGGCTTATTGCTTACCATATTGCAAATAAATAAAATATAAAATACACTTTTATGGAAATTGCTATTATTGCCCACGATGGTAAAAAGGCGGATATGGTTCAATTTTTGAATAAAAATCAGACCATTTTGCAACAGGAAAGAATTAAACTAATTGCAACCGGAACAACAGGAAGCAAAGCCGAAAATGCAGGTTTCAAAGTGTTGAAAATGCTTTCCGGGCCATTAGGAGGAGATGCTCAAATTGCAGCAAGAGTTGCAGAAGGTAAAACCCAAATGGTTTTATTTTTTAAAGATCCACTATCCAGTCATGCCCATGATGCCGACATTAATATGCTTATTCGTGTTTGTGATGTTCATAATGTGCCATTGGCGACTAATGAAGCAACGGCACAATTATTATTGGATGCTATAGCACAGCAATCATAGAAATTTCGACATTTACATTTTTTGGCAAACAAGCCACTTGAACCGTTTCACGAGCTGGAGCGGTTTTTTCGTTAAAATAAGAACCATAAACGGCATTTATACTCCCAAAATCATTCATACTCATTATGAATATGGTAGTTTTCACCACGTTTTCAAACGTCATTCCAGCAGCTTCCAACACTGCCTTCATATTTTGCATTACTTGTTGCGTTTCGGCCTCAATATTTGCTGTCACTAATTCTCCAGTTGCTGGGTTTATTGCAATTTGACCAGAGGTATAAAGTGTATTTCCTTTAAGAACAGCTTGATTATAAGGTCCGATTGGAGCTGGGGATTTTTCGGTAAAAATTATTTTTTTCATAATAAGACGGGAATTATTTTTGGAATTAAATTATTTAAAAATGATTTGCAATTAGAAAAACTAAAAGTATTAAAAAAAATATTAGGTTCCTTTTTAGTCTCTATAATTTAAAGCAGGTTTTCTATCTCCGAGCAATGCTTTATATAAATAATCGCCTTTTGAATTTATAAATTCTTCTTTTGCTTTAGTAATTAAATTAGTATCTTTAAATAAATCGATGGAAGTAAGGGCTATGGTTTTTGCAGCTATCATTAATCCTTTGATGCCAATATCAGTTCCACCACAAGCAACTGCTTGCCAACTATGTGCTGATGTTCCAGGAACCCAAGTTGCAGTTTCAATACCTACTGTCGGAACAGTATAACTTATATCACCTACATCTGTACTTCCTTGTCCGGCATCAGACTTATTTTTTAAAGGTTTGATGGAAGCGGCTGTTTCAATGCCTGGCGCTTTAAAGTCAAAGCTATTCTGAATCTTTTTTGCAAACTCAATTTCAGCAGAAGTATATTGTATTCCGCCTACTTTTTCAAGATTAGTTTGCATAATTTGTGCCAAGGTATTATTGATTAGTAAATCATGTGTCCCGCCAATAATTTCATAATCCATTCTTGTACTAGTTCCCATTGCTGCTCCTTCGGCTGCTTTTACTACTCTATCAAAAATAGCTTTTACCATATCTTTCCTAGGATGACGTACATAATAATAGGCTTCGGCAAAGTCAGGCACTACATTTGGGGCTTTCCCCCCGTTAGTGATTACATAATGAATGCGAGTTTCTTGGGGTACGTGTTCTCGCATCATATTTACCATATAATCCATGCTTTCTACAGCATCCAATGCTGAGCGTCCTCTATTTGGGGAAGCGGCAGCATGTGCTGCAACACCATAAAATCGAAATTTAGCAGATATATTGGACAAAGAACTAGTCATAGTAACTTTGTTTTCATCACTTGGATGCCAGTGCAGCACTATATCCACATCATTAAATAGACCAGCACGAACCAAATATACCTTACCACTTCCGCCTTCCTCAGCTGGGCAGCCATATACTTTTATAGTTCCTTTTAAATCTCCGGAGGCAATCAATTTTTTGATTTCTACACCAGCAGCTATACTAGCCGTGCCAAATAAATGATGTCCGCAGCCATGACCTGAATCCATACCCTCCTTAGTTTTTTTTTCGGAAATTGCCTCTTGAGATAAACCTGGTAACGCATCAAATTCAGCTAATATTGCAATAACCGGACTACCGCTGCCATACGTACCTATAAATGAAGTGGGCATTTCAGCAACTCCAGATTGTACGGTAAAACCATTTTCTTTTAGTATATTTTGTAAAAGACCACTGCTCTTAACTTCCTTATACCCTAACTCTGCATTATTCCATATTTGAAGGGCTGTTTTTTTATTGGCATCATAGGAAGATTCTATATCCGATATGGCTTGAGATTTTATAGCCACTATGGTTTTTTTATTTTGTGCATTGCTTATATGTAGCAATAAGATAAAAATTAGGGAAATATGAAATTTACTCATAAGAAGGGTTTTTATTTTATTTATATATAATATCCAAAATAATTTGTTGTATTCAAGAGATAAGGAAAGTCAAATATAGGTTAAATTAACGTATTCTTCTGTCAGGAACATTTCGTTTGTCCCATTTAATATCGCTTAATACACCAGATTTTATTCCAATGAAGAAGCCCCAATTAGCATTGGTTCCAAATGGTGTCCAATTGAAACTCATTCTCCAACTCAATAAATCTCTCTCGAAACGAAGTTGTGTGAATGTTACTCCATTTTGAACGAAATCATATCCTGTGGAAACTCCCACTTTCCATTTTGGAGTTAAATCGGTATTAATTGAAACCATCAATGAATTTCCAATAATTTTTTTCTCTCTATTGTTGTCTCCATAAGTAAGTGAATAAGCAAACGTCATATCCCAAGGCAATTTTGACTTAAAAAACTCCGAAATCTCATCTTCACCTTTATCTTCACTTTCACCAAATTGGCTTTTTTTGCTATCCCCTAAATCGGTATTTGTTCCAAATAAATCATCAGCTCGACCACCATTTCTTTGACTTTGTGTATTTTTATCTTTCTTGGCATCCTCTTTTCCCTTGTTTGAAACAGAATAATTTAAAGTCATGTTGGCACTTGTCATTCTAAACAAACTTCCACCATTATCAATATTAAAAACATTAATTCTTTTTCCTGAATTATCTATGGCATATGGATCCAATGTTGCTCCAAAATTGACATTCATTTTATTGTTAAATAGTTGTGTACCACCACTTACCCGCACCGGTGACCAAGCAAGTGAAGTAATACCGTCAGCATTGAGATCATAACTCGTAGAAAGATTCAAGTTATTAAGAAGCATGACTTTTTTGGCTTGGGTCTTTGTGCTATCCTTATCGGTAACTTTTGCCTCAAATGTATTACTCAAATCAAATCCAAGGGAATTAGAATTGTTTTTGCCGGGTGCTCCATAAATGCCTCCCTCAAATCTGGAATAATCTTTTGTCATTGTTCCGCTGGCATCGGTAGCATAAGTATCATAATATTTTGCAAAACTAGGGGTATAACCATAAGAAACGGAAGGTCTCATTACGTGTCTAATTGATTGTATTTTTTTATTGGCACCAAAATTAAATGTTCCATAAATGGTGGTTCCCAAGCTTGAAGAAAAAGAGTAGGTTCTATAGGCATCAAAACCATTTACAATGTTGTCCACCACTTTACTTTGATTTATGTCAAAACTTCTTTTGATAGTTTTCATATACCAAACTTCTTTATAATTTAAGGATGTCGAGGCACTGAAATATTTGAATAATTTAAAATTAGTACTCAATGGAATAGTATGCTCAACACCAGTTTTGGCATCTCTAAACATTTGGGGTTTAAAGAACAGTGAATCTGTAGTCGTTATGCTATTTCTTCCATTTAAATTGTATTGCAAATTAATATTCTTGAAAAATCCCTTTTTCACTCCGTCTTTTCCAACAAAAGGATAAATACGATCGACACTAAGTTGTAGTGTTGGCAATGTCATATTAATTTGCTCGGTTTGTGTGTTTTGGGAATGTGTTGCCGTCAATGACATTCTAACTTGCGGGATGGAATTGAACGTTTTGGAATATGAAATGGAGGAACTTAATGTGTTATTAAGGTTTGAACCAATATTAACCAAGTTGATAGATTGTTTAAAATATTTGCTGCTTCCAAGATTTACAGATGCGGAAAAACTTGAATTCGGGTTTGATTTCGAATCTTTTGAATGAGACCATTGAATATTGTATATCTTTTGTTTCGAATAATCGGGGTAGCCTCTTTCGCTATTAATTAAGTTTTCAAATCGAACGTTTATGTTACCACGATAGCTATATCGTTTTGCATAAGCCGATTCGAAACGCATGCCATAACTCCCATTAGTATAATAATCCCCTGAAACCGTTAAATCATAATTATCACTGAGTGCAAAGTAATAACCTCCATTTTGAAGGGAAAAACCTCTAGTATTAGAGTCATTATAACTTGGTAAAATCACTCCCGAAATACTGATTTCTTTGCCCATTGGAAAAAAAGCAAAAGGTAATGCTATTGGTGTGGGTACATCGGCTATAACCATATTGGTCAGACCGGTTACCACTTTTTTGCCGGGAATAAATTTTACTTTACTGGTCTGAAAATAATATTCTGGATGATCAACATCTTTGGATGTCGTGAAACGAGCTCCTTTTAAAAAATAAACAGAATCATTTTCCTTTTTGGTAATTGCGGCTTTTATTTTAAACTCTCCCTGATCAGATCTTGAATTCCAAATTAAAGTCTTTTTTGTCTTAAAATTAAACCGAATCGAATCGGGTTCGACGACGTTTGCTCCTTGTTTAAAATTTGGATATTGGGTGTAAACTCCCGAAGAATCTTTAATTCGACCGGCATATACTTCATTTTTTTCATAATCCAGCACTATTATTCCCGATTTTAATTCGATATCTTGATAGTACAATTCGGCTTTATCGTATAAGGTGATGAGTTTTTTCTTTTGCTCAATTTTAGCATATTTTTCGGCTTTGTATTTTACTTTACCTTCGAGAAATGCTTTTTTTGGTTTGATGCTGTCAGTTTTTATGGTATCCGCTACTTTTTCCACAATTGGAATTGGTTTGCCAGTTTTATTGTTGACAATATTGGGGCTATCTATTTGTTTTTTTGCGGGTAGGACTGTCGTTTTTTTTGTTATATCTTGTGAATATAATTTACCAGATCCAATTGTTAGGAAAATTGATAATAAAACGATATTAAATAAGTTTGTATTCAAAGGTTTTAATGCTATTTTTGTAAAAATATGGCTTGTTTATTGAGGTGTCAAACTTACATATAAATTTTTGTCAAAAATAATCAATTAATCAATTTATACCCTATTGTTTTAAATATAATTAAAATAGTTTTATTCATATGTTTAATAAAAATAAAGTGTTATTTACTTTTTTTCTAACGATAGTTTCTTTTGTCACTTACAGTCAATCCGGGGTATTCAAGGTAATTTTGGATGCGGGGCATGGAGGTCACGATCCAGGTACAAGGCATTATGGGCATATCGAAAAAAATATTGCGCTTGCAATAACATTAAAAGTGGGGAAAATTTTAGAAGAAGATTCGTTAATGAAGGTTATTTATACCAGGAAAACTGATGTTTTCGTAACATTAAAAGATAGAGCAAACATTGCAAATAAAGCAAATGCCGATTTATTTATATGTATTCATTGCAATTCCAATAATAACACTGCTGCTACTGGTACCGAAATTTACGTAATGGGAATGTCTAGAGCCAATATGAATTTTGAAGTTTCTAAAACAGAAAACTCGGTAATCTTTTTAGAAGATAATTACAAACAAACTTATAAAGGATTTGATCCAAACAACCCTGAAACATTAATAGGTTTAAAATTAATTCAAGAAAATAATTTAACAAGCAGTATTAGTTTGGCATCAAAAATTCAAGATAATTTCCAAAATAATAATATAGAATCTAGGGGTGTGAAGCAAGAGCCGTTATGGGTTTTAGATGCTTCTGTTATGCCAGGAGTTTTAATTGAAACAGGTTTTGTTTCTAATCCTAGCGAAGGTAATGTTTTAGAATCTGAAAAAGGTCAAAACGACCGAGCAAAAGCAATAGCAGAGGCAATCGTTAGCTACAAAAACGAATATTTTGGTAACGGGAATTCAGATAACAATGCTGAAAAACCATCCCAAAAAATTATCGAAAAAGTTATAAAAGACACTTCATCTTCATTGAAACTTAAATTAATAGAAGAACCGGCAATAAAAAAAGCCGTAATTAATCAAGATGCAAAAGGAATTATTTTTAAAGTGCAACTTTCGGCAAGTTCAAGAAAATTAGAATTAACACCGAATAATTTTAATGGATTGAAAAATATTTCAATGTTGGCTGAGAATAAATTTTATAAATATATGTATGGCGAAACGTCAAATCTTGATGAAGCAAAAAAAATGCAACTTAAAGCTCGAAACACAGGATTTTCAGACGCATTTGTTCTTGTAATTAAAGAGGGTAAAAGTAGTAACGTTAATGATGTTGTTAAACAATAATAACTAAATTTGTAAAAAAATAAATTTTGAAATTAATAAGAGAATTTAGAAAGACTTCTATAGCACTATCATTTATAATACTGTTAGTTTATAGTTCAGCTTTTGGTCAATCTAATCTTTTCAAGGTAACTTTGGACGCGGGCCATGGAGCACATGATTTTGGAGCTACTTATAATGGTCATGTAGAAAAAAATATAAACTTGGCACTTGTACTTAAAGTGGGACGAATATTAGAACAAAATCCTAAAATTAATGTCGTATATACCAGAAAAACAGATGTTTTTATAGATTTAATTGAAAGAGCCAATATTGCCAATAGAGCCGATTCCAATATTTTTGTTTCCATTCATTGCAATGCCAATAAAAACACGGCAGGTGATGGAACGGAAACCTACGTTATGGGGATGTCCAAAACTGCTTCAAATTTAGAAGCTGCCAAAAAAGAGAACTCTGTTATTACCTTGGAAAAAGATTACAAACAGAAATATGAAGGTTTTGATCCCAATTCTCCTGAAACTATGATAGGAATGACCTTGATGCAGGAGGAATATATGGATAATAGTATTTCACTGGCAAGTATGGTGGAAGATGCTTTTGGGAAACTAGGCAAAAAAATTAGAGGTGAGGGTGTAAAGCAGGCTCCTTTTATGGTTCTTCACAAAGCGTATATGCCAAGAATCTTGATAGAAACAGGATTTATTTCTAATTACACTGAAGGCAATGCTTTAGATTCTGAAGAAGGACAAAACGAAATAGCAAAAGCAATAGCAGAGGCGATCGTTGGTTACAAAAACGAATATTTTGGTAACGGGAATTCAGATAACAATGCTGAAAAACCATCCCGAAAAATTATCGAAAAAGCTATAAAAGACACTTCATCGCCATTGAAACTTAAATTAATAGAAGAACCGGCAATAAAAAAAGCAGTAATTAATCAAGATGCAAAAGGAATTATTTTTAAAGTGCAACTTTCTGCAAGTTCAAAAAAATTAGAATTAACACCAAATAATTTTAATGGATTGAAAAATATTTCAATGTTGGCTGAAAAAAAATTTTACAAATATATGTATGGCGAAACTTCTGATTACGACGAGGCCAAAAAGCAATTACAAGAAGCAAAATCAAAAGGATATGATTCCGCTTATTTAATTGCATTTAAAAACGGAGAAAAGATTAGTGTTCAAGATGCGCTCAAATAGTATTAATAGCAAGTTTAATTATTTTATATTAAATTTGTCAAAACATTTAAATTTTGAAATTAACACGAGAAATTAAAACCGCCATATTAGTCATCGCAACTATCTTGTTGTTTATCTGGGGCTACAGTTTTCTAAAAGGAAGAGACCTTTTTACCAATTATAAAACATTTTATGTAGAATATGACAATGTGGAGGGATTGGCTAAATCGGCTCCTGTTACCATAAACGGTTTAACCGTAGGTAAAGTAAGTAGTATTACCTTAAGTGAGAATACTGGAAAACTGTTAGTGGAATTACAATTAAAAACTGATTTTCCTATCTCTAAATCTAGCATAGCCGCCATTTATGAGCCCGGTTTTATTGCTGGAAAACAAATTGCAATTTATCCTAATTTTAGCGATAAAACGATTGCGGTTGATGGTCAGCAACTTCAGGGAAAAATAAAATTAGGACTAACGGCATCTGTAAGCGAAAAGTTGATTCCAATTCAAAAAAAATTAGAGAAGATAATGGTTAATACCGATAATCTAATAACAGGAATCAACAACGTTCTGGACAAGAAAGGGCAAGAAAATTTGAAGACCAGTCTTTCCGAATTAAGCAAAACCATTGCACAATTTCATAAGGCTTCTTCGAGTTTAAATACAATTTTAGATGATAATAAAGGGCAAATAAAAGGAGTGGTAACCAACTTTAATAAAATATCCAGTGATTTTTCTAAAATCTCCGATTCTTTAAACAAAGCCGATTTAGGGAAGACAGCTAAAAACCTTCAAAAAACATTAGCAAATGTTGATAAGCTAATGGCAAATCTACAAGCTGGGAAAGGCACGATGGGTAAAATTTTGAACGATGAATCTTTATACAATAATTTATCCAAGACTTCAAAAGAGTTGGAATTATTGTTGCAAGACGTAAGGCTTCATCCAACACGTTATGTAAATGTTTCTCTCTTTGGAAAGAAAAACAAGCCTTATGTTGAGCCGGTAAATGATACGGTTACAAAAGTTAAAAACTAGCAATTATGGGCTATTTAGACAATATTTTATTTGCAATACTCCTTGTTTTAGGTTTTGGTTATTTTTATGTTAATATAAAAAAAATCATTAGAAACATAAATCTTGGAACAGCCATAAACCGCAAAGACAATCCTAAAGCTCGTTGGAAAAATATGGCAATGATTGCCCTTGGACAATCCAAGATGGTTCGAAGACCGGTTGCCGGAGTACTTCACATCATAGTTTACGCTGGTTTTATAATCATTAATATAGAATTGCTGGAAATTATTATTGATGGCTTATTTGGCACCCATCGAATTTTCGCCTTTTTGGGAACTTTCTACGATGTATTGATTGGTTCTTTCGAGATCTTGGCTTTATTGGTTTTGGTTGCCGTGTTTACTTTTTGGATTAGAAGAAATATTATTAGACTGAAACGATTTGCCAACAAAGATTTGAGTGGTTTTCCTAAAAATGATGCCAATTATATTCTGTATTTCGAAGTTGTTTTGATGTCGTTGTTTTTGCTGATGAATGCCACTGATTTGCACTTACAAAACATTTCAGGAGGATATTCTCATTTTATTAAAGCTGGAAGTTTTCCAATTAGTCATTTCATAGAACCTTTATTTAATGGCTATTCGAACGAATTGGTGATGCTTTTCTCTGAAATATTCTGGTGGTTACACATTGTTGGCATATTGATTTTTATGAACTATTTATATTTTTCAAAACACCTTCATATTCTTTTGGCTTTCCCCAATACTTATTTTGCTGATTTAAATCCAAAAGGCAAATTGGATAATCTGGAATCAGTTACCAATGAAGTGAAAATGATGATGGATCCAAACGCCAATCCTTATGCAGCAGCTCCTGCAAGCGAAAATGCTGTCCCAAGCAAATTTGGAGCAAGTGACATTCAGGATTTAAATTGGGTGCAATTAATGAATGCCTACACCTGTACCGAATGTGGTCGTTGTACTTCATCCTGTCCAGCAAATATTACAGGAAAAAAATTATCTCCTCGTAAAATTATGATGGATACCAGAGATAGGCTTGAAGAAGTGGGAAGAAATATAGATGCCAATAAGGGAGTTTTTGTACCGGACAACAAATCATTATTGAACGATTACATCACTCCCGAAGAGTTATGGGCTTGTACTTCGTGCAATGCTTGTGTCGAAGAATGTCCGGTAAATATAAGTCCGCTTTCGATTATTATGGATATGCGTCGCTATTTAGTGATGGAGCAAAGTGCTGCGCCAGCACCAATAAATGCAATGATGACCAATATCGAAAATAATGGAGCGCCTTGGCAATACAACCAGCAAGACCGATTGAATTGGAAAAACGAATAAAATTCCCCACCCCAGCCCTCCCCGAAGGGGAGGGAGTTGAAACTAGAAAGATTGGAGTGTAACATTGTTAGTATATTAAAATGATTTTAAAAATAAATATTACAGAATTTAGAGAACGTTTAAATAAAAACACAAAATATGGTAATCCAAAAATAAAAGGAACACCATTTGGTGCCTTTTACATATTTGGAGAATCAAATAAAATTTTCTTTGGAACTTATGATAAAAATAAATTTGAATTAACTAAAAACTTTATTACTCAAATAACACCATATATCATTTCTGGAGAAATTCAATCTAAAAACAATATTCAAACTGAAGTAAATTACGAAATTAAACCAATTGGATTTGGCTATTATTGGATGAAATATTTGCTGTTAATTATGATTCCTATGTTTAATTTAATCCTTTATACACAATCAGCACCTTTCGAAATATTTAAAATAGCAAATCTAGGTCTATTCCCTATGGGTATTTTTAACTATTTTTATATGAGAAGAAAAAAAAATAAACTTGAAAATGATTTTAAAAATTTTTTTGAAATAGAAATATAAAATAACACATTCACCTCTCGGCTCCCTCTCCTTCGGAGAGGGCTGGGGTGAGGATAAACATTATATAATGTCAGAAGTATTAATAGTGCCAACAATGACCGAAATGATGGCTCAAGGCAAGCAACCTGAAGTGTTGTTTTGGGTAGGATGCGCAGGAAGTTTCGACGATAGGGCAAAAAAAATCACAAAGGCATTTGTGCAAATATTAAATCGTGCCAATGTTTCCTTTGCGGTTCTTGGTACCGAAGAAAGTTGTTCTGGTGATCCGGCAAAACGGGCAGGAAACGAGTTTCTGTTTCAAATGCAGGCCATGACAAATATTGAAGTTATGAATGCCTATGAAGTAAAAAAAATCGTTACCGCTTGTCCGCATTGTTTCAACACCTTGAAAAATGAATATCCGGAATTGGGCGGAAAATACGAAGTGTTTCATCACACCGAGTTCCTAAAATCATTATTAGATGATGGAAGACTGACCGTTGAAGGAGGACAATTCAAGGGAAAACGAATCACTTTCCACGATCCTTGTTATTTGGGAAGAGCCAATAACGTTTACGAAGCACCTCGCGATTTAATCCAAAAACTAGACGCCGAATTAGTCGAAATGAAACGTTCCCGTGCCAATGGATTATGCTGTGGTGCTGGTGGCGCACAAATGTTTAAAGATTCTGAACCCGGCAATAAAGAAATAAATATTGAAAGAACCGAAGACGCTTTAGAAACCAAACCTGATATTATTGCCTCCGGTTGCCCTTTTTGCAATACCATGATGACCGATGGCATCAAAAACAAAGAAAAAGAAGGCGAAGTAAAAGTGATGGACATCGCTGAACTAATTGCCAATGCACAAGATTTGTAATCAATTAAAAATTATGAATTAAAAATTAAAAGTAGGTTGGCAGATACACTCGAAAAAACGTACAAAATTAAAATATAAAAAAAAACAGAAGTTTATGAAAACCATTTGTTCAAATTGCGAAACTGAAAACGAAATAAATTCAAAATATTGTTCAATTTGTGGTTACAAATTACCACTTATAGAAGACGAAAATGTAAAAACTGAAATTGAACAGACTAAAGTGACAAAACCCAAAAGGAAATTTGACTTAAAAACATCTTTAGGTTTTGTCGTTGCATTTATAGTAATGTTTTTTGTGGCGCAAGCAATATT
This sequence comes from Flavobacterium sp. UBA5153, assembly GCA_002413745.1. Classification (GTDB taxonomy): domain Bacteria; phylum Bacteroidota; class Bacteroidia; order Flavobacteriales; family Flavobacteriaceae; genus Flavobacterium. Next base: position 249,454 of record DHXP01000073.1, on the reverse strand, counting down.
TAAACCATCAATTGACAAACAACTAGCGAATATGGCTAGTGAAATGAATAAAACTTGTCCGATGAATATTGACGAAAATACAACTTTAAAAAATGTAGTTGCTTTACCAAATAATACAGTACAATATAATTATATTTTAGTTGGAATTACAAAAGCAGAAGTGAAACTTGATACTGTGAAAAAATATGTTTTCCCAGGAGTTTTGCAAAACGTAAAAACTAATCCTGGAATGAAATACTTTAGAGATAATAAAATTACTTTAAATTATTATTATTCAGATAAAAATGGTGTATTTGTTACTGAATATGTTGTAAAACCTGATATGTACTAATAAAAAGAATGTCCATCTGCAATCTAAAATCTAAAATAAAATGCTAGTTCCTTTTGAAAATTTACCCGAAGAATCCAAAATTTGGATTTACCAATCCAACAGAAAATTTTCGGATGCGGAATTTTCCGAGATAGAAGCTGATTTGAAATCCTTTCTTGAAAAATGGGAAGCACACAGCGTTGGTCTTGAATCCTCCTATCAAATGAAATACAATCGATTCCTAATTATTGCCGTAAACCAGGAAGTTCAAGCTGCTACTGGATGTTCCATTGATGTTTTGGTACAATTTATCCAAAAATTGGAACAAAAATACAATGTTGATTTATTGGACAAGATGAACGTAACTTTCAAGAATGGGGAACATATTGCCCACAAATCTTTGATTGATTTCAAAAAAATGGCAAAAGAAAAAGCCGTAACAGAGAATACTATCGTTTTCAATAATTTGGTTAATAATATTCAAGAATATAACGAATCTTGGGAAGTTCCGGCAATGGATAGCTGGCATAGTCGTTTTTTCTAAAACTTTAAAAAATCATATGAAAATCTTCCTTGCAAGAATTGGATTTTTGTTTGTTTTGTTGCTTTTAGTGACTAACTGTGCAACCAAAAAAAGCACAATATCGCGGCAACCTTTCACAAAACCGGTTGTTTCTATCGATACGACAATTTATATTCCACACCTCAAATCGGATAGAAAAAATTTTTTCAAGGATTCTGATGCCGAAACGTATTGGGTTGACAGCATTTACGATAAATTATCTTTAGAAGAAAAAGTGGGTCAGCTTTTTATGGTTGCGGCTTATTCGAACAAAGACACAACCCATGTTAATTCCATCGATAAATTAATCACCGATAATAAAGTTGGAGGATTAATTTTCTTTCAAGGCGGACCTGTTCGTCAGGCAATTTTAACCAATCGTTATCAGGCCAAAGCCAAAGTTCCCTTATTCATTGGCATTGATGCCGAATGGGGTTTAAGTATGCGACTGGATTCTACCTATCAATATCCTTGGAATATGACACTTGGCGCCATTCAGTATTTAAAACTGGTAGAAAAAGTTGGTGAAAATATGGGGAAAGAAAGTAAGCGAATAGGCGCTCATTTTGACTTTGCACCAGTTTTAGACATCAATACCAATCCTAAAAACCCTATTATTGGAAGTCGTTCTTTTGGAGAAAACAAAGTAAATGTTGCCGATAGAGCTATTGCTTTGATGACAGGAATTCAAAATCAAGGGGTATTCTCAACCGGAAAACATTTTCCCGGACATGGCGATACTTCGGCTGATTCCCATACTACTTTGCCGCTGGTTACGCTTTCCCGCAAACATTTGGATTTAGTAGAATTGTACCCTTACAAACGAATGTTCGACGAAGGCTTGGTTTCAGTGATGGTGGGGCATCTTGAAGTGCCAAGTTTAGAACCCAAACCTAATTATCCAACATCAATTTCCTATAATGTAGTGACCAATTTGCTTCAGAATAAAATGGGATTTGATGGCTTGATTTTTACCGATGCCTTGAATATGAAAGGAGTCAGTAATTTCAGGGAAATTGACAGTATTCCGTCAAAACCTGGAGATATTGAGTTGAAAGCTTTTTTGGCGGGCAATGATATTTTGCTGTTTCCTGAAGATGTTCCTGCATCAATAGAAAAAATTAGTCAAGCCTATCAAGATAAAATTATTACGGAAGAACGGTTGTCCCGTTCAGTGAAAAAGATTTTACATTACAAATTTAAGGCAGGTTTAAACAAGTACAAACCTATCGAAACCAAGAACTTGGTTCAGGATTTGAATCCTTCTTCAAATGAAGCGTTACAATATCAATTATTTGAAAATGCCGTCACGGTCTTAAAAAATAAGGATAAAATTCTTCCAATAAAAAACTTGGAAAACAATAAGATTGCCTACGTGAAATTAGGTGATGGAGAGAATAGTTCCTTTGTTTCGACTCTTAAAAAATATACCGAAGTCACCGAAGTTTCCAGTAAAAATATTGACAGCTTGAATGTGAAGTTGAAAAAATTTGACACTGTAATTGTCGGTTTTCATAAGTCAGATAAAGCTTGGGCAGATCAAGATTTCACTTTTGCCGAACTATTTTGGTTGCAAGAAATTGCCAAAAATAATAAGGTAATTCTTGATGTAATGGCAAAACCCTATTCGCTATTGCATATTGCCAATTTTGATGATATTGCAGGATTGGTGGTTTCCTATCAAAATTCGGAGATTGCCCAAATTGTCTCGGCCGAACTTATTTTTGGAGCCATTGGAGCCAAAGGGAAATTGCCGGTTTCGATAAATCCAAACTTCAAGATAAATGATGGTTTATCGACAGAAAAACTGAATCGTTTGGGGTTCACTTCTCCCGAAAACGTAGGAATGAATCCGCTGATTTTATCCAAGATTGATGATTTTGCCAAGAAAGCCATTGATGGCAAAATGACTCCTGGAATTCAAGTTCTTGTGGCTCGAAAAGGGAAAGTTATTTACCAAAAATCCTACGGATACCATACTTATGACAATGTTATAAAAGTATCCAATTCAGATTTATATGATATAGCTTCAGTGACAAAAATTCTTGCCACTTTGCCCAATGTGATGCAATTATATGATCAGAAAAAAATTAATTTGGAAACTACTTTAGGAACAATGTTACCTGATTTTAATGATTCCAATAAAAAAGATATTCATTTTAAGGAATTATTATCTCATTATGCGGGACTTGTAGCCGGGATCCCATTTTATAAAGCAACATTGGACAAATCAAATACGCTATCTGAAAAATATTATAGAAAATCACCCAATGATCAGTTTTCAAAACAAGTAGGAGATAGTCTTTTTATTAGAAATGATTTCAATGACTCCATTATGAAAATGATTATAAACAGTAAATTATTACTAAAAAAGGAATATAAATACAGTGATCTAACTTTTATGATTCTTAAGGATTATTTAGAAAAAACAACGGGTAAAACATTGGATGTTTTAATTCAAGATAATTTCTACCATTCAATCGGAATGAATAATTCCTCCTTTAATCCATTGAAAAAGTTTGACAAAAATAGGATTCCTCCAACAGAAATTGACAGCTATTTACGTCATCAAATTTTGCAAGGCTATGTGAATGATTTGTCGGCTGCATTATTAGGTGGTGTTTCTGGTCATGCAGGAATTTTCTCTAATGCTATGGATGTTGCCAAAATGATGCAACTCTATCTTCAAAAAGGGAATTATGGAAACCATCAGTATTTTTCCGAAAAAACATTTGATGATTTTAATACCTGTTATTTCTGTTTAGAAGGCAACAGGAGAGGTATTGGATTTGATAAGCCGCAACAATCCGGAAAAGTAGGGCCAACTTGTGGTTGTGCTTCATTAACGAGTTTTGGTCATACCGGTTTTACGGGAACGATGGCTTGGGCAGATCCCGAAACAGAAATTGTTTATGTCTTTTTGTCTAACCGAACTTTTCCAAACGATACTGAGAATACTTTATCCAAAGAAAATATTCGGGAAGACATCCAAGAAGTTATTTACGATGCAATTGAAAAGTAGAGTACTTGTTTATAATTCTGTAAATTTTTTTATAAAATAAGTTATTTATAAATTAAAATTTATAATTATATTTGTCCAAATGAGAATTGTAAACTTCATATTGTCAATTATTTTTCTAGTACTTTCCTGTATGCCTTGCGCAGATATGGAACAAATTGTTTCATATAATAAGGTTACGATCAACAATGAATCAAACCATACTCACAACAACGATGCCTGTTCGCCTTTGTGTGTTTGTAACTGTTGTGGTTGCCAAGGTTTCACTTACAATACCATCAATGCTTACAATTTCGTTTCTGTCAATACTATAATTGACAAAAAAATACCGGAATACAAATCTATTTTAACTTCTAATTTCTACGGAAGTATTTGGCAACCGCCTCAAATTAATGCTTAATATTTTTTTGATTAATGTTTAAATGAATAGCGATTAATGACTTGTGCATTAATCTCACTATTGGTTTACATTAATCACTTTACAGTATTTGAATCAGTCAATTACTGTGAATTATAAATTTAATCTTAAACATTAATTATATAAATAGTGTTAGACAAAATCATTCATTTTAGCATAAATAATAAGTTCATCATTGGTTTGATGACTTTATTTCTCATCATTTGGGGAATTTGGAGTGCTTCCAAGTTGCCTATTGATGCCGTGCCGGATATTACAAACAATCAGGTACAAATTATTACGCTTTGCCCAACTTTGGCTGGACAGGAAGTAGAACAGTTAGTCACTTTCCCAATAGAGCAAAGCATTGCCAACCTTCCCGATTTAGAAGAAACCAGAAGTATTTCACGCTTTGGTTTATCCGTAATCACAGTCGTTTTTGATGATGATGTAAATATTTATTTTGCACGACAACTCATCAGTGAACGACTAAAAGAAGCTATTAGTCAAATACCTAAAGGCATCGGAACACCCGAATTAGGCCCTGTTAGCACAGGACTTGGCGAAGTGTATCAATATATTTTGCATCCAAAAAAAGGAAGCGAAAAAAAATACTCCGCAATGGATTTGCGTTCTATGCAAGACTGGATAGTAGCAAGACAACTCAACGGAACTCCCGGAATTGCCGAAATAAATAGCTTTGGAGGAAAATTAAAACAATATGAAGTGGGTGTTAACCCCAATCGCCTGAAAGCAATGGGAGTAACTATTCCTGATATTTTCAATGCTTTAGAAAAAAACAATCAAAACACGGGTGGTGCATACATTGACAAAAAACCTAGTGCCTACTTTATTCGTGGTGTTGGATTAGTCACTTCCCTGGAAGACGTGAAAAATATTGTGGTAAAAAGCAATCCAAACAGCGTCCCAATTTTTATAAAAGATGTTGCCGATGTAAAGTTTGGTAGTGCAGTACGTTATGGAGCAATGACTTACAACGGAAAAGTAGATGCCGTTGGTGGTATTGTGATGATGCTAAAAGGAGCAAACAGTAATGAAGTGGTACAAAGGATAAAAGACAAAATGCTCATTATTCAAAAATCATTACCCGATGATGTAATCGTTGAACCATTTATAGACAGAAGTACATTTGTAAACCGTGCCATTTCTACCGTTGAAAAAAATTTAATTGAAGGTGCATTAATTGTAATTTTTGTACTGGTACTTTTTCTCGGAAACCTTCGTGCCGGGCTTATTGTGGCTTCCGCAATTCCTCTTTCAATGCTGTTCGCACTAGCATTAATGAGAATATTTGGGGTAAGTGCAAACCTTATGAGCCTCGGTGCAATAGATTTTGGGTTGATCGTGGACGGTGCCGTGATTATCGTGGAAGCTTCCTTGTATTTTCTGGAACACAATAAAAGTAAAAAAAGGCTCACGCAACTCGAAATGGATGTTGCCGTTGAAAGCAGTGCTAAAAAAATGATGAGTAGTGCTGCCTTTGGACAAATCATTATTATGATTGTTTATTTTCCAATTTTATCTTTAGTGGGAATTGAAGGAAAAATGTTTGGCCCAATGACAAAAACGGTTTCGTTTGCAATTATAGGTGCAATGATACTTTCATTAACCTATATTCCTATGATGAGTGCCTTGTTTTTACCTAAACACATCAGTCATAAAAAAACATTTTCTGATAAAATGATGGATTTCTTGTACAAAAAATATGACCCACTTTTAGTAAAAGTTATTGATATAAAATACAAAGTTGTTGGTCTTACTGTCGCTTTATTATTGGTTACGATTTTTGTTTTCAGTAAAATGGGTGGCGAGTTTATCCCAAATTTAGCCGAGGGAGATTATGCATTTGAGTTTAAAATGCCGTTGGAAACATCCTTGTCCCAAAGTATTGAAACTTCTATGCAAGGCGCAAGAATCGCCAAACAATTTGAGGAAGTAAAAATGGTGGTGGGCAAAACGGGTGCCGGAGAAGTGCCTACTGACCCAATGCCTCCCGGAGCCACGGATATGATGATTATCCTGAATCCCCAAGACGAATGGAAATCCGGAAGGACTTATGATGAACTGGGCGATGCATTGGAAGAAAAATTAAGCGTTATCCCTGGCGTGTTTGTCGAAAAGAGCCAACCCATACAAATGCGTTTTAATGAATTGATGACGGGAATTAAACAAGATGTAGCCATAAAAATATTTGGCGAAAACTTGGATAGTCTTTCCGTATATGCCAAAAAAGTAGAAAATGTGATAGTAAACGTAAAAGGCGTTTCTGCACCACAGGTGGAACAAGTGGATGGATTGCCACAAATCAATATTGAATACGACCGCTTACGCATTGCAAATTACGGGCTAAATATAGAAGACATAAACAGTATTGTTAGCACCGCTTTTGCAGGAAAAGCAGCAGGCGTAGTTTACGAAAACGAACGGAAATTTGATTTGGTAGTGCGGTTGGACAGTACGTCAAGAAGAAGTATTGAAGATGTAAATAATTTATTGATACCAACACCTTCCGGCAATCAAATACCATTATCACAAGTGGCAAAAATAGATTTTAAATTAGGACCCGCACAAATAAGCCGTGAAGCAGGAAAACGCAGAATTGTTGTTGGTTTTAACATCCAAGATCGAGACGTACAAAGTGTGGTTAAAGAAATTCAAGACAAATTAAGTGCAAAAGTAAAATTACCATCAGGCTATTATTTTACGTATGGTGGCACTTTTGAAAATCTACAAAAAGCAACCAAACGTTTGATGATAGCAGTTCCTATTTCTTTACTGCTCATTTTTATGCTGTTGTATTTTACATTCAATTCAATGAAACAAGCCGGTTTAATTTTCACGGCAATTCCAATGAGTGCTATTGGAGGCGTATTTGCTTTGCTCCTTCGCGGAATGCCTTTTAGTATTTCGGCAGGAATTGGATTTATTGCATTGTTTGGAGTAGCAGTATTAAATGGAATTGTATTAGTCGGCACATTCAACCAACTCGAAAAAGAAGGTTGGGATGATGTTATAAAACGTGTTATTGAAGGAACAAAAATAAGATTACGACCAGTTTTAATGACGGCTACCGTAGCATCGTTAGGTTTTTTACCTATGGCAATGTCACACAGTGCTGGTGCAGAAGTCCAAAAACCATTAGCAACTGTTGTTATTGGAGGATTACTCTCCGCTACATTTTTAACCTTATTTGTATTGCCTTTGCTTTACATTATATTCAACACAAAAATTAAATTAAAAAGAAAATCAGGAATGAAATCAATTACTACTATTTTAGTTATTGGATTATTATTTTCATTCAATAATGGTCAAGCACAATCACGGAAAACCATTGATGAAGTTTTGAATTTAGGTTTAAATGATAATTTACAATACAACATCAATCAATCTCAAATCTCAAAAAATCAGCTTTTGATAAAAGGAAACAAGGAATTTCCCAAAACGGGCATCTTTCTAGAAAACGAAGATTTGCGTCCTTCGGATAAAACGGGTATTTGGAAAATAGGTTTGCAACAAAGTTTTTATATGCCTCAAGTAAACCAAGCCAAGAAAAATTATTATCGAGAGCAAACCAAATACTACGAGTTCAACAAAGAAGTAATCAATACAGCGTTGAAAAAAAATATTCGTTCAGCATATTATCAATTATGGTATTTACAAGACAAAACAGTTTTGTATCAGCGTTTAGACAGCATTTATATTGGCTTATTAAAAACCACAATTGTAAAAGTTAAAGCTGGAGAAATCGCCGGTATCGAAAAAATTTCAGCAAACGTAAAGTTGAAAGAAATTGAAACAAACATCGTCCAACTCCAAAAAGATATGATAGTGCAACAACAAGTATTAATGCAATTATTGAATAGTTCAGAAGCAATTTTGCCACTTTCAAAATCGTTAGAAAAGTTAGAATTTGGGTTACAAAATGAAACAGAAAACCATCCAAATCTTCTTTTATTGCAACAAAATGTAATGATTGCCAATAGTGAAATAGCAATCCAAAAAAGCAATCGTTTACCCGAATTTTCCGGTCGTGTTTTTTCACAAAAATTATATGGTGTAGAGGACCCTTTTAGCGGTTTTTCATTTTCAACATCATTCCCATTATTTGGAAGTGGTGCCAGTCGTAATAAAATAAAAGCCGCCAAAACTGAAAAAGAAGTACAAGAACAACAATTGCAATATCAAACACAAATACTTAAATCTTCTTTGGCTCAACGTCAAACCGATGTAGAAAAAAGTGTGTCTGGTTTACAATTTTATGAAACTTCGGGTTTACAGCAGGCTGATGAAATTATAAAAGCCGCCAATCAATCCTATAGAGCAGGAGAAATAAGTTACGCCGATTTTTCATTGTATTTGAGCCAAGCCATCGAAATACGAAAAAACTATTTAGACAATCTAAATGCGTACAACCAAGCCATTATTGAATACAATTATTTCACAAACAAATAAATGCTAAAAAAATGAAATCTTTAAAAATAAAATATAATAATTACCTTTTGCTTATTGCCTCTTGCCTATTTCTTATTTCCTGTGGAAATAAAGAAAATAAACCTCAAGAAGAAGAACAAAAAGCAACAACAGAAGAAGCCCAACCTACAATTGCTTCGCTCACAGCCGAACAAATAAAAACGGTGGACATACAATTCGGAACTATCGAGCAAAAGCAATTAACGGCAACACTCAGAGCCAACGGTGCATTACGTGTTCCTAACAATAACAAAGCCAATGCTACTTCAATGTATGGAGGTGTTATAAAAACCATTAATGTACAGTTAGGTGATTTTGTAAAAAAGGGACAAGTAATTGCAACAATTGCTAATCCTCAATTTATACAATTACAAGAAGAATATTTAAGTACTTCCAGTAAAATAATCTTTGCCGAACAAGAAGTAGCAAGACAAAAAGAACTCAATGAAGGAAACGCAGGAGCATTAAAAAATTATCAAAATGCTGATGCGGAATTAAAATCAATGAGAACTCGTAGAGCCTCTTTACAACAACAAATTCAATTAATGGGCATCAATCCAAATAGTTTAAACAATAGCAATTTACGTTCAATAGTATCAGTTACAAGCCCTATAAGCGGAACAATCAGTAATGTGTTTTCTAAAATTGGAAGTTATGTGGATGTGTCTTCACCAGTTGCCGAAATTGTAGATAACTCACAATTACATTTAGATTTGAATGTGTTTGAAAAAGATTTGCCAATGTTAAAAGTGGGACAAATTATTCATTTTAGAATTACCAATAATTCGGGCGAAGATTACAATGCTAAAGTGTACTCAATAGGTGCTGCGTTTGAGAATGACAGTAAGAGTATTCCTGTACACGCCACCGTTCAAGGTAATAAATCAGGATTAATAGACGGAATGAATATAACTGCCATTGTAAGTTTAAACAATGTGACTACGGATGCAATACCAACCGATGCAATTGTGAGTGCAGACGGCAAAGAATATATTTTTGTGGTGACCAATAAAAAAGCCGAAGAAGAAAAACCAGAAGATAGCGAAGTCAAAAAAGAAGCCGAAATAAAGAGTAAAGCACAAGAAGTAAAAAGTACCAATTTTGAAAAAATAGAAGTGGCAAAAGGGGTTTCTAATATGGGTTACACGGCTATAACATTGGTAAAAAACATTCCTGAAAATGCTAAAATCGTAACCAAAGGAGCATTCTTTGTAAATGCAAAATTGACTAACAAAGGAGAAGAATAATCATCAATCAGTATAAAAATGAAACATAAACATAAATACGATGCAAACGGTAAACAGCTTTGCTGCACATTAGAAGAAAAAATAAATCAGAAAACGGATATTGATATCAGTTGTTGTACAATTGACTATAAATCCGAACATTCTGACGATGAAGGGCATGACCATTCTGGCGGAAATGACAGTCTGTTTATAATGTTTCTTCCATCAATTATTTCTTTCGTTTTACTTCTTGTTGCCATTGGTTTCGACAATTATTTTCCGCAAACCTGGTTCACGGGTTGGGTAAGAATTGTTTGGTATGCAGTCGCTTATTTACCGGTGGGCTTGCCTGTTATGAAAGAAGCATTCGAGAGTATAAGAAAGGGCGAAATATTCTCCGAATTTTTATTGATGTGTATTGCAACTATTGGAGCATTTGCTATTGGTCAATATCCCGAAGGGGTAGCCGTGATGTTGTTTTATGCCATTGGCGAAATTTTCCAAACCTTGGCCGTTCAAAGAGCAAAAACGAACATCAAATTATTGTTAGACCAAAGACCAGATGAAGCAACGGTAATCAATGGAAAAAATACCATTACCAAAAAAGCATCTGAAATCACCATTGGAGAAATCATCCAATTACGACCGGGAGAAAAACTGGCATTGGATGGGAAACTGCTCTCAGAAAACGCATCCTTCAACACAGCGGCACTAACTGGAGAAAGCAAACCAGACACCAAACGAAAAGGCGAAACCGTTCTAGCCGGAATGATTAACCTAAATACCGTTGTTCAAGTCGAAGTAACCACAGCCTACACCGATAGTAAATTATCGAAAATCTTGAAAATGGTGCAGGAAGCCACTGCCCAAAAAGCGCCAACCGAATTATTCATCAGAAAATTCGCCAAAATTTATACGCCGGTGGTCGTCTTTTTGGCAATCGGTATTTGTTTGTTTCCAATGGTATTTGTCGAAAATTACAGTTTCAACGATTGGTTGTACAGAGCGTTAATTTTCTTGGTAATTTCCTGTCCTTGCGCTTTGGTAATCTCCATTCCATTAGGTTATTTTGGTGGTATTGGCGCAGCCAGTAAAAACGGAATTCTTTTCAAGGGTTCCACCTTCCTCGACATAATGGCATCCATCCAAGTAGTGGTTATGGACAAAACGGGAACACTGACCAAAGGCGTTTTCAAAGTACAAAAAGTAGTGGCAGTTGGTATTTCCGAAGCCGATTTAATAAAATTTACAGCAGCACTCGAAACCAAATCTACCCATCCCGTTGGAACTGCCATTATCGAATATGCAAAAGGTTCAGAGAAAAACACAACCGTTGCTGATATTGAAGAAATTGCAGGACACGGACTAAAAGGAAAGGTTGACGGAAATGAAATCTTGGTAGGAAACACCAAATTAATGGTGAAATACAACGTCACTTATGACATTGAAATTGACAATACCCCTTTTACAATTATCGTTATTGCAATCAATCAAAAATATGCCGGCTACTTTCTAATTGCTGACGAGATTAAAGAAGATGCAAAAGAAGCAGTTCAAAGTTTGCACAAAATAAATATCAAGACCGTAATGCTTTCAGGCGATAAACAAGCAGTAGTTTCAGCAATTGCCAAAGAATTAAACATTGACCAAGCTTTTGGCGATTTGTTACCCGAAAACAAAATCCAAAAAGTCGAAGAGCTTAAAAAACAAAACCTTAAAATTGCCTTTGTGGGCGATGGCGTAAACGATGCACCGGTAGTTGCCCTTGCCGATGCCGGAATTGCAATGGGCGGTTTGGGAAGTGATGCCACCATCGATACCGCCGATATTGTAATTCAAAACGACCAGCCTACGAAGATTTTTACAGCCATAAACATTGGTAAAAAGACCAAACAAATCGTTTGGCAAAATATCGGGTTGGCATTTACCGTAAAAGCAATTGTTTTGGTACTCGGTGCAGGAGGATTAGCCACAATGTGGGAAGCCGTTTTTGCGGATGTTGGAGTAGCTTTATTGGCTATTTTAAATGCAGTGAGAATTCAGAGAATGAAGTTTTAAAGCAATCAAATATTTTAACAAAAATTTTCCCAAAATACATTTCTATTTTCAGTAATTTCGTATCATTAAAACACATACATGAAAATAGCAATTGTTTGTTATCCAACCTTTGGAGGAAGTGGCGTTGTAGCCACAGAACTGGGTCTTGAGTTGGCTCGTCGCGGTCACGAAATTCACTTTATTACTTATAGCCAGCCCGTCCGTTTGGCGTTGCTGAGCCCGAATGTTTATTACCATGAAGTCAACGTCCCCGAATATCCTTTATTTCATTATCAACCTTATGAATTGGCCTTGTCAAGTAAACTGGTCGATATGGTGAAGTTGCATAAAATAGAATTACTTCATGTTCATTATGCTATTCCACATGCTTATGCGGGTTATATGGCAAAGCAAATGCTGGCTGACGAAGGCATAAATCTTCCAATGATTACCACGCTTCATGGAACAGATATTACCTTGGTGGGCAATCATCCATTTTATAAGACAGCAGTAACATTCAGCATCAACAAGTCTGATTTTGTTACTTCGGTTTCCCAAAGATTGAAAGAGGATACTCTTAAATTGTTAAATATAAAAAATGAAATTCAGGTTATTCCTAATTTCATTGAATTGGATAAAAATATAATAGAGCCCATTACATCTTGTCATCGTTCAGTTATGGCCAAGGAAAATGAACGTATCATAACCCATATTAGCAATTTTAGGGAGGTAAAACGAATTCCTGACGTAATCAAAATATTTTTTAAAATTCAACAACAAATTCCCGCAAAATTAATGATGGTGGGTGATGGACCGGAAAAAGAGAAAGCAGAATACTTATGTCAAGAATTAGGTATTCAAGACAAAGTGATATTTTTTGGAAACAGTAATGAAATTGACAAAATATTAAGTTTTACGGATTTATTCTTGTTGCCTTCTGAAACCGAAAGTTTTGGTCTTGCCGCTCTGGAAGCCATGGCGTGGGGAGTTCCCGTTATTTCCAGTAATTCAGGGGGTTTGCCAGAAGTGAATTTTGATGGAGTTTCAGGATATTTAAGCGATGTGGGCAATACTGGTGAAATGGCAGATAATGCCTTAAAAATTTTAAAGGACGACACCGTTATGGCTGAATTCAAAAAGAATGCCTTGTTTGTTGCAAAACGATTTGACATCAAAAATATTTTACCTTTATATGAGGATTTATATAAAAAGGCCATAAATAAATTTTTATGAAAAAAATAAGTCTGTCATTACTATCCTTAATTTTAATTTCTTGTGGGGCTTCATCTACAAAAAGTTTAGAAAAAAAACCTTTGTTTGAAGTTTTGACACAACAATCTTTTGGTGGTGCCAACATTCGATTTTTTGAAATTCTTACTGAACCCAATGAAATCAAAATGCTGCAAAATGATGCCAAATTAAGAAACAAAATAAAACCAAACGACATTCAGACTTCAAATTTTGTGGTTTTGAATCTGGGGGAAAAATCTTCCGGTGGATATAAAATAGGAATTGAAAGTGCCGTTGAAACTGATAAAAGTATAATTCTAACTGTAAAAGAATCTGCTCCTGACCCCAGTACAACAGTTACACAAGTTTTTACAAATCCTTATTGTGTTGTCAAAATAAATTCTAAAAAAGGAATCATCATTAAATAAAAAAAACTCCCTCTCGTTTTTTGGAACGAGACGGAGTTTTTTATTAAAATTGCTGAATATTAGAATTTATATCTAATTCCCAAAGCTACATCTGAACCATAATTATTTTCATAATAACCACTACCACCAAGTTCAGGTCTGAAATCTAATGAAATTAATAATGGAACTTCTTTAAACCCATATTCTATACCAATATCACCTGCTGCAAATGCAAAAGTGTCATGGTAAGAATATCCATTATTATCTTTATAATTATAGCTACCTAGTCCACCACCTACACCGGCATACCAATTGAATCCGCCATCAATATTCCAGACCCATTGATACAAACCTGCTAATTTTATGGCATTGTCATCATAACCATTATTATTATAATTAGTTCTATTTCTCCAGCCTAAATCCAATTCCAGACGGTTATTGCTTGACAAACCTCTTTGATACGAAACTTCTCCTCCAAAACCTGAATTGTCACCTAAACGTAAACCTAGAGCATTTTCCGAAATGTCTTGAGCCTGTGCGCTAAACGCTAATCCAATTAGCATTATAGCCGATAAAATAATTTTTTTCATAAGTGTATATTAGTTTTTTACAAAGGTATAACTAACATAGAATAAAAAAATTATATAATAATTGAAAAATATTTCATAATTGCCACATTTTTTTGGTGCTGATTTCTTAAGTATAATTTCACAGCAAAGATTTTGAATAATTAAAAAGTGCAAAAAATGGTTATTATATAGGAGAAAAACAATCCGATTATATATTATTTGGGACTTGGAACAAACAAAACGAATTAATTTTTTATTCAAATAATCAAGACTCAGAAATGATAAAATATTATTTAGTAGAAAATGATCTAAAATAAAATATAGTATTGTTAAGGATGAAAAAAAGTACGGAAACAAATATCTTTGGACAGAGAAAAGCAGCATATAAATTTATTTTTCGCCACGAATTTTCACAAATTATTTTAAAATTAAAATAATAAAATTAGTGAGAATTCGTGTAATTCGTGGCTGTTTTTTTTAGTTAAGATTAATGATGTTTAACCTTTAAGAATGGCTAAACTGCAAATTACTCAAGTTTTTGTAAATGCCATTTTCTAAAACAATCAATTCCTGGTGGGTTCCTTGTTCCGCAATTACGCCTTTATCCAATACCAAAATTTGATCTGCGCTGCGAATGGTCGAAAGGCGATGCGCAATAATAATGCTCGTTCTTCCTTCCATCAAAATTTCCAAGGCTTCCTGCACCAGTTTTTCGCTTTCGCTGTCCAATGATGATGTGGCTTCGTCTAAAATCAATATACTTGGGTTTTTGAGAAGCGCCCTTGCAATCGCGATACGTTGTCTTTGCCCTCCGGAAAGTTTAATTCCTCTTTCTCCAACGATAGTTTCGAATTTTTCAGGAAAGCTTTCAATAAAACTCAAGGCATTGGCTTGTTTTGCCGCAATAAGAATTTCTTCTTCGGTGGCATCCGGTTTTCCGTAAGCAATATTTTCTTTGATGGTTCCTCCAAATAAAATCACGTCTTGAGGAACAATGCTCATATTTCCACGGAGATTTTCCAAATCAAAATCATAAATATTTTTCCCATCAATCAAGATTTCCCCGCTTTCAATATCATAAAAGCGCAACAACAGGGAAGCAATAGTTGATTTTCCAACACCACTTGGACCAACAATCGCAATTTTTTGACCAAAATTAGCGGTGAAACTTACACCCTTCAAGACTTTCATTTCTTTTCTGGAAGGATAACTGAAAGCTACATTTTTGAAAGTGACATTGCCTTTTATTTTTTGGATTGAGGATGAATTTTGTGCTGAATTGATTTTTTCGGGAGTTTCTTCCAATAATTCAAAAACACGTTCGGTGGCTCCAATCGCTTTTTGAATTTGTGCATAAAGCTCGGCGATTCCGCCAAAGGAAGCCCCAACAAAAGTGGAATACAATACGAATGAAATTAATTGTCCTACGCTCATTTCTCCGCTAATGCTCAATCGAACCCCAAACCAAACCACGGCAACTATGGCACCAAAAAGACAGAAAATAATGAAGGAAGCGAAGTAGCCTCTGTATTTTCCGCCTTTAATGGCTAATTTTACCACTTCTTTAATTTTCCCATCATAGCGGGCAATTTCATACCATTCATTGGCGAAAGCCTTTACAATACTGATTCCTTGCATTGTTTCTTCGACAATAACCTGGCTTTCGGCAACCTGATCTTGGACTTTTTTTGAATATTTTCGAATGAATCGTCCAAATATGACAGCGGCAACCGCCACAAGAGGAACCACTGACAGCATCAGTAAAGTTAACTTGATGCTTTGTGTTGCCAACAAAATTACGCCTCCGATAATTAAAATAAATTGCCTTAAAAATTCAGCAATGGTAGTTGTTAATGTGTCTTGTATTTGGGTAACATCAGAACTAATACGGCTATTTAATTCACCCACACGTTTATGGGAGAAAAATAACATAGGCAACTTTACCAGATTGCTGTATAAGGATAGTCTAAGATTGGCTAATGTATGTTCTGTGAAATTCACGAATAAATACAATCTAAAAAAAGAAAAAATGGATTGTAAAAACAATATTCCAATTAATAATAAAGCAACATTGTTGGCATCAGCATAACTTTTATCCTTCACGCAATCAATCAGCATTCCCATCAATTTAGGAAAAGCCAAAGCCGTAGCACCCGTAAACAATAGAAAAACTAATCCAACATAAAATTTCCAACGATGATTCCCGGCATATTTAAATATAAGAGTTGCCTTGGACAGCGAGCTTGCGGTAATTTTTGATTTTGGTAAATCATTTTCTTTGAATCGAGCCATTTATGTTGTTTTATTTTACAAATATAATATTATACTGATTCATCGCTAAAAAAAGTCCTATTTCATTTCTGATTTAAATGGATGATGCAGCGCATTAAATAAATTTTAATTATATTTTCATGTTTTGCTTGCAAATACAATATCTACGATATATATTTGCACTCCTTTAAGGGCGATTAGCTCAGCTGGTTCAGAGCACCTCGTTTACACCGAGGGGGTCGGGGGTTCGAACCCCTCATCGCCCACAAGTTTACAAACAAATGGTTTCAAAACCCTATAAATCTTATGATTTATAGGGTTTTTTCTTTTGGGCATAACCTCAATTATTCATTCAATCTTAATGCTAAAGGAGCAAAATCGAGACCCTAGAAATTTTCAAAATTAGGGTCTCGCTAAATCTCCTAAAGCCTTGCAAACACTCGTACTAACAACCAGTTCACTACTTGTTCAGAATATGTACATCTTGTTTGTTATCAATTAGAAAATTAAATTGAATACTAATTAAAAGGTCACCATTATGAAAGCAAAAATCACTTTACACATTTATGCGAAAACCACAAAAGCCAATGCAGCTGGACAATTACCAATTTATATCAGGTTAACAGTTGATGGACAACGCTTCGAATTCAGTTCCAAGAAATTCATTGAAAAATCCAAATGGTCGCCGGAACTATCCAAAATGAAAGGCAGCTCGGAAGAAGCTAGAACATTAAATAACTATCTTGATTTAATGAAATCTAAGGTTTTTGGCATTCAAATGGAGTTAATCCATAAAACAAAGATACCATTTTTAGAAGCTGAAAGCGAAATGCACTAAAGTGCATAGTTTTAACTATTTTTGAGACCAATAAAAAAAATCAATGCTCTAGTTGTTATTTTTTGAATATTTTTTTGATTAGAACATTCAAATCCTTGCCTTTTACGGTGTATGACTTAAATACAATAATTGGAAATGCAATCCCAAAAGCAAGCGCAAAAAGGATGAAGAGTGTAGTAATACCATAGGAAAATGTTTCTATAACTTCCTCAACGGACGGTCTCTGGCCTCTGCTATTACTAATCCAGTCAATCATTCCCATCATAAATTTATAACTAATCAAGCCAGGAATCATATTGATGACGGCAGGAATCATAAAAATAATGGGCGGAGTATGAGTTCTGTGGGCAAAATACATTCCTGAAATTCCCACAAATGAAGAAGCAACAAAAATAGACAGGATTAGATTCACTCCTAATTCTTGAAATAAAAGATATTTTATAAAATAACCAACAGCTCCGAGCAGAAAAACAGTCCATAAAGCTCTTTTTGAAGTGTTGAATATAAGAGCGAATCCCAAAGAGGTTATTCCCCCAAAAATTAGTTTAGAAACTTGTAATGCAAAACCTGTGGGTTCAAAGGCGGCTTTTACCTGAGTTTGTAAATTTGAAAAATCAAAAAGACTCAACTCGTTGACAAATGGCATATTGAAAATCATATTTGAAGCAAAAAAGCCAAAAGCCAGCATCAAAATAGCCATTGAACTAAAAATAAATCGAGCAGTTCCGGACTCAAAATAACCTTCTAAATAATCAATAAACGAATTAATCATGACCACGCCAGGAATTAGATATAATATCGAAACTATCAAGGCTTGTTCCACTTGAACATGGAAAAAAATACCTGCAAAATGTATAATTAAAGTGGAAAGAGTAGAGGCAATGAAAAAAGTCATTAAATGATTATAATGTTTTAATACCAAAGTTCTTCTTGCATAAAATCCTGCAAAAGTCGAAATATAAACGATTAAAGCTTGAATCCAGTCTCCATCAAACAGCATACAAAGTGCAACACTTGCAAATGGAGCCAAAAAATAAAGTTGAAAATTGTAATAGATTTTTCTTTGTTTTATTTGTTCTAATTTTGACTTTATTTCCGCAATTGGAATTTCATTTTCTAAAACATCCCAAGACAAAATGCTGATTTCGGAGATAGTTTCAAAGTTGGTTCCTTTATCTCTTACAGTTCTGGCAAGAGTACGGGTTTTAAATTTATTTCGTTTGTAAATGGATATTACAATTCCTGTATAGGTCAAAACCAATTCACAATGAAAACCCAATCCTTTAGCAAATCTTTCTAGATTACGAATAATTCTTGCGGTGTGGGCACCGCTGGTCATCATCATTTCGCCAATTTCGGTAAGCAATTCCAATACTTTTTGTGTTTCTCTTTCTTCAATCATATTGTGGCAGTTTTATCAGGATATCACCTCATAAAAACAAGGTTTATTCTGATCAAATTTAAAATTTTATTTGCAAATTTTATCATTGTAAAATTAGACATAAATTATTGATTTGATAAGATAAATATCATAAACAAACTCCAGAAACCCTTATAAACAAAGAAAACGTTTGCGTAGATTTATTTATTTATTATCATTAAATAAGGATTAATTAGAATAGAATTCCTTAAATTTGATAATGAAAAAAGAGAATAATATAAAATAACACATTATGAAAAACATTAAGATTATCCAGGAATTACACGATTTGGGAATTACAGGCTATCATGAAGTTTCTTACAATCCTACTTATGAAGAATTATATGAAGCCGAAGTTTCGCATAAAAGAAAAGGATATGAAAAAGGAGCGTTAACTGATACAGGAGCTGTAGCAGTTAAAACCGGAATTTTCACGGGTCGTTCTCCTAAAGATAGATATATTGTTAAAGACGACATCACCAAAGACACTATTTATTGGGATGATAAAGTAAATTTCCCGACAACTATTGAAGTTTGGAATGATTTAAAAGCTATTGTCTTGGAGCAACTTTCCACTTCTCCAAAATTATATGTAGTCGATGCTTATTGTGGCTCAAACGCTGATACAAGACTAAAAGTTCGTTTCGTTATGGAAGTGGCTTGGCAAGCACATTTTGTTACCAATATGTTTATCAGACCTTCAATTTATGAATTGCAAAACTTTGGAGAACCTGATTTCATTGTGATGAATGGGTCAAAAGCAACCAATCCAGATTGGGCAGCACACGGATTAAATTCAGAAAATTTTGTATTATTTAATCTTACCGAAAAAGTTCAAATCATTGGTGGAACTTGGTATGGAGGAGAAATGAAAAAAGGAATGTTCTCTATGATGAACTATTATTTGCCTCTAAAAGGAATGGCTTCTATGCACTGTTCTGCAAACGTGGGAGAAAAAGGTGATGTTGCCATTTTCTTTGGACTTTCCGGAACAGGGAAAACAACCTTGTCCGCTGATCCAAAAAGATATTTAATAGGCGATGACGAACATGGTTGGGACGATAATGGTGTGTTTAATTTTGAAGGAGGTTGTTATGCTAAAGTCATTGACTTAAGTGAAAATAACGAACCAGATATTTGGAGAGCCATCAAAAGAGACGCTTTATTGGAAAATGTGATTGTTGATGAATATGGAGAAATTAATTATTTTGACCATTCCATTACTGAAAATTCTAGGGTTTCTTATCCAATATACAATATCAATAAAATTGTTTTGCCGTCTAAAGCGGGTCACGCCAGTAACATAATCTATCTTTCTGCCGATGCTTTTGGCGTATTGCCTCCAGTTTCAATTTTGGACGAAGACCAAGCTCAATATCATTTCCTTTGTGGTTACACTTCTAAATTAGCAGGAACCGAAAGAGGAATCACTGAACCACAGCCTTCATTTTCACCAGCTTTTGGAGAAGCTTTCTTGACTTTACACCCAACAAGATATTCTCAAACCCTAATTGGAAAAATGAAAGAACACGGTGCAAAAGCTTATTTGGTTAACACTGGTTGGAACGGTACAGGAAAAAGAATTTCACTAAAAAACACCAGAGCAATTATAGATGCTATCATAAGTGGTGAAATTGGTGAAGCCGAAACTAGGGAGATTCCATACTTGAATTTAACAATTCCAACTCTTTTACCAAATGTAAGCGACGGAATTCTTGATCCAAGAGATACTTATAAAGACAAAGAAGAATGGGTTCGTAAAGCTGTTGATTTATCAAGTCGTTACATCAAAAACTTCGAACAATACACTAATACCGAAGAAGGAAAACGTTTAGTAAGTGCCGGTCCTTCAGTGAAACCAAACTCAGTTGATGCATAATCACTGAGTGATATCGGATTTTAAGCATCTGTTTGTAAGTCTTTTTTAGGAAAAAGCATTACAAGCAGATGTTTTTTAACAATTTGTTTTCATTAAGTTAAATTAAAAATTGCTTTGTAAATATATTTTCAAGTATCTTTGCAGTCAAATAAAAGGATTACCAAATTAAATAATTATGTTATCAATTCAATTGCATCACCATCATTTTCATTATTGCTCTCAAGCGATGTGTTAATGATATGTATGTAAATCATCATATTTTAAAGCCCGTTTGAGTACATCAAACGGGTTTTTTATTGCCTAGATGTTGTATTCAAACAAAATTGTAAACAACAAACATTTAAAAAAAAATTACCAATGAGTACTTTAAAAATTGCAATTCAAAAATCAGGTCGTTTAAACGAAGACAGCATTCAAATTCTAAAAGATTGCGGGATTTCCATAGACAACGGAAACGACCAACTCAAAGCCAAAGCAACTAATTTCCCTTTGGAAGTTTTATTCTTGCGCAACTCGGATATCCCTCAATATTTGATTGATGGTGTCGTAGATGCAGCCATTGTGGGTGATAATCTTTTGGTTGAAAAAGGAAAAGACATAAAAGTTGCCCAAAAACTGGGATTTTCTAAGTGTAAAGTTTCGGTGGCGGTGCCAAAAGCTTTCGAATATAAATCATTAAAAGATTTAGACGGAATGCGAATCGCAACTTCCTATCCAAATACGGTGAACGATTATTTTGGTTCGTTTGGGATGAAAGTGGATATTCACCAAATCTCCGGCTCGGTTGAAATTGCGCCAAACATTGGTCTAGCCGATGCCATCGTGGATATTGTTTCCAGCGGGAGCACTTTATTCAAAAACAATCTGAAAGAAGTGGAAGTTATCTTCAAAAGTGAAGCGGTTTTAGCGGTTTCTCCAAAAGTAACTCCTGAAGTTCAAAAACTAATTGACACCCTTCAATTCAGAATTCAAGCGGTTTTGAGAGCCAGAAAATCAAAATACATTTTGATGAACGTTCCCAATGATAAAATTGATGCTATTGGAAAAATATTACCGGTTTTAAGAAGCCTTACTGTTTTGCCCTTGGCCGAAGAAGGTTGGAGCAGCGTTCACTCAGTAATCGATAAAGACACTTTTTGGAACGTTATTGACCAATTAAAAGAAGCCGGAGCCGAAGGAATTCTAGTTTGCCCAATCGAAAAAATGGTTTTATAAAGTACGATTTAAAAAGTCGGAGATACTAGGTTATTAACGCCAAAATCTTTCAATTTTTGAATCATTTAATCTTTTAAATTAAAATATAAATGAACAAAATATTCAATCCTAAACCAGAAACTTGGTCCGCTATTTTAAAAAGACCAACGCAAACAATTGAAGATATAGAGCTTACCGTGAAAGAGATTTTCAAGGAAGTTCAAAAGAAAGGCGATGCTGCCGTTGCAAAATATACTTCGCTTTTTGACGGTGTAAAATTTGAAAATATTGAAGTTTCCAAAGTAGAAATTGACCAGGCAAATGCCTCTGTTTCAAATGAATTGAAAGAAGCGATCCAACTGGCAAAATCAAATATTGAAAAGTTTCATTCTGCTCAAAAAACTGCTAAAGTTGCAATAGAAACTATCGAAGGAGTGAATTGCTGGCAAGAAAAAAGACCAATCCAAAAAATTGGTTTATACATTCCAGGAGGAACAGCGCCGTTGTTTTCAACTGTTTTGATGCTTGCCGTTCCTGCAAATATCGCTGGTTGCAATGAGATTGTGTTATGTTCGCCACCGGATAAAAATGGAAATATAAATCCCGCGATTTTATATGCTGCCAATTTATGTGGCGTTACCAAAATCTTGAAAATAGGAGGAATCCAAGCCATTGCGGCTATGACTTTCGGAACGGAATCCATTCCAAAAGTGTACAAAATTTTTGGACCTGGAAACCAATTTGTGACTGTTGCAAAACAACTCGCAACACAATTTGGCGTGGCAATCGATATGCCTGCCGGACCAAGTGAATTGTTGATTGTTGCCGATGATTCTGCTGTTCCAGCTTTCATTGCTTCCGATTTATTGTCGCAGGCAGAGCACGGAACCGACAGCCAAGTGATTTTAGTTTCTACTTCAAAAGAATTGATTGATGAAGTGGAGAAAGAAATTCAATCTCAAATGGAAGTGTTGCCAAGAAAGTCCATTGCCGAAAAATCCATTGCCAATTCGAAACTGATTTTTGTGGAAAATGACACTATTGCTTTAGAATTAATCAATGAATACGGGCCGGAGCACTTTATTATTTGCAGCAAAAACGAAGATTATTTTGTCAATAATATCGAAAATGCGGGTTCGGTTTTTATTGGGAATTATACGCCGGAAAGTGCGGGCGATTATGCTTCGGGAACCAATCATACTTTGCCAACCAACGGTTATGCCAAGAATTATAGTGGCGTGAATTTGGATAGTTTTACCAAATCTATGACTTTCCAAAAAATAACTCCAAAAGGGTTACAAAACATAGGCAAAGCCATAGAAATTATGGCAGAAGCCGAAGGATTGCAGGCACACAAAAATGCAGTTACTTTGAGATTGGCTCAGTTAGAGGTAAATAGAGAATAAAGAGAAGAATATAGAATATAGAAAAAAGAGAATAGATTGGAATTTAGAAATGTAGCGAAGTCTATAATCTATATTCTATTTTCTTTACTCTTTTTTAAATTAAAGAAAATGAAAGATTTTAATATAAATAATTTAGTCCGTGAAAACGTAAAGCTAATGAAGCCTTATTCCTCTGCAAGAGATGAATTTGAGGATTTTGATACTGCCGATATGGTTTTCTTGGATGCCAATGAAAACCCCTTTGAAAATGGAGTGAATCGTTATCCTGATCCACAACAGAGCAGCGTAAAAACGGTTTTGGCCAATTTGAAAAAACTGAAAACCAATCAAATTTTGCTTGGAAACGGAAGTGACGAAGTGTTGGACTTATTATTCAGAGCTTTTTGTGAACCAAAAATAGATAATGTGATAACTTTACCGCCAACATACGGAATGTATGGCGTTTTGGCCAATATCAATGCAGTAGAAAACAGAGAAGTTTTGCTTTCGGAAGATTTTCAGCCTGAGGTAGAAAAAATAATAAATGCAATTGACGAGAATACCAAGATTATATTTTTGTGTTCACCAAACAATCCAACCGGAAATTCATTTTCGGATGAAAGTGTGGCTTATTTATTGCAGAATTTCAAAGGTTTGGTCGTGATTGACGAAGCGTATGTTGACTTTTCCAAAAGAGAAAGTTGGTTAAATGAGTTGGACGAATATCCAAACTTGGTAATCACGCAAACCCTTTCTAAAGCATACGGTTTGGCAGGGATTCGATTGGGGATTTGTTATGCTTCCGCCGCTGTTATTTCGGTTTTAAACAAAATAAAACCACCTTACAATGTGAATGAATTGACCCAGAAAAGAGCTTTGGAAAGATTGGCGACTCCAGAAAAAATTAAATCTGAAATACAATCCATTACAGAGCAAAGAAGTCGATTACTTAAAGTATTACCTGAAATAAAGTTTGTTGAAAAAATCTATCCAACAGAAGCCAATTTCATTTTGATAAAAGTGGATGATGCCAATAAAAGATACGACGAATTAATTTCCAAAGGAATTGTAATTCGAAATAGAACAACCCAACCGTTATGCCATAATTGTCTGCGTTTGACTGTTGGAACTGAAATTGAAAACACGAAATTAATTGAGGCTTTACAAGCTTAATTTTTATACCTGACAGGTTTTTAAAACCTGTCAGGTATTATCAAAAAATAAATAAAATGAAAAAAATACTCTTTATAGATCGTGACGGAACTATGGTTTTAGAGCCAAGTGATTATCAATTAGACAGTTTCGAAAAACTGGAATTTTATCCAAAAGCTTTTCAATATCTAGCAAAAATTGCTGCGGAACTTGATTTTGAATTGGTAATGGTGACCAATCAAGATGGTCTGGGAACCGATTCGCATCCGGAAATCAATTTTTGGCCGGTACACAATTTAATTATGAAAGCCTTTGAAAATGAAGGGGTTGTTTTCAAAGAAGTATTTATTGACAAAACATTTCCGCACGAAAATGTACCCACTCGCAAACCTGGGATTGGAATGTTGATAAAATATATTGGAAATCCGGAATACGATTTAGCAAATTCTTTCGTCATCGGAGATAGAATTACCGATGTTGAATTAGCCAAAAATCTGGGGTCAAAAGCCATTTTTATCAATACCGACGAAGGCTTGGGAAGTGACGAAATTGGATCCAAAAGAGAAGAACTGGATTCCGTTATTGCTTTGCAAACAACCGATTGGAAAACAATTTATGAATTTCTGAAACTATCGGAACGTTCGGCTTCGATAGCGAGAAAAACCAATGAAACGGATATTTATATTAATTTAAACTTGGACGGAACCGGCAAAAGTAAAATCGAAACCGGAATTGCTTTTTTTGATCATATGTTGGATCAAATTGCCCGTCACGGTCAAATGGACTTGGAAGTTATCGTCAAAGGCGATTTAGAAGTTGATGAACATCACACCATCGAAGACACGGCAATTGCATTGGGTGAAGTTTTTGCAAAAGCATTAGGAAATAAATTAGGCATAGAACGTTACGGTTTTTGTTTGCCAATGGACGATTGTTTGGCGCAAGTGGCCATTGATTTTGGAGGACGAAATTGGTTGGTTTGGGAAACCGAATTCAAACGCGAAATGGTGGGGAAAATGCCAACGGAAATGTTCTATCATTTTTTCAAGTCCTTTTCTGACGGAGCCAAAGCCAACATCAACATCAAAGCCGAAGGAACCAACGAGCACCACAAAATTGAAGCCATTTTCAAGGCTTTCGCCAAAGCAATAAAAGTAGCCGTAAAACGTGATACGGAGAAGATGATTTTACCGAGCACGAAAGGAATGTTGTAAAATTGTTTAAGGTTTAAAGTTTCAGGTTGCCTCGCGGAACTTTAAACTTTGAACCTTAAACTTGAAACAAAAATAAATGAAAATTGTAATCATAAATTACGGAGCAGGAAACATTCAAAGTATTATGTTTGCCATCGAAAGATTGGGATTCAAAGCCGTTTTGAGTAACAATCCTGACGAAATAAAAGCAGCTGACAAAGTGATTTTCCCAGGAGTGGGAGAGGCGAGTTCTGCCATGAAAATGCTCGAAGAGAGTGGTTTAGATGCCTTGATTCCAACTTTGAAACAACCCGTTTTGGGAATTTGCTTGGGAATGCAATTGATGTGCAATTACTCGGAGGAAGGAAATACGAAAGGATTGGGAATTTTTGATGTGGATGTGATAAAATTCACTTCAAAAGTGAAAGTGCCACAAATGGGATGGAATCAAATTTATAATTTGAAATCTGACCTATTCAAAGGTATTTCCGAGAATGAATATATGTATTTGGTGCATAGTTTTTATGCTCCTCTTTGTGACGAAACGATTGCCACAACAAATTATGAACTGGAATATTCCTCTGCATTGGAAAATGATAATTTCTATGGAACACAATTTCACCCCGAAAAAAGCGGTGATGTTGGAGAACAGATTTTGAATAACTTTTTGAACTTGAAACTTTAAAATTTCAATAGCAATGTCAATTACAATGTCAATTACAATGTCAATTACAATTTTAAATCTAAAATCTTAAATAGAATGAGAATAATTCCCGCAATAGATATCATAGACGGTAAATGTGTTCGACTGTCGAAAGGCGATTACAATACTAAAATCATATACAATGAAAACCCGCTTGAAGTGGCCAAATCATTCGAGGCACACGGAATTGAATATTTGCATTTGGTCGATTTGGACGGGGCGAAATCCAGCAAAATTGTAAATCACAAAATTCTGGAACAAATTGCTTCTCAAACCAAATTGAAAATTGATTTTGGTGGTGGTTTGAAATCGGATAATGATTTACGGATCGCTTTCGAAAGTGGCGCTAACCAAATTACCGGTGGAAGTATTGCCGTTAAAAACAGGGAAATATTCGAAAAATGGATTGCCGAATACGGTTCGGATAAAATCATTTTGGGCGCGGATGCCAATAATGAAAAAGTAGCCGTTTCGGGATGGCTGGAAGATTCTAACGAAGATTTGATTCCTTTCATACAAAATTATCAATCGAAAGGAATTCAGTATGTAATTTGCACCGATATTGCCAAAGACGGAATGCTGGAAGGTCCAAGTTTTGACTTATATAAAAAAATTATCGATCAATGTTCTGTCACTTCGAGCGCAGTCGAGAAGTTGGCGGAAGCCAAAGGAATAAAACTAATTGCTTCGGGAGGAATTTCTACCTTTGACGAATTGCCTAAATTAGCCGAATTGGGTTGTGAAGGAACGATAATAGGCAAAGCAATTTACGAAGGTAGAATTTCGTTGAAACAATTGGAACAATTCATATTGTAGAGACGCACTGCAGTGCGTCTCTACAATCGGTAAAAAAACAATATAAATAATGTTAACAAAAAGAATCATTCCCTGCCTCGACATCAAAAACGGTCGCACCGTGAAAGGAATCAATTTCGTAGATTTGCGAGATGCCGGAGATCCTGTGGAATTGGCCAAAATATATTCGGATGAAGGTGCTGATGAACTGGTTTTCTTGGATATTTCAGCAACGGAAGAAAGAAGAAAAACCTTGATTGACTTGGTTCGGAAAGTGGCGGCAACCATCAATATTCCATTTACCGTTGGTGGCGGAATTTCATCAGTTTCTGATGTTGAAGCTCTATTGCAAAACGGTGCCGACAAGGTTTCCATTAATTCTTCGGCGGTCAAAAATCCGCAGTTGATTAATGATTTGGCACAAAAATTTGGAAGTCAATGTGTGGTTGTGGCGATTGATGCCAAGCAAATTAATGGTCAATGGATGGTACATTTGGTAGGAGGGAAAGTACCAACGGAATTGAATTTATTCGATTGGGCAAAAGAAGTGGAAGAACGTGGAGCAGGAGAAATCCTTTTCACCTCGATGGATCACGATGGAACCAAAAACGGATTTGCAAATGAAGCCTTGGCGAAACTTTCAAAAACGGTCAATATCCCTATAATTGCTTCCGGCGGAGCGGGAAACATTCAGCATTTCGTGGATACGTTTAAAGAGGGAAAAGCCGATGCAGCATTGGCGGCAAGCGTATTCCATTTCAAGGAGATTGAAATAAAAATATTGAAGGCAGCACTAAAAAACAACAATATCGAAGTTAGGATTTAAATTGTATCAATTATACCTGACAGTTTTTTAAAAACCTGTCAGGTATAATCAGATTTTAAAATAAAAATTATGAACATAGATTTTTCAAAAAACACCGATGGATTAATTCCGGCAATCATTCAAGATAGCGAAACCAAAACCGTTTTGATGCTTGGTTATATGAATGCCGAAGCGTATCAAAAAACGTTGGATACCCAAAAAGTAACTTTTTATAGTCGAACCAAACAACGTCTATGGACAAAAGGGGAGGAAAGCGGCAACTTTTTAAATTTGATTTCAATCCAAAATGATTGTGATAATGATACTTTGTTGATACAGGCAAAACCGGAAGGGCCAACTTGCCATAAGGGAACTGATACCTGTTGGGATGGGCAAAACAAACCTAATTATGGTTTTATCACATCTTTGGAGGGAACCATCAAACTTCGAAGAGAAAATGCCGATTCCGAGAAAAGTTATGTCGCTTCATTATTTGAAAAAGGCATCAATAAAATCGCACAAAAAGTGGGCGAGGAGGCTGTAGAAGTGGTTATTGAAGCCAAAGATGACAACGATGATTTGTTTTTGAGCGAAAGTGCCGATTTACTTTTTCATTATTTGATTTTACTGCAGGCCAAAGGATTTCAATTGAATGATGTAGTTGATGTTTTAAAAAGCCGCCAAAAGTAGCAACAAATTTTTAGTTTATTTTCATACATAAAACCCAATAGATAATTCATTTATCATTGGGTTTCTTTTTTCTTTTATTTCAAAAAGCAATCCACTATATTTACTATTTATTACAAAATACAAGCAATCCTTTTTGCCATATATGTTGCTTATTTCGAATAAATTTCCAAAGGCAATTGAATGACTTTTTTTCAATACAAAAGACAATTAGATTATGAAAACAAATACAATACAAAACCTTGAAGGGTTCTCTGGAACAATTTTAATTCCTGTTTTTGAAACCTATGTCAAAAGTTTGGTTCCCATACATTTTGGCGAACTGGAAATTTCTTCCAAAGTGTTCTACGGAAAAAAAGACACTCACTATTTAGCCGAAAAAAATGATAACACCTACATTTTTATCGGAATGGAAAAAACGATTGATTATAAATCATTGAAAACTACTTTCCGAAGAATTTCATCCAAACAAAAAGAATCATTTGGCACCAATGTGGCATTGGTTTTACCGGAACAATTCACGGATGAACAAGTAGAAGCCGCTATTTCCGGAATGCTTTTGGGAACCTACGATTTGGGACATTATAAAAAGGAAAAAGAAGCACATCCTTTTCTTAATTCTAATTTTGTGTTGCAATTGGTGTCAAAAAACAAATTTGTTGTAACTGCCAAAAAAGCCGTGAAAATTGCCAATGCTCAACTCGAAATTCTCCATTTGGTCGATTTGCCACCCAACAGAGTAACACCGAAATACTTGTCAAATTGGGCAAATGAAACGGGGAAAAAATTCGGTTTTGAGGTTGAAGTTCTTGGTTTTGAAGCTTTGAAAAAAGCAGGATTGGGCGCTTTTTTATCCGTTGGAAAAGGAAGCGAGAACGAACCGCAATTCGTAATCATGAATTATGTTCCCGGAAATTCCAATGCCAAGACAAAACACATCGGTTTGGTGGGAAAAGGAATCACTTTCGATACAGGTGGACTAAATATCAAAACTTCCGCGATGGTTCAAATGAAGTGTGATATGGCCGGTGGCGCGGCAGTTTTTGGGGCGATGCAACTGATTGCCGATTTGAAATTGCCCGTGAAAGTCACTGCGATTGTGCCTTGTGCCGAAAATTCGGTGGACGCTAAATCGCTTTTGCCCAGCGATGTCATTGAGAGTTACAGTGGGCATTCGATAGAAATTATAGACACCGATGCCGAAGGACGACTGGTTTTGGCCGATGGTTTGTCGTATTTGATAAAGAATTTCAAACCCGAATATATTGTTGATATTGCCACGTTGACGGGAAGTGCCGTGGGAACTTTTGGTTATGAATGTTGCGCCTTGTTTACCAATAATGAGGTTGTTTCAAAGAAATTGCAAGAATCTGGTGATGCAATTGGGGAACGTTTGTGGCCTTTGCCGCTTTGGGATTGTTACAAGCAAGACATAGAAAGCGACATTGCCGACGTGAAAAATTACAGTGGAAAACCGGTTGCAGGAGCCATAAGTGCCGCCAAGTTTTTGGAATATTTCACCGAAGAGCACAAAGCTTGGGCACATCTTGATATTGCCGGAGTTGCTTTTGGCGACGATGAATTTGCGAAAAGCAAACACGCCACCGCTTATGGAGTTCATTTATTGACTAAATTCATCGAAAATTTATAATAGTTGGACAAATTCAATAATTTGGAAACATAAAACACACCATTTTAATTTGTGAAATTATACCATTGATTAATATGTTTTAGTCCAATCTTCCGGTATAATGCCGCTGTATATTTCATTTAGTTCAATTTTTATTGGACTAATTTGAAATAACTAGCGGTATTAGCGTAATTTACCGCAAAAAAAATCTTTAGACAGCATTATAGACAAGCATTAAAAAGTTAATTTATGAAAAAATATTTCAGCATTGTTTTTATCGCATTTTTTATTTCCGTTGGTGTAAAAGCACAGGAAATTTTCACGCATCAGGATACTTTACGAGGCAGTATTACCAAGGAAAGAGCTTGGTGGGACGTGAAATATTATCATCTTGACGTTAAGGTAAATCCTGCCGACAGTACGATTTCGGGTTCCAATACCATTCGTTACCAGGTTTTGAAGGAGTATAACCGGATGCAAATTGATTTGCAAAATCCTATGGAAATATATAAAGTGATTCAAGATGGCAATGAATTAAAGTACAAAAGAGACGGAAATGCTTTTTTTATTGAATTGGTTGCACCTCAAAAACCGGGTGATATCAAGGAACTCGCCGTGTTTTATGGTGGCAAACCCAAAATTGCCGTCAATCCGCCTTGGGATGGAGGAATTACCTGGAAAAAAGACAAGAATGGGAAACCATTTATAGCTTCTTCCTGTCAAGGATTGGGCGCAAGCGTGTGGTGGCCCAACAAAGACCACATGTATGACGAGGTTGATGATATGTTAATCAGCGTGAATGTTCCCAAAAATTTGATGGATGTGTCCAATGGTCGTTTGCAAAGCGTAGTCGATTTGAAGGACGGCACAAGAACTTTCACTTGGTATGTGTCAAATCCCATCAATAACTATGGCGTGAATATAAACATAGGGGATTATGTTTCATTTTCCGAAAAATACCAAGGTGAAAAAGGCGAATTAGATTGCGATTATTATGTTTTGAGAGATAATTTGGCCGCAGCCAAAATCCAATTCAAGGATGTGCCAAGAATGTTGAAGGCTTTCGAACATTGGTTTGGGCCATATCCATTTTACGAAGACAGCTACAAACTGGTCGAAGCCCCGTATTTAGGGATGGAACACCAAAGCTGCATTACCTACGGCAATGGTTTCAAAAACGGTTATAAAGGAACTGATTTGAGCGGAACGGGTTGGGGATTGAAATTTGATTTTATCATCGTGCATGAATCGGGGCACGAATGGTTTGCCAATAATATTACCTACAAGGACATCGCCGATATGTGGATTCACGAAAGTTTTACCAATTATTCTGAAAGTCTTTTTGTGGAATATTATTATGGCAAGGAAGCGGGAAACGCTTATGTGAGAGGGACAAGAAAAAAAATCAAAAATGACAAACCAATCATTGGCAAGTATAACGTGAACAATGAAGGTTCCGGTGACATGTATTATAAAGGGGGCAATATGTTGCACACGCTGCGCCAAATCGTGAATGATGACGAAAAATGGAGAACCATTTTGAGAGGTTTGAACAGCACTTTTTACCACCAAACGGTTACGACCAAACAAATCGAGGATTTTTTAAGTAAAGCCGTTGGACTTGATTTAACTCCGTTTTTTGACCAATATTTGAGAGACATCAGAATCCCGACATTCGAATATTATTTCAAGAACAACAATCTTGCGTATCGCTGGACGAATTGTGTTCCCGGTTTTAATATGCCTGTAAAAGTGACTTTAAACGGAAAAGAACAATGGCTGAAACCCCAAGCAGAGTGGGCTAATTTGCCACAAACCGCGAAAGTTTTAAAATTGGAAGTGGACAAGGATTTTTATGTGAATGTGGTGAAGAGTAAGGAATAGATTTTTTAATAAATAATAATCAATAAATTTGCTACAATACACGCAGTTGAGGATTAAGTAACTTAACACTTAAATCAATTTTATGTTAGAAAACAATAAGTACATTGACACCAAAGAAATGGACAACCTTTTAAGACTGCTTAAAACTGCAAAAGATGAAGTTTCAATAGAAAGTTATATATACATAAAAAACATACTCAATTCGATTGAATTTTCAATACCCTTTGTCCTTTATCCAAAAGGTTCAAAGTTTGTGAGAAGTCGAATTCATAAACAAGACGAAGTTTTCTTTGATAAAGTTAGTGACCTGTCTTATGTCAAAGATTCACAAAATATAAAAAAATTTGGTCGAGCCAATGAACCTGGACAATCCGTTTTTTATTGTGCTGATGATGATTGGCTTTCATTTGTTGAAATAAGCCAAATTACAAGGGAGAAAAAAGAAAAAGATTTTGAGTATATAACAAATGGAGTTTGGATTTCAACAGAAGATATTTTGGTCGTTAGCTTATTGACAAATGATAATATTCGAGGGCAGAATAACCAAATTGATGATTTAAGCAAAAGTTTTGAAGAGTTTTTCAAGAGTCAAACTGACGAAAGCTCAAAGGCATTCATAAATCTATTTCAATTTTTATCAAAAGAATTTTCTCAAATAGCAGAAGGTTATTCAAATCACTACAAAATTACAGCGGCCTTTACAAATTATATTTTTGATTCTTTTAAGAATGCTGATGGCATATTATACCCTAGCACATTATACCCCACCAAAGGATTTAATTTTGCTTTTAAACCTCAGATTATAGATGAAAAAATGGAGTTTTATGTTGCTGTTAAAAGGAAAATGGAGAAAACTGGTAATAAGAAATATGATCAAACAGAATATACAGAGTCATTAATTAGCAGATATAAAGCTAAAGAAATTATTTGGATTTAGTTATTAGCTTCTCTCTCAAACAATTTCAAAGTCCCGCCAACCCAATCCTTGTCTTTATTGAATTTTACGCCAATCCTTTCGACACGACTCCATCGTGCCAAGTTGCAGAGTAGAGTAGGAGCTACATCTTCTTTTTTCCAAACGGGAAATAAAAAAAATCCAATAATCATAAATTTTTTAGATTTAAGATTATTGGAATGACTTTTTTAAAACTTAATTTTTAGATTAAACCAAATTTTTCTTGATATAATCGAAACTTGTTTTCATTGATTCAACAGGGTTTGGAATATAATTGGATTCATGTTCCAAGAAAAAACGTTGCATTCCTGCTAATTTGGCTTGGGCAAAAATCGCTTTAAAATCGATTGATCCTTGACCAATTGCTGCATTAAAATCAGGATTTACTTTATCCATATCTTTTACATGCCAC
The DNA here is from genome assembly GCA_002413745.1 of Flavobacterium sp. UBA5153. GTDB lineage: Bacteria > Bacteroidota > Bacteroidia > Flavobacteriales > Flavobacteriaceae > Flavobacterium. The sequence continues at coordinate 216,003 of DHXP01000073.1, read as the reverse complement.
ATTTTGAAACGTCCCGGATGCTCTTTGAATAATTGCAATGGATCATGTCCGGCACGAACCACCCAATAGAGATCCATTTCAAAATCGACTAGATTTTTATCCGTTTCATTTAATAAAACTTCATACCCTGTAGTTGCGCCAAATTTAGTAAATTCGAAATTATGATTGTGATAGGCTAGTTTTAAACCATTTGAATGACAAATCTCGGCAACTTTATTGATTCCTCCAGCCAGTTTTTTATAATCATCTACACTTTTTCCTCTTGATTCAGTTATTACATGAGGTATAGTAACATATTCGCTTCCTAAAATATGGGCAGTTTCAATATATGATTTCAAAGTTTCGGTTTCTCCAGTTTTAATAAAACTATTAAAATCAAAATGATTGCTGGTAGCTTTCAAGCCGTTATCTTTCAAAATAGATTGAAAATCTTTCACCGAAGTTCCAAAAAATCCGTTAGTTACAGAATAACCAAAAGTTTCCACTTCGGCAAAACCTGCTTTTCCCACTTGAGCTAGAACTCCTTTTACGTCTTTTGGCAAAGACTCTCTTAGGGTATATAATTGTATTCCAATAGCTCTTTCTTTTGAAGCAAAGGCTAGGGAAGGAGCGATTGCCAAAGCTCCTAGTGCTAATCCACTATTAATTAAAAAATCTCTTCTTTTTATCATTTTTTTTCTTTTTAGATTATTAAATATCACAAATAGCGATTGCTTTTTTTAACGAGGAAATTTTATCTGGATTTTTAGGAATAAATTCTTGCGCCACATATCCTTTAAAACCAGTTTCGGCAATGGCTTTCATAATTGCAGGATAATTTAACTCTTGTGTTTCGTCGATTTCATTTCTACCGGGAACACCTGCAGTATGATAATGTGCAAAATATTGGTGGTTATCTTTTATGGTTCTAATTACATCACCCTCGTCAATTTGCATGTGGTAAATATCATACAGCAATTTGAAATTTTCAGATTGTAATGATTTCACTAACTCAACTCCCCAAGGAGTTCTATCACATTGATAATCTTTGTGATTCACCTTGCTGTTGAGCAATTCCATTACCAATGTTACTTTGTGTTTTTCAGCCAAAGGAATTAATTGTTCAAGACCAAGTTTACAGTTATGCCAGCCTTCCTCATCGGTTTTATTTCTTCGGCTTCCGCTAAAACAAATTAGATTCTTAAACCCCGCTTTTGCTACAAGCGGAATCATCTCCGAATAATTTTTTATCAATGTTTCATGAAATTGAATATCATTGAACCCATCAACCAAATTAATTTCGGCACCATTACACATTGGAGAATCAAGTTCATGTTTTTTTAGAATGGGCCATTCTTTTGGACCAACTAAATCAATTCCCGATATTCCTATTTTTTTGGCTTCGATGCAAAGTGTATCTAAATCAATATCACTAAAACACCAACGCGCGACGGAATGATTGATATTTCCTTTTAGCTTAACAGTTTCATTTTTTAAAGGTTCTTCTTCTATCGCAAAAGCCGAAAGACTGGAAGGAAATCCTAAAGCGGCTGTTCCTGCAATAATTCCTTTGATAACTGATCTTCTACTTAGGTTTGAACTCATTTTATTATTTTTTAAATTGAAGCAACTTCTTTTTCAGAATTGCTTTTGTCATTAAAGAAAAGGGCAAAAATCAGGAATACAGCCAAGGCAATTCCAGCAGGAATTATCCATACCATTTTCCAATCTACACCACCATTAAGTGTTTTGTAATTATCGGTAATCCAACCAGCAACTTTAAAACCTACTAACATTCCAACTCCATAAGTAGCTAGTGTAATTAGACCTTGAGCAGCACTTTTGTATTTTTCTCCTGCTTTTGAATTCGTGTATATTTGGCCAGAAACAAAGAAGAAATCATAACAAATACCGTGTAAAGCGATTCCGAGGATAAGCATAAAGCTCAAATCTTGTGCGTTTCCATAAGCAAATAAAAGATAACGAATTGCCCAAGCCAACATACCCACTAAAATGGTTTTCTTAAAACCAAAACGAGTGAAAAACACAGGAATTAACAATAAAAATAAAGCTTCCGATATTTGTCCGATAGCCATTTTTCCTGTTGGATTTTCTAAACCAGCTTCGGTCAAAAATGGATGTGCATTTTGATAATAAAAGGCAAGTGGAATACAAATTAGAATCGAAGACACAAAAAAGATAGCGAAATTTTTATCTTTTAAAAGTTTCAAAGCATCAAGACCAATAATATCTCCAATTTTAATTTTTTCATCACTTGCTTTTGGGGGTGTTTTAGGCAAAGTAAAACTGAAAATTCCTAAAATAAAAGCAGCAATTCCAGCTAAAAGGAAGGTGTTTTTAAGTAATCCTTGAGCAGTGGCTTCGGCAGAATCCCAATGAAATAGGTAACTGATAGACAATCCTGCTAAAATCCATCCAATTGTTCCCCAAACACGAATGTTGGCAAACTCTTTTTCAGGATCTTTCATTTGGTTAAAAGAAACAGAATTTACAAGTGCCAATGTTGGCATATATAAAATCATATATCCTAATACGTAGGAATAAAAAAGCGTTACGTCAGCTGAAATATACATTTGGTACATCAAAAAAGCACCCACAAGATGCAAAATTCCCAAAATTTTCTCAGCATTGAAATAACGGTCTGCAATCAAACCGATAATAAATGGAGCGATAATCGCACCCCAAGATTGAGTCGAAAAAACAGAAGCTGTTTCGGATCCTGAAGCATGTAAATTACTCGCCAAAAAAGTTCCAAGAGTTACAAACCAGGAACCCCAGATGAAAAATTCTAGAAACATCATGAAAGATAATTTAATTCGGATTGTGGTATTCATATAATTTTGATTAATTGATTGGTTATTCTATTGGTTTTGTGTAAATTTATTAGGATTACATTCCGTTTTCACAGCCAGTTGTAATTTTCATGGTATTCCATTCTTTAATCATAATGTTTCTATACCAAACATTTTCGCCATGATCCTGCAAAGCGATTTTTCCAGTTTTAGATACTGCAAAACCTTCCCAGCCAGCAAACTTGCTTTTGGCAACTAAGGCTTTAAAATTATCATCCCAAAGCATTGTTTCCACAACTATAACACCATTCATAACAAGTGTCAATTTTCCGTTTTTACAAACAACTTCTGCGGTATTCCATTCTCCTACTGGTTTCACAGGTTCAGAAGAACTTTTAATTAAATCATATAAATCGCCTGCGCGGTGTTTTTCAATTTTTCCGTCCGGATGCCCATCATTATCCAAAACTTGCATTTCAAGTCCCGTGTTATAGGTATTTTTATATTTTTTTGGATCTTCATTTACATAGAAAATAATCCCACTATTTGATTTTGGAGCTACTTTCCATTCTAATTTCAAATGGAAATTCGTGTATTCATTATCCGTTACAAGATCTCCACCTTGATCGTTTTTGGCCAAAGCTGGATCAAAATGCAAAACACCATCTTCAACTTTCCAAGCCTTACTTACCGTAGTTTTTCCGTAAGTATGCCATCCTGTAGTGGTTTGTCCGTCAAATATTGATTTAAAGCCTTTTGGCAAAGTTTGTGCATTCGTTGTTTGAATCATTATTAAAAGTAGTATTGAAGTGCAAATATTCTTAATCATTTTTTTATTTTTTAAATTGTTGTTTTTTTATAAAGTTAAAGCTTTCCAACCTTCACGATAGTTTCGTTTTATAAACTGGTTCACTTCATCGAAATTGGTGATTTTCATTTGGTCATTGTCCCATAATAATTTAGCGGAACGACCTGGATAAGTATCTTCGCCAAGAACTTCTTTTTGAATATCATAGCCTCTAATAGCTAAATTTGCCATTAATAAAGCTTCGGTCAAAGGACCAGCAACTTCAAACCCAGAACTCAATTCGTGTTTGCCGTAACCTGCAATTGCACCTTCGATCCATTGTTTATAATGACCGTCAGAACCGCCTTCAACTCTGGTATATTTTTTTGCAATTTGAAGGTTTTCATTTTTGCTAAGGGGCAATAATCTTGGATTTAATCCGTAAGTATCACACATCATTTTACCTTTTGTACCGGTGAATAAAGTACCGTTTCCGCCATCACCAAATATTTCATTTGGACCTAATTCTGATGGACGTTCTGGCTGTATTCCTCCATCCATCCAGTGCACTGTTACGTCACCATTGGTTTTTTCTGTTTTAGGAAATGTCAATGTTACGTGGCTTGAAGGCGGACAACTTTCAGGAAAATAACCTCTTTTGAATTCATCCACATAAACCGAACCTACGCTACATTGTACCTCTTTGGCATATTTTAAATTTAAAACACTAAAAGGAGCTTCTAACAAATGACAACCCATATCTCCTAAGGCACCAGTTCCGTAATCCCACCAACCACGCCAGTTGAAAGGCACTAATTTATTTACATAGTTCTTATAAGGAGCCGTTCCCAGCCATAAATCCCAGTCTAATTCTTTTGGAATTTCGGTTTTGGTGGTAGACCAAGGAATGCCTTGCGGCCAAACAGGACGATCTGTCCAAGCATGAATTGTATGCACATCGCCGATTAATCCCGCATCATACCATTCTTTCATGATTCTGGTGCCATCATTTGAGGCGCCTTGATTTCCCATTTGGGTAACCACTTTATATTTTTTGGCTGCTTGGGTCAAAATTCTCGCTTCATAAATATCATGAGCCATAGGTTTTTGAACATAAACATGCTTGCCTAATTGCATGGCTGCCAAGGCTTGAATAGCGTGATTATGGTCTGGAGTAGAAACCGAAACCGCATCAAAATTCTTATGTTCTTTATCTAACATTTCACGCCAATCCTTGTAGAATTTGGCTTTAGGAAAAGCAGCTACACTTTTTGCCGCTCTTCTGGTATCAACATCACAAAGGAATGCGATATCTGCTTTGCCACTTTTTGCAAACATGGCAGTATCGGATTGACCTTTTCCGCCCACACCAATACTTGCAATCAACAATCGATCACTCGGCGCCACATAACCTCGACCTAATACAAAACGAGGAATAATCATAAATGCAGCAGCAGCTACAGTGGTAGTTTTTATAAAATCACGCCTGCTATTTATAATTTTCTTTTCTGGTTTTTTCAATTCCTCTTTTTCCATTTGGTTTTTTATCGTTTTTGATTGTTAAAAATAAAACAGGCAACTATTCGGAATTTGTTATTTTTTCAACGAAAGAATATATTTGACCATAGTCTTTACGTCTTCTTTTTTATAAGTAGGGTGAGGTAACATGGGAATAGTACCCCAAACACCAGAACCTCCAGCAATAACTTTACCGACTAAATAATTTATGTTTTTGTCGTTAGAAGAATATTTTTTGGCAATTTCTGAATAAGCTGGACCAATAATTTTTTTGTCCTTATTATGGCAACCAATACAATCTGATTTGGCAATAAGTTTTTCACCTTCTGAAATTTGCTGAACAGTTATTTCTGATTTTATTGGAGTCGAAATATATTTTTTCCCTGAATTATATTTTGCGAAAGAGCTTAATGTAACTAAAGCAATAGTAATGAGTAAATACTTGATTTTCATTTTATTATTTAATTTTTATAATCCTAAATTTTTTCTATTCAAAGCCTTATTCGTTTTTACAGAAGCAAAATTGTCAAATGCTTTATCGGTAATTTTTATAATATTATTTTTTATTAATTCAGCTCCTTCTCGGGCTCCATCTTCTTGATTTTTCAAGCAACATTCCCATTCCATAACTGCCCAACCTTTATAATCATATTGTGCCAATTTGCTAAAAATGATTTTAAAATCGACTTGACCGTCTCCAGGAGAACGATAGCGTCCTGCTCGGTTTATCCAACTTTGGTAACCACCAAATGTTCCTTGTTTTCCTGTTGGGTTAAACTCGGCATCTTTAACATGAAAAGCTTTTATTCGTTCATGATAAAAATCGATATATTGAATATAATCCAATTGTTGCAAAACAAAATGAGAAGGGTCATATAAAATACAGGCTCTTTGATGATTGTTAACCGCCTTCAAAAACATTTCATAGGTTTCACCGTCAAATAAATCCTCTCCAGGATGAATTTCATAACAAACATCAACACCGTAATTATCAAATTCATTCAATATAGGCGTCCATCGTTTAGCTAATTCAGCAAAACCTTCTTCCACTAAACCTTTTGGTCGCTGTGGCCAAGGGTGAAAATATTGCCATAATAAAGAACCGCTAAAAGTAGCATGTGCATTTAAACCTAAATTATGAGATGCTTTTGCCGCATATTTCAATTGTTGAACGGCCCATTCTTGTCTCGCTTTCGGATTTCCATGAACGTTTACAGGTGCAAAAGCATCGAATAAATTATCATAAGCTGGATGAACTGCTACAAGTTGACCTTGTAAATGTGTCGATAATTCGGTAATTTGCATTCCGTAAGAAGCGACAGTTCCAATTAATTCATCTGCATAAGTTTTGCTTTCAGCAGCCTTTTGTAAATCAATGAAACGAGTATCTAACGTTGGCATTTGAATACCTTTGAAACCTATATCTGATGCCCATTTACAAATTCCATCTAAGGAATTAAAAGGTGCTTCGTCACTGATAAATTGTGCCAGAAAAACTGCTGGACCTTGAATTGTAGTCATTTGTATAATTTTAAATTTTAAAATCGAACCATTTTTGATCTGATTTTCCAGAGGCAATTACACTTTCTATAAAAGCCATTCCTCTTACTCCATCATCAGCTGAAGGGAAATCAAGCATTTCTTGGGTAGGTTCATTTTCTTCAAGCTTACAAGATAAAGTCATAGCAAAATTTCTATATAAATTTGCAAAAGCCTCTAAGTAACCTTCAGGATGTCCACTTGGAGTACGAGAATTAAATTGGGCACTATTTGATAAATAACCATTTCCAGCTCGATAGACTTGTGCAGGAGCATCAGGCCATTTAACAAGAAGTGTATTAGGTTCCATTTGGTGCCATTCTAAACCACCTTTTTCTCCATACACTTTTATTTTTAAGCTATTCTCTTCACCTGCAGCAATCTGAGATGCCACTAAAATTCCATTGGCACCATTATCAAATTTTAATAATACATTCCCATCATCATCTAATTTTCTGCCTTCAACCACGATATTAATATCGGCACATAACTTAGTGATTTTTAAACCCGTAATATATTCTGCTAATTGAGCCGCATGCGTACCAATATCTCCCATACAGCCACTAATCCCACTTTTTGTTGGATCAGTACGCCAAGAAGCTTGTTTCTTTCCATCTTTTTCAGTAAGGGTACTCAACCATCCTTGAGGGTATTCGACCATTACTTTTCGTATTTTTCCAAACTGATTATCCGAAACCATAAATCTGGCTTGCTTGACCATTGGATATCCGGAATAAGTATGGGTTAAGCATAAAAGCAGTCCTGTTTCTTTTATTTTTTGTTGTAATTGTTTGGCTTCATCAAGACTTAAAGTTATTGGTTTATCAATTACTACATTAAAACCATATTCCAGCGCCATCATTGCAGGAGCAAAATGGGCAAAATTTGGAGTAACAATAGATACAAAATCCATTCGTTGCTCTATTGGGAGACTACTTTCTGTAGTAATCATTTCTTCATAGGAACCATAACACTTTGATTCAGGAAGAAATAATGCTTTTCCTGATTCTTTAGATATTACTGAATTAGAACTAAAAGCACCGCAATGTAATCCAACCAATCCATCCATATTAGCAGCAATTCGATGGATAGCTCCAATAAAAGCATTTTTGCCTCCACCAATCATTCCCATTCTCAATTTTCTATTCATGTTTTGCGATCTAAATATTTCCTTTTTTTAATTCTTTCACAGCATAATCACAAGCACGAGCTGTTAATGCCATGAATGTTAAAGATGGATTTTGACAAGCAATAGAAGGCATACATGAACCATCAGTCACAAATACATTATCTACTTCATGCATTTGGTTCCATTTATTTAGAACAGATGTTTTTGGGTCATTACCCATTCTGGCAGTTCCCATTTCGTGAATGGCCATTCCGGGATAACAAACATTATCATAGGTTTTCACATTCTTAATTCCAGAAGCTTCAAGCATTTCGGCTGCGTCCCACATCATATCTTCACGCATTTTAGCTTCATTTTCTTTGTATTCACAATCAATGGCTAAAACGGGTTGACCCCATTTATCTTTTTTGGTATGGTCAATGTATACTTTATTTTCATAATAAGGCAACATTTCTCCAAAACCACCTAATCCCATACTCCAAGAATCTGCGGGTAATGACATCGAATCTTTGAAATCTCCACCAAAAGCCAATTCTGCAACTTCTTTATGCCACAAACCTCTTGATGCTCTTCCTTGGTAACCAAAACCTCTTAGATAATCTCTTTTATCATTACCTATATTTTGATACCTTGGAATATAAATACCATTTGCCCTGCGACCATAGGTATATTTATCTTCAAATCCTTCAGCACTTCCTTCGGCTCCACAACGGAAATGATGATCCATCAAGTTATGTCCTAATTGACCACTGCCGTTTCCTAATCCTGTAGGATGAGCTTCTGAAGTAGAATTCAATAATAAAAAAGTAGAACCCAAAGTAGATGCGTTTACAAAAACAATTTTGGCATAAAATTCCATTGTTTCATTGGTTTCAGCGTCAATTACCATAACGCCTTTGGCTTTTTTGGTATCTTTATCATAAATAATATGATTTACGATAGAGTAGGGTCTGACAGTTAGTCTATTAGTTGCCATAGCTGCAGGTAAAGTAGATGATTGTGTACTAAAATAAGCACCAAAAGGACATCCGCGACTGCATAAATTTCGATATTGACAACTACCACGACCGTTATGCGGAACGGTTAAGTTTGCTGTACGACCGATGGTAAGTATTCTGCTTTTATTATAATGTTTTTCTAATCTTTCTTTAACTGATTTTTCGACACAGTTCAAATCCATTGGAGGTAAAAACTGACCATCTGGCAATAAAGGCCAATTTTCATTTTGACCACTAACACCAATAAATCGCTCTGCATAATCATACCAAGGAGAAATATCTTTATAACGAATTGGCCAATCATTTCCATGACCATCTCGAGCATTATCTTCGAAATTATGATCGCTAAAACGATAGCTTTGACGTCCCCACGTTAATGATTTTCCACCAACATGAAAACCTCTATACCAGTCAAAACGCTTGTCTTCTGTATAGGGACATTCTAAATCATTAACCCACCATTTTTCATTTGCTTCCGAATAGGGATAATCTCTTATTTGCACAGGATGAGTTCTTTTTTGTTCCTGTGTAAGAGTCTCTGCATGTTCAAGTTCCCATGGAGCTTTCATTGCAGAATCATAATCTTTGATATGTTCTATGTTCATTCCGCGTTCTAACATCAAAACATTTAATCCTTTTTCTGTTAACTCTTTTGCTGCCCATCCACCACTTATTCCGGATCCTACAACTATAGCATCATAAGTGTTTTGTTTTTTTAAATTGCTGCTTATATTCACGTTTACTATTTTTATTTTTATCTATAATTTTAATTTATACAATTAAAATCGATTAAGTTGCCCATGCTTTTTGGCCAGGTTTATATTCGGCACTTCCATCATAACGTCCTGGAACTGGTAAATATTCACGTGCTTGTGTACAACCAATTTCTGAAGAAAAATAGCCTAAAAGCGTTAAGTCTCTGGCAATTATGAAAAAAGATTTTTTCTGTTTAGTAGCAATAGTTTCATCTCTTAAATCTCCAATAATTTTTTGTCTTTCTTCAACAGTAAGTGATAAGAAATTTTTATTAAATGTTGCTATGCATTTTGATTCCATTTCCTTTAAACCTGTGGCAAAAAGAACTTGCATATCGGCAGGGTAACAATCACGAATCATCATTGGAATAAATATACCAAGTCCAGCTGCTTTGGCTCCAGCTGAAGATTTTGTAGTTGGTATTATAATGTCAGCAAATTCAGCTAAAACATCTTCTTCAGTTGCTGAAAATGACACTCTATTTTTTTCATTTTCCGGAATTGAAAACCCCTCAAATAAAACTCCTAAAGTTGATGATGATATGGCTGTCCCAAGTAATATAGCCACATTTTTAAGCGCCTTTCTTCTATCCATTTGTCAAATTGTTAAAGATGTCTATTATTTTAAACTAAATATGTAATTAATATATTCTTTCAATATTAGTAAATTTACTGTTATAATCGTGATTTTTATTCTTAAGTATCCAATAAATATCTAATTATTATAATTTTTAGACTTTATCCTATTTATTTTTATGTTTTTTGATTGTAAACAATTTTAGATTAGCATTTATTCAAAAAAAATAACATTTTGCTATTAAAAAGTAGATATAAATAGAATTAAATTATAAAAAAAATAGTGTTTTACTTGTTAATTATTTAAAAAATAGACAAGAAATAATCTCATTGCTTAAAAAAGAAACAATAAGAACTATATTTTAAAAGAATGATTATTAAAAGAAATATTTTTAAAGTTGTTCGTAAAAAACATCTTAACAGAAAAAAATTGAAATTAATAATAGTAAGAAATTCAAAATAAGAAAAAAAAAGAATCAGTTGAAAACCAGAACTCAACTTTAAACGATAAAATCAAATTTCATCTCTCAAACAAACCCAAAGTTCCGCCACCCAATCCTTGTCTTTATTGAATTTTACGCCAATCATTTTACCGAGGCTCAACCGCACCAAGTTGCAGAGTAGAGTGGGAGCCGGCAGTGATAAAATCCTATTTTTATTATGAAAATAAACTGAAATCGATTTATTTGGTATTCTATTTTTGCAATTTCATAAATCTATTGGTAATCATTATTTTTATACAGAAACTAAAAAAGGAATGTCTTAATTTTGCAAGTATAAAAAAACCATTATGAGATTTCACACCAGAAAATGGGTAAAACCCGAAGACTTAAATCCAAACGGAACCTTGTTTGGAGGCAAATTATTGGCATGGATCGATGAAGAATTGGCTCTGTATACCATTGTTCAATTAGAAAATTCCAGAATTGTGACCAAGCACATGTCTGAAATTAATTTCAGAAGTTCCGCAAGACAAGGTGATATTATCGAAATTGGCATCTCGGTGGTGAAATTTGGACATACTTCGCTCACGCTAAAATGTGAAGTTCGAAACATGATGACTCGCGAAACCATCATCACGATAGACAGCACCACCATGGTAAGTCTTGGAATTGACGGCAAGCCAAAAGCACATGGGAAAACCAAAATTGAATATGTAAAAAACCGTTTGGAGTCTATTTAATCCGGCAGAAAAACATCTCTTCCTTCAGAAGGCAATTCGAACAGTTCCAAATCAAAAAAGGAAACGGATGCAATAATGTGATCAAAAATATCGGACATTATATATTCGTAATTTTCCCATTTTTTGTCTTTGGAAAAAACATATATTTCCAATGGAATTCCTTGTGAAGTAGGTTGCAATTGTCTGCAAAGCAAAAGCATGTCTTTGTTCAATCCCGCATGATTTTCAAGATATTTTGTAATGTACTTTCGAAACAATCCCAAATTTGTCAAATTTCGCCCGTTAAGGGATAAATCGGTATCGATGTTGTTTTGGGAATTATATTTTTCGATTTCGATTTTCTTCTTTTCAATATATTCTTTAATAAGTTGAATTTTCATCAAATCGTCAAGTTCTCCATCTTTTATAAATCGAACACTGTTCGACTTTATCAAAACATGACGTTTTATCCTTCTCCCATCCGATTTTTGCATGCCGCGCCAGTTTTTGAAAGAATCAGAAATCAGGCTATAAGTAGGAATTGTGGTTGTGGTGTAGTCAAAATTTCGAACTTTTACCGTTGCCAGATTAATTTCTATTACATCCCCATCGGCGCCAAATTTATCCATGGTAATCCAATCACCTATACGCAGCATATCATTTACTGACACCTGAATACTGGCAACAAAACCGAGAATTGTATCCCTAAAAATCAATAATATAATGGCAGAAATAGCTCCTAAAGTGGTCAGCAATTTTTCGATTTTAATTTCAAAAATTTCCGAGAATATTGCCGCAATTCCCATTATCCAAAGGATTATCATAAAGACCTGAATGTAGCTGTCGATAGGTTTATCGCTAAATTTCGGTATGCTTTTTAGATGTTCTTTCAGGGCATTGAAAATGGTTCGTATTATCCAAAGTATGAGTAATATGATATAAATTCCAACTAATTTCCCGAATACATCTTCCCAATAATTGTACTGTTTTAAAATAATCGGTACCGATTTGTAGATAAACAGCAACGGAATTAGATGCGAAATGTACATTACCGTTTTATTTGAAATCAGTAAATCATCAAATTTAGTTTTGGTTTTTCTGGCAATAATTTCCATAATTGTCACCAATGCAAACCTGAAAAAACGGTAAATAATGTAAGATAAAATGCTTAGTAAAAATATGTTTATTATTAGGCTGGTATACGCGGCAAAGGTTTCTCCAAATCCCCATTTCCGGAATAAAGGATAGCACCAACTGAATATTTTTTCCAAGAAGTTATACATTTCTTAAATATTTTTTTTCAACAAAAAAGGTTGCAAAAGGCAAGAGTGAAGCAATTAGTATTGTGAGAAACGATTTTAAATCCCACCCTTGGGATTTTTTCAGTAAAACTGCCAAAACGATATACCCTATAAATAGCATTCCGTGAGTCATCCCGATTGGATACAAGAAAGTTTTGTAAAGTACTGGATTTAAAGGTTTAATTAGGAGCATATTCGAAAATAAAACCAAATAAGATATTCCTTCCAGGATTGCAATGTTCTTAAAAATTCTGTCCATTAAAAAAGTAGTATTAAAAAGTGATGTGGCAAAATTAGGGATTATCATTGATTTTTGGGGTATTCAATCCCAAAGTAATTTACATTTGCAATAATAAACTTTGATAATGAGCAAACGCGATTTAAAAAAATACCTGACTGAACTTAATAAAAAGCAACTCGAAGCACAAGTTCTCGAACTGTATGAAAAATTCAGTGCCGTAAAAACCTATTATGATTTTGTTTTTAATCCAAAAGAAGAAACGCTGCTGAAGGAATGCAAAATCAAAATATCGAATGAATATTTTCCGCAAAAAACTTCTGGAAGAGGCAAAAAGCCAAAAATGCGTCGTTCCGTTGCCCAAAAGTACATCAAGCATTTTATCGTTTTAGGAGTAGACCCGTTTATAATAGGCGATATTATGCTTTATTCCATAGAGATTGCACAAACCTTTTCGGCTGAACGAGTTGTAAAACAGGAATTGTTCTTTAAAAGTATGTTGAACTCCTTTGAACAAGCCGTTATTTTTATGATTGCCAATGGTATTTTGGAAGAATTTAAATCCCGAATTTTGGCAATAAATAACGAAACCATTCAACAAAACTGGTTTAATAAAGAAGAATTTTCTGCAATTATAGAACGATTTGAATATTAAAAGCTTGATATAACTAGCTTTATTTAAACATTCACCTTTATTTATTTTAAATTTTGGTGCATTAACTCTTTTTTAGGCGTATTTTTGCAAAAACCCATCGAAAGCAATGCCTCAAAACATTTTAGAAACAGAAATAGAAGATAAAAAAGAACTTTATTCGTATCAAAAAGGAGATATAGAAGCCATTTTTGAACGCTTGGAAAATGCGCCCAATAATCACCATTTGTTATATCAATTGCCAACTGGTGGGGGAAAAACAGTCGTATTTTCAGAAATTGTTAGACAATACTTGTCAAAGCACGACAAAAAAGTGGTCGTTTTGACCCATCGAATTGAGTTATGCAAGCAGACTTCAAAAATGCTAAAAGGCTTCGATGTAAAAAATAAAATCATCAACAGTAAAGTAAAAGAGCTTCCGGACCAAAACGATTATTCCTGTTTTGTGGCTATGGTCGAGACTTTGAAAAACCGAATCAATGATGAAAAATTACATCTCGACAACATTGGCTTGGTAATTATTGATGAAGCCCATTATAATTCGTTCCGAAAATTGTTAAGTTCTTTCAAAAACGCTTTTATTCTGGGAGTTACGGCAACACCGTTGAGTTCAAATGTTAAGTTGCCAATGCACGAAAATTACGATGAATTGATTGTGGGCGATACCATAAATTCCTTGATTGAAAAAGGTTTTTTGGCAAAAGCCGTGACCTATAGTTATGATGTTGGTTTGACCTCTTTAAAAGTAGGGATAAATGGTGATTACACCGTAAAGTCATCCGATGATTTATATACCAATATGGCGATGCAGGAAAAATTATTGCACGCTTACACAGAGAAATCTTTGGGCAAAAAAACCCTGATTTTCAATAACGGAATAAACACTTCGTTATACGTTTATGAAACTTTCAGAGAAGCCGGATACACGATTCGCCACCTTGACAATACCAGCAGCACCGAAGAGCGAAAAGATATTTTGCAATGGTTCAAGAAAACCCCTGACGCCATTTTAACATCGGTCGGAATTCTTACCACGGGTTTTGATGAGCCTACAGTAGAAACCATTATTTTAAATAGAGCTACAAAATCATTGACTTTGTACTTTCAAATGATTGGTCGTGGTTCCAGAAAATTGCCTAATAAAGACAAATTTAATGTAATCGATCTGGGAAATAATGCAGCACGTTTTGGGTTGTGGAGCGAACCTGTTAATTGGCAACATATTTTTAAATCACCCGAATTCTATTTGGAAAACTTGCGTGACGATACTGAAATTGAATTGTATTTCAAATACACGATGCCAACAGAATTACGTACCAAATTCAGTAAAACGGAAATCGTTACTTTTGATGTTGATAAGGAACACAAACTGGCCATTGCACAAAATTTGCGTTCCAAAGTAGTTTTAGAAAAATCATTGGAACAACACGCTGCAATGTGTGTGGACAATTGCGAAGAGTTACAAGAAGCAAAATCGTTGTCCAGGGAATTAGAACCAGATATCGACTGTCGCCTGAAACGCTATGCCAAATGTTTGAGCCAATGCAGCAAAAACTACCGAGAATGGCTGGTTGATGACTACAAACTGAAGCTAACTTTATTGATAGGGAAGAAGTACCGAGAAAGAATTATGAACGAAGCGGACTAGTTTTTAGGAGCTTTTTCCTGCTATTCGTTGCAATCTTTTTATTGCTTTGTCACGCTTAGCAAAGTCGAAGAGCTTTTTATAAAAGCAATAAAAAGGATTTTCACTACTATCAGGGCTAAAAATCCTATTTTTCTAACAATTATTTTTGCAAAAATATAAATCTAAAAAAATGCCAAACCAATTTTCAAATTTAGGAATTTCAGCACCTTTGCTAAAAGCTATAACTGAATTAAAATTTGCTGTTCCAACAGAAATCCAGCAGAAAACAATTCCGTTATTTTTGTCAAATAATACTGATATTGTTGGTCTTGCCAAAACTGGAACAGGAAAAACAGCTGCTTTTGGATTGCCGTTATTACAATTAATAGACACGAAACTTCCAGTTATTCAAGCTGTAATCCTGGTGCCAACACGGGAATTAGGACACCAGATTTTTAGTAATTTAGAAGCTTTTGCAAAATATCTTCCCGAAGTTTCGATTGCAGCCACTTGTGGTGGAATTCCAATAAAACCACAAATCGAACGATTAGCAACACCAACGCATATTGTTGTCGCAACGCCAGGCCGTTTGATTGATTTAATCCAACGCAAAGCAATCAATTTAAAAGAAACAAAATTTCTAGTTCTTGATGAAGCCGATGAAATGGTTACCATTTTGAAAGAAGGTTTAGATGAAATTATTGCCGAATTACCCAAAAATCACAAAACATTTTTGTTTTCAGCGACTTTGCCAGGAACGATTAAGCAAATGATCCAAAACTACTTGTCCAAAAACGTTGTACAAGTGAGTGCTAATATGGAAACTATTGGAAATCAAGGAATCGACCATCAATATATTGTCGTAGATCCGATAGAAAAACTGGATGTATTGATGCATTTTCTAACTTCAAAAGACGGAGAACGCGGTATTATTTTTTGCAAAACTAAAGCGGCGGTTAATAAATTGGCCAAGAATTTAGTCATCAACCGGTTTTCTTCAGGTGCATTGCACGGAAGTTTGTCACAAGGAATCCGGGATCGAATTATGGAACAATTCCGTGAAGGACATATCAATATTTTGGTTGCAACTGATCTGGCGGCAAGAGGAATTGACGTAAAGGAGATTTCTTATGTGGTCAATTATCATTTGCCGGACGTTTATGAAGTTTATGTCCACCGCAGCGGAAGGACTGCCAGAGCTGGGGCCAAAGGACTTTCATTGACCGTTTTGCAACAAGAAGAAGTTGCCGAAATTGCTGATTTCGAAAGGGAATTGGGAATAAAATTTACCAAATTTAAAAAGCCAACTACAGAAAACATCGAGGAAAACAATACTTTATTGTGGGCCAAACAAATTTTTAAAACGAAGCCTAACCACGATGTTTCAGCAGATTTAAAAGACAAGATTAAAACGGTTTTTCACCATTTGACTAAGGATGAACTGATTGATAAATTATTGGCCAATTACTTGTTGCAAAACAAAATTGAAATAACTGGAAAACCAGTTAAAAAATTCAAAAACTAATATTGTTCATAATTAAAATTGTACTTTTATAAATAATCATTTTATAAAAGTTTCAATATGCAAATTGTAATAATAGGAGGAGGTTTTGCCGGAATCAATTTAGTCAAAGAACTGACAAACCATAAAGGTATTGAAGTAATACTTGTTGACAAAAACAACTATAATTTCTTTCCGCCACTCATCTATCAAGTAGCGACAGCATTTTTGGAGCCCTCCAGTATCAGTTATCCTTTTCGAAAGTTTTTTTCAGGCAAAAAGAATTTACAGTTTCGTTTGGGCGAATTGCAAAAAGTAATTCCTGCAGAAAACAAAATTATTCTCAATAATGGCGAATTGAATTATGACTATTTGGTTTTTGCCACAGGAGCTGAAACAAGTTATTTCGGAATGGAAAATATCAAAAAAAATGCAATTCCTATGAAAACACTCAATGATGCCATTGAAATGCGCAATACATTATTGAAAAATCTTGAAAAAGCGGCCATTTGCAAAGACATCCACAAACGAAGAGTGCTATTGACCATTGTAGTTGTTGGAGGAGGTCCAACTGGAGTGGAAGTTTCGGGAATGTTTGCCGAAATGCGAAAAACCATATTGCTCAAAGAATATCCTGAATTAGATACATCAGCCAGTAATATTTATTTGGTTGATGGAGGCGATGCCTTGTTATCTCCCATGAGTAAAGAATCTCAAAAAGACACTCTCGAAGCCGTAACCAATCTTGGGGTTGTTGTAAAGCTAAACACAAAAGTAATTGATTATAAAGATGATACTGTTTTTTTTGCTAATGGTGAAACCATTCAAACCAAGAATTTAATATGGGCGGCAGGAGTTTCGGCTAAAGAATTTGAAGGGATCCCAACAGAAAGTTATGGTCGTGGTAAACGAATGGCTACGGATGCCTTTAATAAAGTAAACGCTACCGAAAACGTCTATGCCATTGGTGACACCTGTATCCAACTCAACGATGCAGATTTTCCGGGAGGACATCCCCAAGTCGCCCAAGTCGCCATTCAACAAGGAGTTAATTTAGCGAAAAACTTCAAACTAATGCTTGAAAATAAGCCGTTAAATACATTTAAATACAAAGACAAAGGCTCTATGGCAATTATAGGAAAGAATAAAGCCGTTGTTGATTTGCCCAAACCAAAAATTCACTTCAAAGGCATTTTTGCCTGGATGATTTGGTTGTTTGTGCACCTAATGTCCCTGATAACCTATCGCAACCGAATCAATACTTTATATCATTGGATGATTGCCTATTTCTCGAAAGACCAATCTTTAAGAATGATTATCAGACCCGAAAAAAAAACAAAAGGGGATATATAGTTTGTAAGAAAAATCAATATTGTTTCGTTTTTTTTTGTTACTCCAATATTTTAATGTTTTGAGAATAATATTTTTGATTGCAAAATCATTTCAAAATCCACAAAAGTGTTGTTTACTAGGCAATAATCCAATTTTCCGTTTTCATAAATATATTTATCCCTGTGGCTGCTTTTAGGATCAACCAACTGGAAACTTTTGTTGGTTATAAGTTGGATAGATTTGAAATAGCCATCGACTTCTTCGAATACTTTTTCATTATTTTTAGGTTTATAAAAAGGGAGCATGATTGAACTCACATAAATGGGTTCAGTTGTGGTATTAGTTTTTCCATCATGAATTATGGTATATTGACCATTCTTGAATGTTATGGAAGTTTCTTCTTTAATTTTGTTGTTTTTGAAAAATTTATAGCTGCTTTCATAAAGTTCTCCATTTTTAAAAATTACTTTCATCCTTGTTTTAATCTGTGTTGTAACTAAAAACTTAATTTCCGCATCAGTATCTGAAATATAAGTCACATAATCTCCCTGTGTAATTTTTTTTGCCGTTACTGTGCCAATAGTATTCCCTGCAACCTTTAAATCATAAACTAAGTTTTCCGTCTGGGCATTTGTCCACAAACAGCAAAAAAGGCAACAAATACAAAGGAGGTTTCTCATAGAATTCATTATTTAAGTCTGAAACAATTTTTTGAACTATAATGATAAGTATTTTATTAATCCCATATTTATATTTAACATAAATTTTATATTTTTCCTTATTTTGAACTATAATTTATATTATGTAAAATAGAATTTACAATAATTCCTTTTTGTTTTGACCACTTCACTTCCTATTGCTCGTATATACATAAAATAACATTATTTTCATACTCTATCTTTCCATTACAAGATTTTAATTTATTATTTTTACAAAAAGACTATACTTATTGTACCATGAACACAATTGCAGAACATATTGCTGATTTTTTAAAGGAATATCCGCCATTTGATAATTTAACTTTTCAAGAGTTGTCAGAAATTGCCATAAGTATTCGTGTTCTTAACTTGGAAAAACACAAAACTTTGTTTCAAATCAATGATGATTTGCACGATTGTTTTTATGTCGTGGCTTCTGGTGTTATTAATTTATCGGTCATTGCGGATGCAGAAGACACGATATTAAACAAATGTGTTGAGGGTGATGTTTTTGGTTTGCGTCCGTTTTTTGCCAAGAATAATTATTTGATGACCGCCAAAGCTCGTGAAGAAAGCATTATTTATGCCATTCCCATTGCCACTTTTCGTCCATTTGTAGCCAACAACCCAGAAGTATTAGATTACTTATTGCAGAGTTTTGCCTCAAACACGAGCAATCCAAGTGAAAGTGAAAATTTGCACGGAAAACTGATTTCTGACAATGTCTACTATTCTGACCAGCATTCTGAAATGCAGTATTTTCAATCATTGTCTTATAATTTATCTCCTTTAAGAGCAACAAAAACAAATATAATACAGGAAGTTGCACAACTTATGACAAATTCGATTTCCAATAGTGTTTTAATTTGTGAAAACAACAACCCTATCGGAATTGTTACGAATACTGATATGTGCACAAAAATTGCTACTGGCCGATTTAATATCACAAGTACTGTAGATAAAATTATGTCATCACCGGTAGTGACTGTTGTCGAGAATGTTTCTTTGGCGGAAGCCCAGTTACTGATGCTCAAACACAACGTGACTCATCTATGTGTTACTCAAGACGGAACCGATAAATCAGCCGTTAAAGGAATTATTTCCGAACACGATTTAATAGTAGCCCAAGCCAATAATCCAGGTGTTTTGATAAAAGAAATTAAACGTTCTAAAAGCCCAAAGGACTTAAAATTGATAAGGGAACGTCTAACTGATCTCATCCAAAAATCAATTCATAAAAATATTCCACTTTCTCACATTAACAATATTGCCAGTGAAATTAATTTGGCCATTATTAAGAGATCAATCGAGTTGTCAATTTTAGATTTAGGCTCCCCTCCTGCCAGTTTTGCTTGGTTTAGCATTGGTAGCCAAGGAAGAAAAGAACAATTATTGCTCACGGATCAAGACAGTATTTTGATTTTTGAAGATGTAACTGCCGATAAATACAGAGATGTGAAGGATTATTTCCTGAAATTAGGAAAAAGAACCACGGCGATTTTAGAAAAAGTGGGTTATGAATTATGTCCAAACGGCCACATGGGAAGCAATATGTTATGGTGTAAATCATTGACTGACTGGACAAAACAATACAATACTTGGATCAATACTCCAGGAGAAAACAGTAATGATATAAGCAGTATTTTCTTTGATTATGAAATCGTCTTTGGAGAGAAAAGAATTGAAGAAGCAATTGAAAACATAATTTATACCAATGTTCATAATAATGCCTTATTCTTTGATTTTTTAGGAAATGATGCATTACGAAAAAACTCGCCACTAAGCTTTTTTAAGAAATTTATCGTCGAAGACGAAGGTACTAACAAAGGTAAGTTTGACATAAAAACTCGTGCTTTGATGCCGCTTATCGATGGGGCTCGTTTATTTGCTTTGAGTCATAACATTCGAAATGTAAATAATACGTATATGCGTTTTAAACAGTTAGCAATTACAGATCCTAAAAACAGTGAAATTTATCTTAATTGTGCCGAAGCTTTTTTGACTTTGTCAAAATTCAGGACATTGGAAGGCTTAAATAATGATAATTCCGGACAATATATTGATTTACAGGAGCTATCAAAAGTTGACAAGGAAAATTTGAAAAGTGCTTTGGCTCCCATGAAAGAATTGGAAGAATTAATAAAAACCAAGTTTCAACTTACCCAATTTTCATAACTATGTTAGACTGGATAAAAAATATCAACAAGGAATATCCCGAATTTTGGAAGGAATACGTTTCTAAATTCGATAAAAAATCAAAGCGTTTTGTTGTTTTAAGCACTGAAACCTCGGGTTTAAATCCAAGCAAGGATGTAATTGTGTCAATTGGTTCCTTTGCCGTAGTTAATAATAGCATCCTTATAGGAGATAGTTTTGAGACTGTTTTGTTACAATATAAATTTTTCCACGACAACGGTCTTACAAATGAGTTTGTTGTTGAAAGCAAAATGAAAAAACTCGGAGAACCCGACGCAATACAGGCTCTTATCGAGTTTATTGGAAATGCTGTATTGGTTGGACATCACGTTGATTTTGATGTGGAAATGATAAATGCAGCCTTGGAAAGATTAGGTTGCGGAAGATTAAAAAATGAAGCGCTGGATATTGATGTAATGCACCGTAAACTACATGATATTAGCAATAAACAATTTTCGCTTGACGAATTATGCGGTATTTACAAAATTCCAAAAAGTGACAGAAATTCTTCGTCCGAAGACGCCTATAAAATAGCGTTGCTTTTCCTGAAATTAAAGTCAAGATTAGGACTGAACTAAAGAGAAATAATTTGTTTAAATCTTCCGTGGTGGCTTATGGATACAGGTTTTGGAACTAAATTATCTTTTTCAAGACAGCTTGGTATTCCTTTATCTCTTTGAATATTTTCAGAATTTTCCAACGTTTTAATTTTGTCAAAATCTTTTCTGTTTTCAACTGCAATCGTATTGATAAATTGAGATGTAATTTCTGTTTTTGTGAAATATATATGGTCTTTTATGGCAACCTTTCCGAAAGAAATATCGTCAATAATTTCTATTTCAAAACATTCCAGTTGCAAAGGAAAATATCCACGAATTTGGGTTTTCCGATTGTAAATTTTATAAGCCGCTTCCTTTCTACTCCATAAATTCCAGACCATAATTTCTGGATTTCCTGAATTTAAAATTAACAATTGTTCTTTTTTGGTAAAAACTTTATCCAAAAAACCATTCCTTTTCCAATTGCTTTCTTTTCGGGCTAAAGCCAAATCTACAATGTCGTTTCCTATCACTTTTCGGATAATTTGGTTTCAATAATCTCCATCGCCGATTTCACGTCGAGCATTCTTTCCATCGATTGATTGTCGATTACAATATTATATTCTTCCTCAATATCTAAAATCACGTCGACCAAATTTGCCGAATTAATTTGTAAATCAGTGATGAAATCAGTACTTTCAGTAAGATTGTCGAAGGCTTCCTGGTTTTTAATATAGGGTTTAACTATAATTTTTAACTTTTCGATAATTTCCGGTTTGTTCATATTTTATTTGTATTTCTTAAAAATTACGCATCCATTCACGTCTCCAAAACCAAAACTGGCTTTTGCGACAATATTCAATTCTTTTTCAATTAATTGTTGTGGAATCCGGGTCGCATCAATAATAGCAGTGATTTCGGGATGCAAATCTTCACAATTGATATTAGGAAAAATAAATCCGTGATGCAATTGCAAAACAGAAGCCACGCTTTCAATGCTTCCCGCGCCAGACAAACAATGTCCAACCATTGATTTCAATGAGTTGATGTACGGGAAATCAATCCCTTTTCTATTCAAAGCTTCGCTCCAATTCCGAATTTCCAAACTGTCTTTTGATGTGGCGGTCAAATGTCCGTTGATGGCATCAATTTCATTTGGATGAATTCCGGCATTTTCTAATGTATCTTTAATACATTTTTGTACGGCTACAGGATTTGGAGCCGTCATTGTTCCTTGTCCCCGTTGACCACCGGAATTCAAGTTTCCACCAAGAACTTCAGCATAAATTTTTGCACCACGAGCCAAAGCAGTTTCTAAATCTTCCAAAACTAAAGCTCCTGCTCCACTTCCTGGTGCAAATCCGGAAGCACTTACGCTCATTGGTCTTGAGCCTTGTTCTGGCGTTTTGTTATGCTTAAAAGTGCATACTTTCATTGCATCAAATCCGCCCCAAATATAAGGACCGGAATCGCTTGTGCTTCCTGCCAAAATGCGTTTTGCAAGCCCTAATTTTATCCGTTCAAATCCCATCAAAATACTTTCGGTGCCTGTGACACATGCAGAAGAATTTGTTGTGACTTGATTTCCCAATCCTAATTTTCCGCCTAAATAAGCACTCACACCACTATTCATGGTTTGTGCCACGGCTGTGCTTCCTAATCGTCTGGTTTGTAAATCGTCAATTTTATAAATACTTTCCCTGAATTTATCTATTCCAGAAGTTCCGGTTCCAAAAATAGTTCCACTGTCCCAATCTGGTTCTTCATTAATTTCCATTGACAATCCTGCGTCTTTCCAAGCATCAATTCCTGCAATCACACCATATAAAATTCCTGATGAATTGAAGTTTCTCAATTCTAATTCAGTGAAATAATTTAGTGATAATTCAGTTGAAATATTTGGCTTACCTGCAATTTGGCAGGAGAAATGCAATCTTTCTAATTCAGGATCATGTTTAATTCCTGAAATTCCGTTTTTAATGGCGTTTGTAAACGCATCAAGCCCCACTCCATTTGGAGCAACAACACCAAGACCCGTTATTACTACTCGTTTAATCATTTATATAGAAGTTATCATTCCTGCAATTGTTCCCATACAAACTTCTTCTCCATTTTCATTTTTCATAATGACTTTGCATTTTAATTTACCAAATCTAAAGTATATTTTTTCTGAAATAACGATTACTTTTTCATTTGGAAAAACAGGTTTTAAAAACTCAATTTCTGTTGAAGTTAAAGCAATTGTAATACTTTTATCGAATTTATCATCCAATAAATAAATTCCCAAACAAACCAATCCAATTTGTGCCATGACTTCAGTCAAAATAACACCTGGTGTAACCGGTAAATCCTTAAAATGTCCTTTATAAAAATCTAGGTTTTCATTAAAAGTATAGGTTCCTTCTACCCCATTTTCATTGATTTGCAGCAATTCATCTACAAACAAAAATGGTTTTGAATACGGCAATTTTGATATAATTTGTTCTTTATTCATTTTGTATGCAAAGGCAAAATATTTTCTATAATTATTTTCTAAAACATTGTTCAATCTTTTACAAAAGTTTAAACAGAACTCTAAATAGATAGTTTTGTGTTCTAGTTCTAATTTAAAATTGCAATAAAATTCTTTGTGCCGAAAATCCGGGCCCAAAACTCAACATTAATCCTTTAGTTCCTTTTTCAGGCCTATTCTCCATAAATCGTTCTAAAACATACAAAACAGTAGCGCTCGACATGTTTCCATACAAACGTAAAACTTCTTTTGTGTCGTCTATATTTTTTCCTAAATCAGAAAACAAATTTTCGACAGTTTGTACAATTTTTTTTCCACCGGGGTGAAAAATCAAATGATCAATATCATCAATTTTTAAGTTATTTTTTGCCAAAAACGGATGAATAATATCAGGAAAATGAGATGCAATAGTTTCTGGAATTTCAATATCTAAAATCATTTGTAAGCCTGAATTCGTGAGTTTGAAACCCATCATATCAATATTATCATAAAAATGATACATTTCTTCAGCTAGAATTTCTGGGCCTTCATCATCTTCATGAGAAGAAAGCAAAACACAAGCTGCTCCGTCGCCAAAAATCGCAGCACTGACAATATTTGCCATCGAAAAATCATCTAGTTGAAACGTTGCCGTTGGGCTTTCGACAGAAATTACGGCAGCTCGTTTTCCAGGATTGGCCTGAAGAAAGTTTTTAGCATATATAATTCCTGATATACCTGCCGCACAGCCCATCTCAGTTACTGGAAGGCGCACGATATCCTGACGTAATTTTAATTTATTGATCAAATACGCATCCAATGAAGGAATCATAATTCCGGTACAACTTACCGTGATGATGTAATCTAAATCTTCAGGATTCCATTGCGCTTTTAGCAACGCTTTTTCCAGTACTTTTTCTCCTAAATCAACCACCTCCCGAATATAAATATCATTTCTTTCTTCAAAAGATGTTTTGGTAAAAACTTCGATGGGATCCATGATAGAATATCTTTTGTCAACGGCAGCACCTTCGAAAATTTTCTTAACTTTTTTGATAAAACGTTGGTCTTGTCCGACTAACCAAGCGTCAAGAAATGGAATAATTTCATTTGTTGCCCTGGAATATTTTGGTAACTGTTTGGTTACGGTTTTAATTTTTACACTCATAGTTTTGAAATTATCCATTGATAACGGAAAGCCCATTTCCATTGGATTTTATAGTTTTTGAAATTTAATTTTTCTGAAAAATGAACCAATTCTTCTTTTTTAAAACCTCTTAAAATGGATGTTAACCCATCTTCTCGAGCCATTTTATTCAATTGAAATACAAAACATAAGGCTTGAAATAAACGGTATGCTATTGCATTTCTTTGTAAATCATTTATTACAATTCCTATTCTCGAATTCGTGTTAAAAACAGTTATTAATTGAATTATTTCTTTGTCTTTAAAATGATGTAATGTTAACGTACACAATACTATATCATATCTTAACTCACTAAAAGATTTATTAAAAACATCTTCCCATTGGTAACTTATATTTGGGTAATTTGTCGACAATTTTCGTGCGTGGTTGATGGTAAAATTATTTGCATCAATTCCTATTAATTGAAATTTTAAATCGTTTTTCAATCCATAATCTGCCAATAATCTTAACATATCTCCATTGCCACAACCTATGTCTACAATAGTAATTTCTGTAGATTGAGGAATGTAGGCAATTAAAGACTGAACTCCTTGTAAAGTCAGTTTATTTCCGCCTAAAAATTGATTGATTTTGGCAATTTTATCTAACGTATCACGCAAGATTTCACCTTCCATGGCAAAATCATCCATACTTTCAGGTTTGTCGGTTCTGGATTTAGTATTTAGAGACATTTATAGTTTTAAAATTATAGGTTTTCCATGAGTTTTTTTGATGATTTTTGGCAATAGAAATGGAAATAGAACTAATATATACATCAATACTACTGATAGTTTTTGCTTTTGTAAAAGATTGGATAAAAACCTTCCGGTTCTTAGTCTTTTTTTGAAATTAGCATTCCTTTCCCGAATGTATTTTTTTTCTAATTCAGTTCTGGATTTTATTTCATTATTATAATAGTTGTAGATTAATTCAGATACAATTTTCGCACTATGAATAGCTATTGCCATTCCGTTGCCACACAAAGGATGAATCAATCCGGCAGTATCTCCAATCATCAAAATGTGGTTTTCGACTGCTTCTTTTTTCTCGAAAGAAATTTGACTTATTGTTAATGGTTTTTCAAAAAGCAAGGTGTAATTTTCGAAAATTGCTTTTAAATGTGGATTTTGGGAAACCACTTGCTTTTGATAATCCTCAATATTCTTGTATCGTTTGAAAGTTTCATAATCAGCTAGATAACAAATATTGATTCTGTCATTTTCTACTTTTGAAACACCGCAATAACCACCTTTAAAATTATGCAAACCAACCAAATTATCAGGAAAATCTCCTGAATAATGGGCTTTAACAGCTAACCAAGGGGCTTTTTTTTGAATGAAATCACGATTAAGTTTTTGATCAATATTAGAACGTTTTCCGAATGCGCCAATAACAATTTCGGCTTTTAAAATGGTATTATCTGAAGTCGTTACAGTAAATAGATTGTCTTTAAAAACAATAGTTTCAATAGTTTCCTGAATGATTTTACAACCATTGGCTATTGCTTTTTTATACAAAAATTCATCTAAAGCATATCGGCTAATGCCAAATCCGCCAAGCGGTAAATTACTATAAATTGTTTTTCCGTTGCCAGTTGAAAATTGTAGTTTTGTAATGTTTGAAGGATGTAATTCAGCTATATTTAAGTCTAGCCATTTTAGATATGGCAAAACTTCATTTGAAATGTATTCGCCACAAACTTTGTGTTTTGGGAATTCATTTTTTTCTATCAAGGTTACTTGCAACCCTAATTTCGATAAATGAATGGCACTTGTAAGCCCTGCCAAACCTCCCCCAATAATAATAACATCAGCATTTGTCTTCATAGATTTGCTAATTTAGCAATTTTTTTCACAAAAAGTGTTTTTCAAAAATAAAAAAACTGCTTCATTATTAATGGTTTTTCGATACTATTAAATAATTATATTATTATTGAAAAAATGCGAAGTAGATTTTCTACCTCGCCCATAATTCTAAATAACTAGGGATTACCTCACTTAACTTTCAATCTCGTTCTGAAGTTAAGTGAATGTAATATAAATATATCCTTTTTTTATTAATAATTTAGGGTACTAATTCAAAATATTAAATAAAAAACTGCGCAATCCCAACACTCTTAGAGTGGTATTTATTATCCAATTTTTTTCATTGCCGTCATTGATTCTCTCAACCACGCTCCTATTTCTTCTATTGGATGTTGACGAATTTCATTATTTACTGCAATTAAAACTGCATTATCAACGCCATTCGATTTAGAAAATGGTTTCCCGATAACATTGGTATCAACCGTTTTCATAAAATCAGTCAATAGAGGTTTGCAGGCGTGATCAAATAAATAGCAACCGTATTCAGCTGTGTCAGAAATGATTCTGTTCATTTCGTACAATTTTTTACGGGCAACCGTGTTGGCAATCAAAGGCAATTCGTGCAATGATTCATAATACGCAGATTCTTCGATAATTCCTGTTTGAGTCATTGTTTCGAAAGCCAATTCAACACCGGCTTTTACCATAGCAATCATCAAAACTCCGTTGTCAAAATATTCTTGTTCAGAAATATGAGCAGCTGTTGGAGCTGTTTTTTCGAAATTAGTTTCAGCAGTTGCAGCTCTCCAAGTCAATAAATTGATATCGTCATTTGCCCAGTCAATCATCATATTTCTTGAAAATTCTCCAGAAATAATATCATCCATGTGTTTTTGGAATAATGGACGCATAATATCTTTTAATTCTTCGGCTAATTCAAAAGCTTGAATTTTTGAAGGATTGTTCAAACGATCCATCATATTGGTAATTCCACCGTGTTTCAAGGCTTCAGTAACAGTTTCCCAACCGTATTGAATCAATTTTGAAGCATAAGCTGGTTCGATTCCTTTTTCGACCATTTTGTCAAAGCATAAAATAGAACCTGTTTGCAACATTCCGCAAAGAATAGTTTGTTCTCCCATTAAATCCGATTTTACTTCGGCAACAAAAGAAGAATTTAAAACTCCTGCTTTATGACCACCAGTAGCAACTGCATACGCTTTTGCTTGTTCGAAACCTTCTCCATTTGGATCGTTTTCAGGGTGAACCGCAATTAAAGTTGGCACACCAAAACCTCTTTTGTATTCTTCGCGAACTTCTGATCCTGGGCATTTTGGAGCACACATTATTACCGTAATATCTTTACGGATTTGCATCCCTTCTTCAACGATATTGAAACCATGAGAATAAGCCAAAGTTGAACCTTTTTTCATCAATGGCATAATAGCTGTAACTACGGCAGTATGCTGTTTGTCTGGCGTAAGGTTGCAAACCAAATCAGCTGTTGGGATTAATTCTTCATAAGTTCCCACTTTGAAACCATTATCTGCAGCATTCATAAAAGAAGCTCTTTTTTGCGCTATGGCTTCGGCACGTAAAGCATAAGAAATATCTAAACCTGAATCTCTCATATTTAATCCTTGGTTCAAACCTTGAGCTCCGCAACCTACGATAACAACTTTTTTTCCTTTAAGTGCATCTATTCCATTTGAAAATTCGGATTGATCCATAAATTCGCAAACGCCTAATTGTTCTAATTGTAATCTAAGTGGTAATGAATTGAAATAATTTGCCATTTTCTAATTGTTATTTAATATTTAATGATTTTTTTGGCTATTTGCCTTTTTGCCTAATTCCTATTTTAACTCTTCTAATAATAATGTTGATATTTCCATTTTTTCTTTGGAAACGGAAATTCTTCCTGAACGTACAAACTGCATAATTCCGAAAGGCTTTAATTTTTTATATAAATCTTCTATTTCGGAACGTTTTCCTGATTTTGAAATTACGAAAAAGTCCCTTGAAACCGTTACGATTTCCGAATGGCTTTCTTTTATGATATTTTGTATTTGTCTTTCGTCAAATAATAAACTGGACTCAATTTTAAATATGGCACTTTCGAGAAAAATAGTTTCTTCATCAACATGATAAAATGCTTTGACAACTTCTATCTGTTTTTCGATCTGACCCACAATATTTTGAACCCATTTTTCGGTGGTGTTTACCACAATGATGAATCGGGAAATATTTTCGATTTCTGATTCGGACACATTTAAACTGAGGATATTGATATGCCTTTTCAAGAATATCCCGGATATTCTATTGAGTAAACCAACGTTGTTTTCTGAATATACAGAAACGGTGAATGTTTTATTTTCCATATTTTTTTTATTTAAAGTTTTTTGTTTAAAGTTTCAAATTGAGCAACATTTTTAATTTCATTTTTTCTGTTCCAACAACTTCAACCCTTAAACTTTAAACTTTTTATCTTAAACGAACATCAGAAACAGAAGCTCCTGCTGGAATCATTGGGAATACATTATTTTCTTTTTCAACCATTACTTCTAGGAAATAAGATTGTTTTGAAGCCAACATTTCAGCAACGGCTGCATCCAAATCTTCTCTTTTGGTTACTTTTTTTGATTTTATATGATATCCTTCGGCAATAGCCACAAAATTAGGATTTGTCATTTCGGTGGAAGCGTATCTTTTGTCAAAAAACAATTGTTGCCACTGACGCACCATTCCCAAAAATTCATTATTTAGCACTACAATTTTCACAGGAACTTTAGTTTGAAAAATAGTCCCTAATTCCTGAATGTTCATTTGAAAACCACCATCACCTATAATGGCAACCACTTCGCGATCAGGCATTCCCATTTTGGCGCCAATGGATGCAGGTAATGCAAATCCCATTGTTCCCAATCCTCCCGAAGTAATATTACTTTTTGTGGAATTAAATTTAGAATAACGACAAGCGAACATTTGATGTTGACCAACATCAGAAACGATTATTGCATCTCCTTTGGAATGTTTATTGATCATTTCTATGGTTTCTCCCATAGAAATTCCCTCCGTCTTAGGTTTTAGTTCATCATTGATTACAGCTTCTAATTCAATTTTATATTTTTCCTTGAATTCGTTGTGCCAAGATTCGTGCGTTTTGCTTTCGATAAGAGGAAGCAATGCTTGCAAAGATTCTTTTACATCTGCCAAAACGGCCACTGTAGTTTTTACATTTTTATCGATTTCAGAAGGGTCGATTTCGAAATGAATTACTTTGGCTTGTTTGGCATATGTTGCCAAATTTCCCGTAACACGATCATCAAAACGCATTCCAAACGCAATCAGAACATCACATTCATTGGTTAGAACATTAGGTCCATAATTACCGTGCATTCCTAACATACCCATATTCAAAGGATGATCCGTTGGTAATGCAGAAAGTCCCAAAATAGTCCAAGCGGCGGGAATCCCTGATTTTTCAACCAATGCTTTTAATTCGGCTTCGGCTTGTCCAAGGATGATTCCTTGTCCAAAGATGATGAATGGTTTTTTGGCATTATTAATTAAATCAGCGGCTTCTTTTACTTTTTCAAGATTTAAAACCGGTTTTGGATTATAACTTCTAATCCCAGTACATTTTTTATAACTAAATTCGAATTCCTCGAACTGGGCATTTTTTGTAATATCAATCAATACTGGTCCTGGGCGACCTGATTTTGCAATATAGAAAGCTTTGGCAATAACTTCAGGAATTTCTGAAGCTTCGGTAATTTGATAATTCCATTTGGTTACAGGAGTTGAAATTCCGATGATGTCAGTTTCCTGAAAAGCATCCGAACCCAGTAAATGTTTTCCCACTTGACCCGTGATGCAAACCATTGGAGTGGAATCAATCTGTGCATCGGCAATTCCAGTCACCAAATTTGTTGCGCCTGGACCCGAAGTCGCAATGGCAACACCCACTTTACCGGTTGCTCTGGCATAACCTTGGGCAGCATGCGTTGCACCTTGTTCGTGACGCACCAAAACGTGATGCAATTGCTCTTTAAATTTATATAATTCGTCATAAACCGGCATTATGGCACCACCGGGATAACCATAAACCAAGTCTACTCCTTCTTCTAACAAGCATCTAATAACAGCTTCTGCACCAGATATTTTATTTTTTTCCATTGATTGTATTTTTTTTCCTCTCCCCGACCCTCTCCGAAGGAGAGGGAGCCGAGACTGGTATAATATTACTATTTTTTTATTCTCCTTTTAAAGCCCCTCCTTCGGAGGGGTTGGGGAGGACTTTACTTATCGGTTACGCATCCTGTTGAAGCACTTGAAACTGACCTGGCATATTTTAGTAAAACTCCTTTTGTTGCTTTCAAAGCTGGTTGAACCCAAGCTGCTTTTCTTTTGGCAAATTCCTCGTCAGAAATTTTTAAATTGATGGTGTTTTTAACAGCGTCAATAGTAATCAAATCTCCATTTTCAACGAGAGCAATTCCACCTCCATCGTAGGCTTCTGGTGTGATGTGTCCTACCACGAAACCGTGTGAACCTCCTGAAAATCTACCATCAGTAATCAAAGCTACACTGCTTCCAAGTCCAGCTCCCATAATGGCCGATGTTGGTTTTAACATTTCTGGCATTCCTGGTCCGCCTTTTGGTCCACAATATCTAATGACGACGACATCTCCAGGTTTAACCAGTCCACTTTGAATTCCCGGTATAACTGTAAATTCACTCTCGAAAACTACTGCGGTTCCTTCAAAATATTCTCCTTCGTTACCGCTAATTTTGGCAACGCAACCTTCTGAAGCTAGATTTCCGTATAAAATCTGAATGTTTCCTGTCGATTTCAATGCGTTTTGAATTTCAAAAATAACTTCTTGTCCTTCATCCAAATCAGGAACATTAGCTAAATTTTCGGCCATTGTTTTTCCTGTCACAGTTAAACATTCTCCGTGAATATAACCTTCTTTCAATAAATATTTCAATACAGCTGGAACACCTCCAACAGCGTGTAAATCTTCCATCATAAATTTTCCGCTAGGTTTTAAATCTGCTAAAACAGGTGTTCTATCACTTATCGCCTGAAAATCTTCCAACGTAATTTCAATATCAACGGAGTGAGCCATTGCGATTAAATGCATTACCGCATTGGTGGAACCTCCTAAAACAGCTACAATAGTAATTGCATTTTCAAAAGCCTTGCGAGTCATTATGTCCTTTGGCTTAATATCTTTTTCCAATAATATTCGGATGGCTTTTCCAGCATCTTCACATTCTTGTAATTTATCATTACTCACTGCAGGATTTGATGAACTATAAGGCAAACTCATTCCCAATGCTTCAATTGCAGAAGCCATTGTATTTGCCGTGTACATTCCGCCACAAGCACCTGGTCCAGGACAAGAATTTTTTATAACTCCCTTAAAATCCTCATCAGAAATAGCATTTTTGAATTTTTTTCCTAAAGCTTCAAAAGCAGAAACAATATTAAGGTGCTCTCCTTTCCATCTTCCTGAGTGAATTGTTCCACCATAAACCATAATGGAAGGACGATTTACTCTTCCCATTGCGATTAAAGCTCCTGGCATATTTTTATCACAACCTGGAACTGCAATCAAAGCATCGTACCATTGTGCTCCCATAACTGTTTCAATAGAATCAGCAATGACATCACGTGAAACTAATGAAAAACGCATTCCTTCGGTTCCATTCGAAATTCCGTCGCTTACGCCAATAGTATTAAAAATTAATCCGACTAGATCTGCATCCCAAACTCCTTTTTTAACCTCTTTTGCCAAATCGTTCAAGTGCATATTGCAAGTATTGCCTTCATAGCCCATACTCACAATTCCTACCTGCGCTTTTTTCAAATCTTCTTCAGTCAAACCTATCCCGTAAAGCATTGCTTGTGCCGCGGGTTGGGTTACATCTTGCGTTATGGTTTTGCTGTATTTATTTAATTCCATTATTTTTTTAATTTTTTCTCACCCCGACCCTCTCCAAAGGAGAGGGAGCCGTAAGCGGACTGTTATTATTTATTATTTATTATTTTTTCTTTCCTTACTCCCCCTTCGGGGGTCGGGGGGCTTATACTATAGTTGATTGTCCTATATAAACATTATCATTATTAAAATATAATAAGTCTTCTTTACTTAAAATAAAATTCGAGACAAAGTCTCCTACTTCATTGGTGCCAAATTTTGAAAATGAATTCAAATCAGCGGTTACTATTTTATATTCGAAAGCTTTTTCAACAGCTTCATATACTTTTTGTGCCTCTTTATCGAGTCCAAAATGTTCCAAAAGCATCGCCGCCGATAATATGGAAGCAATTGGATTTGCAATATTTTTCCCTGTTGCCTCGACATATGAACCGTGAATGGATTCAAAAAGTGCCTTGTCATTTCCTAATGATACAGAAGCCAATAATCCGATTGAGCTTGCAATTACGCTGGCTTCATCAGAAAGAATATCGCCAAACATATTTTCGGTCAAGATAACATCAAATTGTCTTGGATTCAGAATAATTTGCTTTGCTGCATTATCCACAAAAAGAAAATTCAAAGCAACGTCGGGATAACTTTCTCCAATTTTTTTTACCAATCGTCTCCATAATCTGGAAGTTTCGAGAACATTGGCTTTATCGACCATTGTTACTTTTTTTCTACGTTTTTGGGCTGCTTTAAAAGCTAAATGTGTAATTCTGCTAATTTGTTCTTCTGAATATTCATAGGAATCAGAAGCTATTGTTCCATCTTCATTTAATTTTTTTTCACCAACATAAACACCCCCGGAGAGTTCTCTATAAACAACAAAATCAACACCCTCGATTATTTCTCTTTTTAACGGAGAGCAATCCAATAATGCTTTGTATGGTTTTATAGGTCTGATATTGGCAAAAAGCCCTAATTCATTTCTTAATTTAAGTAATCCTTGTTCTGGACGCACTTTGGCATCAGGATTATTGTCATATTTTGGATGTCCGATAGCTCCAAACAAAACTGCATCCGTATTTAAACAAAGATTTAATGTTTGATTTGGAAGTGGATTTCCAGTTTGATCAATAGCAACGGCACCTACAAGAGCATCTTCAAATACAAATTCGTGATCATAAACCACTCCAATTGCATTCAATGCCTTTTTTGCTTGTAAGATAACCTCAGGACCAATTCCGTCTCCCGAAAGCACTGCTATTTTTAAGTCCATTTTATATTTTTTTGTAAAGGTATGCTATAATTTGAATGCTAAAATGGGTATTAACTTCTAATTAAATCCCCTTCTATTTTGCAAGCTTCAATGATTTGATGAATGTCATTATCCAATACCTCTTTCTTGATGTCGGCAAACTTTAAAAACTCGACATATACAATGTCTAATTGTACTTTTGTCAATTCATAACCTACTTTTTTGGCTCTGTAAGCCAATGCTGCTCTACCACTACGTGCAGTAAGAATAATTGAAGATTCAGTGACGCCAACTTCCAAAGGATCCATAATTTCATAAGTTTCCCTGTTTTTAATAACACCATCTTGGTGAATTCCGGAACTGTGCGAAAAGGCATTGGCACCAACAATAGCTTTATTGGGTTGTACCATCATTCCCATACTTTCTGAAACCAATCGACTCATTTCGTTCAATTGCCTAGTATTGATATTAGTGTCTAAATTCAAATAGGGATGTTGCTTGAGAATCATTACTACTTCTTCAAGTGCTGTGTTTCCTGCTCTTTCGCCTATTCCGTTTATAGTGCATTCTATTTGTCTTGCTCCATTTATGGCACCGGCAATTGAATTGGCGGTAGCCATTCCCAAGTCATTATGACAATGACAAGAAATGATTACGTTTTCAATTCCTTTTACATTTTCTTTCAGGTATTTTATTTTTGCGCCATATTCATCAGGCAGGCAATAACCTGTTGTATCTGGGATATTTAATACAGTAGCACCTGATTTTATTACTTCTTCACAGACTCTTGCCAAGAAATCATTTTCGGTTCTACCTGCATCTTCAGCATAAAATTCTACATCTTCAACATACGATTTGGCATAGGAAACTGCATATTTTGCCCTGACAATAATGTCTTCTCTAGTAGTGTTAAGTTTGTGAATTATATGCGAATTTGAAGTTCCAATGCCTGTATGGATACGAGGTTTTTTGGCGTATTTTAAAGCGGCGGCAGCCACATCAATATCATTTTTCACTGCTCTGGTAAGACCGCAAACCGTAGCGTTTTTTACAATCTTACTTATTTCTGAAACGGACAAAAAATCTCCAGGACTAGAAACAGGAAAACCCGCTTCTATAATGTCAACTCCCATTTCGTCAAGCCTAGTGGCTATAACGAGTTTTTGATGGGTATCTAATTTGCATCCCGGAACCTGTTCTCCATCTCTTAAAGTGGTATCAAAAATTTGGACTTTCTCTCTATTCATTTTAAAATATTTAATGTAATTTCACATTTCGAAACAAAAATAGATTTCATTACTTTAATATAAAATCCATTTTCATGAATTATACTGTTTATAAAGTAAATGAAAACTTTATAAACAACTGATAAACAATAAGTTACTATACTATATTTTACAATGGCTAACCATCAAAAAGATTCTTTATTTGTATTGATAAAATCGCTTTCGAAGTCTGAAAAAAGACAATTCAAGATTTTTGCAAGTCGGCTCGAAACGAGTTCTAACACAAAGTTTATCGAATTATTCAACATTTTAGACAAATCAGAAGTCTATGATGAGAAAATTATTTTGAAAAGCGGCATCATCAAGAAAGTACAATTATCCAACCTTAAATCGTATTTATACAAACAAATTTTGGTGAGTATTCGTTTGAATATTCCCAGCCAAAACATTCGCTACCAGTTACGCGAACAGATTGATTTTGCCACAATACTATACAATAAAGGTTTGTATAAACAAAGTTTAAAAATTTTGGACAAAACCAAACAACAGGCTCTTGAAAATGACGAGAAATATATGGCTTATGAAATTGTTGAATTCGAAAAACTGATAGAATCACAATACATTACCCGCAGTATTCAAGGACGCGCCGATGAATTGGTTGTCCAGGCCAAAGAATTGAACTATAAAAATACCATTTCAAGCAAATTATCAAATTTATCATTGCAATTATACGGCATTATGCTTAAGACCGGCTATGTAAAAAGTGATGAAGAATATAAATACATCGATGACTATTTCAAGAAACACATTTCTAGATTTGATGAAAGCAAGTTTGGGTTTCGAGAGAAATACTGGTATTACAATGCCTATCTTTGGCGTAGTTTTTTAGTCCAAGACTTCCTGTCCTGCTATAAATATGCTCACAAATGGGTGACTCTTTTCTATGACAATAGAAATATGATTTTTCTAAATCCCGTGTTTTTCCTGAAAGGAAACCATTATTTATTGGAGTCTCTATTTATGCTAAAATATAAATCAAATTTCAAAAAATACTTGGAATTATTGGAAGAAACAATAAATGATCCCCAATTTCCGGTGAATGACAATATTGCTTCATTATCGTTCTTGTATTTGTATAACAACAAATTGAATTATCATATTCTGGAAGGTACTTTTGCTGAAAGTGAATATCTGATTCCTGAAATTTTAGACAAAATAAAGTTGCACAGCGAACATCTCGATGAGCATCACGAAATGTTATTTTACTATAAAATCGCCTGTATTTATTTTGGAAACGAAAAATATACTGAATCGATATTTTATCTCGAAAAAATCATTAACAACAAAAATCTCTATGTTCGGGAAGATTTAGCGTGTTTTGCACGTATTTTGTGTTTGATTGCCCATTATGAATCGGGTAAAGATTTCAACATGGAAAATCAGCTAAAAAGTACATATAAATTTCTGATAAAAATGAATGATTTACATGAAGTGCAAAAGGAAATGATTCGTTTTTTGAAAAAATTGAGCACTATTTATCCTACAGATATCAAAAAGGAATTCATAAAAATTAAGGAACGATTTATAGAACTGGAAAAAAACACTTACGAAAAAAGAGCTTTTCTATATCTTGATATTATCTCATGGCTCGAAAGTAAAATTGAAAATAGAAAAATCGGTGATATTATTAAGGAAAAAGCCAAGTTGAGTAATCGATAAGTATGTAATTTTATTAATCAGAGCATCAATTATTAAAATATAAAAAATGGTTTTCAAAATTTGAAAACCATTTTTTACTATTATTTATTCTAATATATTAGTAATTCCCTCAAAACAATTTCAAACCTTCCTTTTGGTAAATACTGATCTTCCAATGCTTTTGTAAACGGAATTGGCGTGTCTAAACTTGCTACTCTTTTTACTGGCGCATCTAAATATTCAAAACATTCTTCCATAATCAAAGCCGAAATATCACTGGCAATTCCACCAAACATCGAATCCTCATGATATATAATTACTCTTCCCGTTTTCTTTACAGAAGCGTAAATAGCCTCCGTATCCAAAGGTTGGAGCGTTCTTAAATCCAATAAATCAGCTGAAATTTCAGGATTTTTAGCTAATGTATCAAAAGCCCAATGCACTGCAGCTCCAAACGAAATAATAGTAACATCCTTTCCTTCTTTCAATAAAGCCGCTTTTCCTAACGGAATGGTATAATAGTCTTTTGGCACATCTTGGTGAACACTTCTGTACAGTTGTTTGTGCTCAAAAAACAGCACCGGATTTGGGTCATTGATTGAAGTTGCCAAAAGCCCTTTGGCATCATAAGGAAAGGCCGGATAAACCACTTTTAAACCCGGTGTTTTGGTAAACCAGGCTTCATTGGTTTGCGAATGGAAAGGTCCCGCTTGTGTACCTCCTCCGCAAGGCATCCGCACAACAACATCTGCCTTTTCCTGCCAACGATAATGTGATTTTGCCAATAAATTCACGATCGGGTTGAATCCAGTCGAAACAAAATCAGCAAACTGCATTTCTACTATCGCTTTATAACCGTTGATTGACAATCCCATTCCTGCCGAAACCACGGCACTTTCGCAAATTGGCGTATTACGAACACGCTCTTTACCAAATTGCGCCACAAAACCATCCGTAATTTTGAAAGCACCACCATATTCGGCAATATCCTGGCCCATAATTACCAAGTTTTTATGGCGTTCCATAGATTGTCTCAAACTACTGGAAATTGCATCTATGAAACGAATATTTTCTACTTCGTCAGAAGGATTAACTTCCTCAAATTGATATGGTTTGTAAACATCATTTAATTCTTCACTTAAAACGGCTTCAATTTCTGGTTCTGTATTGGCAAGCGCCAGACTTTCATCAATTTCTGCCTTGATTTCAGAACGTAAAGTTTCATCAAAACCGGCAGTTAGTATTTTATTTTCGAATAAGTATTTTCTGTAATTATCTACGGGATCTTTGATGGCCCATAAATCCATTAACTCCTGAGGTATATATTTAGTTCCACTTGCTTCTTCATGTCCGCGCATTCGAAATGTCTTGAATTCCAATAAAACGGGACGCGGATTCGCAGTCATCGAAACTTTCAATTCTGATAATTTATTATAAACTTCAAGAATGTTATTTCCATCAATTATATGGCTTTCCATTCCGTAACCGATTCCTTTATCAGCAATGTTTTCACAACGGAATTGTTCGTTTGTGGGTGTTGAAAGTCCATAACCGTTATTTTCAATAATGAATAGTACTGGCAATTCCCAAACGGCGGCAATATTCAAGGCTTCGTGAAAATCACCTTCGCTGGTAGCTCCTTCGCCAGTGAAAACGGCGGTAATTTTTCCGTTTTTCTTCAATTTGTTTGCCAATGCAATCCCGTCAGCAACACCCAATTGTGGACCCAAATGCGAAATCATCCCGATAATCTTGTATTGTTGGGTTCCAAAGTGAAAACTTCTATCGCGACCCTTGGTGAACCCATTGGCTTTGCCTTGCCATTGCGAAAAAAGTCGGTATAACGGAATGTTTCGTCCGGTGAAAACACCGAGGTTTCGGTGCATTGGCAAAATATATTCGTCAGCGTCCAAAACCGCCGTAACTCCCACAGAAATGGCTTCCTGACCAATTCCGGAAAACCATTTGGACACTTTTCCTTGTCGGATAAGGATCAACATTTTTTCTTCAATTAACCTTGGTTTTACCAATCTTTTATATAAATCCAATAATTGATTGTCGGTAAGATTTTTTCTGTCGAAATTCATTAGTTTTGCTTTATTTATTGTGGTTCAAAAGTATAAAAAAATAACAGTTTCACTTGATTTTGTTATATTAATTTCGCTTTGTTTGTAACTTTTAAAATTATGAATTAGAATAATTCTTTACATTTGTTGACACGAGGTTTAAGGACTTCTAAGATATTAAAAAATAGTTAATAGTATGCTAAAAATACCTAGTGTTGACTTGCGTGATTTCCTTTCGGATGACCCGAAACGTAAACAAAAATTTGTAAATGAAATAGGAAGCACCTTTGAAGAAATTGGATTCGTAGCCTTGAAAGGTCATTTTTTAGACGACCAATTGGTTGATGAATTGTACGGCGAAATAAGGAATTTTTTCTCCCTTCCCTTAGAAACAAAACACAGTTATGAAATCCCGGAAATTGGAGGACAAAGAGGTTACGTTTCTTGTGGAAAAGAACACGCTAAAGGTAGAAAAGAAGGTGATTTGAAAGAGTTTTGGCACTTTGGACAATATGTTGAAAAAGACTCAAAACACGCAGCAGAATATCCCGATAATGTAGAAGTTAAAGAATTGCCTCGTTTTAATATTGTGGGAAAAGAAGCCTACCAAATGCTCGAAAAAACAGGAGTTTATGTATTGAGAGCTTTGGCTTTATACCTTGGATTAGACGAGTTTTATTTTGATGAATATGCCAAAGAAGGAAACTCGATTTTAAGACCAATTCATTATCCACCCATTACTTCGGAACCCGAAAATGCCATTCGAGCCGCAGCTCACGGCGATATTAACTTGATTACGCTTTTGATGGGCGCCCAAGGTCGAGGTTTGCAAGTTCAAAATCACGATGGAGTTTGGATTGACGCCATTGCCCAACCTGACGAATTAGTCATAAATGTAGGCGACATGTTATCGCGTCACACCAATAATAAATTAAAATCCACCATTCACCAAGTGGTGAATCCTCCAAAAGAATTATGGGGAACTTCGCGTTTTTCTATTCCGTTTTTTATGCATCCCATAAGTGATATGCGATTGGATTGTTTGGAAAATTGTATTGATGCCGAAAATCCAAAGAAATTCGAGGCTATTACGGCTGGAGAATACTTGTACGAAAGATTGGTAGATTTGGGATTAATCAAAAAATAAATTATAAATTTATACTGTAAAAAAGACATTGAGTTTTTGCTTGATGTCTTTTTTGATTTTTAGATAAATA
This sequence comes from Flavobacterium sp. UBA5153, assembly GCA_002413745.1. GTDB lineage: Bacteria > Bacteroidota > Bacteroidia > Flavobacteriales > Flavobacteriaceae > Flavobacterium. The sequence goes on along the minus strand of DHXP01000073.1, from coordinate 175,780 downwards.
CAATCGCCTACAAAAAGATAAAAAATGGACTTACAAGAGCAATTAAAAAATTTATTTCCAGACCATATAGAATCGGAACCTGAAGAAATTCAAGAAGAAAATCACGTGCTTTTTATTCAAAAAGAACCCATGATTTGCAAATTCGAAAAGCGAAAAGGAAAAGCCACGACCATAATTGAGGGTTACGAAGGGACAGACGAGGATTTTAAAATTCTAGCCAAAGAAATTAAAACTAAATTGAGCGTTGGCGGTACTTTCAAAGACGATTCCATAATTATACAGGGAGATTATCGTGATAAAATTATGCAAATATTTAAAGAAAAAGGATTTAAAGTAAAACGAGTAGGAGGATAATTCTGTTGCAATATTCAGATTTAAAACTAAAAAACAACACTAATTAGCTTTGTGTGCTTTGCGAAAAAACTTTGCGCCTTTGCGGTAAAAAATAAACAATGATCCAATCATCCGAATTGATACTTAATCCAGACGGGAGTGTGTATCATCTGAACTTAAAACCCGAACATGTTGCGAACGATGTCATCTTCGTTGGTGACCAAAATCGTGTCGAAAAAATTACGCAGTTTTTTGACAGCATAGAGTTTTCGACCCAAAAAAGAGAATTCAAAACCCAAACCGGTCTTTTCAAAGGCAAACGAATCACGGTAATGTCAACCGGAATTGGTCCTGACAATATTGATATTGTGATGAACGAATTAGATGCTTTGGTCAACATTGATTTGAAAACCAGAACTCCAAAAGAAAATCTTACCTCTTTGAATATCATCAGAATCGGAACTTCGGGTTCTTTACAAGCCGATATTCCCGTGGATAGTTTTGTGATGGCAAAATTTGGATTGGGCTTAGATAATATGCTCCGCTCCTACTTGATCGATGAAATTTCGGAAACTGCAATGGAAGACGCTTTTATAAAACACACCAACTGGGATTTAAGAAAAGGGAGACCTTACATCATTACTTGCTCGGAAAAACTGGAAAAAAGAATGGAAAGTGACAGAATATTTAAAGGAATTACAGCAACTGCCGGCGGATTTTACGGCCCTCAAGGTCGTGTTTTGCGGTTGAATATCCAGGACGAAAACTTGAATTCAAAAATGGATAATTTCAATTTTGAAGGAAATCGAATTACTAATTTAGAAATGGAAACTGGCGCTATTTATGGACTTGGAAAATTAATGGGACATCATTGTTTGTCGCTAAATGCCATAATTGCGAACCGTGCCAACGGCACTTTTAGCGAAGATCCGTATAAAGCTGTTGATGAATTGATTGCGTATGCCTTGGATAAATTAGCGGAGTAAAATGTATTGACTTTTGGAAATTATTAAAAAAGTTAACCAATTAAATGGCTAACTTTTTTTTTAGGATTCGCTCTCCATTTAAATAATCTGATGGTCGCTGTCTAAGAATTTTGTAAAAAGTGTTGCTGAAAGTCGGCACGCTATTATAACCTACAGCTAGTGCCACTTCGTTAACGGTAAGGTGTTTTTCCAACAACAATTCTATTGCTTTTAAAATTCTTCGAATAGTAAGGTATTGAATAAATGACATTCCCAAATCTTTTTGAAACAACCGATATAAAGAGCGTTCACTAAATCCAAATTGAATAGCTATCTTAGAAAATAAAATGGGTTCAGCTAAATTCCCATCTAAGTAATCCACTATTTTTGTCAGCCGAATATCCTTTGAAAAAGGCAATGATAACGGTAAATTATTCAAACAAATTTTAGGCATAATCGCTTTAATCGCTTTGGTGATATCGTAATTTCTGGTTCCTTTCTTCAAATTTCCATCCCATCTATTGGTAAAAAGCATCATTTGCAATAACAAATCGTTAATCGGATAAATTCCTTCACTTTCATAAAAAAGATGCTCGTTTGTTTTTACCGGAAAATATAAATTTCTCATTATTACGTTTTCAGAATTGGTATGGATACTATGTTCCACTCCTTTTGGAATCCACATAAAATGACGGGCAGGCAAGAAATAAGTATTCGTTTGGGTAATAACATAAACTATTCCGCCTTCAGTATACAACATTTGCGCTTTGTCATGTTTATGGGTCGGAATCAATAGTTCTCCCATTAAGTCATGATGACAATAAATACTTTTTTTATCCGCATCAACTTCCTTTATATAATATTTTTCTTTTGTCATTTATTTAATTTTATAGTGTCCGAAATGAATACATATTTGTCTTTTTAAGATAATTTGTCAATTGTTTATTTTACTATTATTGTAATATAAATAAATTAAATTTTAATTTTCTTTTAATTTATTAATGAAAAAAAACATTATCGTCAAATTAATTACTAAAAAACCAAAAATATGAACTTAGAGCGAATTCGATTTCAAAGTTACAAAGACAAAGTAATTTCTGCGCAACAAGCCGCCAATTTTTTAAAAGATAAAATGGTAGTTGGCACAAGCGGATTTACAAAAGCAGGGGACAGCAAAGCCGTACTTCCTGCTTTTGCGAAAAAAGCAGAATTCGAAAATATCGCCATTACGCTGATTACCGGCGCTTCTTTAGGACACAATACCGATGCCGATTTGGCGAAAAACAATGCCTTATACCGAAGAATGCCTTTTCAGGCTGATAGTTCGCTCAGACAAAAAATTAACGAAGGTGACGTGCTTTTTATAGACCAACACCTCAGTGAAACTGCCGAATTATTAGAAAACAAGCATCTTCCAAAACTCGATTTTGCCATTCTTGAAGCCACCTATATTGATGAAAATGGGAATATTATCCCAACAACTTCTGTGGGAAACTCGGCTACTTTTGCACATTTAGCAGATAATATTATCATTGAAATAAATACTTCTATACCATTAAATTTCAAAGGTATACATGATATTTTTATTCATGAAAAATATCCAAATCGGGATGTCATCAACATTAAATCTTCCGAAGACAGAATCGGAGTCGATTATATCACTATTGATCCTGACAAAGTTGCCGGAATTGTGTTTACAGAACTTCCCGACAGTGCTGCTTTGGTAAGCGAGCCAGATGCAAAAACTACAGCAATCGCAAATCATTTGTTAGCGTTTTTTGAAAATGAAATTGAAGTTAGCAGATTGACAAAATCATTAATGCCATTACAGGTTGGCATCGGAAAAGTGGCTAATGCGGTGATGTCAGGATTTTCCAGAGGAAATTTTGAAAATTTGGTCATGTATTCGGAAGTATTACAAGACAGTACCTTTGAATTATTTGATTCCGGAAAAATGGATTTTGCTTCGGCATCGTCAATTACAGTTTCAGAAGCCTGTTACAAACACGTTTTAGACAATTTCGATCAATATAAAGACAAGATGGTTCTTCGTCCGCAAAATATCAGCAATTCAGCGGAAGTAATCCGGAGATTAGGAGTTATATCAATTAATACCGCAATTGAATTTGACATTTATGGCAATGTAAATTCAACGCATATTTCAGGCACCAAAATGATGAACGGCATCGGGGGTTCTGGGGATTTTGCCAGAAACAGTTATTTGAGCATTTTTGTTACGCAGTCCGCTTCCAAGGAATTCAATTCCATATCGCATGTTGTGCCAATGGTTCCCCATGTGGACCATACCGAACATGATGTCGATATTTTGGTGACGGAACAAGGTTTGGCCGATTTGAGAGGCCTTGCGCCAAGAGAACGCGTAAAAGTAATCATCGAAAATTGTGCCCATCCGGAATATAAAGAGGAACTCATCGATTATTATGATCGTGCCTGTTTACGTGGCGGGCAAACTCCTCATCTTTTGGAAGAAGCCTTTACTTTTTACACCCGATTATCAAAAACGGGAAGCATGAAACAAAAAAAATCGGTAGAAATCGCTTCATAATTTTTATTAATCCTTTATCCATAATTTAAATGTTTAAGGGATTTTTTTAATTTATAATTGACCAATCGATTCCGGTTTTTCCTTTCGATTTCAAATACTCATTCGTCTGGCTAAAATGTTTGTTCCCAAACCATTTTCCTTGATTGGCGCTCATAGGCGAAGGATGTCCGCATTCTAAAACCAGATGTTTATTTCTGTCAATTTTGGAACCTTTTTTCTTGGCAAAACTTCCCCAAAGCAAAAACACTATATTTTCTTTTTCATCCGAAATTTTCTGGATAACAGCATCGGTAAAAGTTGCCCATTTCAAATGTTTATGACTGTTTGGATTGTCCATTCGAACCGAAAGAGAAGCATTCAAAAGTAAAACGCCTTGTTTTGCCCAATGTTCCAAGTTGCCGGAAGTAGGCAGGAAAACAGTTCCCAAATCATCATTCAATTCCCTAAAAATATTGCGCAACGAAGGTGGAATCTTGACAGCATCGTTTACCGAAAAACACAAACCATTCGCTTCATGAATCCCGTGGTACGGATCTTGTCCAATAATGACCACTTTCAAATGGTCAAACGAACAATGATCGAAAGCGGCGAAAATCAATTCCTTTGGAGGAAAACAAGTGTGATTCTTGTATTCTTCATCGACAGCTTTCATCAAGTCCTTAAAATAAGGTTTCTGGATTTCATCTGATAAAATAGTTTGCCAAGAAGGATTGAGTTTGGGTTGCATATAATTTAATTTGCCGTAAAGTTCGCAAAGTTTTCCTCCGCTGTCGCAAGCGTCACGCTTGTGCCCACTATTTAGGGTACGAGTTTGGAAACTCGCACTAGCGTCTGTGTTACCTAATGCTTGCGCCAGCAGGGGGAAAACAAGTATGATTTTTGTATTCTTCATCGACAGCCTTCATCAAATCCTGGAAATAAGGTTTCTGGATTTCGTCATCTAAAATAGTTTGCCAAGAAGGATTGAGTTTGAGTTGCATACAATTTAATTTGCAGTAAAGTTCGTGAAGTTTTCGCAAAATGCAATGGTTAATGTTTACACTTTAGCATTAAGCGAAGCGGACAATCCTGACGGCTATTGGACTATTTGCATTCTCTCTAAAAACTTTATGATAACTCCATAGTGTTAACGGCAGGTACTTTGGTTCCGTTCAACACGAGTTTCATTGTTCGTACTGCGCACGCAACGAAACTCTAGCTGTTAGGCACAGTGTTTCTTTCGATGTTAATTTTTTTAAATTTGACTATTTGCTCCTAAAATTGAAAAATCTACTCCGTCATCTAGGTTAAAATGAAAATTAATTTGACAGCAATCTTTTTCAAAAACCTTTTGAGATTTTCTTTTACTATCTAAAATCCATTCACGCCCTTCCCAATAAGTTGAGATTGCTTTATCATCTTCATTCGTCCATTTTGATTTTCCATTTCTGTCATTTCCATATTCAGCTGAAAAAGAATTCACTAATTCTTTAACTTTATTTATAGTTATTGATTGATTTTTGTTTTCGAGAATTAAATTGAATGAAGTTTCGTTTGTAAGTTCTTTTGTGTTTTCAAAACTTCTGAAAATTGCAATATCAAATAGTTTAAATTTTTCTGAAATTTCAATTGAATAGTCTGTAAAACCATTCAGTTTTTGCGTTTCAACTAATTTTGATAAAAGACTATCTGTTATTTCAATTTCTAAAATTTGAAGTGCTTTTTTTTTCGGTTTTGATGTGAAAAATCCCATTTATTTTTATTTTAAGTTAATTGTTTTTTTTTGGCAACATTGTGCCTAACGTTCCGCTGCTTTGAGATGGTGGGGATTTCGTAACCTTTCAATTTTCGGCTTTGCAGAAAACATAATGCGAAACGCTAATTCCACTAAATCACACACTAGCTCAAAACGGCTGTGTGTGCCCTGCATGAGCAGGACACACGCTGTAGGCTTTGATAAAAATCCGAAATTACAAATTTTGGATTAGAAAACAAATCTTACAGCGTGTTATTTTTCCAGAGGGTGCAAGTCCCTTGTGGGCGGATTGAAAACCCGAACCACTAGTACGTCGCAAGGTTGTTGGCTGTGAAGCCAGAACTGAAGGAAGCGAAACGACAAAATCCGGTACTGACGAACAGAAAGTGCATACGAGGCATTTAAAAGGGGATAAGCGTCCACAGCAACGTAACGTCCGAAGATTACCAAACCTTTTAGATGTAGATGCTCCAGTGATTGGATGAAGGAAAAAGTTCTTACCAGGGGAGGTCTTTGCAACCACGAGTTGGTTAGGCAAAGAAGTCAGCAGAAGTCATAGTACTTGGGGCAACGAGTTGCGAATAGATACCGCATAGGACTCACAAACAAGGAAGGACCGAACGCAAAATGGTTCTTAATTTTCAACGGAATGGCGCAAGTTATAGCTCTGAAAAACAAGAACAGGTTAACCGATTAAAACAACAAAATGATTGAGAGAGTAGTACATCCTTACAATCTGCAAAAAGCAGTAGAGCAAGTGATTTCCAACAAAGGAAGCGCAGGAGTCGATGGTATAAAAACCACTCAACTCAAGATGTTATTCCCCCAAAAGAAAGCACAATTGCTCGAAGCCATCAGACAAGGCAACTACTTGCCACAAGCCATTTTAGGCGTAGAGATTCCCAAAGGCAACGGCAAAACCCGACTTTTGGGCGTTCCCACCACCACCGACCGAGTGTTGCAACAAGCCGTATCACAAGTAATTGCACCACTATTTGAACCCGAATTCAGTAGCAATAGTTTTGGATTTAGACCCAACAAAAACGCCCGACAAGCCGTTGGGCAATCGAGGGAATACATCCATCAGGGACTGAACCACATCGTGGACATCGACCTCAAGAACTTCTTTGACGAAGTAGATCATTGTTTATTGCTGAATTTAGTCTATCGAAAAGTGAAATGCCAAACCACAATGCGCTTGATACGAAACTGGTTGCGAGTGCCGATACGAATCAACGGAAAATTACAAAAACGAACAAAAGGCGTTCCGCAAGGAAGCCCATTGAGTCCGTTATTGTCTAATATTCTACTCAATGAGTTGGACAAAGAAATGACAAGGCGGAAACTGAAATTCGTTCGCTATGCCGATGATTTTAGCATCTACTGCAAAAGCCAAAATCAGGCGAAAGCCACAGCACAGGTAATTGCAAAATTCTTGAAAACGAAGCTCCAACTCACCATCAACACCGAGAAAAGCGGGATTAGACGTCCTGTAAACTTCACTTTGTTGGGATTTGGGTTTGTGCCAACGTATCAAAAAGGGAGCAAAAACCAATACCAGTTGGTAGTGGCAGAAAAGGCGTGGAAGAAACTCAAAGAACGGCTCAAAAGCATCAGCCGAAAAACCGCACCAGTCAAGCTAGAAGAACGGATTGCCAAGATAAAAGAAGTGCAACGAGGATGGTTAAACTATTTTCGGGGAACGAGCATTATGGGCAAATTACGTGATTTAGACGGCTGGCTACGAAATCGCCTGCGCTATTGCATTTGGCACGACTGGAAGAAACCCGAACGAAAAAGGAAAAACCTGATTCGATTAGGCGTTGACCAAGACCACGCCTATGCTTGGAGCAGGACGAGGAAAGGCGGTTGGGCAATTGCACAGAGTCCAATTTTGAATACCACCATTACTTTGAAACGCTTGAAACAGCGAGGCTATCAATCATTAACCGATGTTTACATCGAACTCAACCCATCACTTTGCGAACCGCCGAATACGTGACCCGTACGTTCGGTGGTGTGAGAGGCGCACTCCGTCAGTTTCTGGCGGAGCCGTCTACTCGATTACCTGATGTTTTTAATTACTTCTCTTTATGTTTGTTTTAGGTGTTTCTTTTGTCTGTTTACTATTTTTTATTAAAACACTTTGTGGTTGTTGAATAGTTGTAACTGGTTTAACTATTGGTTTGGTATTTTCAGTTTTTTTTGCCATAGTAATAATTGAAATTAAAAATATTATTGAAAATAAAATTGTGCAAATTATACTTATAAAAATTCCTTTTTTTGATTTTGCTATGTCTTCAGTTCTTGTTTTGTTGATTAAAAAATTATGACTTGCACAATCAGAAAACTGTTCGTTTAAGTATTCTAAAAAGAAACTTTCAGCGTCCGCAATTTTTGTTTGTTCCTTTATTAATTCCCTTTCATACTTATAAATTGAGTTCATTTCATTCAATTCTTTATAACTATGATTTTTGAAAAAATTACCAAATGATTTCAAAAGATAAAATATTGAATAAAGAATACTTAACGCACAAATTATAGATAAAACTTCCAAATATATTTTTAAAGAATTTTCAATTTGTTGGCTGTAAAAATAAAACTGAACTGAAATAATCCCTGTAATAATTAAAATCGGTATATTTATGATGTTGTTTAATTCATTTTTACGGTCGATTTCTCTAAAATAAAATTCTTTATAAATTTCTAAATTTTTCATTTGACTATTTTACCATTTATCATCTTTTTTTGTTGTTTTTCCAGTCAAATAATTATAAAAATTCAATGATAAATTATTCATTGTTTCTTCTAAACTCGGAACAGCGTCAGTATAAGCACTCCTTACTTCTCCTGTTTTTTTATAAAATGTTTTGTAATCATACAATACTTTTTGTCCGCCTTCAATAAAAAATTGTCCAATTATATACTCAAACTTGTATTTACCATCTTTGAATGAAATTTCTACAGAATATGCCATATTATAATTCTGTTTCATTCCAAGTGATTTATACCACCAAGCATTTTCAGCAAAAGCATCTATTCTAATTTTTTCGTTTTCTATTTTTGCTTTAAGAACTTTTTCAGGGTTTTTATAAGTTTCTTGTACCCAATTCAATGCTTTTTCATATAAATCTGTTGCTTTTAAACTATCTGTATTTACAATTATTGGTTCAACACCATTTGGTGTTAATTTTAGTTTAGGAAAATCTTGAGAATAAGAAATTGCGCATAAAAGAATTGCAATTGTAAGTAATAATTTGTTTTTCATAATTTTAATTTTTGTTTTAGTTTTTGTTTCTGTTTCTGTTGCTCGAAAATATCAGGTAACTCGTAGATTAATCTGATAAAATCATTCCAATCCTCCCTTATTTGGGCGGCTTTGTATGATAATCCTACATACATTATTTTTTATCAAATATATAGATAAATTATTACGAATCAGCGAAAGGACTTTTAATTTTAGGGTGCTGAAAGACTGAAAATACGTTGCGTATTGGGTAAAAAACAGCGCATATCGGCTAAAAGAAGGATTGAGTTTGGGTTGCATCCTTATTAAAATTTAGCTAATTCTTCTTTTATGACCAATTCTAATTTTGGTAAATAATCCTCACATATTTCAAAAACAATCTCATAATCCAACATTTCATAATGATGAGAAATAAAATCCCGAAATCGAATGATTTTGTTCCACTCAATTTCCGGATAATTGGTCTGCAATAAATTGTTTTTTCTTGAAGTGTTTTTTAAGTTTTCACCGATGGCTTGAAGCCTAGTAACAATGGAGTCGAGTAGCGTTTTCCCATAATCGGTTGAAGTAAAATCAATAGGATTATGAATTTCAGAAAATCTTTTATTACAAATGTTGATATGATCTAAAATAGTTTCCAGCGAATATTTATAAACAGCATCATACATAAATCAAGTCGTTTTTGATGTTATTAAGAAATCGCTCCGATAAATGAGGTCCTTTTCTAACAATTTCAATTTTGGAATTTAATTTATTTTCTAAATAGGAATACAAACCCATCAACAAGCTATAAGATGGCTCTTTGAATTCGACAATGAAATCAACATCGCTATCCGGATTTTCCATTCCTTTTGCATAAGAACCAAACAAAGCAATGGTAATAACACCGTAATTATCTTTAAGGAATTGCTTTTCCGTTTGTAAAGTATCGATTATTTCATCCTTTTTCATTTAACAAATATAAAAATTAATTGTTTTAGATTAATACAACTTAACAAGTTTGTAACTTTGTATAAAATTTCTACCTATTTAAATGATCTCCATTACAGAAAAAACACTTCAAGATTTACAATTTCCAACCGTTCTCGAAACCATTTCGGCAATTTGCAATACCGATATTGGTAAGCAAAAAGCCTTGGAAATCACGCCTTTCAACGAGAAAGAAACCTTGATGAAGGCTTTGATGCAAACCACCGAATATGTTTCCTCTTTCCAAAATAATAATGCTATTCCCAATCACGGATTTGATGCCATTACCTACGAAATCAAGTTCTTGGCTATAGAAGACAGTTTTCTTGAAGTGGGAAGTTTTAGAAAAATTGCCACCATATCAGAAACCACGAATTTCCTGCTGAATTATTTCAAAAAATTCGATGATTATTATCCCAATCTAAATGTAAAAGCTTCCGAAGTGCAATTAACCAAGGAAATAAGCAGCCTTGTAGATGTTGTGGTCGATAAATATGGGGAAATAAAAGACAATGCTTCTCCCGAATTATCAAATATTCGTCGAGAAATGAATCTCGTTCGTGGCAAAGTCAACCAGAGTTTTGGAGTGGCATTAACGCAATATAATGCACTTGGCTATTTAGACGACATTAAAGAAAGTTTTGTTCAAAATCGTAGAGTTTTGGCGGTTTCGGCTATGTATCGTCGCAAAGTCAAAGGTTCTATTTTGGGCAGTTCCAAAACGGGAAGTATCGCTTATATTGAACCCGAAACTACCTTGAAATATTCGCGTGAATTGAGTAATTTAGAATATGAGGAAAAAGAAGAAATCACCCGAATTCTGAAACAATTATCCAACCAGATTCGTCCTTTTTTACCGTTGCTTATTCAATATCAGGAATTCTTGAGCGATATTGACGTGATTGCAGCCAAAGCCAAATACGCCAACAGAATCAACGGGATTTTACCGGCAATTACTGAAAATAGAAGGTTGTATTTTCGGGATGCCTTCCACCCCATTTTGTATTTGAATAACAAACAGAAGAACGAGGTTACGCATCCTCAAACTATTGAGTTAAATCAGGAAAAAAGAATCATCGTGATTTCAGGACCCAATGCAGGAGGAAAAACAATCTCACTAAAAACTGTGGGATTGCTCCAATTAATGCTGCAATCCGGAATGTTAATTCCCGTTCACGAACGCAGCGAAACCTTTTTGTTTGATAGAATATTAACGGATATTGGAGATAACCAATCTATTGAAAACCATCTGAGTACCTACAGTTACCGACTCAAGAATATGAACTACTTCTTGAAGAAATGCAACAAGAAAACGATGTTCCTGATTGATGAATTTGGTACCGGTTCTGATCCGGAATTGGGTGGTGCTTTGGCAGAAATTTTCTTGGAAGAGTTCTATCATCGGGAAGCTTTCGGCATAATTACGACCCATTATTCGAACCTGAAAATTCTTGCCAACGAATTGCCTTTTGCCATAAATGCTAATATGTTGTTTGACGAAAAAACCTTGGAACCAATGTATAAATTGGTTTTAGGCCAAGCAGGAAGTTCTTTCACATTTGAAGTGGCACTGAAAAATGGAATTCCGTTTAGTTTAATCAATCGGGCGAAAAAGAAAATTGAAGTGGGAAAAGTGCGTTTTGACAAAACCATCGCCACCTTGCAAAAAGAGCGTTCGAAGATGGAAAAAACATCGCAAACGCTGAAAGAAGAAGAAACAAAAGCGCGTGAGGAAGGCAAAAAAATGGAAACTATCAACGTGAAAATCAAGCAAAAACTGGAAAGCTACCAAGAATTGTATGACAGTAACCAGAAAACGATTTACATTGGACAAAAAATTGAAGATATTGCCGAGAAATATTTCAATAATAAAAACAAGAAAGATCTTATTGGCGAGTTTTTGAAGATTATCGAAATCGAAAATTCAAAACGCAAAAAAGCAACTCCCAAAGAAATTAAGGCAATTGTCGAAAAGAAAAAGGAAGTTATTAAAGAGATTGAGGTTAAGGTTGAAGAAATTAGGGTTGCCAAAAAGGAAAAGAAACTCAAACCCGTTATCGAAAAACCAAAAGCTATTTTGAAAGTGGGAGATCGAGTACGAATGATTGACGGAAAAGCCGTGGGAAGTATTGATAACATTGAGAAAAATAAGGCAACCGTAAATTACGGAATATTCACTTCAAAAGTGAGTTTGGATGTTTTGGAATTAGTTGAAGCGGTTAAAAAGTAATCATTAATTGGCTATCAAATATCGCAAAAAAAGTCAGCCACGAATTTACTACGTCTGTTCGACCTTTGGTCTCGGGTCACGAATTTGCACTAATTTCTTTAAAATTATAAAAAAATAATTCGTGAAAATTTGTGTAATTCGTGGCAAAAAAATCACATACGATTTGTGATAGAAAAATATATAATTGAAAAATGCAAAACTTACCTAAGAACAAAAAAATAATCCTCTTTGACGGCGTTTGTAATTTATGCGATTCAGCTGTTCATTTTGTTATCAAACACGATACGAAAGACGTCTTTCGATTTGTCGCATTGCAATCTGATTTAGGGCAACAAATTTTGAAACACATTGGTATCAACCCAATGAACATTGACAGTATCATTCTTTACCAACCGGGAATTGCTTATTATTACAAATCACAAGCTGCATTGGAAATTGCAAAAAGTCTAGGTGGATTTTTACATTTTGGAACAATTTTCAGGATTATACCCGCGGGAATTAGAAACCATCTTTATGATTACATTGCCAAAAATCGTTATAAATGGTATGGCAAAAAAGAAAGTTGTATGATTCCAACAAAAGAATCTGAATCCAGATTTCTATAAGGTTAAATATAAAACCCGACAGGTTTTTAAAACCTGTCGGGTTTGTAATTTTGTTAAAAAATTAAAAAAATATTATTTTTTAACCTCGAATCAACTTTCTGTATTTCAATCGTTTTGGAGTTAAATCACCACCCAAGCGTTTCTTTTTGTTTTCCTCATAATCAGAGAATCCGCCTTCAAAATAATACACTTCGGAGTTGCCTTCGAAAGCTAGAATATGGGTACAAATTCTGTCCAAGAACCATCTATCGTGCGAAATAACAACGGCACAACCGGCAAAATTCTCCAAACCTTCTTCCAAAGCACGAAGCGTGTTGATATCTAAATCATTTGTTGGCTCATCCAGTAAAAGCACGTTTCCTTCTTCTTTCAAAGTCATCGCCAAGTGCAAACGATTTCTTTCTCCACCCGAAAGCATTGAAACTTTCTTGTTTTGATCGCTACCACCAAAGTTGAATCGGCTTAAATAAGCACGAGAATTTACTTGGCGTCCGCCCATCATAATTAATTCCTGACCATCGGCAAAGTTATCCCAAATCGATTTATTCGGATCAATATTCGAATGCGCTTGATCCACATAAGCGATTTTTACGGTGTCACCAATGATAAATTCGCCACTATCTGGTTTTTCTTCTCCCATAATCATTTTGAAAATGGTTGATTTACCGGCACCATTTGGACCAATAATCCCAACAATTCCAGCTTGTGGCAACTTAAAATTCAAGTTGTCATATAATAATTTATCTCCAAATGCTTTCGACACGTTTTTAGCTTCAATTACATTAGTTCCCAACCTTGGTCCATTTGGAATATAGATTTCCAGCTTTTCATCCAATTGTTTTTGGTCTTCGTTCAAGAGTTTGTCATAGTTCTGCAAACGGGCTTTTTGTTTCGTTTGGCGTCCTTTCGCGCCTTGGCGAACCCAGTCCAACTCACGCTCCAGTGTTTTTCTGTGTTTTGAGGCCACTTTTTCTTCATGGGCCATACGTCCCGTTTTTTGTTCCAGCCAAGAAGAATAATTTCCTTTCCAAGGAATTCCTTCTCCTCTATCGAGTTCTAGAATCCAACCTGCCACGTTATCCAAAAAGTATCTATCGTGCGTTACCGCAATTACAGTTCCTGCATATTGTGCCAAGTGTTGTTCTAACCAAAGTACGCTTTCGGCATCCAAGTGATTCGTTGGCTCATCCAAAAGCAAAACATCCGGTTGTTGCAACAACAAGCGGCATAAAGCCACACGACGACGCTCTCCTCCAGATAAATTTCTGATTGGTGTGTCTGGTTCCGGTGTGCGCAACGCATCCATCGCAATCTCCAATTTGGTGTCGATTTCCCAAGCACCAAGCGCGTCTATTTTGTCCTGCAAGTCGGCTTGACGATCCATTAATTGTTGCATTTTATCGGCGTCTTCATAGACTTCCGGCAAACCAAAACTATCATTGATTTTGTTGAATTCGTCCAAAACCGCCATTGTCTCTGCAACACCCTCTTTTACGATTTCGATCACCGTTTTTGTGTCGTCCAATTGTGGATCTTGTTCCAGATAACCCACGGTATAACCCGGCGCAAAAACCACATCGCCTTGGTAGTTTTTATCCACTCCAGCTATAATCTTCAATAAGGTGGATTTCCCTGAACCGTTTAGACCCAAAATACCAATTTTTGCTCCATAAAAGAAACTTAAATAAATATCTTTTAGAACTTGCTTATTACTGCTTGAATAGGTTTTACTCAATTTAGACATTGAGAATATTACCTTTTTATCGTCTGCCATTTTTTTTAGTTTAAAATTTAAAATTACTTCGTCAATTCGCCTTTCAGGCTCGGGTCAATGTTTAATATAATTTCTAAAGCCTTCCTTTTAATGAACTAAATACCCAGGCATTAGCCAAAAAACCTACTCCAACAGCTACAAATCCCCAACCTGCCACATCATCGTATCTGAAAGCACCTAATCCTATCAATAACAATCCCATTACTAGCATTATTAAAGTAGCCCATCCTAAAACGGTATTTTTATTCATTCCCATAATTCTATTATTATATATTATATTTTTTGGAGGTGTAAATATCGTGAATTTTAGCGGCTAATTAAAAATTTTATAAAGCATTTCTCTTAACAAATCCGATTGTGACAAGGCATTAGCGCCAACTCCCTTACTTTTTACGTCAACATCTCTTAAAGCGGCAACAATCTGGCTCACTTTCCTCATTGGGTAATTGCGCAAAGCGACGTCGTATTCTTTTAAGAAAAATGGGTTTACCCCCAATGCTGCCGCAACATTTTTGGGATTTCTGTCTTTCAATCCGTGATACTTTAATAATTGGACAAAAAATCCAAAAACCAAGCTTGTGGTCATTACAATTGGATTGTCTTTTGGATTTTGCGCAAAATTATCGGCGATGGTGTAGGCTTTGAGTTGGTTGCGTTCTCCAATGGCTTTTCGCAATTCAAACACATTAAAGTCTTTGCTGAATCCAATATTTTCCTCGATATGCTTGGGAGTAATCGTGCTGCCTTTCGGCAAAATAATTTGCAATTTTTCTAATTCGTTATTGATTTTACTCAAATTAGTTCCCAAAAATTCCACCAACATTGCATTGGCTTTGGGTTCAATCGAATAACTTTTTCCTGATAAAACGCGCTTGATCCACTCGCCCACTTGATTTTCATACAATTTCTTGCTTTCGTAAACCACGCCAACTTTGTCCAACATTTTGGTCATTTTCTTGCGCTTGTCCAATGTTTTGTATTTATAACAAAAAACCAAAACCGTTGATGGCATTGGGTTTTCGACATAACTTTCGAGTTTGTCAATGGTTCGTGACAAATCCTGTGCTTCCTTTACAATCACGACTTGGCGTTCGGCCATCATTGGATAACGTTTGGCTGTCGAAACAATATCTTCTATCGAAACATCACGTCCATACAAAACAGTTTGATTGAAGCCTTTTTCGTCTTCGGTCAACACATTTTGCTCAATATAATCGGATAATTTGTCAATATAATACGATTCCTCCCCCATCAAAAAGTAGATGGGTTTGATATTGCCGCTCTTGATATTGTTTACTATTTTTATTACTTCGTCCATTATTTTTGTTTCAGGTTTAAGGTTTCAAGTTTCAAGTTGCGCAACCTGAAACTTGAAACCTTAAACTAAATTAACTATTTTTGCAAGATGCAGCAACTGAATTTTCCTTCTTATTCTTTCCGTTTCAAAAATAGCGAAAATAAAGTATCTATTTTTGATGAAATCAGGAAAAAATTTATCATTCTCACTCCCGAAGAATGGGTTCGCCAACACGTTGTCCGTTTTTTATTGGAAGAAAAAAAATACCCGAAATCATTGATAAACGTAGAAAAAGTTCTAAATGTCAATGGATTACGGAAAAGATATGATGTTGTTGTTTTCAATCCTGATGGCTCCATCTTTCTATTAATCGAATGCAAAGCTCCCGAAATTAAAACGGCTCAAGCCACTTTTGACCAAATTGCCCGTTACAATATGACTTTGAAAGCCGAATATTTGATGGTAACCAATGGTCATAATCATTACTTTTGCCTTATGGATTTTGAAAACGAAAAATACGAGTTTTTGGCAGCATTGCCGGATTTCAAATCTAAAAATGAAATAATCTAAATGAAAATAGCTGTTGTTATACTCAATTGGAATGGAACAAAATTGTTGGAACAGTTTTTACCCTCCATTGTCCAATTTTCCCCTGAAGCCACAATTTATGTCGCAGATAATGCTTCAACAGACGATTCTATTGCATTTGTAAAAGCCAATTTCCCGACGGTACAAATCATCAGGAACGAAAGTAATTTTGGCTTTGCCAGAGGATATAATGAAGCTTTAAAGCATATTGATGCCGAAATTTATGCCTTGGTCAATTCGGATATTGAGGTGACCGAAAATTGGCTACAATCTATCATTGAAACTTTCGAAAACGAACCTCAAACGGCCATTATTCAACCTAAAATATTGGATTATAAGCGCAAGGAATACTTTGAATATGCCGGTGCTGCCGGAGGATTTATTGATAAATACGGTTACCCTTATTGTCGTGGTCGCATTTTTGAAACTTTGGAAAAAGATAAGGGGCAATACGATGACAATTGTGAAATATTTTGGGCTTCGGGTGCCTGCTTTTTCATTCGAAGTTCGGTTTACAATGAATTAGAAGGTTTCGATGCCGATTTTTTTGCGCATCAAGAGGAAATAGATTTGTGTTGGCGAGCGCTCAATAAAGGATATAAAGTAAAATACAATTCACAATCAGTTGTTTATCACGTGGGTGGAGCCACTTTGCAACTGGGAAATCCTAAAAAAACCTTTTTGAATTTCAGAAATTCGTTGTTGATGTTATTGAAAAACCTACCAAAAAAACAATTGTTTCCCGTGATTTTCACTCGTCTAATTTTAGATGGAATTGCCGGAATACAATTTCTTTTGCAGGGAAAATCCAAACATTTATTGGCAATAGTAAAAGCACATTTTTCATTTTATGCTCTTTTTTCTGTTCATTATAAAAAAAGAGCCAAATTTCAATCCGAAAAATACTATAATAAGAGAAGTATCGTTTATTCCTATTATATAAATGGCGGCACAGTTTTTGTTAAAAAAAATTAACAAAAAATTATATATAATATTTAATCATTAAAACCTAAATTTGTCACTAATACTTAACTCTAAATTTATGAAAAAAATTGTAATTGCCTTATCCGTCTTAGCTCTTTTGACTTCCTGTGTTTCAAAAAAGAAATACACTGATCTTGAAGCCAGAAATAAAGAAACTCAAGATTTACTGAATACTTGTACTGTAAAATTGAATTCTTGTCTGGAAGACAAAGCGGGTCTTACGGCAACTGTTGCTGGTTTAAAAGAACACAACCAAACTTTAATCAACAGCTCAAAAGATATGACAATATTGACCACGAAAGGGGCTGATAATGTTGAAAAAGCTTTGGAGTCAATTAAAGAGAAAGATTTGAAAATAAGCAGAATGCAAGATGCCCTTACCAAAAAAGACAGTGTGACACTTGCTGTTGTAACAAGTTTAAAAGCTTCGGTTGGAATTTCTGATCCAGATATCGAAATAAATGTTGAAAAAGGAGTGGTTTTTATACAAATCGCCGACAAATTATTATTTAAAAGTGGTAGCTACGATGTAACAGATAAAGCAAAATCAGTTTTGGCAAAAGTGGCCAAAGTGGTTAACGATAAGCCTGATTTTGAATGTATGGTTGAAGGTAATACGGATAATGTTCCTTATATCAGCAACGGAGTTTTACTTGATAACTGGGATTTAAGCGTAAAACGTTCTACTTCTATCATCCGTGTGTTAGCTAATGATTTGAAAGTAAATCCAGCGCAACTTATTGCTGCAGGTAGAAGTTCATATGTTCCATTAGTTGGAAATGATACTGCTGAAAACAGAGCAAGAAACAGAAGAACACGTATTGTGGTATTGCCAAAAATCGATCAGTTCTACGAAATGGTTGAAAAAGAAATGAAAAAACAACAACAGTAAATATTTCTTTTATTATTTTATAATCAAGAAAAAAGCAGGTCAATTGACCTGCTTTTTATGTTTCCTAATTCGTTTATTAATAACCAATTAAATATATAAATTAAGAACAACATTCGGTATATATTGTCATATCAGAAGTGAAATCTTCTTAAGAAATTATGTAAATGTATAAATTATTCCCTACATAACAACATTACGGTAACAATTATTTCACACTGAATTGTTGGATTTTATAAAATATCCAAACTCCCCTTCCCTTCTCTCACTACAATTGGTTCATCTCCTGATAAATCAATAATGGTTGAACCGATATTGTCACCATAACCGCCATCAACAACAACGTCAACTAAGTTTTGCCATTTCTCGAAAATGAGTTCTGGATCTGTGGTGTATTCAATTACGTCATCCTCATCGTGAATGGAAGTGGAAACAATTGGGTTGCCTAATTGACGGACAATTTCCAATGCAATCGAATTATCCGGAATACGGATTCCGACAGTAGTTTTCTTCTTGAATTCCTTGGGCAAGTTATTATTTCCGGGCAAAATGAAAGTATATGGACCCGGCAAAGCTCTTTTTAGCAATTTAAAAGTAGCCGTATCCACCTGCTTCACATAATCCGAAAGATTGCTTAAATCGTGGCAAATAAACGAAAAATTAGCTTTCTCCAACTTCACTCCTTTTATTTTGGCAATGCGTTCCAGAGCCTTAGTATTGGTAATATCGCAACCCAATCCGTAAACCGTATCCGTTGGATAAATAACCAAACCACCTTCTTTTAAAACCTTTACGACTTTGGCTATAGCCGCTTCGTTGGGTTTATCCGGGTATATTTTTATGAATTGTGCCATTTTTTTTAGTTTAAGGTTAAAATATTTAAAGTTTAAAGTTCTTCTTACCAACAACTTTAAACCTTAAACTTGAAACAAATTTTTTATCCAATCACATCCAATTTCGCAAATCGCAACAACAATTTCTTGATTCCTCCCACTTCAAATTTGATTTCCGCTTTTTTGTCGGCACCCGTGCCTTCAAGGTTTAAGACTTCTCCTTTACCAAAACGTTCGTGCATCACGATATTTCCTGCGACCAATTTATTGTCAAATAAATTGGCACTTCCCGAAGAAGAATTATTGGAAACTGGTTTCAATTTACGAATATTTACCGAAGAAACCGGCTCATTATCTGTAATATATTTGGGTGGAGTTCCTGTAACAGGTTTTGCCAAACGCAATCTGGATTTATCAATATCACCAAAAATATCGCTGTCAATCATCGGTTTGTAGCGATAATTGGTTTCTTCAGCGGTGAGATATTCCAGGTATTGTCCGTCGATTTCTTCAATAAAACGGGAAGGTTCACTATCGGTCAGTTTTCCCCAACGGTAACGCGATTGCGCATACGTCAAATACGCCTGATGTTCAGCCCTTGTCAATGCCACATAAAACAACCGGCGTTCTTCCTCGAGCTCGCTTCGGGTGCTCATACTCATCGCGCTAGGAAACAAATCTTCTTCCATTCCCACGACAAAAACATACGGAAATTCGAGTCCTTTAGCCAAATGAATTGTCATTAACGCAACACGATCTTCGTCACTGGTATCTTTGTCCAAATCAGTTGCCAATGCCACATCTTCCATAAACTCGGATAAGGCACCACGGGCTCCGTCAATTTCTTTTTGACCTTCGGTAAAATCCTTGATTCCGTTTAATAATTCCTCGATATTTTGGATTTTTGCCATTCCTTCCGGCGTGGCGTCTTTCTTTAATTCTTGTACTAATCCTGTTTTCTTGGCCACGTGATCCGTGATATAAAAGGCGTCCTGATTTTCATTTATCACCTGAAAACTCTGAATCATCGTAACAAAATCTTGTAGTTTTTGCTTGGTTCCCGAATTCAGTTTTAAGTCAATTTTATCAATATTCTGCATTACTTCGAATATGGAACGCTTGTAATGATTGGCGGCGACAGTCAATTTTTCGACTGTTGTGTCTCCAATTCCACGCGCCGGATAATTGATAACCCGAATCAAAGCTTCTTCATCTTTTGGATTGATGACCAATCGCAAATAGCACAAAACATCCTTGATTTCTTTTCTTTGGTAAAAGGATAAACCACCGTAAATTCGATACGGAATATCTCGTTTCCGGAGCGCATCTTCCATAGCACGGGACTGCGCATTGGTGCGATACAAAATGGCAAATTGACCATTGAGCATCTGATTTTGCATCTTTTGTTCGAAAATAGTGCTGGCCACAAAACGCCCTTCTTCGGCATCAGTCATACTGCGATGCACTTTTATCTTGGCACCATCACTATTGGCAGTCCAAACAATTTTGTCAAGTTTGGTTTTGTTTTTGTCTATAATCGAATTCGCCGCTTCCACAATATTTTTTGTCGAACGGTAATTCTGTTCTAATCGAAAGGTTTTCACGCCTTCATAATCCTTCTGGAAATTCAGGATATTATTGATGTTGGCGCCACGAAACGCATAAATACTTTGAGCATCATCGCCCACGACGCATATATTCTGGAATTTATCCGATAAAGCTCGAACAATCAAATATTGTGAATGATTGGTATCTTGGTACTCATCGACCAAAATATATCGAAAACGGTTTTGATATTTGGCCAAAACTTCTGGGAAACGAGTCAGCAGTTCATTGGTTTTCAATAATAAATCATCAAAATCCATTGCGCCAGCCTTGAAACATCTGTCCACATAATTTTGGTAAATTTCGCCCAATCGAGGCTTTTTGCTCATCGCATCGGCTTCCTGCAATTCGGGATTGTTGAAATAGGCTTTTACGGTTATCAAACTATTTTTGTAACTTGAAATCCGACTTAAAACTTGTTTGGGTTTATAAACGTCTCGATCCAATTGCATTTCCTTGATGACTGCCGAAATCAACCGAACAGAATCTTGAGTATCGTAAATCGTGAAATTTGAAGGATAACCCAATTTATCCGCTTCGGAACGCAGAATTCGTGCAAAAACCGAGTGAAAAGTCCCCATCCAAAGATTTTTGGCTTCATTGGAACCCACAATATCGGAGATACGTTTTTTCATTTCGCGCGCCGCTTTATTGGTAAAAGTAAGTGCCAAAATGCTAAAAGCATCAACTCCCAAACTCATCAAATAGGCAATACGAATCGTCAATACACGCGTTTTTCCTGAACCGGCACCGGCAATAATAATCATTGGCCCATCTTTTTGCAATACGGGTTCACGTTGGGCTTCGTTAAGTTGGTCAATGTATTTACGCATAAAATTTTTCTGTTGAATGCAAAAATAAGGATTTAAGAATTAAGAATTGAGTTTAGTAAACAGTTTTCAGTCGCAGTTTTCAGCAAGCAACCGCACACTGCAACTGAATACTGGGACTTTAAAAGTAGATTTAAAACTATTTATAAAACACGTCGTAAGCAAACCGGATCAAGGTGCCAACAACGACGACCAAAAAGAAAATCCGAATAAACTTATTCCCTTTGTTGATGGCTAATTTTGCGCCAAGCCAGCCACCAAATGCATTGCAACAAGCCATTGGAATTGCGATTGCCCATAAGATTTTGCCTTTCAACATAAACAGGCAAATTGAACCAAAATTGGTCGCCAGATTGACCATTTTTGCATTGGCGGAAGCGTGCAAAAAATCAAATCCCATCAAGGCAATGAAAGCCAAAACTAAAAAACTTCCTGTGCCGGGACCAATGAATCCATCGTAAAAACCAACCACAAAACTGATTAGGACGGCATAAAGAACTTGGGTTCTGGCAGAATGCGTTTTTACAATATGCTGCCCAAAATTTTTCTGGGCATAAGTGTAAATCACCAAAAACGACAGAACAACCAACAATAAAGGTTTCATAAAATCATTGCTCACATAAGTCAACAAAGTCGATCCCAAAAATGCCGATGGAAATGCTAAAAGCATCATAATAATGAGTAGTTTCCAGTTCATATCCACTTTTTTAAGATATTGATAGGCAGCAAAGGAAGTTCCGCTGAAAGCGGGTACTTTTAATGTGCCAATGACTGTGGAAACGGGAAAATTGGGCAGCATAATCAATCCAACCGGGGTTTGTATCAATCCGCCGCCACCCACGATGGCATCTATAAATCCAGCGGCAAAAGCGGCTAAACAAAGTATAACAATGATGTAGGTTTCCATTTTTATTAAAATTTTACCAAATGTAATATATAAGTTTATTTGTTTATTCGTTAATTTGTCTTTGGTTAATAAAAAATAAAAATCACCAATGGATTCAACACGAATAATAGAATTAGTAAGTTACACTTTGCCAACATTAATAATGGCATTTGTGGCTTATAGTTTCTTTGAATTGTACACAAAAAATGAGACTGAAAAAAGAAAATATTTATTGCAAAAAGACACAAAACCTGACACTTTAGCACTGCGTTTACAAGCTTATGAGCGAATGACTTTGTTTTTGGAGCGCATTAATCCATCTCAATTATTGGTTCGAATTACGCCTATTTCAGAAGATAAAAAAGACTACCAAAACTTTGTAATTGCACAAATCGAACAAGAATATGAGCACAATTTAGCACAACAAATTTATATTTCAGACGAATGTTGGTCAACAATCACAACTGCCAAAAATGCTACAATACAAATGATACTTTTGGCCACAAAAAATGAAAAAATAAATGATGCCAATCAATTGCGGGAAGTAATTTTAAGAGATTTATTGGAAAAACCATCTCCAAGTAGCGCCGCATTGGCATTTATCAAAAATGAAGTGGCACAATTGTGGTAATTATAGTTTATTGTCGCTCATAATATCACTCTTGTTTTGAGCATATTCATATCCTTCTTTCCACCACTTTTTCATATTTATTGTATTGAAAATAAGTGAATTGTCAGTTAGTTTTGTTTGGGTATAATATAAATTAAGTTTTATATTCCTATTTTTTGCGATTAGTTTGCCTAATGCAATATTTTGTTTTTCGACTTGATCCAATGTAATTCTAAACAAATCTATCAGCAATGAAAAAGGATTTTTGCCAGTTGAAATTTTGCTAACTGCAATTTCTGTTTCCAAAATAATAACGTCAATTTCTGTAGCTCCACGATTAATTGCTTCCTTAATTGGAACCAAACTCGAAAAACCTCCATCACCATATTCATTTCCATTTTTGGTAGCCAAACTCATAAAAGGAACATAATTACTTGAAATCCAGATCCAATCGCAAAATTCATCATACGTACAATCATTTATTGATTTATATTCTGCTTCATTGTTTGAGATATTTGTAACGGTAACCACAACATCGATTTTCGTAGCTTTCAAAAGGTTGAATTCAGAAATAGAAAAATTGGATTTGATATATTTTTGTAAATTTTTGCTTTCCCCAAAAGTTCTTTTTTTTCTTAAAAACTGCCAAATAACACTGAAATGGTTAACCGTAACTACGTCTATTCCTTTCTTGTTCTTGACAATAAAGGGGTTGATATCGAATATTTTATCCATATGAACCCTCGTAAAAACACCATAGATTTTATCAATTTTTCCCAAAGCCAAATGAGAGATGAGTAAGCTTCCTGATGATGTCCCTATGAATAAATCGTATTCATTTTTTTCTTTTTCCAAAAGATACTGAGCCACGCCACCGGCAAACGCGCCTTTGCTCCCTCCTCCCGAAATCACTAATGCTCTCATAGAATTTGTTTAAAATATTACTCCTTCAACAATCGGTTCAATTGAAATTGCTCTTTTTCGTCTAAATTATGTAAAATTCTCTCAAATGAAATTCTCATTTCTTTATTTTTTAGCAACGCCCGAATATTTTCTCTGCCAAATTTAGAAAATTGCCACATAGGAGAAGTCGTTGCGTTGACCAAATTTTTCAAAACTGTTTCGTTTATCAAATGGAAAGCAATCAGTTTTTCTAAAGCATTTTGTCGTGTCGTGGCTTCAAAATTGGGTGAAGAATAATTAATCAATTCATCGATTAACCCTTCTTTGTTTACCGAATATTCAGCAGTCGACAATGCCAGCGACAACCACAAAGTCCTCAAATTATAATCATTGAAACCAATCCAATTCTTTGATTTTTCCAAATATTCTATACGATGTTCGGGAAAATTATTCCACAAATTATACAAGGAGATTTCCTGTGTTTGATACGATTTATCATCAAGCAGACTTTCATATTGAGTTCTAAATTCTTCCTGGATTTTAGTCAAAATACCAACAACCGCTTGGCGAACTTGCCTATTTTTGGTTGCCAAAGCAAGAATCAACAACGGTTTCGAGTCTTCAAAATTTTCGTTTTTCAATTGATATATGATAGCTTCTTTTACAGACGAATACACATCCGATTGAAGGATTTTGGCAAAAAACACTTTCTTTTCGGACAAAGGTTTATTTCTTGATTTTTCAATTTCAAAAAGCGTTTGGATAGATTTATTTTTAGAAAGTAAATCATTGGCAATTTGACTATTAAAACCAGGTGTTTCGAGCCATACTTTACAAAAATTATCCAAATCATAATCCGAAATTTTCTTGATTTCGGCAAGGAAATCCTGCGTAGTTACGTTCTGGAAGGAATATTTCTTGAGATAGTTTTGAACTGATTTTCTAAAGGCTTTTTCGCCAATTCCTTCTCGCAAAACATACAACGCCCAAGCTCCTTTTTGGTAGAAAGTCAACGAACTCGCTTTCGGATTCAAAATTGGAATCGTATCGGTTTTTGAAGCCTGTTTGAGTTCTTGCGCATAGTTGTATAATTTGGAATAAAAATAATCGTCGCCATAAATTTCTTTTTCGGCCAGCAAGGCATAATACGTGGCGAAACCTTCCTGAAGCCAATGGTTTTTTCCGCTTTCGGCTGTGACCAAATCTCCAAACCATTGATGTGCCAGTTCGTGTGCATTCACATTCGTGTAATTTCTATCTTCAAAACCGGTTGAATCCACGACATATTGACTGGAAAAAAGCGTTGCCGAGGTGTTTTCCATTCCGCCATAAAGGAAATCCCGAACCGGAATTTGTTTGTATATTTTCCAAGGATACTTTACTCCTATTTCCTTTTCCAGAAAGTCGAAAATTTGTTTTGAATAGCGATAAGTGGGTTCAAATTTGGCCAAAGTATTGGGTTCATAATACATTTCCAAAGGAATTCTGGACTTTGAAAACTCGATTTTTTTGTCGAATTTCCCGATGGCAAGCATCAATAAATAGGAACTCATTGGTTTTTGCATACTGTATTTCCAATTTTTAAAATTGCCATTGATATTGATATTGCCATTGATTAATTTTCCATTCGAAATCACTTGGTATTTGGAGTCGAAAACGACTTCCAAATTAAAAATCATTTTTTCATTCACGTCGTCAAAACTCGGAAACCAATTGCTGGTATATTTTCCCTGACCTTGCGTCCAAATCTGTCCCTCGACTGCGCTCGGGATGACATTCGATTTGTCACACTGAGCACAGTCGAAATGTCCAACAAAATACAATGCCTGTTTTGGGATTGCCTTATATTTAAAGCGGATTGTGTTTTTCCCTTTTTCGAACGGAAAAATCAACAAAAGTTGTTTCCCATTGGTGCTGAATTTAATTTTCTGTTCGTTCATTTCCACCTCGGAAAACGTCATATTCTGGGCGTCAATTTTGATGGTGTCAATGGGTTTCAAAACATCAAACCAATAACGAACCGCTCCCGAAACTGATTTTTCTTTGGGATTAATTGTCACTTGACCGGAAACCGATTTGAAATCAACAAATTTAGTTTGTTGTGCAAATGTGATGGTGGAAATTAAGAGAAAAAGATAGCGCATAATTAATCAAAAGTTATTTTTTAGAATTTATTGGATTAAAAGTGTCATCTTCCCAATTCTTCGGATTGTTTTCTATGTAGTAATAGACAGTTTTGAATTCCTCATAACTTCTTACAATATGGTCGTGAAAATTAGATTGCCAAATTGAACCTTCGAAAAGATTGTTTAATTCATTGATTTTTGATGTAACGGTACCTTTAATTCCTCCAACAAATGAGGAAATCGATCTTGGCCTCCTTGATAATTTTTTTGTGCTATTTTCATTTTCATCCGTTAGTTTATTCTGTTGAGACTCATTGCTATGCATCTCTTTAGATTTTTTTTTAACGGATTGTTGAGACGCATTGCTATGCGTCTCTTTGGATTGTGTTTCAAAATTTTTATTGAAAAGAACTAAATTTTCTAATTCAATATCTATATCCTCTTGCAAAATTGTTTTTATAGAATAATTCCATTTTTGGATAAACGGTTTGTTTATTTCAATCAATAAATGGACGTGATTTGGCATAACTTTCCAATTATGAAAAATCCAATTTTCCCTGATTTTTATGGAATTTAGAATTTCTTCTTCGACGATATTCCCCTTTTCATTTAAAATCATTTTTTTTATTTTCAATTGAACCGAAAATGCATTCTCTATGTGAAGTACAAATAGTTAGAAAATAAATGGCATTGCTGGAATAATCCCAATCTTTCAATCGGTTTGATTCAATTCTGTATTTGTTTTTGAATAATGACATTTAATCAAAGGGTTTTGTTAATTTGCAAAAAGATGAAAGCAATAAAAGTAAGCATTTTATTGCTATAAATTCTAAAGCAAGAATTCAAAATAACCCCAGATTTTTTAACCGATTAGATTTGCAGAAACGTACGACGTAGAGACGCATAGTCTCTACACAAAATATTCAGCACAACAAATTAATAGTTTAAATTTACAACTACAAAAACCATAAGAAAATCCCATTGAAAAAGAAAGCCTTATTTAACTGGAGCAGCGGAAAAGATTCCGCGCTGGCCTTATACAAAATAGTGCAAGATCAAGAATTTGATATTGCCTGTTTACTCACGAGCGTAAACCAACAGTTTCAGCGCATTTCTATGCACGGCGTTCGGGTAGAATTACTGGAACAACAAGCCGAAAGCATCGGGTTACCGCTTGAAATTATGCAAATTCCCGAAATGCCTTCGATGGAAGTCTATGAAAAGGTGATGCGGGAAATATTGGTAAAACTGAAAGACCAAGGCGTCACCCATTCTGTTTTTGGAGATATTTTTCTGGAGGATTTACGAAAATATCGGGAAGATAAATTGTCCGAAATAGGTTTTGAAGGCGTATTCCCGCTTTGGAAAATTCCAACCCAAAACCTAATACAGGAATTTATAAGTCTGGGTTTTAAAACCATTGTGGTTTGTGTCAACGAGCGTTTTCTGGACAAAAGTTTTGTGGGTCGCGTCATCGATCAAGATTTCATCAACGATTTGCCCAAAAACGTGGATGTTTGCGGCGAGAACGGAGAATTCCACACTTTCACTTTTGACGGCCCTATTTTCTCCAAGCCCATAGACTTTGAAATTGGCGAAGTCGTGTATCGAAAATACGAAAAACCGAAAGAGGATTCTTCGGATACAGCTTGCGACAGCAATACTTCCGATGCTTTTGATTTTGGGTTTTGGTATTGTGATTTGGTGGGGAAATAGGTTGTTTTTGAACTATTAAAAAAAGGTTTTTTAAGACGATTCGTATTGGATGCTCTTCGCTACGAATTACACAAATTTCCACTAATTCTGTCCTTAATCTCTTTAACTGTCAAGTCTGGCGCAATCGAGATTCAACGTTTGGTCTTGAATGTGCCCGACTTGACAACATTTATCACTTATACGATTATTTATTTCTCTTCAAACATTTTCAACAATTGCCTCACCGTATTCCAGTTCCTAATCGTCGCCGTTACATTCAATCTTTTTTCAATATATTTTTGGTCAAACCTTGTTTTTCCAGCACCAACGGCATATTTAATGTAGATCCGACTGGAGTCAATACTGGCTTCGTCGGGTTTAAATTGGCTAATTCTCAAATCGTTGATACTGTCGCTTCGTAACTCCATAGAAACAAAAGCCACGTATAATTTCTTGGAATCCATAGCCGCCTCTTTCAAAAAAGGATTGTTCTTCAAACAGGATTCTAAATCTGTTTTGCCAATAACCACGACCGGAACTTCGTGACCAAAAACCTTGAAGATTTCCTGCTTGATTTGGAAACCTACCTTGGCAGCATTTTCTTCATTGGTATCCACAAAAACATTTCCAGATTGTGCATAGGTTTGCACATTTTCGAAACCAATGGCTTCTAAAGTCGTTTTCAAAGCCTCCATTTTTATCATATTGTGTCCGGAAACATTGATGCCACGGAGCAAGCATAAGTGAACCATACTTTGATTTATTTAATTATATTTGTAATTGAATTTAAACTTTTTCAGATGGTAAATTTAGCAATTTATGTAAGGGTCTCAACAAAAAATCAAATGTTTGAACGACAAATAACAGATATAACAAAGTATATACATAGTCAGTATAAAGAAAATGAAATAAATATTGATGTTTATGCTGAAAAAATAAGTGGTTTCAAAGGTTCAAAAGAGAGACCCGAGTTAACACGTTTTTTAAATAAAGTTGAATCTAAACCCAAATTTTATAAATGTCTTTACGTTACTGAACTTTCTCGTGTAGGAAGAAAACCTATTGAGGCAAGAATAATAGTAACTAACCTACTTGAACAAGGTATTGATGTGTGTGTAACATCAACAAATGGTGGTTCACATTTCTTAAATCCTGACGGTAGTATTGATAAAACAAAATTCGCTGTACTTGGGTTGTTGATGGATTTTGCTCAAATTGAAATTGATGTTTTTAAATCTAGGGCTTCATCTGGATTGAAACAAAAAATTTTTGATGGTGGTGTAACTGGTGGACTAATGCAACCTTATGGATATTTAAAAGATGAACATAAAAAACTGGCAATTGATAAAGAAGAATCAAAGATAATTCAATTGATTTTTGAACAATATAAACAAGGTTTTGGAATGGGGCATATTGCAAAGGAATTAAACAAAGATAATATACCAACAAGAACCAATAAAGCATTCGAAGACAAAGAATATAAAGGCAAACAAGCTAATAATATTAAATGGACAGCAAATCAAATATATGTCATTTTAACAAATACTATATACTATGGTAAACGAATATTCAAAAAGAAAAAAAGAAAAGATGCTAATGGGAAATTAATTGATAATTCTGAACCATTCGATGCACCAAATATAGCAATTATATCAAAAAAAATATTTGATGAATGTACTGATATACGTCTAGGTAAAAAAGGGAATGGTAGAAATATACATACAAAGAATGTTATACTACTTCAATATTTAACTACATGCGGTGTATGTGGTCGTAATTATACGCATCAAGTATCAGATTTAAAACAAGTGTATGTTTGTTCGTCAAGGGTTGTAAATGATGTTAAACCTTGTGCGAATTTAGGTGTGAATATTGACCTTGTTGATAGTTCAATATATAACATACTTTGTAAATCTCCAACTGTATTAAAATACTTAAATGATACTGACAGTATCAAAATAGATATTACTAATAAAATAAGTTTACTTGAAACATCAATTCCATTTATTGAAAAAGAGATAAAACAAAATGAAATTAAAATCGACAAGTTGGTTAATGCTTACCTTGATGAAAACGAAAATGATACTGAAGATGTTAAAGTTGCATCAAAAACACGACACAATATTAAAAAAGCTGAATTAATATCAATATCAAATAACCTATCAGTTCAACTTTCAACACAAACAAAACAACTTGAATCAAATAAAAAATCTTTAAAGAATCTATCAAAAATTAAACTTGACGATAGCATTTTAAAACAAGCCAAAAATGATAGAAACAAACTACAATCTATATTTAAACAAATTATAAAGAATGTTAAAATTACAGCTATCAACTTTCAGTTTATTAGGTTGGATATTAAATTGCAAATCAATGGTCAAGAAATTGGAGGAACACTTAAAGTTGTTGTGTGCCGAAAAGGATTAAGGAAAAAACCATTCATATATCAATATCAAGATAAGTATTTAAGTGCATTTGACCCTTCTGAACAAATGGATGAAGATTATTATGAAAGATATTATGATGATTCAATGTATGAGTATGAAAATGTATCTGAATTAAGTGAAATTTTAGCTGGCTTCACAACGATAACTGATAACTTATTACAAATTCATCAAGATAAAATAATTGATTAACTGGATATTACAAACATCCCTTTACCTTAGCCACAGTAGCCAATGATACATCATACAATTTTACACACTCTCTAATACTGAATCCTCTACCAAGCCCATCTATTACTTTTGGGTATTTTGCTAAAAAATCAGCTTTCTTTTCTTTGCTGTTAATTGGTCTTCCACAATGGATATTATTTTTTTTTGCTTGTAACATTCCAGAACGAATCCTATCAATCAAATTTCTTCTCTCATTTTTTGCGAACAAGCTTAACATGTGAAGCATAATTTCTGTTTGAAATCCTATTTCTCCATTTTCATTTAAAGTTTCTGAATTTAGGTCTTGTAGATAAACACTAATTCCCATTTGGTGTAGTTCTTCCAAAAGTCTTAAAGTTTGAATGGTTGACCTACCTAATCTTGAGACCTCAGTACATAAAATTTTTTGAAATTTACCTTGTCGGGCTTCAAGAAGCAATTGCCGAATACCCAAACGTTCATCATTGTTCTTAGCACCTGATATTTTCTCTGTTATTATACTTACAACTTCATAATTCAATCTATCAGCGACCTTTTGTAAATCACTAATCTGTCTTTGGAAATCCATAGAATCCAAACTTACTCTTCCGAAAATTGCAACTGGTGTTTTCATAGTTTACTGTTATAAAAAAAGGGTTACTGATTATTGAGGTCATTTTGTTGGTCTCAAAGGTCTTTTTTTGCTCTTTTGCTGTTATACGAAAAGGTAAACCTTATTTTATAACAACTTTGCAAAGGTTCCAGGGATTTTTGGATTACACAAGTAAAAGCCTGTTTTTCCTGGGCTAAGAGATTTTTTATTTATAATTTAGGGTTTCACTATTTTTAGAAGTCAAACTTTTTGGTCATTTTCAATATTGAAGATATTTATAAATAAAGAGATAAAAATGAGAAATTTAATAATCACACTAAGCACAGGAAAAATAATAACAATTGAAGGATTCAATATGACTCCTACATATTCTGGATTAATATCAGGTAAGCCAAATGAAGAATTAAACGATGAAATCTTAAAAAGAACATCATATCCATCTGAATGGGGCGAAAGAAAAGTTGTTTACAAACAAGCCAATATAAAAATTTCAGAAACGGAACTCAAACCTTTTACGTATTCGGCTTGGTTGACCAGCAAACCTGTAAATGATAAAAAAAATCAATTTGATGGTTCTTCTATTGTCATGGTTTGGTATGGAAATGAACCAATTAATAAATCCATTCAAGAAATAATAAAATTTGAGTTAGAATCATTTAACTGGAATAGCCACTGTGAGAACTTCGTTTATTAATCTCATTCAAGTACACACTTGTGTCAATGAAAATATGAAAGCTACTTTAAGTATGATAAATATTTTATTGAGTAGCTTCTTTTAGCTTTTCCAATATTTTAACCATTGCATAAGTATCTAATTTGCAATACTCTAATAAATCCATTTTAGTTTTATCAATATCACCTTGAAACTCACCTAAAACCATTTTAGCAAATATTGAACTTGCTGTACCACCCTCTTTTATTTCTAAATCTTGGTACGAGAGTTCTGGAACTAAAGCTGGTAATACATATTTGATTGAGTAACTGCCTTTCATTTCTGGGGTGTAATACCATTTTTTTTGAAATGGTATCATCAAATCTTTAAGGCGACCAATGATATTACTAATTTCATAAGTGTAGATAGGAAACAATGAAATTAAATCATTTAGTTTACCCCTTTCAAATCCAATGTTATAAACCAAAATATCACCAGTGTCACCACAATCATTTATCAATTGTTTAATGAAGTTAATTCTGGGGTCTATATTTGGATTAGCTTCTGCTAAGTATTCTCTATGTTCTAATTTACCGTTTTCTGTTTGAATGTGCAATGAATACTGGAAAACTAGCTGTTGATATGGTCTGCTGTTATCAAAGATTGGAACAGCTGATGTCATTGTTTCAAAATCGAGATAATACAATGGGTATTCAATGTCTTTTATGAATTCTATAATATTATTTCTATCAATGTATGTAGTGCTGTTTAATTCACTTGTAACTTGTAAAAGTTGATTTGGATTTAATTTGGAATTGTTTAAATCCAATTGTTCAAAAGAAATGATACCATTTTCATATAGTTCAAACTTTTTGGTGGTGTATAAATTAGAAATATTAAAAATGGAATATTCTGGAATATGTTTCCAACAATGACCCATAAAATCACAACCGTAAGGTGTGGAACATTGAATTCCAATATCAATATCAGGGACAGAATCTTGTACTATTAATTTTTTAAAAGACTCAATTTGATTTGGTATCGATGGAACAACTGCTTTAACTCTTTCCAAAACCGATTCAATTGTAAACAGTTCCTTTACTTCTATATCACCGTTTTTTAAATATTGATTATTTATGTAAACAATTGAAATATCTTTAAGTTCGATTCCAGAATTGGTAATTGCATAATACTGTATGGCAGTATCATTTATATAAGTTTCAGAGATACTTGTTGAACTTTTTACTTCAAAAGCTTTCCACCCCTCATTGTCTTTTACCAATAAATCCAAGGCAACCAACACACCATTATATTGAAAAGTGGCTTCATAAATAATTGATTCACCATTGTCCATAAATTCCTTTGTTTTTAAAACCGATTCTTGAATTTTGAAATGGTCAACTGGAGAAGCATCCGCACCATTGGGGAATAATTGTTGTGAAAATATCCCAACATTTGTACCTTGATTAAAAATAGCTTGTAGTTGAGATGAAATCCCATCTCTTAAATTGTAATTATGTTTGTATAAATACAATGACTTCTCACATTGTAAGCCTCTAATAAAAGTTGATTTTGAAAGGATAGGTTTTTCCATTTATTTTTGTCTGAACCATATTACAATAAGGAAAAAAAGTGTTATTGAATTCTAATAAACTTAATCATTTATCAATCTCAAATAATTTTCTTTTGATTGCTAGAGTTTTTCCTCTGATTTTCCTTCATTAACTTTGATTTAGTGTCATTGATTTTTAGTAAATATTTTACTTATAGTATCGCTAGGCATAGTAGGAGATGAATCATCCTTGAGCAATCCTGTTTCAACTCTACTAAATAATGATTGTAATATTAAATTTCGGTCTTCATCTTTTACTTCTGTATCTTTTAATAAAGCCAAATAGAAAAAGGTTAAAGTATGTCTTTCTTCTGCATCTCTTGCTAAATGATATGAACTAAACATATACTTAGTTAGTGCTTTTACTGAAAAAGCTATTAATGAAATTAGTGTGATAAAGACAATCGACCATCTAACAATAGCAATTGAATTTCCATTAAATACGGTATTGAAAATCCAACTTGGTGAAACTACTAGAATAACTCCTAAAAACACTACTGAAATCCCAATCACCCAAAACAATATTTTTTTTGCAGTATTTCCTTGTTCATAATATTTTGTAGATTTAATTTGCCAATACTTTGCTGGTTTTTCTAATTTGAGATTTGCTTCATAGGTAATTTCTAATCGTTTTAGAGATTGAATTTTTTCATCATACCATTTTTGCCATTCTTCTGTTTTTGTGTTCTCAAACCATTCGGAAAATTCTGTTTCTTTTTCATTTTTTAAATCATCAATTTTTTGAACATAATCATTGAATGAAATATATGTTTTCTCAATGTAATCAACAACCTCTAGTTCAGATTTTTCAATGTATTTTTGGAAATCATTTTTCAATCTTGAAATTGATTTCTGCTCTTGCTTTTTTCTACCAGTTATTTCTGTTTTTTCTTTTAATGTGAATTCATAGGCTAATACTGCCCCGAAAAATAAATTCTTATCATTTATATTATAACTTATCCCAAAAATAAAATTATAAGCCCCTTGAAAATAATCCCTATTACTTGAATATAAGTCAATTAAAAAACTCGTAATTGAAGAATTGTAAGTGATTGGTTTTGGATTTATTTGTATTATAGTATTTTTGACTGTTGACCATTGACCATTAAGCTGGTTAACATCAAGTTCTGAATAATTTTGAACAAATTGAATAATACTAGACTGGATGCTTTTAAAATATTGTTTCGATTGAACAAATTCATTAGGCAAATCCTGCTCAATTCCTTCCCAACCATTTACCTGTTGATTAACAAATTCGTAAATAGCAGACACTCCTGTAAAGGTCATAACGATGTTCACATAGTGAAAATTAAAAACCTCCTGTGGAGTTTTAAACCATTCATAATTAACAGATTCTGCAATTTTCTTGTTTAATTCAGCTTTTGTCATTTTCTAAATATTTTACTTACTCAACCTATTATAAACCTTCTTCAACATATAACTCTTAACAATATTTCCAAAATCTTTATCATCCATCATCTTAGAAAATATATCCTGATTTTGTTCCATTCTTGCAATTAGCTTATCCATAAACAAATCGTCAAAACCAAACTTGAAATTCTCAATTGGATTGCTTTTCGCCTGTTCTGATAACTTTAAATCGGATGCTAATTCTTCTTCGATTTGGTCAAAGAATAATTTATCAGCCATATTGAATTCAGTTGAAAATCGCTTGTTTAAAACGTCTATTATTTCAGATAATGCAACTTGGTCTTCTTTGGATAATCTGATTCCAGCTTCACCACCACCTTCTAACTCATAAACGGCTTGGTCTTCCATTAGAATGTTATTCTCTGCAATCTTTTGAAGTCGGTAATATTCCAATGAAACTTCATCACCCAATTTGAATTTATCGTTTTCACTTGTTCTAGGTAACTTCTTATACAGGAATCTGGTGTAGGTAAATAACTTTTCCAATTCCACATCCGAAAACGGCATAATTTGGGTCAGAAACGAATAGGTTCTATTGAAGCTTTGAAGCGTGTTTTTAAAATCTTCCTGTGTTATTTCTGTTCCAATAACATCATCTTTTGAGTTTTCTAATGGTAATTGTTTGAATCGTTCTACTGCTGGGTCAATGTAAGAATTCAATTTCCCTTGTTCCGATACTGATAGTGTTTTGACAGATTTGAAAAACACATTACAAAAATTATTTATCTCCGTTTCCCAAATAATATTTGCTTTTTCTATCTCTCCTTTTAAATCATACAAATGATTTGGGTCTGAGTTTTCTTTGATGGATGTAAGTTCATAATATGGTTGAAATGAATTCAAAATCTCATCGGTATCATTTGCGAAATCCAGTACAAATGTGTCCTCTTTCCCAGCACACATCCTGTTTAATCTGGATAGGGTTTGCACTGCTTTCACACCTGATAATTTTTTATCTACATACATTGTATGCAATAAGGGCTGGTCAAATCCTGTTTGATATTTATCAGCAACCAATAATAATTGATATTCATCGGATGCAAATTTCTTTGGAAGCATTTTTTCACTAAAACCATTCAGTTCCACTTCGGTAACACCTTCTGGTGCAAAGTTGTGAATCACTTTTCCAGAAAATGCCACTATTGTTTTAATGTCTTTATATCCTTTTTCTTGGATGTATTTATCAAATTCTTCTTTGTATCTCACAGCGTGAAGGCGAGAGCTACTCACCACCATTGCTTTGGCTTTACCACCAATTTTTTTGGACACTATTTGTCTGAAGTGTTCCACCATTACTTCCGTTTTTTGAGCCAAATTATGTGGGTGGAGTGACATAAATCTTGCTATGGCTCTGGATGCTTTTTTCTTGTTTACTTTTGGGTCATCTTTAATCTCTTTCGATAATTTGAAGTAGGTTTTATAAGTGGTGTAATTCTTCAATACATCTAAAATGAAACCTTCTTCAATGGCTTGTTTCATCGAATACAAATGAAACGGTTCTGGTTTACCATTGCTTCCCATTGTGCCAAAAACCTCAACTGTTTTTGGTTTTGGTGTTGCAGTGAATCCAAAGAAACTCAGATTTGTTTGTTTGCCACGTGCCAACATTGATTTTCTAATTTCATCTTCGGCATCTTCTTCCAATCCTGAGTATGCTTCATCTTTTTCAGCTTCTTCCAATGATTTTGCAGAAAGAACTTCTTTCATTTTTTTGGTTGCTTCACCACCTTGTGAGGAATGAGCTTCATCAATGATAACTGCATATTTTCTGGATGGTAATTCACCTATTTTATCCAGGATAAAAGGAAATTTCTGGAGTGTAGTAATTATGATGTTTGAACCAGCTGAAAGTGCATCGGCAAGTTGTTGTGAATCTTTGTCAATTTTCTGAACCACACCATCTTTATGTTCAAACTGGTAAATGGTGTTTTGCAACTGTGAATCCAATACTTTACGGTCAGTTATTACAATAACTGAATCAAAAATTCGATTGTTTGCATCATCGTGAAGACTCGATAATCTATAGGATAACCAAGCAATTGAATTTGATTTTCCTGAACCAGCAGAATGTTGAATCAAGTAGTTTTTACCAGCTCCATTTAATTTGGAATCATTGGTAATTTTTCGCACCACTTGCATTTGATGGAATCTTGGAAAAATGATAGTTTCTTTTTTCTTTTTCACCCCATTCATTTCAAATTCTTCCACACTCAGATGAAGGAATTTGCCAATAATATCCATAAAACTGCTTTTTGACCAAACGTATTCCCATAAATAAGAAGTTCTGTAACCAATTTTATTTACTGGGTTTCCAGCACCATTATTATTTCCAATGTTAAACGGTAAATAACGAGTTCGTTTTCCATCTAATTTGGTGGTCATAAAACATTCATCGGTATCTACTGCAAAATGTACCAACGTTCTTTTCTTGAATTGAAAGATGGGTTCATTGGGTTCACGGTCATACACATATTGCTTTTTGGCATTGTCAACGGATTGTCCAGAGAATTGATTTTTAAGTTCAATGGTGGCAATTGGAAGACCGTTCAAAGACAATACCATATCCAACGAATTCTTGCCAACTCGCTCATAATAAAGCTGTCTGGTGACTGATAAATGATTGGATAAATATTGTGATTCCGCTTCGGGATTGAGTGTGCTTTCGGGCTTAAAATAAGCCATTTGAAACTTCACACCATAATCGGTAAAGCCTTTACGAATTACATCCAGAATACCACGAAGGTCAATTTCTTTTACAAGTCTTTGAATTACTTTTTTATCCACCTCATCTTTGTGGATGTTGGCTAATTTATCCCACGCTGTTGGTTGTGATGTTTTAAGAAAATCAATAATGTATTTTGGAAACAAACCCAACTGTGCATCAAAATCTTCTGAAAAACCTTTTCTATAGCCACCAGATTCCAGCAATGAAATTTCAATTGCAGATTCAAAGGTTAGTTCTGTATGTATGCCTTTTGCCATATTTTGTTCTTCTTTTTGTGATTCAGTTATAGGCTTATCTACTTTGCAAGTTCATCTAAAGTTCATCTAAAGTTCATCTAAATAAAATTGCTTTTAGTTATACTTTCTGCCAAACTGGATTTCTTGTAGTCCCTTTATTTACTATGGTTTTATCTCTTTTTGACATTGCATATACTAAATTCCGAACCTTATTTGCCTTTTTGTTTTCATCTAAAATATTAGGAAGTATGTCTAAAATTAGTTTGTCTATATCTTGTTTACTTGCGGTTCGATATGCACCTAAATAGTCGAGAATCATTTTTTTATAATGTTCATCTTTGAACCCTCTTAACTTTATGTAAGATGATTTGTCTCCTGTTACTTTGGCAATAGAAGCCGAAATATATAAACTGTTTTTTCTGCCTTCAACCAATTTTTCTTTTCGGAGTAGCTTAATTTCGTTTTCTGATATTGGTAGTGATTTCTGAACTCTATCTAATAAAACAACAGTTTTTAAGTCTAAATCTGTTTTACTCATTAGTAACTTGGTGTAGTTTTCATCCCAAATTCTACCCGCAATTTTTACCACAACTTTACTCGGGTCAGACAAATCAAAATCAGGCAAAGGGAAAAATCTTTTGCGTTGCTCAATAAACATTCGTTTTATTCCGCTTCCAATAGTATCAATCATATTCAAGTTAACCATTGCTTCTGCTAAAAAAGCATTTCTATAGTATTCCTGTGGTGCATCTTGTTCTATTACAGTCTCAACACTCTTTGGAATAAAACTTCCTACGTTTGAAAAAATTAATTCGTCTGGTTTTTCCACTACCGTAATTCGTCCTTGCATAGCGTAATCCTGATGTGCAATACAATTGTGTAATGCTTCTCGAATAACGAATGAATCATACATTTTTATTTCGGTAGGGAAAAGCGAATCGTCTTTCATATAGCGATAAGTCAAATTCCTTACCCTATTAAAAACTTCCGTTGAGTTGATAATAAAAGGAACTGAAAAATGCTCATAATCTCGTTCTACATTATATTCATCCTTTAGAATCCAAGAAATTTTCGCTATCGCTGGATTGATATAATGTGCTGATTCTTCTTTACCCAGCAATAAAATAGCCGTATTGGTGATTTTACCTTGAATGGTTACTTTTGCCTTATTCAAAAATGTAGTGTCATCCCATAAATCGCACTCAGTGGCTTTTTTTGGTTTTTTTTCTTTATACTCTTCCCTAGCTTTTGTGATGGCTTTCGGGTCTAAATCATCTAAAGTTGCTGTTGGAATTATTTGTGATGACCAATCTTCATTAATTGAGATAGGTTCTTTTAAAATGGCATCTTGGCGTTCTTTTTTTAAATCTACCAAGCTATCTTCAATACGTTGCCAAGCTTTAGAATGCGAATAAACAATCAATCTAGGCAGATGTTTTGGTATATGAAAAACCCATACTATTTTTTCAGTATCAGAAGTTTTAAATTCTTCTACTTTTAGTTTTTCAGAATTGATATTGGTGCATTTTTCAACAATTTTAAGCTTTATGTTCTGTGTCGTATAATTATTAAATTCTGTAATGCCTGATATGTCTTGTGTTTTGTCTTTAATACCTACCACAATATAACCGCCTTCCATATTAGCAATAGCAGAAATATAGGAAATTATATCATCACCAGCTTGCCCACCAAAGGAGTGCTTTAAAGATTTGAAATCTTTCCATTCACAAGCTTCATTTTCTTTTGGAAAATGGGTTTGGATGTATTGCTTTAACTCAACTTCTGTCATACTTGTTATTTATTAATTCGTGCTAATTTAAAAAATTATCTCGCAATTAAACCCTAAAACATCCTATTCAATGTTTCAAATGTTAATTCTGTATCTATGCCTTTTGCCATAATTTAATTTTTTATAACATCTTTCCAATTTGTTCGTAAACTTGTGGGTTTGTTAAAATATTAGCTAAAATATTTGAAGCTACATCTGAACCGAATGACTTAATTTTATCTATAAACTTCTTTTTCTTTTCTTTTGGTTCGTCATCAGATTCTAAAATATCTTTTACTTCTTCAATTTCAGAATTTCTTAATTCACCTTTAAGTACATCTAAAATAAAATCAATATTAATATTAACAGATGTTGATTGGTTCTGATTATTTTGCTGGTGCACATTAACACTTAATTTTTCACTTTGTTTACTGTCAATTAATTGTGGCAAACCAAAATGTTCAATATCAGAAATAATACTTTTTAAATAATCTTCAGCTTCTCGTTTTGCTTGATTTGTTCTGTCACCACTTCCAGACATTACTGTCACCCAGGCTTTAATAGATTCAAATTTTTGAATCAAATCTTCCTTATTAGTATATATATTTGAAAGTGTTGTTGATGTAATTTTTCTCCAATTATTAAATTCTTGATGCCCTCCAACACTTTTAAGTTGTTCTAACTTAGAATTAATTGCCTTAATTGCTACTTCTTTATCTATCATTGTATTTATTTTTTAAACTCTCACATCAACCTTACCTGTAACTACTTCGCTTATTAAAGCTGTTTTGTATTCTATTTTCGGTTTTTAATTATACAGGTTTGGGTTTGTTAAGATGTTAGCAATAATGTTTGTGATAACATCTTTTCCAAAACTTCCGAGAGTTTGTACAATTGTTTTCTTATCTGATTTCTTTTTGATTAATTCTTCTAATATTTTATATTGGTCATCGCTCAATTCTTGTTTTATCGCTTCAATAAAAACAGGATTGTTAATTTGTTCAAAACTGATTTTTTTTGAATTTTGATTGAATTGCGAAATAGTACTTCCAGTAAAATTATTTACTATTGAATTTGTTAATTTATCTTCAAATTGGTATTCTTCAATTTTTCCTTCCCATACTAATAATGAATTATAGTGTTTGTAAAAAACAGATGATGGGCTGTGTTGATAAGTATTTTTTGTGCTAACTAGAAGCCCAAAAGCTTTTAGCTTTCTAATAAAATCCTGCTCATTTTTTGGTGTGTCTTTTGTGACAGAAACAAACCCTTCTGTATTGATGTATTCTAATATTTCATTTTCTTTTGCATTCATAACTAAATTGTTAATTTAATATTTCTTCCCTCACATCTACTTTACCAGTTACCACCTCACTAATCAAAGCCGTTTTGTATTCTTTTAATAGTTCGATTTCTTGTTGTGATTTGGAAATTAATGTTTCAATTCTAATATCTTCTTTTTCAATTTGATTAATAATTTCTTTTTGTTCTTCTAAAGAACCAAAACAAACCATAAAGTTCTGAAACATTGGTCTTCTTAATGAATCAACTGTTGATTTAGCAGATAGTTTCATTACTTCTTTTCCAAAATTTTCTTTCAAGTAATAAAATAAGTATTTACCGAGAACAGGTTTAAAGTTACTCATCATATATACTCTCTGGTGAAAATCAAATTTTTCATTTACATAATGCCATACCTTACAAACTCCAACACCATCACCAGCAGTTAAAATAGCTTCTCCATCAAATGAATAACTTGAGATTCTTTCTATAGTTTGTGAACGTACAAAAAAAGGATATTTCCCATTATCTTCTCTATTTTCTGTATCTTTTCCTCCAGTAGTAACATCGCATAGATATTTCATCCTTTTCACCTCCCAATGCTCTGGAATTTCTCCCAGCCATTCAATCCCAGAATCTTTCATCTTTACTTTTGGGTCTAAACCTTTCGTGACAGCTTGATTGATAACCGCTATGCGTTCTTCTTGTAATAAGTTGATGAACTGCTTTTTTTTGGAAATTAAAGTATCTATTTGATTGGTTTTGTGGTCTAGGTATTTGGCGATTTGGGTTTGTTCTTCTATATTATTGGGAATTGGAATATTAAACAAATTGAATTTATCAGCTCCAATGTTTTGTATAGTTGCTTGTTGGAATATTGATAATTTCCAATTTTCATAATAATTTGAACGGGTTATATAATCAATATATGTACTATTTATATAATTTTTATCAAATGATGCTTTGATTAAATAACCAGCATAACAGGCTATACCATCATAATTTTTAAAAAGAAATGTTTTCCCAACTGTTGCACCACTTCTAGCAAATAATAAGTCACCATCTTCTAGGAAATAATTTTTTGCTACTTCCAGTGGTAATGATTTGAATGTATCATCTTTTAAAAGACCATCTGCTCCAAAATCTGTTATTCTAATGTAACGTGGATTATTTGGGTTATCATCTTCCGCTGATTCATTAGCTCCATATTTTAGAGGTGCCTTAACAATGTTTTTTA
Source organism: Flavobacterium sp. UBA5153 (assembly GCA_002413745.1). GTDB lineage: Bacteria > Bacteroidota > Bacteroidia > Flavobacteriales > Flavobacteriaceae > Flavobacterium. Next base: position 133,922 of record DHXP01000073.1, on the reverse strand, counting down.
ATCTAAAACAATCCCAATGCTTCGGAATTTCTCCAATCCATTCAATACCCGAATCCTTATAGTTATCGTATTTCTTCATAATTTATCCGATAACCTCTTTTAGTAAACCATCCGTTTCTTGTTCAATAGCCATAATGTCTTTACGGATTTCATCCAAAGAACGTAGTGGTTTGTATTGATAAAAATACTTGGTAAAATTTATTTCGTAACCAATATTGGTTTTGGTTTCATCTATCCAAGCATCTGGAACGTGAGTCAATACTTCACGTTTCATATAATCTTTCATATCCATTGTCAAAGGAATATTTTCGGTATCTCTAAGTGAACTATCCGCTTTTGGATTTCCTTTTTTATCAGCAACCACTTGACCCTTCGCATTGCGTTCTGGTCGCTCCACCGTTACTTTGGCATAACCAAATTCCTTGTTGTCAAATATCTTGGAATATTCGTTGGGTTTGAAATCTCCGTAAATCTTGGTAATTTCAGCAATTTGTTTGTTGCTTATTTCGTTTCGTTTGTTTCCCAACGATTTGCTCATTTTCTTGGAGAAATCAATGGCATTAATCAATTGAACTTTTCCTTTGCGTTCCGCTGGTTTTTTGTTGGAAATCACCCAAACATAAGTGCTAATACCAGTATTGTAAAACAATTGATTTGGCAACGCAATTACAGCTTCTAATAGGTCATTTTCTATAATCCATTGTCTTATACTACTTTCATTTTTAGTCTTGCTGGGTGAACCAGAAAACAATGGTGAACCATTAAAAACCAAAGCCAAACGTGAACCTTCTGGTTTCATCTTGGACATCAAGTGCATCAGGAACAAGAAAGAACCATCACCAACACTAGGCAATCCAGCTCCAAACCGTCCACCGTGTCCCAATTGGTCGTGTTCTTCTTTTACCTTCTTGGCAAACTTTTCCCATTTCACACCAAATGGCGGATTGGTAATTAAATAATCAAATTTTTCATTCTCTAATTTGTCATCCGATATGCTATTCCCCTTTTTGATATTGGAAGCGTTTTGTCCTTTAATCATTAAATCCGATTTGCAAATGGCATAGGATTCTGGATTGAGTTCCTGTCCAAAAACTTCCAAACGTGCATCAGGATTCAGCTCATTCAAGTATTCTTCTGCAACGGATAACATTCCTCCTGTGCCAGCGCAACAATCATAAATGGTTTTGGTGATTCCTTTTTTGGTTAGGATTTCTCTATCATTCAAAAACAGGATGTTCACCATCAGTTTGATAACCTCTCTTGGTGTAAAATGTTCCCCAGCGGTTTCATTTGAAATCTCGGCAAATTTGCGAATCAATTCTTCAAACATATATCCCATTTCCATACTTGAGATACGGTCTGGATGCAAGTCGATTTCTTGGAAACGTTTCACCACCATAAACAACAAGTTATTGTCATCCATCTTGGTGATTTGGTTCTCAAATTCAAATTGTTCAATTATTTCTCTGGCATCTTCCGAGAATCCATTGATATAGTTTCGAAGGTTGGAAGCAATATTGTTAGGGTCGGCAATCAGTTTATTAAAATCGAAAAGACTTTTATTATGAAAATTAAAACCAGCTGTTTTATTGAGTATTGGGTCAAGGTTTTCAATACTCATCGTTTTCATTTGCTCAAACTTACTGAGTACAGCAACTTTAGAGCTTTCCAGAACACAATCTAATCTTCGTAAAACGGTTAATGGCAGTATTACTTTGCCATAGTCACTTTGTTTGTAATCCCCTCTTAATAGGTCTGCAATTGACCAAATAAAATTGGCTGATTCTTTAACGTTCTTCATTTATGTATTTCTGATTATTAGTATATGATAAATTAGACTATAAATGTAATAAAAATATTATGGATAAAAGTTGATGTTTTTTTTGGATGTATTGAATTAAAATATTTCCAAAAAAACCATTAGGAGTCAAACGTACATTTAAAATGAATCACTTCAGTGTAGGAAACCGTAAAATGGTGAAGTTTTTTCTAAAAAGTTGTTGTTTTGTCTATATCGATTATAGAAATTCACCCGAATTTTTAAATGAAATTAATATAATATAAACGTTTACGAGCCTATCCATAGTTATCCTTGATTTTAGCATCAAAAACGGGGTTTTTTCAATAAACCCTTATAGCTGGAACGTGTGAATCTGTATAGTGTGAACGTGTGCATTATTACCAAAATATTCTCAACCATTATCTGAAGGAACTATTTTTTGTAGAATTTTTGAAAAAAATAATTTTTTGAAAAAGCAGTCTAAAAAACTAGAACAAAAAAAACTAGAACAAAAAATTTTCAGAATTCCAAATAGACAATTATAGCCCTATATATTAGCACTTACGGCAGTCCTGGAAAGGCGGCTAACGAGGGACGGACTACCATAGGGGGTAGTACAGAATTTATTTTTACAATTTACTTGACATATTTTATAAAATGCCTATATTTATAAATGTAGGATTTAATATCATACAGCTGGGTTCCAAGTGGTTTGCAACACTTGGTTCTCTCCCCAGCATAAAATTGAGAGATACTATAACAAAAGAGAGAATGTATTATTATGAGTATCAAATATAAAAAGTTTAGGAGCTTCCTATTACCTAAAGAAATGGTTGATTTCCTTTTCATATCAGCCCACTTATCACCATTACAAGATAGCAAAGAATCTGAAATCATCGTTGGATTATCAGTTATCAATGATATTTTATCAAAATCAAATCAGAATAGAGATTTAGAAGACTATCTTTTTCATTGCATACCAATGGATTCCAGATACCTTCAATTGAAATATGGTAATGATTATAAATCCTATATTCATTGGTTAATTATCAATAATGTTATTTGGCATGATTATTATTTTAAAGGTAGAACAACATATTATTATCTTCAAAGTAATGATACATATATTAATATTACTTCTTTATTATTAAATAGAAATGGAGATGTATTGAAGGATGTAATAGATACCTATTGTTTAAGAGATAGCATACAAATAACCCTTGAATGTATTGATATTAAAGGGATAGAGAACAATCAAAAAAGTAGGATGTATGATTTATGGTATAATATAAAAGTACCAATAACCAGAACCAATAAAAAGTTTCTAACTAAAGATTATGAAGCTGATTCAAAATACATAAATAATGCTCCTAATCATATAAAGAAGATGGGGAGCCACTTCCGAAACAATCTTGAAATTGATTATGAAGGTGCATTAAGCCATGCTTCAACAAGGTATCAAAATGAGATTGACTCTGCAATAAATAAAGATGAAGAAGTTTCTGCATTTAAGCGTTATTCATCGAGAATTGCATCAATCAATGGTATTCATAATGGTAGGAATAACAAAACACTTCGCTTCAAAAGAAACCCTACCAATAAGCGATTAGATACAAATCTTACTAACATGGCAAGCGACCTAAGACCATATATAAAAGGTTATGAAAATATGTCCTACTTAGACCTTTCTAATTCTCAACCAGTACTTTTTAATATTACACTTAGTAAATATCGAAAAGATGCAAGTGTAGAAGTTATGAAAGAATTGGATAGGTATTTAAAAGCTACAACTTTAGGGGTTTGGTATGAGGAATTAATAAGGGTTTTTGACATAAAATATGGGACACCAGAAACAGTTTCATTTTCGGTTGCTAGAGATTTAGCAAAAAAGGTTTGGATGTTACTAGCGTATTCTAAAAATAATCAGTTAACTGGGTTAAAAAATAAGTTTGCTGAAGAATATCCATTTATTTCATCAGTTATGAAATCAATTAAAAAGGGTGAATACGAGCAATTTGCAATATCATTGCAAATCATTGAAAGTGAAGTTTTTATAGATAAAATTTGTAAAGAATTGGTAAAAGAAGATATTATTCCATATACAATGCACGATGGCTTGTTAGTTCCAATTGAGCATCAACAAAAAACTTTAGAAATTATGTCTTCAATACTAGAGAAAAAAATTGGTGCGGTTCCCAATATCAAAATTGAGAATTATAAATCCGTACAAATATGAACTGAAATTTATGAGGGATATTACTGAAAAAATTAAAAATTATTCCAACATACAAATTGACTATCAAAATGAAAATGGTTACTACGTAAAATTACGAGATTAAAAAAATATAAAATGAATACAAAACTATTAAAACTTAAAACTATTGGAAGTACAGAAAAATTAGTACTAATGCTTATGCTAGATTTTCCTTCTATTCTTTTATTCAATCTAAGAGCTGGAGATATAGCTAAAGAACTCGGAACAACGAGAAAAAAAATACTTGAAGCAATATCCAATTTGGTTGAAGTTGGTTATATTTATACTAAGGTTGTTTCTTCAAGTTATTCAAGAACAAGTGAATTAACCCCAGAATTTCTAATGTTGATAAATGATGTAGATTTAAACTAAATTGAATCATTAATATATTTGTACAATGGTGTCTTTTTTTAGCATATTTAGACATTATTTAAAATTACTAAAACTTCGTAAATCATTAATTGTAAACATATTATATGTATAAAATTATCATTACTTGTTTAGATTATACCACGAAGCAAGCAAAGGTGAATCATATATTTTTATAATTTATATTTACAATAATTTTCATATACTATGAATTATTCCCCTAAAAGTTTTCGAAACTTAATTTCTATTTCTTTTTTTAACGGATGAATTATTTCTGGAATTTTCTTGTATGCCATAGCAGAATTAAGCAAACCTTCTTTATCTAGACTATCACCCATTGACTTCATAATTTGTCTTTGGTCATAAGCATTAAATATATCACCAGATTCCTGAAAGAAGCTATTTAGTAAGCTTTCAGTTTCTTCATCAAAGTAAATCGAATTAAATTTAAAATACTTCAAAAACTCATTGTGCGCATCACGATATTGTTTACTTGCTTGTCGCTCATTTTCGTCAAAATTTTGACCATCTGGCGTGAATTTAAATGGTGAAATATGCGTAGCTAGTACATTTAAATTATTATTCAAATATTCAAAAGTTTTTTGTAAAACTTCGAATCGCTTTTCGTGAAGCTTGGTAAACTTAAAATTCTCTTTGGATTTTAAATAACTAAGCTCTGCTTGAAACTGAGATATTTCTTTCGAGTGTTCTTTTTTAAGTTGTTCAAGTTTTTCATCAAAGGAATTTCTAACACTACCTTTCACTCGTTCATTTAAATATAATGTTAGCAAAGTTGGTACTAAGCCAATAACAAAAACAACTAAAATATTGCTGTAATCTTCCATTTTTTTTTTAAATATTCGAATTAAATATAGAAATTTTCTTCAGAAGAAATGAATAATGTTAAAGTTTTATTTTTTCTTAAATTTAAACAACTTGTAAAACACTAAATATAAGTTATTTAAAATCAAAACACATTTATATTATGCCACGAAGAAGTGCGAGATGAGTTGTCATTTTTTAGAATATTTAATTCCTCAAAAATACCAATTTTATAACTTCCTTTTCAATTTATCTTATTTCCAAATTTCCAAACAAAAAGCTATCTTCGCTTTTAAAAGAAAAAAGAATATCGAACAAAGAGAATAGATTCTAAAAATCTAACCTTCTATAATCTATTTTCTTTGTTCTCTTTTCTAAAAAATCTAAAATCAGCAATCTAAACTCTAAAATAGTAAATGTCCAATAACCTCCTCGAAACTCCCATCGAATATCTCAAAGGCGTCGGTCCTAACCGTGGCGCTTTGCTTCGCAAGGAATTGGGAATTCATAAGTATGGCCATTTGCTCAATTTTTTTCCGAATCGGTACATTGACAGAACACGTTATTATAAGATCAATGAGTTGCAAAACAATATTGCCGAAGTTCAAATCATCGGCAAAATCATCAACATTAAGACCGTTGAATTTGGCAAAAATCAGAAACGATTGGTCGCCACTTTTGTGGATGATACGGGGCAAATGGAACTCGTTTGGTTTCAAGGTCACAAATGGATTCGCGAAAGTTTGAAGCTCAATGAAATGTGTGTCATTTTTGGGAAATGCACTTCCTTCGGGAACACTTTCAATATGGCGCATCCTGAAATTGAGTTGATGACGGAACACGAACAAAGCCTGCGCTCGGCGATGCAGCCCGTTTATCCTTCGACGGAAACCTTGGCAAATCGAGGAATTTCGAATCGGGTGATTAACAAAATGATGCAACAATTGTTTCAGGAAACACAAGCCCAATTTTCTGAAACCTTGCCTGATTATTTGACCAATGAATTAAAACTGATTCCCAAAAATGCCGCCTTATTCAACATACATTTTCCCATAAGCGCCGAGGCTTTGGCGAAAGCCCAATTCCGATTGAAATTTGAGGAATTGTTCTATATCCAATTGCAATTAATCACGAAAAACCTGATTCGGAAACATAAAATAAAAGGGCATCCGTTTACCAAAGTGGGCGATTATTTCAATGATTTTTACCAAAATCACCTGCCTTTCGAACTGACCAACGCCCAAAAAAGAGTGATCAAGGAAATCCGAATCGATATGGGAAGCAACGCCCAAATGAACCGATTGCTGCAAGGTGACGTAGGTTCCGGAAAAACAATTGTGGCGTTGATGAGCATGTTAATTGCCTTGGATAACGGTTTTCAATCCTGCCTGATGGCACCAACAGAAATCTTGGCCAACCAACATTTTAATGGCTTAACACAATTAGCCAATGATTTGAATATCAATATAAAATTACTCACGGGTTCAACCAAAACTGCCGCTCGAAAAATCATTCACGAAGAACTCGAAAACGGGACTTTGCACATTCTGATTGGCACGCACGCTTTGTTGGAAGACAAGGTAAAATTCCAGAATTTGGGCTTGGCCGTGATTGACGAGCAACATCGTTTTGGAGTGGAACAACGCTCGAAACTTTGGAAGAAAAACGAAATTCCGCCACACATTTTGGTGATGACCGCCACTCCTATTCCGCGGACTTTGGCAATGAGCTTGTATGGCGATTTAGATATTTCGGTGATTGATGAATTGCCACCGGGGAGAAAACCCATTCAAACTGTGCATCGTTTCGACAGCAATCGGTTGAAAGTCTGGAAATTTATTCGTGATGAAATTGCCATTGGCAGACAAATTTATATCGTTTATCCGCTGATTCAGGAATCAGAAAAAATGGATTTCAAGGATTTAATGGACGGTTACGAAAGTGTTTCCAGAGATTTTCCATTGCCAGATTATTCCATTTCCATTCTTCACGGAAAGATGAAACCAGCCGATAAAGATGCCGAAATGAAGCGCTTTTCTGAAGGCAAAACCAATATTATGGTGGCCACAACCGTGATTGAAGTGGGTGTTAATATCCCGAATGCCAGCGTGATGATTATAGAAAGTGCGGAACGTTTTGGATTATCGCAATTGCACCAGCTTCGAGGTCGCGTGGGTCGTGGTGCCGAGCAAAGTTATTGCATCCTGATGACGAGCCACAAATTGAGTTCCGACAGTAAAACCCGAATGGAAACAATGGTAGGCACAAATGATGGTTTCGAAATTGCCGAAGTTGACCTCAAGCTTCGTGGTCCAGGGGATTTAATGGGAACACAGCAAAGTGGCGTGCTCAATCTACAGATTGCCGATATTGTTCGGGACAGGGATATTTTGATATTGGCACGAAATTATGCAATGAAAATTTTGAAGGACGATGCGCCAATGCAAAAGGCGGAAAATGCTATTTTGAGAGCAACTTATATCGAATTGACGAAAAAGAAAAACATTTGGAATTACATTAGTTAAAGTATATGAAATAGTAAGCTCATGACTCTGATTTTCTTTATAAAAACACAGATAAAAACTGATTTTTAAAAATTGGATTTAAACCATTTCCTTTTTTTATAGTCATAAAAGAGTCCGTTTTTAAAAATATTAAAATTCGTACTTATAAGTTGTTAAATAATTCCAAAAACTCCCTTTATTCCAAATTCTAAAACCTAAATTTGTCTTTTTTAACCCAAATAGGTGAAGTCTAATCTCACTTTTTTAATAAATTATGAAATGAGCATAACGGAAATTAAGTTTAAACATTGATAAAGATATATGCGAATTACATATGACCAATAAAAAACAATAAATAGCTACATATGAAACTAAAACATATTATTTATACCTTACTAATAGTCGGATTTGGTGCTTTTATTGCTTACCGAATTACTTCCAACAAAAATAAAAATGATGATTCTAAAGACAAAGGAGGAAAAAACAAAACGACAAACGTAGCCGGGATTGTCGTTCAACCTCAAACTTTCGACAATAATCTCTCCCTTTCGGGTTCTATCGAAGCCAATGAGCAAGTGGAAATCCGCAGCGAGGTTTCCGGAATTGTCGAAGGGATTTATTTCAACGAAGGAAGCAATGTAAGCAAAGGACAATTGCTTTTTAAGGTAAACGATTTGGAATTGAGAGCGCAACTGGGACAAGCCACTACCAAAGAAAATTTGGCATCGGAAAACGAAAGAAGAGCCAAATTGCTGCTACAAAAAGAAGCCATTAGTGAGGAAGAATACGATGTGGCAAGAGCAGATTTAAAATCGGCTCAAGCTCAAAGCCAGTTAATCAAAGCCCAAATTGCTAAAACTTCTGTCAAAGCGCCATTTTCCGGAAAAATTGGATTGCGTTCCATTTCGCCTGGGGCTTATATCACTCCAGCCGTTTTAGTGGCCAAATTAGTCAACATCGGCAAATTGAAAATCACCTTTTCCATTCCTGAAAAATATGCCAACCAAGTTAGAGTCAATTCCAATTTAAGTTTTACGGTAGCCGGTTCAAATGAAGAGTTTGTTGCCAAAATATATGCCATTGAACCCGAAGTGGAAATTTCCACAAGAACATTACAAGTCCGCGCCATTGCCGAAAATAAGGACGGAAAATTATTGCCTGGTACTTTTGCCAACGTAGAATTGCCTTTGGACATCATTAAGGATGCCATCGTGGTTCCATCGGAAGCCATAATTCCTGTTCAGAACGGTAAAAAAGTTTTCATTTCAAATAACGGAAAGGCCAAAGAAGTAATGGTGGAAACGGCAACAAGAACTGATGCTTCTATTTTAGTGCTTTCTGGTTTAAAAGCGGGTGATACACTTATAACAAGCGGCGTAATGAGTTTGAAAAATGATGCTCCGGTAAAAGTGAAAGTAAAATAGATAGCAGATTTCAGATTTCAGTTTGCAGCAAATCCTAAATCACAAATCCTAAATCACAAATTCTAAAATGAGTTTATCCACATTAAGCATAAAAAGACCCGTGTTAACAATCGTTCTCAACTTGACAATCGTCTTGTTTGGAATTATTGGATACAGTTTTCTTGGCGTCAGGGAATTTCCTTCGATAGATCCGGCACAAATTTCGGTTCGGACCAATTATACCGGTGCCAATGCCGATATTATTGAGTCGCAAATTACGGAACCTCTGGAAAAAGCGATTAATTCTATTGATGGAATTCGAAATATCACTTCGTCGAGCAATCAAGGGAGCAGCAATATTACAATAGAATTTAATTTGGGCAAAGATTTAGAAACAGCGGCAAACGATGTTCGGGATAAAGTTTCGCAAGCCATCAGAAATTTACCTCAAGATATCGATTCCCAGCCTATTGTTTCGAAAGCTGACGCCAATAGTGAAGCCATTATTTCAATGACCGTTCAAAGCGATACCCGAAGTGCTTTGGAATTAAGTGATTATGCCGAAAATGTTATCAGCCAACGTTTAGAAACGATTCCTGGAGTGAGCGGAATTCAAATTTGGGGACAAAAAAGATACGCTATGCGTTTGTGGATTGATCCGGAAAAATTGGCTTCTTATGGCATTACGGTTGCCGAAGTTAGAGCAGCGTTAAACAAACAAAACGTAGAATTACCTTCCGGAAAAATAACAGGAAACAATACCGAACTGACCGTTAAAACGGTTGGGAGTTTGACTTCCGCAGAAGAATTCAATAATATAATTATCCGCTCCGATGGCGAAAAAATTGTAAGACTAAGCGACATTGGTCGTGCAAATCTTGATGCGGAAAATATTGAAACCCAAATGACACAATCAGGGACGCCTCTCGTTGGTGTTGCCATTGTGCCACTTCCGGGCGCCAATTATATTGATATTTCCAAGGCGTTTTACAAAGAATTTGACAAATTACAGAAAGATTTACCCAAAGATGTTAAACTCAACATTGCCATTGATAACACTGTTTTCGTAAAAAGATCAGTTCTTGAAGTTGCGGAAACATTGGGAATTTCATTGACCCTGGTAATTTTGATCATCTATTTGTTTTTCAGGGATTGGGCAATTGCTTTTAGACCTTTAATCGATATTCCGGTTTCGTTGATAGCAACATTTTTTATCATGTGGCTTTTCGGATTTTCGATAAATGTCTTGACTTTATTGGCGATTGTATTGGCAACCGGATTAGTTGTCGATGACGGAATTGTCGTCACTGAAAACATTTTCAAGAAAGTCGAACAAGGAATGTCTCCCATCGAAGCCGCAATCAAAGGGTCGAACGAAATCTTTTTTGCCGTGATTTCCATTTCCATCACATTGGCTGCCGTGTTTCTTCCCGTAATATTCCTGGAAGGATTTGTAGGACGATTATTCAGGGAATTTGGTGTCGTCATTGGCGCAGCGGTTTTGGTTTCTGCCTTTGTTTCTTTGACTTTGACCCCCATGTTGAATGCTTATTTAATGAAAGGCGGTGAACAAACAAAGTCAAAATTTTATATCAAAACAGAACCTTTTTTCGAAAAATTAAATGCTACTTATGCCAATTACTTGAAACGTTTTATGAAAAGAAAATGGATTAGTTTTCCCATTATAATTGCATGTTTCGGGTTAATCTATTTATTTTTTAACGTACTTCAAAAAGAAACGGCACCATTAGATGACCGCAGCGGATTTGTTATGCGAATGTCAACTCCCGAAGGTTCAACTTATGAATACACCGATCGATTGATGCAAGAAATTTCGAAATTGGTAGATGATTCCATTCCGGAAAAACAAGTAAGTTTGGTAATCACTGCGCCTGGATTTAGCGGTGGAGGCTCAGTAAATAGTGGCTTTATCCGGATTTCTTTGAAAGATCCAAATCAACGAAAACGATCTCAGATGGATATTGCGGATCAATTAACCAAATTGTCAAAAAAATATCCCGATGCCAAAACATCTGTAATTCAACAACCAACAATTGCGGTAAGTCGTCGTGGTGGTTTGCCAATCCAATACATTATCCAAGCTACAAATTTTGAAAAATTACAAGAAAAAATTCCTTTGTTTATGGATGAAGCCGCAAAAAACGATACTTTTTCCATTACCGATGTAAATCTAAAATTCAACAAACCCGAAATTAACGTAACCATCGATCGTGAAAAAGCTGAAAGTTTAGGGATTTCGGTCATAGATATTGCCCAAACTTTGCAACTTTCGTTAAGCGGACAACGTTTTGGCTACTTTATGAAAAACGGAAAACAATACCAAGTCATAGGGCAATTCGATCAAAAAGACCGTTCAAAACCGTTGGATTTAACTTCGATGTTTGTCAAAAACAACAAAGGGGAATTGATTCAAATGGACAATGTTGTGACCATTGCGGAAAAAAGTAATCCCCCACAATTATACCATAACAACAGATATATGTCGGCAACGGTTTCCGCAGGGCTTTCTCCGGGAAAAAGTATTAGTGACGGAATTAATGCAATGAACGAGATAAAAGCCAAAGTTTTGGACGATTCCTTCACTACCGATTTGGGTGGAGAATCACGTGATTTTGTCGAAAGCAGTTCGAATACTTCCTTTGCCTTTGGATTGGCTTTGCTGTTGATATTTTTAATTCTGGCAGCACAATTCGAAAGTTTTATCGACCCTTTCATTATTATTTTGACAGTGCCAATGGCAGTTGCCGGTGCTTTATTTTCGCTTTGGCTGTTTGACCAAACATGGAATATTTTTAGCCAAATTGGAACCATTATGCTTATTGGTTTGGTAACCAAAAATGGAATTCTGATCGTAGAATTTGCCAACCAATTGCGGGAACAAGGAAAATCTAAAATTGATGCTATCCTTCAAGCTTCGGAAGCACGACTTCGACCAATTTTAATGACCAGTCTAGCCATTGCATTAGGCGCTTTACCGATTGCCTTATCGATAGGAGCTGCTTCAAAAAGTAGAATTGGAATGGGAGTTGTGATTGTTGGAGGAACTATTTTCTCCTTGGTTTTAACCTTATTTGTAATTCCAGCCTTGTATTTAATGTGGTCAAAAGCTCGAAAACATTATCCGGAATTTGACCATATCGATGAATATGAAAAAGAAACTAAATAATTATGATGAATTTTAAAATTCTACTTCAAAGCCTAGTTTTGTTTTTCTTTTGCATCATAAAAATGGATGCCCAAGAAATTTTGACCATAGAAGATGCCGTGAAAATTGCATTGGAAAATAATTACGAAATTAAAATTGCATCAAACGATTTAAAAATTGACAAAACCAACGTGACCTCTGGAAATGCAGGAATGTTGCCAAAAGTCACCGCAACATTAGTAGATAATAATGGGATACAAAATAGTTCACAAACACGGCAAGATGGAACGGTTACTTCACTTGATAATGCGAAAAACAACAGTTTGAATTATGGTGTAGGATTGGATTGGACCATTTTTGATGGTTTCAAAATGTTTGCCAAACTCGACCAATTGAAAGAATTGCAAAAGTTAGGGGAAGCGCAATTAAAACTAACCATAATAACAAAAATAAGTGATGTAAATGCTGCCTATTTTGATTTGGTCCAGCAACAACAGCAATTGGCGGCTTTAGACACAACTATCGTGATTTCAAATCAAAGACTGGATTTGGCACAAAATCGTTTTATCATCGGGAAGGCTTCAAAATTGGAAGTTTTGAATGCACAAGTTGACTTGAATACAGACAAAGTTGCGCTGTTGAGACAAAAAGAATTGTATAAAAACACCAAAATTTTATTGAACCAAATTCTTGCTAGAGATTCAAAAACTGATTTTAAAGTGGTTGATGCGATTATCATTGACGGCAATTTATTGCTTCCTGAATTATCGGCTTTGGCTGAAAAACAAAATCCACAATTGGAGACCCAGATTATCAATAAGAGAGTTTCAGAATTGCAATTGAAACAAATAAAGGCGGCGCGATATCCAACTGTGAACGTGAATACGGGTTATAACTTTTCAGAAAGTCACTCCAGTCTTGGGTTTACTTCACAATCATCGGCTCGAGGACTTAATTACGGATTCAAAGCATCATTAAATTTGTTTGACGGACTTTCGCAAAATCGTAACGAGAAAATTGCGCAAATTCAAATTGATAATTCCAAGATAGCAATTGAACAGCAGAATTTAGCGCTAAATTCCCAGTTGGCTATTTCTTATCAAACTTATTTGACAAATCTGGAATTGATTGATTTGGAAGAAAAAAACGAAGCTATTGCCAAACAAAACCTGAATATTACGTTAGACAAATTCCGAATCGGAACCATAACCACATTAGAATTTAGAACGGCACAATTGAATTATATCAATGCAAAAGTGAGAAATAGCAATGCTCAATTTCAAGCCAAATTATCTGAAATTGCTTTGAAGGAATTGGCTGGAAATCTTGCCTTTTAATTTTTTTTTGAGTTAAATCAATAACTGTAAAAATATAAAAGTTTACAATAAAATTGATTTCTTACGACACATAAAGACTTTGCAACTTTGTTCCTTCCTGACTTTGAACCTCAAGAAACATTGATTATATTTGCAATCTTGAAAAAATCATAAAATGAAAATATCTTACAACTGGTTAAAACAATTCATTAAAATAGACTGGAAATCCGAGGAAACCGCTGCGTTATTGACAGATTTAGGTCTTGAAGTAGAAATGGTTGAAAAATACCAATCGGTAAAAGGCGGATTGGAAGGTATTGTTGTAGGGCACGTTCTTACCTGCATTCAACATCCTGACGCTGATCGATTGAAAATAACAACGGTAGATTTAGGTAACGGTGTTCCGGTTCAAATTGTATGTGGTGCTTCGAATGTTGCTGCTGGTCAAAAAGTGCCTGTTGCCACTATTGGAACCACATTATATGACAAAGAAGGCGTTGCTTTTCAAATAAAAAAAGGAAAAATTCGCGGACAAGAAAGCCACGGAATGATTTGTGCCGAAGACGAATTAGGTCTTGGAACAAGCCACGAAGGAATAATGATACTTGACGATTCCATTGTCGCTGGAACATTGGCTGCAAATGTTTTTAATATCGAAAATGACGAAGTCTTTGAAATCGGACTCACGCCTAATCGTGCCGACGCAATGAGTCATCTGGGAACAGCTCGTGATTTGAGAGCCGGTTTAATGCAAAGCGGAGTAAATGTTGAATTGATTACCCCATCCGTGAGCAATTTTAGAGTAGATATGAGAACGCTAAAAATTGATGTGAGCGTTGAGGATTCCATTCTTGCCCCAAGATATTGTGGGCTAACCATTTCTGGAATTACTGTGAAATCCTCTCCGAGCTGGTTGCAAAACCGCTTGAAAGCCATTGGCATCAATCCAAAAAATAACATAGTAGATGTTACCAATTATGTTTTACACGAATTAGGCCAACCGCTTCACGCCTTTGATGCGTCAAAAATAAACGGTAAAATAATCGTAAAAACACTTCCTTCGGGAACCAAATTTACTACACTGGATGATGTAGAAAGAACCTTGCATGAAGAAGATCTAATGATTTGTGACGAAAAAGGACCTTTATGTATCGCTGGAGTTTTTGGTGGAAAAAATTCTGGTGTTTCAGAAAACACTACCTCTATCTTCCTTGAAAGTGCCTATTTTAATCCTGTAAGCATTCGCAAAAGTGCCAAAAGACATCAATTAAATACCGATGCTTCTTTCCGATTTGAAAGAGGAATTGACCCAACCATTACGGAATATGCTTTGAAACGAGCAGCCTTATTGATTCAGGAAGTTGCCGGAGGTGAAATAACATCCGATATTATTGGTATTTACCCGAAGAAAATTGAAGATTTCTCGGTTGTTTTGAATTTCAACAATGTAAAGAAAATTATTGGTCAAGAATTATCAAAGGAAATTATTAAAAACATATTAGCTTCGTTAGAAATCAAAATAAACAGCGTTTCTGATGCTGGATTAGGTTTGATAATTCCTTCTTATCGCGTTGATGTTCAAAGAGAAATTGATGTTATCGAAGAAATTCTGAGAGTTTATGGATATAACAATATCAATTTTTCGGAGAAATTGAATGCCACGGTTTCAAACTCTCCAAGAACTGAAGATTATAAAGTTCAAAATGTCATTGCAACCCAATTGAACTCTCAAGGATTCAACGAAATGATGGCCAACTCCTTGACGACTCCATCTTATGTTCAGTTATCAGAAATATTAAAAGAGGAACACAATGTGATGATGTTAAATCCGCTGAGCAATGATTTGGCAGCAATGAGACAATCTTTATTATTCTCGGGATTGGAAGCCATTTCATATAATATCAATCGTAGAAATTCGGATTTGAAATTGTTTGAATTTGGAAAAACCTACCATAAATTCCCATCAGGCTATGAAGAACACAAGCATTTAACGATGTTTGTGACAGGAAATAGAAACCAAGAAAGTTGGACAAATGTCCAAAAAACTTCTGATTTCTTTTTATTCAAAGGCTACGTAAATGGAGTGCTTTCGAGACTGGGTATTCAAAAAACACAAAATCTTCCGATGACTTCCGATGTTTTTTCTGAAGGAATCGCAATAGGTTTTGGAAATGACATACTTGTTGAATTGGGTGTCGTGAAAAAATCAGTTTTGAAACATTTTGACATTAAGCAAGAAGTTTTGTTTGCCGACTTTAATTGGGCTTTGATTTTAAAACTACTTTCCAATAAAATAAAATTCACCGAAATTCCAAAATATCCTGAAGTTCGCAGAGATTTATCGTTGTTATTAGACGAAAACGTTTCTTTCGAAACCATATACAACATTGCCAGACAAACGGAGAAATCATTATTGAAGGACGTTAATTTGTTTGACGTGTACCAAGGCAAAAATCTTCCGGAAGGCAAAAAATCGTATGCCGTTAGTTTTACCATTCAGGACAATACAAAAACCTTGACCGATGTTCAAATTGACAAAATTATGGGCAAGTTGCAGAAGAATTTTGAAGAGGAATTGGGTGCTAGTTTGAGGTAATTATTCAACCATATAAGGCATTTAAGGACATTTAAGTTGCACGGTTTTAATTGTATAAAAGTATAAATGCCAATCCTAAAATTAGGATTGGCATTTATATTTAACATATCTTCTAATATCTTGCTAAATTAGGAATTTAATTCCTAATTAGCAGGTTTTTTACAAAAAAAAGCTCCACATTGCTGCAGAGCTTTCTATAGTACTGAAATATTTTTTCTAACTTCTAAAATAAACAATTCCTAAAGTCACTGCTATTTGCCCAATCCAAAAAATGAACATCCATTTTATAATGTCAGATTTTACATTTGCCAAATCTTCTTTAGTTGCCAGTACATCTTTCTCCTTGTCGAAAGTTCTTTCAACTTTGCTCTCAACATATTCTGTAAGTGCTTTGGCCTCATTTTCACCCAGTTTTCCTTTAAGAATATTGTACATTTCTATGGTTGAAATTGCATTCATAATGAATAGATTTTAAACAAATTTACAAAAATAATTCTAATTACAATCCCTCGAAAAAAAATCACAAAAAAAAGTCCCACATTTCTGTGGGACTCCTCTATATTCAAACGATTAAAAGATTATTTCTTTTTCTCGTTTTTTTCCATTTTTGCTTTCAAACCAGCAAGAATATCATTTGCATCACCTAAAGTTGCAGCTGGTGCATTATTTGTAGATGCTGCTGTTTCGGCAACCGCTTTAACCACTTTCTCTTCTTCTTCACGGAAGATGGCAGTGTGAGAGGCAACTACTCTTTTGAATTCTTTGTTGAATTCGATTACTTTGAAATCAGCAGTTTCGCCTTTTTTCAATTTCTTTCCGTCTTCTTTTTCAAGGTGACGTGTAGGAATGAAAGCAACGATGTCTTCGCCAAATTCTACAGTAGCTCCTTTGTCAACAATTTCAGAAATTTCACCTGAGTGGATAGTTCCAACTGCGAAAGATTCTTCATATTGATCCCAAGGATTAGGAGTAGTTTGTTTATGACCCAAAGATAATTTACGTCCTTCAACATCTAATTCTAATACTACTACGTCCAATTTTTCACCAACATTTACAAATTCTGATGGATGTTTGATTTTTTTGGTCCAAGATAAATCTGAGATGTAAATCAATCCGTCGATACCTTCTTCTAATTCTACGAAAATTCCGAAGTTTGTAAAGTTTCTAACGATACCTGTATGTTTAGAACCTACTGGGTATTTAGCAGTGATATCAGTCCAAGGATCTTGTGACAATTGTTTGATACCTAATGACATTTTACGGTCATCTCTGTCTAAAGTTAAGATAACAGCTTCAACAACATCTCCTACTTTTACGAAATCTTGTGCAGAACGTAAATGAGTAGACCATGACATTTCAGAAACGTGGATCAAACCTTCAACACCTTCAGCAACTTCGATAAATGCACCATAATCAGCGATTACAACTACTTTACCTTTTACTTTGTCTCCAATAGCTAATTTAGCGTCAAGAGCATCCCAAGGGTGAGCGTTCAATTGTTTCAATCCTAATTGGATTCTTGTTTTCTCGTCATCAAAATCAAGGATTACCACGTTAAGAACTTGGTCTAATTCAAGAACTTCAGATGGATGGTTGATTCTTGACCAAGAAAGGTCAGTAATGTGGATTAATCCATCAACACCACCAAGGTCAATAAACACACCGTAAGAAGTAATGTTTTTAACAACACCTTCTAATACTTGTCCTTTTTGTAATTTTCCGATGATTTCTTTTTTCTGTACTTCAATATCCGCTTCGATAAGCGCTTTGTGAGAAACAACAACGTTTTTGAATTCGTGGTTGATTTTCACCACTTTGAATTCCATCATTTTGTTTACATATACATCGTAGTCTCTAATTGGTTTAACATCAATTTGAGAACCTGGTAAGAAAGCTTCAATTCCGAAAACGTCAACGATCATACCACCTTTAGTTCTGCATTTTACAAAACCATTAACGATTTCACCAGTTTCGTTAGCCGAAATAACTCTATCCCAAGATTTGATAGTACGTGCTTTTCTGTGAGACAATACTAATTGACCTGTTTTATCCTCACGGATGTCAATCAATACTTCTACTTTGTCACCTACTTTTAAAGCTGGATTGTAACGGAATTCGTTCAATGAAATAACACCTTCCGATTTTGCGTTGATATCAACGATAACGTCTCTATCAGTAATTCTAACAACGATACCTTCAACTACTTCTTCTTGATCTGTCGCGATAAAAGTTTTTGAAACTAGGTCTTCGAATTCTTGTAAGTTTTTTTGATCCACTGCATCAATACCTTCTTCAAAGTTGTGCCAGTTAAAATTTGCTAAAAACTCTTCTTGTGATTTTACTTGTTCAGACATGCTGATTAAAAATTTGTATTCCGTGTTTTCTCGAGTTTCATAACGTGCTAGAAAACAACAGAAGTTGTTTGTATAATTAGTCTTTACCCAAAGGAAACTCTTATTCACCAAAAGGTGTGCAAAAGTAATTCTTTTTTATTTATCTGCAAAATAATTTCAAGGAGATAATCAATTGATTCTTAGGAGCACAACTTTTTGGGGTTTTTATGTGCATTGCTCCTGCTTTTCGTTGCAATCTCGTCATTGCGAGCTTGCGAAGCAATCTCACTATAACAAGGATTTCCACTGCAATCGGGGCTATTTATGACTTTTAGAGATTTCAACACCTTTGTCAAAGTTCAAAACTTTGACAAAGGTTCTTTCTACCAAATCCCATCATTTTTAAGAAGCCATAAAACTAGGACAAAGACATCCTAAAAATCAAATAATTAGCTAAAAATAAAAAATAATTTTTTTAAAATTTTGTAAGAAAAAAATTCTATATTTGATTTGTAATAAATGCCCGAAGTTTATTAGACAAAGCAGCCCAATAAAGGATGTATTATGATGATTCAGTCGTCACTATAAACGAGTTATGCGTCATACTGCCCAAACCAACTTAAAATAAATAATCTCAGAATAATTTGTAATGAAAATTAAATTCCCTTGTTCAAAATGTTTTATTGAACGAATAGAAACAATAGATTTCATTCAAGTTCAAGACGAAAGTTTATATTTTTACACTTGTTCTCAAGGTCATAAAAATGTATACTTTGAAAAAAATGAAAAGTTTGAGTTATTGATGGAATCAGCTGTATATGCAATTCTTGATGGCTATTATAGAGAAGCAGTTTCATCAATGTCGGCAAGTTTGGAACGCTTACAAGAATTTGCTATTAAAGTATTATATAAAGAAAGTGAAGTTTCAGATGAACTCTTCAAAACAACTTGGAAAGAAGTGAGCCAACAATCAGAAAGACAGCTTGGCGCATTTATATTTTTATATACTCAAAAATACAAATCTATTCCGGATAATTTAAATAGTAATGAAAGAAGCTTTAGAAACGATATTATTCATAAAGGAAAATTTCCAACTTATGAAGAAACTACAAAATATGGACAAAGAATTTTAGACATTACATTTAACATTCTTAATATGCTTAGAAGTACATCTGAGCAAACAATAAGAAATTTTGCAAACGAAAAACAAGAAGAAATGTTTAGAAAGTTTGAAGAAATTAAGGAAAATCCATTTACAGTTTTATTACCAAACATAATAAACTTGCATTATCATATTTCAAGTTTTGAAAAATCAAACTTAGTTGAATATTTAGAATTAGTTAAAGTAAAACATAATAAAAAAAGTACGAACACATAACACTTTCTACTAGTGAACGTTAGCAATAATTTTAACTTCAACAAAATGACCGAATTAAGTAATGAAGAAACATCTAAATTAGACGAGATTTTAATGTTTTTAAATGATACGAAAGGTTATAGTTATGAAAAACCTTTCTTAATTGAAAAATTTGAAATTTCATTAGAACAGTATGATTTTTTATATAATAAAATTGTAGAATTTTCACTAAACGAACATTCGATAGGGAATATTTTAGATCGTGAAAAAAGATATGCGACAATTGAATGTGATTTTTCAACAGAACGTTTTATTCAAAGTGGGGGATTTAAAGGGTATTATAACTTGAAAAAAGAAAAAGAATTGCAGCAAAGTCAATCTAATATTAATAACATTTTTAATGGCTCAATAAAAAATTCCAAAATAGAAATTGATAATTCATCTCAAAAAAATACTAACAAAAGCATAACCAAAATTCTTGAGCAAAAAAAAGAAAATAAACTTCTTGAATTTATTTCTAAATTTTGGTGGCAAATATTGATACCTTTTGCTTTGATTGTTGGTGGACTTTTAGTTGATAAATATTATTTTAAATAAAAAACTATTGCACAACTACGGTTTTGTAAATTGCTCGATTTGTGCTAATGGAAAATATAATTTTTATAACTTCGTTTGCAGTAATGGAAAAAGAAGTGTTTAAAAAGTCGCACCAGAATTGTAGTAGCGGAGACGTTGGCGAACAGTTTGTAAAATTTAAAAAATAAATCTGAATAACACTAAATTTAATTTTAATCAAAATATGCACATAAATAATATTTTAGAGGATATAGATATTTTAAAAATTATACTTGAATATAATAGTTTTTCAAACAGTTTTGAATTAACCACAAAAGAAAAGCAAGCAAGAAAGGCAGAAGTTCAAAATAAAGTCAAAGAAATTAATCTTAAACTAAATGAATATAATGATAGTTTAGATTCAATATTAAAAGGCTCAAATCAAGATTTTTATTTTGAAAAATTTATGGATAATTTAAAAAACAAATTAACTTTTAATGAAATAAATCCAAGAATTGAAATAGAAAAAGAATTAGAAAGATTAAAAGCTAGTAAGGACAAATTAGAAAGGGATAGGGAAGAGAGTGAAGAAAATAAACGAATAGAATTTGTAAAATATATAAACATTACAAATAGAGATTTCGTTAAAAAAATGTATTACAACGGACCAGAAGACATTGAAAAATTAAGATTTCTAATTGTTAGAGGATTTGATGTTTCAGATTCATTTTATCCAATAATTAGATTAATTGAAAGAGGGAGAACAATCGGTTTTATAAAATTTTTAATTCAAAACGGTTTAAAATTAAATTATAATGATATTGTTGCTTTAAAAGAAAATAATTTTTTTGATTCTCAAGATTTCTTGGAAGCAGTATATAATGCAAAACAAATATTCAATTCAATCGTAAACGAAATACTGCAAAAAAATGGACAATGATATTCTTAAAAAAGAAAAAGAATGGGAAGAAAGAAAACAGATATTTCACCATAATCAACAAGAACATAATCTTGAAATTATTTCTTTAAAACAGGATTATTTACTTAAAAATAAATACGCTATAAATAATTATAATAAATTAATTTTAGAAAAATCTGACTATCCGTTTTTATTTAATAAAGAAATATACTGTGAATATAACACTGCAAATAAAATTATAGTTGTAGATTATTATCTTCCTTCCCCAAAAGATATACCTACTTTAAAAAACATTTCATTTGTAGCATCTCTAAATGAAATTATAGAAAAACATATCACCGAAAAACAACTTGACAATATATTTGACCAAATTATTTATAAAATAACGTTAAGATCCATTAATGAGTTATTTGATTCAGATTACATTCAATGTTTAGAAGCAGTTTCTTTTAATGGCTGGGTTAAGTCTATAAACAAAGCTACTGGAATTGAAATTGAAAGTTGTATTCTATCTATTCAGATAAATAAAGATGAACTTAAACTTATTAATTTAGAAAATGTTGACCCGAAAGAATGTTTCCGTAATCTAAAAGGAATAGGTAGTAGTAAATTAAGTAGTTTAAGCGCTATACAACCTATTATGACTACAATGGATTCAGACAAAAGATTTGTCAATTCAAAAGATATAAATTTTGATGAAATCACAAATCTAGCCTTAATGCACTGGGAAGAGTTTGAGCACTTAATAAGAGAATTATTTGAAAAGGAATTCAGTAACAACGGTGGTCAAGTAAAAGTTACACAAGCAAGTAGAGATGGAGGTGTAGATGCAATTGCATTTGACCCTGACCCAATTCGAGGTGGAAAAATTGTTATTCAAGCCAAAAGATATACCAATACAGTTGGCGTAGCTGCTGTTCGTGATTTGTATGGTACAGTAATGAATGAAGGAGCTAATAAAGGTATATTAGTTACAACTTCAGATTATGGTCCAGATTCATATGAGTTCGCAAAAGGCAAACCTATAACTTTGCTTAATGGTGGGAATTTATTACATCTATTAGAAAAGCATGGAACTAAAGCCAGAATTAATATAAAAGAAGCCAAAAGAATATTAAATGATTCAATTGAGAATAATAAAACCAGCAGCTAACCCGATAGCAGAATTGCAGACTCTGCCCATTCCAATTTAAACAACACTCAAAATCACTCCAACTATCTATCACGATCTAAAGCCCCGATCGCTCGGATATGAAATAAATATCTTGCGTTCGTTAGCGCGGTTTTGCAAACCGTGCCCACAAACACAGGCAAACAAATACTTATGTAAAAAACGCTGCTGTGCGAATTCTCCCGACTTCTTACCCACCACTATATGCCGCTATAACTTTTTAGCAAATTATTTTATGACTTGTGTTTGTTGCCTATTGAAATAGCAACAATGTCGTAATTTAAATAGGTGTAAATTATGCAACTTAATGCTAAAGTTGTATAACACTCATCCTCTTTAATACACTCACCTTTGTGTAGTTGCAAAAAGTCATTTGCAACGCTAAATCAAGTAAAGATGAGTCACGAAAAATTCAAAGTATGCATCGATGCCTGCAACGACTGTGCCGCTGAGTGCGAACATTGCGCAACCGCTTGTTCAAACGAACCCGATGCTGCCATGCAAGCCAAATGCATTGAGCTAGACCGTTATTGTGCGGATATGTGCCGTATGGCTGCCGCTTTTATGGCAAGGTCAAACGAACACACGATCAGTTTTGTAAACAAATTTTGCAACTTGTGTGCAGAGATTTGCAATGCTTGCGCCGACGAATGTGAAAAGTATGCGCATATGGAGCATTGTAAAAAATGTGCAGAAGCCTGTCGTAAATGTGCCACCGAATGCAGCAAGATGTGAGAAACAAACAACATGCAACCCGATAGCGTGGATTTCTTCCCGAGTAAAGCAAACTAACTAAGCAATCCGTGTCCATAAATTATGACTAAACAACAATTTAGTCTCCCCAGCAACCACTAATAAAACCTCCTTTAAATCAGCTTTAAACGAGGTTTTTTCTATATGTAAACGGCATTAATTCCTCCTCCTCTCTTAAAAATATCCTAAATATTCTTCACAATATAGATATATCGGAAAAAGTCGATACATTTGCACCATGGATTATATAGAAGTATTTAAGGCATTATCAAACAAGTCCAGATTGCAAATGCTGGAATGGTTAAAAGAACCCGAAATCAATTTCCCGGAACAAATCTACTCGGGTTTCGAGCACGGCGTTTGCGTGGGACAAATTCAGGCCAAAGCGGGACTCACCCAATCGACGGTTTCCGAATATTTATCCATTCTACAACGAGCTGGTTTCATCGAATCGAAGCGTGTCGGGCAATGGACCTACTACAAACGCAACGAAGAAGCATTTACTGCATTGAGCAAAATAATCGAATCTAATTTATAAAATACCATGAGTACAAATAGCTTATTTGCGCCCTTCAAATTGAAGACGCTAAATCTTAAAAACAGAATTGTAATGGCGCCAATGACGCGCTCATTTTCTCCAAATGGAGTTCCCACAGATAAAGTAGCCGCTTATTATCAAAAACGCGCTGAAGGTGAAGTGGGTTTAATATTATCCGAAGGAACGGTTATCAATAGACCTTCCTCCTCAAATGATGCCAATGTTCCCCACTTTTATGGCGATCAAGCCTTGGCAGCATGGAAAAAAGTAATCGATGAGGTTCATTTGGCCGGCGGTCAAATGGGACCACAAATTTGGCATATGGGAATCATGGATAACCATCATTCTGGTTGGGTTCCACCAGTACCTTTTGAAGGACCATCAGGATTAAACAGACCGGGTTTTAGCAATGGAACCTCAATGACCACGAAAGATATTGAAGACACGATACTAGCTTTCGGACAGGCTGCAGCCGATGCCAAAAGATTAGGATTTGATTGTATCGAAATACACGGTGCCCACGATTATTTGATTGATCAATTTTTCTGGGAGGCTACCAATCTACGCACCGATGGTTATGGAGGAAAAACTCTTGCGGAGCGTACTCGTTTTGCCGTGGAAGTCATCAAAGAAATCAGGAAACAAGTTGGTGAAGATTTTGCAATTATCATTCGTCTGTCCCTATTTAAACCCTCAGATTACAACTTCAAATTGGCTAAAACACCTCAAGAAATGGAAGCTTGGCTTAGTCCATTGGTTGATGCAGGCGTGGATATTCTGCATTGTTCACAACGCCGTTTTTGGGAACCCGAATTCGAAGAAAATGACCTTAACTTTGCAGGATGGGCTAAAAAGATAACAGGAAAACCAACAATTACCGTAGGTTCAGTAGGCCTTTCTAGTGATTTCTTCGGAGCATTTGCCGGCGAAAGTTCTCAACCAACATCTTTAGAGGAACTGACAAGACGTTTAGACCGAGGCGATTTTGACTTGGTAGCAGTAGGACGACCTCTTTTATCTGACCCAAATTGGGTTACCAAAATAAAATCAGGAAAAACGAATGAGTTGATAGGCTTTAGCAAAGAAGCTTTAGGTGAATTGATATTGCAATAACAACCTAACAATCACAAAAAAACCTCCTTTAAATCAGTTTTAAAGGAGGTTTTGTTTTTATAATCTTGTCCAATAAAAAACCCGACAGGTTTCAAAAACCTGTCGGGTTTGACATATATAATAACTTCCTAATGACTCACTTTCGCAACTTCCTCAGGATTGTGTTTATGTTTAAATAAAATTGCAAAAGCAATCGCGATTACCAAGGCATAACCGGCAAAACTCAACCAGATATTATGCCAATCTCTTACTCCATCGTGGGTGAAAAAAGTATCAATAATTTGTCCGCTTATGATTCCGCCAAAGAATGCACCAAAACCATTGGACATCATCATAAACAATCCTTGAGCGCTGGAACGAATCTTTGGATCGGTAGTAGTTTCGATAAATAACGAACCCGAAATATTGAAGAAATCAAACGCCATTCCGTAAACGATACAAGACATAATGATTAAAGCTGTTCCTCCAAAAGAAGGATCGCCATAAGCAAAGAATCCGAAACGCAATACCCAAGCCAACATCGAAATTAACATTACTTGTTTGATCCCGAATCGCTTCAAGAAAAACGGAATAGCTAATATAAAGGCTGTTTCAGAAAACTGTGAAATAGACATTATTAAAGTAGATTTTTGTACCACAAAACTATTTGTATATTCGGGAATCTTGCCAAATTCAGATAAAAACACATCACCATACATGTTGGTCAATTGCAAAGCTCCACCCAAAAACATGGAGAAAATAAAGAACAAAGCCATTTTATAGGTTCCAAATAATTTAAAAGCATTCAAACCTAATTTTTTGACAAAAGAAGCGTCTTCATCAATAAGTTTTTGCGGAGGACATTTTGGTAATGTAAAAGAGTAAATTCCCAATATAAAAGCAGCAAAAGCAGCTATATAAAACATATTGGCAGAAGCTTTATTTCCAGATAAATTGGTTAGCCACATAGCAGCAATAAAACCAATGGTTCCCCAAACCCTAATAGGTGGAAAAACCTTGACAACATCATAATCATTATTCTTTAAAATATGGTAAGCCACTGAATTCGACAATGAAATCGTTGGCATATAACAAAGCATTGCCCCAAAAATAACCCAGTAAAATGTTGTTGGATTATCAACTTGTGGAATATAACAAAGAGCTAGACCTCCTAAAATATGCAAAATTCCATATAGTTTTTCTGCATTTATCCACCTATCGGCGATAATTCCGGTTATGGCCGGCATAAAAATGGAAGAAAGTCCCAATGTTGAAAATATGGCGCCAAATTCGGCACCGGTCCATTGTTCTGTTGCAAACCAATAATTTCCCACCGTTATTAGCCAAGCTCCCCAAATAAAAAACTGAAGGAAACTCATCACCGTTAGGCGATTCTTGATGTTCATACTAATTTTAGATTTAATTTAAAAAACCATCCTATCTATTGGGTAAATCTAATGATAAATTAAGATATTCAAATTAAAATAAAAAAATATTCCTTATAAATAGAAAAACCATCCCGCTTGGCGGGATGGTTTTTATAACTAATTAATAAACCAAAAAATTATTTTTTTTCAAAATAGCAGGTTAAGTTTTTAAAGCAGATTGTGGGGCAAACTTCTTAAATTCTTTCTAATTGAAAAATTTATTTTTAATTGTGTTACACAAATCACTTTCGGGGTGAAGTTGTTTGTGTAACACAATTGACAAACTACAAAATCTCAATTTATTTTTTTTAAAAATAGTAGGTTAAGTTTTTAAAGTAGATTGTGGGGCAAACTTCTTAAATTCTTTCTAATTGAAAACTTTTGTTTTTATTTGTTATATCAATATTACAACATATATCGATTAAATACCAAATAAAATCGTTTAAATACACAAAATAAATATTAATTAATGTATTTTCTTATATTATTGTGTGGTTTTTCAAATTCTAAAAATAAAAAATACGCCAATAGACGGAAGAATTATTGAATTAAAATCTATTTCTTAAGGTGCCAATCTATCGATTTTCCACGAATAATCATCCTGCAAATGATAGCGAATTCTATCATGTAATCTATTTGGTCTACCTTGCCAAAATTCAACTTCTACGGGACGAATCAAAAAACCGCCCCAATATTTCGGTCTTGGAATTTCTTTTCCTTCGAAATCTTTTTCCAATTGTTTCAAACCGTCTTCTAAAACAGTTCTGGAAGGAATTATTTCGCTTTGATTGGAAACAATCGCGCCCAACTTACTTCCGGTTGGTCTGGATTCAAAATATCCATCGGAAATATTCTCCGAAGTTTTCTCGGCAATACCTTTTATAATTACTTGACGCTCGAGTGAATGCCAATAAAAAGAAAGACAAATATTCGGGTTATTGGCAATGGCTCTGCCCTTTTCGGAATTGTAATTGGTATAAAAAATAAATCCTTCGTAAGTGAATTGTTTCAAAAGCAAGACGCGAGACTTCGGAAAACCATCTAACCCAAAAGTCGAAACCGTCATCGCATTGACTTCATCCACTCCTCCAAAATCCTCTACTTCGTGAAACCATCTATTGAATAAATTGATTGGATCTTCTGGAATACTTGTTTCAAGAAGTTCGCTTTTTTCATACGATTTTCTGTAATTGCCTATATCTTTCATTTGTGTTTCTTTCTTTATTTACAAAAATAAGCAAACTTATCATCATAAAAGAGTTTACCGCAAATGTATTATTCTTGTTATTTGTCACGCTGGAAGCGTCTAAATTATGTTGCTCTCGCATACTTTGAGACGCTTCCAGCGTGACAAATGGAGGAGTTTACACTGTACGCGATGAACTGTTATTTATTCATAAAGGTATGTTGTCAAGGCATTCAATTGTAAAGACCTTCAATATTATTATAAATCAAAATTCAAATGATTTTCCATCATCGGCCAAAAGGATATTCGGAAAAATGGTTTCGGCTTGCTCCTTAAAAAGTTCAAGACTTTCATATCGAGTGGAATAATGTCCCAATACCAATTGTTTCACATTCGCTTTCAAAGCAATTGTTGCCGCTTCTTTTGCCGTTGAATGCATCGTTTTTCCTGCTAAAACTTCTTCTGAATCCAGAAAAGTAGATTCGTGATACAGAACATCGACTTCATTTATAATGGGAATGATACTCTCATCGTAAGCCGTATCCGAACAAAAGGCATAACTCATTGGCGGAATTGGGTCAAATGTCAATTTATGATTTTCAATAACTCTGCCGTCTTCTAAAATAATGTCTTTCCCGTTTTTAATTTTTTGGTAATAACATTTGTCAATTTCATAGTTTTGAACGGCATTCAGGTCCAACTTTCGTTCTCTGATTTTTTCCTGGAACAAGAATCCATTGGTGTAAATCCTGTGCTTTAGTGGAATCGTTCTTACAATCACCTTGTCATCTTCAAAAATAATTTCACTTTCAGTGGATACCAGTTCGTGAAAAAACAAACCATAATTAGGCCAAGAATTTGATAATCGTAATTGTAGATTAATAATTTCCTTGATTCCTTTTGGACCATAAATATGCAAGTCGGTTGTTCGATTGAGCAACATAAAGGTAGAAACCAAGCCTACCAAACCAAAAAAATGATCCCCATGTAAATGCGAAATCATAATATGATTGATTCTCGAAAACCTGATTTTATTTTTGCGCAGCTGTACTTGCGTACCTTCGCCACAATCAATTAGAAATAATCTATTCTTAATTTCTAAAACCTGTGAAGTTGGATTGGTAAAAGTTCGAGGTGTTGCGGCATAACAGCCGAGTATTGTTAAATTCAAAGTTTATGCGGTTATTTGTTTATTTGTTTAATCGTTGATTAATAAGGTGGATTTCATTCGATTAAACAGTTAAACGAATAAACGATTAAGCTTTTTAAAAGCCCAAATCACGTTCAATTTCTTCCATCTCAATAATATCGTGTGCTTCTTGCAAAGATCTGACAACAGCCAATTTGTGAGAAACAGCATTAAAATCAAGTTCCGAAGTCACAATAACAAATGATTTTTTGGATTTTTTGTGTGTTTTTGAAAGCGGTAAAAAACTATCAATTTCTTTTATCGAAAGTACCTTATGTGGTCTAAGATCAACAACAATATTATTCTTTTGGAATGTTTTATATTCGTGTGTCAGTTTTAAACGAAATGAAACCAAATCACCTTGAGTATCTTTTATTATAACAGTATGTCCCTTTTGTTCTACTTTCATAATGGTAAATTTAGTGTTTTTGCTAATTTACAAAGAATATATCAGTTATAACAAACCAATTGTTGTAAAATTTACTGAATTTTTGATGCCAATAAATAAATTACTGCCATTCTAATTGCCACACCATTTTCTACTTGATTTAAAATCACCGATTGTTTCGAGTCGGCAACATCTGAAGTGATTTCCACACCACGATTTATTGGACCCGGGTGCATAATTATTATTTCTTTATTTAGCGAATCCAGCAATGTTTTGTCCAGTCCATATTGTTGTGCATATTCCCGTGTTGAAGGGAAATAATTCACGTCCATCCTTTCGTTTTGAACTCTCAACATATTAGCTACATCACACCATTCGAGTGCTTTACGCATATTAGGTTCTACCGTTACTCCAAGTGACTCTATATGTCTTGGAATTAGCGTTTTTGGTCCACAAACTTTTACTTCTGCGCCTTGCATTTGCAAGGCATAAATATTGGAAAGTGCCACTCTGGAATGCAAAACATCGCCTACAATAACCACTTTTTTTCCGGCCACATCGCCTAGTTTTTCTCTTATGGTATAACTGTCCAATAAAGCTTGCGTCGGATGTTCATGTGCCCCATCTCCAGCATTGACGATACTTGCTTTCACATTTTGAGACAAAAAATGAGCCGCACCGGGACTTGAATGTCGCATTACCACCATATCCACTTTCATGGAAAGGATATTGTTTACGGTATCAATCAGGGTTTCCCCTTTTTTTACCGAAGATTGTGCTGCCGAAAAACTGATTACATCCGCGGACAGTCTTTTCTGGGCTAATTCAAAAGAAAGTCTTGTTCTTGTACTGTTTTCAAAAAAGATGTTGGCAATCGTAATGTCTCGAAGTGAAGGCACTTTTTTTATGGGACGATTGATGACTTCTTTAAAATGATCGGCAGTTTCAAAAATGAGGTCAATATCTTTCTTGTTGATGTATTTTATGCCCAACAAATGATTTACACTTAGCTCGCTCATTTTTATTACTTGTTATTGATTAAATAAACGGCATCTTCGCCGTCTTGTTCCTTCCAGCAAACCTTTACTTTCTCGTTGTTTATTGCATCTACCTGACGACCTCGATAATCGGGCTGAATGGGCAAATGGCGACTGAAACGACGGTCAATGAGAACCAACAATTCAATTTCAGAAGGTCTTCCAAAGGATTGAATGGCAGTCAAAGCCGACCGAATACTTCGACCTGTATATAAAACATCGTCTATAAAAACGACTTTTTTGTTTTCGACGATAAAATCTATTTGGGTTTTGTTAGCTTCCAATGGCTTGTTGGTTCTGCGGAAATCGTCTCTGAAGAAAGTGATGTCGAGATAACCCAAAGCAATCTTTGGAATATTATATTCTTTCTCCAACAAATCCTTTAATCGTTCTGCCAAGAAAGTGCCACGTGGTTGAATACCAACCAAAATCGTGTCCGAAAAATCTAGGTGTTTTTCGATTAACTGACAGGCCAAACGATGCAGAATGATATTGACTTCCTTTGAAGTGAGCAATACTTTTTGACTCATAATGAAGTGTTGTGTTTGGAATACAAATATAGGAATTATGAGTTAGGAAATATAAATTATTAGTTGAGAATTTTTTGAATTAAAAAAATACTGAAGTTTTAAATCATTTTTTGAATTTTAAATAAATCTTAATGGAATAACCGATGTTCACATTATTTCAAACAATCAAAAATTATATTAAATATTAAAAAAATTATGTAACAAGTTCTTTAATCAATTTTAATATCTTTATGTTTTTAAAAGCCTTTAAAAAATCGTTTCCAGACATTGTTAAGTAAAAATTTAAAACCAAGAAATCATGCAAAACAAATTAACAAGAATAGTAATGCTTTTGATCGTATTGATATCATTCACAAGTTGTGCAATAGTTGAAGGTATATTTAAAGCAGGAATGGGTGTTGGAATTTTTATTGTAGTTGCAATACTGGCAATCGTTGTTTTTGTAATAAGCAAAATTATAGGAAAGAAATAATAAAATTACTTATAAAAAAGCCCGCTATTATTATTGTAGCGGGCTTTTTTTATATTTAATGGAAGGGTTTACGAATACATTTTCGTTCTTAATTCTTGTACACTTTCGTTGTCCAAGTATTCATCGAAAGTCATATAACGATCAATGGCTCCATTTGGCGTTAATTCAACCACTCTATTACCAACAGTTTGTGCAAACTCGTGATCGTGTGTTGTAAAAATCACGGAACCTTTATAGTTTTTCAATGAGTTGTTAAAAGCCGTAATCGATTCCAAATCTAAGTGGTTTGTAGGTTCGTCAAGCATCAATACATTTGCTCTTTCCATCATCATTCGAGACAACATACAACGCACTTTTTCTCCTCCTGACAAAACACGACAAGTTTTTAGCGCTTCTTCTCCTGAGAAAATCATTTTCCCCAAGAAACTACGAATGTTAACTTCATCACGCTCTTCTTCTGTTTTTACCCATTGACGCAACCAATCTACCAATGAATAATCACTTTCGAAAAAAGAATGATTATCTCCTGGTAAATAGGCTTGATTAGTGGTCACTCCCCAATCAAAAGTTCCTGAATCCGGTTTTTGATTTCCGTTCAAGATTTCATAGAATGCAGTTGTTGCACGAGAATCCTTGGAAAAAAGTACGATTTTGTCGCCTTTGGCCATATTCAAATCGACATCTTTAAACAAAACATCTCCATCAACAGAAGCGCTCAAGTTTTGCACATTCAAAATCTGGTCTCCAGCTTCACGCTCTTGGTCAAAAATAATCGCTGGATAACGACGACTTGATGGTTTTATTTCGGAAATATTCAATTTAGAAATCATTTTTTTACGAGAAGTTGCCTGTTTCGATTTGGCCACATTCGCGCTAAAACGACGAATAAATTCTTCCAGTTCCTGTTTCTTTTCTTCGGCTTTTTTGTTTTGTTGTGCGCGTTGTTTTGCCGCTAATTGGCTTGATTCGTACCAAAAAGTATAATTCCCGGAGTAATGATTTATTTTACTGAAATCAATATCGGATATATGGGTACAAACGGCATCCAAAAAGTGTCTGTCGTGAGAAACCACGATTACGGTGTTTTCATAATTGGCCAGGAAATTTTCCAGCCAAGCGATAGTTTCAAAATCCAAGTCATTCGTTGGCTCATCCATAATAAGCAAATCTGGATTTCCAAAAAGGGCTTGCGCCAAAAGCACTCGAACTTTCACTTTCCCTTCCAAATCGCCCATTAACGTATAATGATTGTCTTCGGTAATTCCAAGATTGGAAAGCATAGAAGCTGCATCTGATTCGGCATTCCAACCATTCAATTCTTCAAATTGCACTTGCAACTCCCCTATTCTATCTGCATTTTCATCTGTATAATCTAGATAAAGGGCATCCATTTCTTTTTTTATGGCATACAAAACCTTGTTGCCCATCATCACGGTTTCAAGAACCGTGAATTCGTCGAACATATTGTGGTTTTGGTTCAAAACCGACATACGTTTTCCTGGTTCCAAATGAATATGTCCCGAAGTTGGATCCATATCACCTGCAATTATCTTTAAAAAAGTTGATTTTCCAGCACCGTTCGCTCCGATAACGCCGTAAATATTGCCATTTGTAAAGACTGTATTTACTTCGTCAAACAAAATTCTTTTGCCAAACTGAACTGATAAATTATTGACTGCTAACATGAATTGTATTTTTATAAAATTTTTGCAAAAGTACAAAAAAATAGTGACTTTTTTAAGTCTAAATTACACATTTATCACAAGTTATATTTAACGGTGCATTAACAGTATAATTGAAATGGTCTGAATATTTTTGTATACCCAAATGACACTATTACATGAATATAATTAAAGTTTTTGGTCAATTATTGTTTGTGTCAATAATTATTTTATTGTTTAGTTCTTGTAATAAAGGATTTAAAGGCAATGATTATTCCGCTTACTTTGGAGGTGAAATTATTAATCCTACCCACCGATACGTCTTGTTTTGTAAGGATTCCGAAGTACTTGACACGATTGCACTCCAAAAAAACAACACCTTTTTCATTAAATTTGATTCACTTGCTTCTGGACTTTATACTTTTAGGTATGACCCTGAATTTCAATATGTTTATTTTGATAAAAATGATAGTCTAATGGTACGCATCAATCCGAAAGATTTTGATGAATCGATTGTTTTTTGTGGTCGTGGCGACCAAAAAAATAATTTTTTAATGGAAATGTATCTCAAAAACGAAACTGATAAAAACAAAATGTTGCCAATTTTTGATTACGAAATTGATAAATTTAGTGCAACAATTGATTCCTCCTATAAATTAGACGAGCAATTTTATCTTACAAAGAAAAAGAAAATTAAATGGAATGAGGCATTCGATGCTTATGCAAGAGCCCTGATCGATTTTCATTACTATTCTAAAAAAGAGATTTATCCAAAAATTCACAAGCTCCAAACCGGTGAAGATAATTTTGACAAACTCCCCAAAAATTATTATGATTATCGCAAAAATATCGATTTCAATAATGTCAAGTTAACCACTTTTTCACCATTTGTTGTTTACCTCACTAATTTATTGAATAATTTGGCAGAAATCAAAGATCACAATCATTATAATGCTATTGATAAGGCATTAAACTCCAATATTAATAAGCTAAATATTGCCGATACACTCCTAAAAAATGAGAGAGTGAAGAATGCTGTTTTTAACACCATTGCTTTCAATTATCTACTTGAAGACCAAAATATGGTAAATGATCAGGCTTTTTTAGAAACCTACCGCAAATATTCTACTGATAAAAGCGCTAAAAATGAAATTTTAAAAATTGGTCATGCTATCCAACTTTTAAAACCCGGAAATAAGTTGCCAGAAGTAAAGTTGATTGATTTGAATGGACAAATAGTCTCATCGAATTCATTATTGAAAAAGAAAACCGTTATTTTCTTTTATACCGAAAATGCAGAAACTAATTTAGCATCAGCTCATAAAAAGGCAATTGCATTCAAATTACGTCATCCGGATTATCAATTCATAGCCATTAATCTTGATGCCAATCAAACCAAATGGAAAGAATTACTTTCAAAATATAAATTTGGAGATATCCAAGAATACCGTTGCAATAATTTTGAAAATTTAAGGGCAAAATGGGCTATAACAAAAATTAATAGAACTATAATTCTAAACAAAAACGAAATAATAAACAACGCCTTTGCTAACTTGTTTGAAACTAACTTTGAGGATTTTCTTAAATAAAGTGTATGCTTTTATTTTTGGATTTCTTTAATAAGAAAACTACCAAAAGATTACTAAGTTTATGATGCTATCTTTCCTAGATTCAACAAATTAATACACTCCCCAAAAATTGCATTTATTCGTGAAATTTTGAAATAAAAAAATAAAAGTTGCATTTATGTATTGAATCTAAGATTGTAATCCTTGCAATAATTTTTTTAAACTACTATAAATTGCCAATTCCACATCGGCATGCTTTTTAGAATCACATTGTTCCAATAGATCATTTAATACCGCTAAATTCACTGACTGTTTTTTGTCTATTATCAGTAAAAGTTGTTGAGACAAATCGCTTAAACTTTTTGATAGTGGCAAAAGCGGTTGAACCAGCGGAGCATTAGCACTTAAATTTATTAAATCACTATTCATGGTGATCCATTTTTTTAAGAAATCAGTTATAAAAATCTGATTTTCTATGTTTTTATTGTCTAAATAATGATTCACGGCTATATCAAAAGCCAAGGCATCAGCAGCATCTGGAGTACAAGCATCAGCAAATAAAGTGAATGGGGAATACGTTTTATATTTTGTTCCGCCACTATTGCGCGAATATATTTTTAGCGGTTCACAAATATTCGAAAAATTTTCTAATGCATTTGTTTTTTCATTGTTGCTAATGTTTCTTAAAATTACTTCTTTGTTTCTAATGTGTGTAATTCCTAGTTCTTCTAATCTGAATGAAATAGTTTTTAGTCTTTTGAGCAGGCTATTCATGTCGGTAACATTTTCATTGGACCATAAACGTTCAGCTATAGCGGCTGTTCGTGGCCAAATTCTTGAATCTATGTTTAAAGGCGTTACAAGTTCGCTCCACATGGTTGCTTCACCTCCTAATATTCTGGCTTTTTCTTCTGAAGTAAGGATACTGTTTTTTGGTATTGGGTCATTCAAATAATGATTTTCCACACCAAGCATTAAATCAATATAATACCCATTAGACAAAACTGTTTTGAAACCACTTTTTGCCGCTTTGATAAGCGATCCACCAGAGTCAAGACCTTCATTAGTTCCTCTCCAAGCATGGATTATGGCATCTTTAGACATGTTTTCAGTCATAATTTCTTCCCAACCCATCAATTGTTTATTATGCTTTTTAAGCATCGGGATCAATTGCATATTAAAATACGTTTGCAACTCATGATTGTTAACCAATTTATTTTTCTTCTTAAATTCTTGTATTTTAGGATTTGCATCCCAATCCTTTCCTTGATTTTCATCACCGCCAATATGAAAATAACCACCCGGGAATAGTGGACAGACCTCATCGAAAATTTCACTTAATAATTGATATGTTTTGGGATTTGAAGGATCTAATGTTGGAGTAAAAATTCCTGAATTCCTTTCAACTGCATAAGTAATTTTTCCATTGCCTATTTTGCTTCCTATTTCAGGATAAGCAGTCAGTATTGCCGAAGCATGACCTGGCACGTCTATTTCAGGAACAACCAGAATTCCTCTTTCATCTGCATACTTTACAATGTTTTTTATTTCCTCTTGCGTATAATAATCCCCGTCTGAAGCCATCTCAATTAGTTTAGGATGTTTCTTCATTTCAATTCTCCAGCCTTGGTCATCTGATAAATGCCAATGAAAAACATTCATTTTCATCGAAGCCATGGCGTCAAGATTTCTCTTAATAACATCTACAGGTTCAAAATGCCTTGCTACATCTATCATCAAACCTCTCCAGGTAAATCTTGGAAAATCATTAATTATGGTAGTTGGAAAATAATAGGAATTATTATTGTTTTGTAATAATTGCAATAATGTTTCTAAAGCATGCAGCGCTCCTAAATCGGTAGTAGCATCAATAGTTATTTTATTGGGTTGAATGTCTAATTGATAACTCTCCTCTTCATATAATCCTACTTTCCCATTTCGAACACAGTTAATTTGTAACTCTGCTTCTGGATTTTCGTTAACTTTCGTTAAATAATCTTGTTCAAAAAACAAACCTGTTCTCCCACCCAAGCGTCTTAAAAACTGGGTTGTACCAATAAAAATGCGCGGATTAGGATTACCAGTAATGTTTACTTTAAAACTTTTGCTTAAAGTAAAAGTTCCATCAGTCAAATTAATGCTTTGAGGCCAAGGCATAAGATTTAATTGATCCATTTTTACCTGAGCATTAGATAACACACTTGAAATTAATAGGATGAAAATGTATTTCATATTTTTGGTTGTTTACTTTTGACTTGATTATTCTGTTTTTAATAATAAAAACGTTTAAAAGCTTCGATGGCTTCATATTCGGCAAGCCCTAAATCGTCGTACAATTTTGCCGTGTTCTTGTTGCGATCTTCGGCTCTTACCCAGAATTCCCTTGAATCGTTTCCTTGAAACATCACCCTGTCTTTTTGAGACTGATGGTACAAAATGGCATGTCTTTTTAACATAACTTCGTCTGGACTTAATGGTACGGCCATGTCAATTTCGTGAATATCCCATTCGTGCCAAGCACCTCTATACAACCACAACCAACAATCATCCATATAAGATTCAGTTTTTAGTTTTTTCATTGCGGCAAAAATCGCATTAAGACAAACTTCATGAGTACCGTGTGGATCAGTGAGATCCCCGGCCGCAAAAACTTGATGTGGTTTTATTTTTGCAATAATATCTGCGATAATGTTAATATCAACATCACTAACAGGTTTTTTCTTTATATTCCCTGTTTCATAAAAAGGCATATCCAAGAAATGAATATTTTCATCTTTCAAACCAATATATCTTACAGCAGCATAAGACTCTCGCCTTCTGATAAGTCCTTTTAATTTTCGAACTTCAATAGAATCAATCTGATCCTCTGTTTTATTATTCAAGAAATCTATCGCTGCTTGAAAATTAATTTTACACTCATTTTCTCCAACAAAATCATTACAAACTTCGGAAAACTTAAGTGCTTCATCATCGGTAACAGCTATGTTTCCAGATGTTTGATACACTACATGCACTTCGTGACCTTGTTTTATTAATTTTGAAAAAGTTCCTCCCATAGAAATCACATCATCATCAGGATGAGGACTAAAAAGTATCACTCTTTTTTTGGCTGGATTGGCTCTTTCGGGTCTATTGCTGTCATCAGTGTTCGGTTTACCTCCTGGCCAACCTGTAATAGTGTGCTGCAAAACATTGAACATGTTGATATTTAAATCATAAGCTGAACCTCCTGAGGCAAGAAGATCAGACATTCCATTATTGTTGTAATCCCTATCTGTAAGTTTTAATATTGATTGATTTGTTTTTTTACAAAGCCAAATAATAGCTTTACTTTTTAATTCCTGTGTCCAAATACATTCTCCAACCAACCACGGTGTTTTATATCGAGTCAATTCTGAGGCAGCAGATTGATCTAAAACAAAAGTGGTATTGCTGTGATTTTGCAAAAATGTTGCAGGAACTTCAGAAGTAATTTCGCCTTGGATAGTTCTTTTGATTATTTCGGCTTTGTTCTGTCCCCAAGCCATTAAAACAATTCTTTTAGATCTAAGAATTGTCGAAACTCCCATAGTAATTGCTCTTTTTGGCACGAAATCAATACCATTAAAATCAAACGAAGCATCAACTCTGGTAATGTGGTCTAGTGTAATAATTCTAGTTCCTGAATTAATGTGTGAACCAGGTTCATTGAAACCAACGTGACCCGTGCGTCCGATTCCTAATAATTGAAAATCAAGTCCACCAGCATTTTTAATATTCATCTCATAATCAATACAATATTGATTTAAATCTTCAAAAGACACATTTCCATCAGGAATATTTATATTTTCTGATTTGATATCAATATGGTTGAATAGATGCTGATGCATAAAATAATGATAACTTTGATTATTCTCTTTTGTCATTGGATAGTATTCATCCAAATTAAAAGTGATTACATTGCTAAAACTAAGCCCTTCCTCTTTGTGCATCCGTACTAATTCTTCATATACTTTTATGGGCGAAGAGCCTGTGGCTAGACCTAAAACGCAAGATTTGTTTTCTTTTTGTTTCGATCTAATTAAATCCGCAATTTCGTGTGCAACAATTATCGAGGCTTCTGCTGAATTTTTGAAAATTTCGTTATGAATTTTTTCAAATCTTGTTTCTTCAAATTTACCGGCACTTTTATAGCTAATATCAGATTTTATTTCTAAAGCACTTTTCATTTTGTTTTTTTTATTCGATTTACTTACTTCGTTGATATTAATTATATTACAAATATAAACTGTTGATTTATTCTTCTTATAAAAACTTATTTAAATTATTCCTTATATGTCTTTTATAAACTAAAAAAAGATAATTTTTGACTGAATCTATTGATTTTGGCTTTATTTGCTTAATCATGGTATAAAGCTAACTAAAACGTTTTTCCTAAAAAAATAAATTATACCAACAGTTACTATTTTTAAACAAACGACATAATTTAATCAATAATGTGTTTTTTTAGTTCTTTTGATACTTTTTCATATTTTTATTCAAAAAAAGGTGTTTTTTATTAACTAATTGATTAAAGTTGCATAATTTTAAGATAGTGTTTTTATACTGTCTTAAAACAATAATTAGAGCTTTAAAAGATGAGTAAAATAAAAGAAATGAAATTCGACATCAAACTTCAGAACCATTTTTGGTTTTGGGGATTGTACTTTTTACTAAACTTTCTTCGTTGGGGAGCTTATTTTAATGATTATGAATATTCCTTTAAATCGAATATTATTGAATTTGCGCTGCACATTCCTTTAGTCTATTTCAATTTGTTTGTTTTGGTTCCTCGGTATGTATTGAAATCAAAATATTTCAAATATACTATTGCGCTACTATTGAGTTTAATGTCCATTTATTTGTTGAAAACGGGATTGACTTATTACATTATTTCAGAAAATATTTGGCCTGAAGCCAATAGAGAATATAAACCTTTTGAAATCAATCATATTGTAGCAGTATGCATTGGCGAATTATATGTTCTTGCAATGGCATCCTCGGTTTATTTAACGCTGACTTGGCTAAAAGAAAGGGATCGAAACAGAGCCTTGAGAGAAAATCAATTTAAAATCAAATTAAAATATTTGAAAAATCAAATTCAACCTCATTTTTTCTTCAATACCTTAAATAACTTGTATGCCCTATCATTAGAATCTTCTGACAAAATCCCTGATGTTATCATAAAGCTTTCAAAAGTGATGGAATATGTATTATATGACGTTCAGGGAACTAAATTTGTTCCGTTGATTAAAGAAATTGACTATCTCCAAAATTATATAGAGATTGAAAAACTTCGTTTTGAAAACGTAGAAGTGACCATAAATATAGAATCGAATATTGATGAGGTCAAGGTCCCTCCCTTATTATTTATTTCACTTCTAGAAAACGCCTTTAAACATGGTGGTTTGAATAATGATAATCTTAAAATAAAGATAAATTGTAAAATAATTGGTGATTCCATATTGCATTTTGAAATACTAAATAATTTTGTACTTTCACAAAATTTTAAAACCAAAAAAGGTATTGGTTTAATAAATACTAAAAAGAGATTAAAATTAATTTTTAAAAACAATTATACTTTAGAACAAAAAGTAAAGTTCAATTATTATATCATCCGTTTGCAAATACCAATTCATAATGAAGATTAAATGTATTTTGATTGATGATGAACCATTAGCCATAAAAGTCTTGCGAAATTATTTTAGTAATTTTTCGGATTTTGAAATTATTGGTACGTTTTACAATGCATTAGAGGCGCTAGAATTTATAAATAACAATAATGTTGATGCCATATTTCTGGATATAAACATGCCAATGATGACTGGTTTTGAATTGATTAGTTTAATAGAGAATAAAACTAATATCATCATTACTACTGCTTTTAGAGAATTTGCTGCCGAAAGTTATGATCTGGAAGTTTTGGATTATTTAGTAAAACCCATACCCTTACCTCGATTTATCAAATGCATCAATAAGATTTCGGCTGAATTCAATTTGAAAAACAATATTAAAATTGAAAACCATCGAATTGATCCGCATATTTTCATTAAAGTAGATAAAAAAATGGTGAAAATCACAATTGATGAAATCCTTTTTATCGAAGGAATGAAAGAATACATAAAAGTAGTTACTATAGATAAAACCTACATTACACACAAATCGTTGACCTCTTTATCTGAGGAACTGCCTCTGGATCGATTTGCACGAATCCATAAATCCTACACCATTGCAATTGATAAAGTAAAATTTATAGAAGGAAATAGAATCCAAATTCTTTCCTATACAATACCAATTGGTCGAAATTATTGTAAATATGTAAAAAATAGAATTTTGGAACAAAGTACAGTGCAATAATTGCCTCAAATTTTACACATTGTTGAACAAATAACGTTGTTTGTTTATATTTAACAATATTTTTTCTAATATATTTTTTTCTATAATAGCTAACAGATATATTTACAGTCTTATAACAGATATGCAAAAAAATTAACCTTAAACCATTAACCAATTTACAATCATGAGTTCAGAAAATTTAAAAACCAAATGGGGACAATTTATTCCCTTAGTAACCGTATTTTTCTTTTGGGGGTTTGTTGCTGCCAGTAACGATATTTTAATCCCGGTATTCAAAAAAGCATTTGATTTAACCCAAGGTCAAAGTCAGTTTGTATCCATCGCTTTTTATATTTCTTACACCGTGGGTTCCTTGATTTATATGGGGATTTCTTTATTGATGAAACAAGATTTAGTAAACAAAATTGGCTATAAAAACGGACTGGCATTGGGATTGGTAATTTCTGCCCTTGGAACTTTGTTGTTTTATCCAGCCGCTAATTCTGGATCATATCCTTTAATGTTAGCAGGCTTATTTACAGTTGGTTTAGGATTTTCTTTGCAACAAACGGTCGCCAATCCATTAGCGATAGCATTGGGACCAATAAAAACGGGTTCACAACGATTGACTTTGGCAGGAGGAATCAATAATTTTGGAACTACCATTGGGCCATTAATTGTAAGTTTTGCTATTTTTGGATCTAGTACCACAACAAACACCGAAATGAGTATTGAAAGCGTAAAGATTCCTTATTTAGTATTAGGGGTGGCTTTTTTACTGGCGGCAGTGATGCTGAAATTTTCTTCACTTCCGGAAAGACCGACAGCTATTGTTGAAGTTGAGAATGAAACAAGTTCTTCAAGGAGTTCAGCCTTGAAATATCCTCAATTGGTTTTGGGAATGATTGCCCTTTTTTTATATGTGGGTGTAGAAGTTTCTACAGCGAGTAATTTACCGGCTTATATGCAAACTAAATTGGGCTTTTTAACTAAGGATGTTGCGCCTTATATTTCATTATATTGGGCGAGTTTAATGATTGGTCGTTGGACCGGTGCAGTTGAAGCTTTTACTGATAATATGACAACACAAAAAATATTGAGGTTTTTGGCTCCATACTTGGCTTTTGGTGTTTTCTTATTTGTTAATGCGATAGCAAAACACGATTTAGCACCTTTCTATATTTACGGACTTATCATTTTGGTATTAATTGCTGCTGATATGGCCAGTAAAGGAAATCCTGCAAGAATGTTGCTGATTTTTGCCTCTTTAGGAATTATAGCCCTATTGACAGGGATTTCAACTAGCGGAATGTTAAGTGTTTATGCATTCACAAGTGTTGGTTTATTTTGCAGTACCCTCTGGCCTTGCATCTTTACCTTAGCTGTTAGTGGTCTGGGAAAACACACCAGTCAAGGCAGTAGTTTCTTGGTTATGATGATTATGGGTGGTGGAATTGTAAGTTGGTTACAGGGAACTGTTTCAGAAAGTATCGGAATTCAAAGCAGTTATATCGTTGGAGTTTTATGTTTTGCTTATTTAGCATTTTATGCTTGGAAAGTAAGCGGAATTTTGAAAGTTCAAGGCATCGATTTTGACAAAAAAATAAGTGGAGGACATTAATTTCCAATGGAATTTAACCTCATAAAAAAATCCCATCAGCCTAGGTTGATGGGATTTTTTAATATTTAAAACTTGTTCACTGTTCACTGAACACTTTTTCACTTATTTCCTTTTTCGAAATCTGCAATAAATTGAGCCAATCCGATATCTGTCAATGGATGTTTTAATAATCCTTCAATTGCTGAAAGTGGTCCAGTCATAACATCTGCCCCAATTTTTGCACAATTAAGAATATGCATCGTGTGACGTACCGAAGCGGCTAGAATTTGAGTTTCATAACCATAATTATCGTATATCAACCTGATTTCTTCAATAAGTGCCAAACCATCCGTACACACATCGTCTAAACGACCAATAAATGGAGAAACATAAGTAGCTCCAGCTTTGGCAGCCAACAAAGCTTGTCCGGCCGAAAACACTAAAGTCACATTCGTTCTTATTCCTTTATCTGAAAAGTATTTTGCAGCCATAATACCTTCTTTGGTCATTGGCAATTTTACCACGATTTGCTCGTGCAAATCTGATAATTCTTCTCCTTCTTTTACCATTCCGGCAAAATCAAGCGCATTTACTTCGGCACTCACATCTCCATCAACAATATTGCAAATGTCAACATAATGTTTCAAGATATTGTTTTTTCCTGTAATTCCCTCTTTCGCCATCAACGATGGATTAGTGGTTACACCGTCTAAAACGCCTAATGCCTGTGCTTCTCTAATTTGATCCAAATTAGCCGTGTCAATAAAAAATTTCATATTTTGTTTATTTAATTGTGTGTTAAAATCGATAACCTTTTGGGGTTTGCATAAAATTCGGTGCAAAATTACAACTTATAATGATTCATCAGCATTTTTTCATAAACTTTATCAGGCAAAATTCGTTTCAAAATAATCGAAAATTTCTGCATAAAAGCACCTACTTTATAATGAATTTTCGGTTCTTTGGTTTGTATGATTTCATAAACTGCCTCTGCCATTTCATTCGGATTACTGCCGCTATCCACGTGTTCGTCCATCATTTGTAGCGTATTTCCATAAGGGATTTCATAGGCCGAACCTTTGATTAAAGGTGCATGAAAACGTCCCGAAGCAATATTGGTGGCAAAATCACCTGGAGCAACATTCGTAATCTGAATCCCGAACGGCTTCACTTCCATCCGCAAGGCTTCCGTTATTAATTCCAATGCCCCTTTTGAAGCAGAATAAACGCTTCGGTAAGGCAAACCCATATAACCCGCGATAGAAGTAATATTGATTATTAAACCCGATTTTTGTGAACGCATTTGTGGTAAAACCGCTTTCATCACTTCGATTGGACCGAAGAAATTAGTCTCGAAATTATTCTTGATTTCC
Source organism: Flavobacterium sp. UBA5153 (assembly GCA_002413745.1). Lineage (GTDB taxonomy): Bacteria > Bacteroidota > Bacteroidia > Flavobacteriales > Flavobacteriaceae > Flavobacterium. The sequence continues at coordinate 90,209 of DHXP01000073.1, read as the reverse complement.
TCTGTTGGAATTTCTTCCAAAGGACCAGTAATTCCAACGCCGGCATTATTGATGACAATATCAAGCTTCCCCGAAGTGGCGATTATTTTGGCTACAGCCGCAATAATTGTATCCGTTTTTCGAACATCTAAAGCTACCATTGGAAAAACAGAATTTAAAACTCGCTCCGGATTTCTGCTGGTTCCGTAAACTACAAAACCTCTATTGTGCAAAAATTCACCAATAGATTTCCCTATTCCCGAGGAACCTCCCGTAATTAGAACTACTTTGTTCATTTATTTCTAGTTTAAAGATTGTTGGTATAATAAAAAACTAAATTACTTAACTCTTTTTGGTATAGTCCAAAAATAAAAAAATCTTCCGTTAGGAAGACTACTTTTGCTTAAAATAAAAAAAATGGCAAGCGACCTACATCGCACCGCTCAACCACTTACCCTTGCTATGTTCCCATCCTGGGGGATTTTGCAGGAGCTGGTCGTGTAGGACTTGCCACTGCAAATATACAATCTTTTTTATATTTTTGCAAGAGCTTTGCACCTATTAAATAACGTTGTATATTGCATTATTAAAATTTTAATTTATGAGAAATTATAACTTCCTATCTATCATTTTATTAGGAATTACATTGACGAGCTGTGGCGATACAAAAAAAAGTGACAATACTCTATTTAGTTTTGACGAATCTAAATTTAAGGAGCAATATCAGCCGCAAGACGCTTTGGAACTGGGGATTTTAAATCCAAATTCAAAAACCGTGGACAGTATTGTTTACTATGCCAACGATAAAAAAATTGCCGTAAAAAAAGGACTTGACAAACTATCTTTTGAATTAAAAGACCAAAAACTGGGGTATCAAAACTTGAAAGCCATAATATATTATGAAGGCGAAAATGCACAAGCCTCGACCAGAGTTGAGTTGGTTTCAAACATTATACCTAAATCATTAAAATACACCATTATAAATACATTTCCCCATGATACGGCTTCTTTCACTGAAGGTTTAGAGTTTTATAAAGATACTTTATACGAAAGTATTGGATTATATAAAAAATCTAAACTTTTGAAAACGGATTATAAAACTGGGAAAATTTACAAAAATTTGAAGTTGGATGATAAATATTTTGGAGAAGGAATCACTTTTTTAAATAATAAATTATACCAATTAACTTGGCAAGAAAAAACAGGATTTATTTATAATGCTGATAACTGGAAACTAGAAAAGACTTTTACTTTCGATAAAGACATTGAAGGTTGGGGAATGACCAATGATGGTAAATACATTTATCAAACCGACAAAACGGAGAAAATTTGGAAAATGGATCCGAATAATCAAAAAATGATTGATTATATCAATGTATATTCGGGTGATTCTAAAATTAAATCTGTCAATGAATTAGAATGGATTAACGGTAAGATTTACACCAATGTTTGGCAAAAGGATGCTATTGCAGTTGTAAATCCAAACAATGGTGCAGTTGAAGGAATTTTAGATATGTCAGGTTTAAGAAAATTAGTCAATGTAACTCCTAATGATTATTTAAATGGAATTGCATACAACCCGAAAACAAAAACCATTTTTGTAACAGGCAAAAACTGGGATAAAATGTTTGAAATCAGAGTTTCTGAATAATTTCAAAAAATAAATGACAACACTAATCGTCAATATAAAGGAATTACTTCAAGTTCGAAACGCATCGATTATGAAAGTTTCCGGTGATGAAATGGCAGTCCTTCCCACAATAAAAAATGCCTTTTTATTGATTAAAAATGAATTAATTGCAGGATTTGGCCCAATGTATGATTTGCCTAAAATCAATGCCGATAAAGTTATGGATGCCACCGGAAAAATGGTGTTGCCTTCTTGGTGCGACAGTCATACTCATATTGTATATGCGGGCAATCGAGAGCGGGAATTTGTAGATAGAATTAACGGACTTTCTTATGAGGAAATTGCCAATCGTGGTGGCGGAATATTAAATTCGGCCAAAAAACTCAACAAAACTACCGAGGAAGAAATTTATAACCAATCAAAAGTGCGACTTGAAGAAATAATGCGACTGGGAACTGGTGCAGTCGAAATAAAATCGGGCTACGGGCTTACTGTAGATGGCGAACTAAAAATGCTTCGGGTAATCGATCGATTGTCAAAAAATTATCCCATTACCATAAAAGCAACTTTTCTTGGCGCACACGCCATTCCACTGGAATTCAAAGAAAACCGCAAAGAGTATATTGATTTGATTATTAATGAAATGCTTCCTGAAATTGCCCAAAACAAACTGGCAGACTTTATAGATGTATTCTGTGAAACTGATTATTTTACGGTTGCCGAAACAGAACAAATTATGGCTGCCGGCATAAAATTTGGTTTAAAACCAAAAATCCACGTCAATCAATTTAATTCCATTGGCGGAATCCAAGCAGGGGTAAAATACAATGCACTTTCAGTCGACCATCTCGAAATAATGAAATCGGAAGATATTGAAGCGCTGAAAAACACAGAAACAATGCCAGTAGCCTTGCCTTCTTGCTCCTATTTTTTGGGTATTCCATATTCTCCTGCCCGTGAAATGATTTCGGCAGGTTTGCCATTGGCGCTCGCAACCGATTATAATCCGGGTTCAACGCCCTCAGGTAATATGAATTTTGTAGTTGCGACAGCCTGCATAAAAATGAGAATGACTCCCGAAGAAGCCATAAATGCAGCTACAATAAATGGAGCTTATGCCATGGGCATATCAGAAACCCACGGAAGCATTACCGTTGGTAAAAAAGCCAATTTTATTATTACAAAACCTATTTCTTCCTATTATCAGCTACCTTATGCTTTTGGCAGCAATCTAATCGACGCCACATTCATCGAAGGTGAGGTTTTTGCATAAAAAAAGAGGAACAAAATGCTCCTCTTTTCTTTATTAAAACTTTATTCTATTATTTCAAGGTAAAACTTGTTTTAGAAACCAACTCGTCTTTGTCGAAAACATTTACAAAATACGTTCCTTTTTCAAAATTTTTACCTGGTAAATCCTCTGAAACCTGAACTGTTTTGTTTTCATAATTTACATTGGTCACAAAACTATAGGTCAACGATTTATCGCCAAAAGTATCGGTTTTCTTGTCACCAAGAACATTGTTTTTACTGTCAATTACTTGCACATAATAGGTTTTATCGCCAGATTTTGCAATTTGATTTTCGGCAATTGTAAAACTGATTTTAAGAACATTGGCTCTACCCGCTTTTTCAGTTTCTACTTGTTTACCTGAACTTCTCACTTTATAAGCTGCCGTTTTCATATTTAAAACAGTCAATTTTGATCCTTTTTCAACTGTTTTTGACAACTCCTCGTTTTGACCCACTAATACTTCATTGTATTTTTTTGATTCTCCCAATACAACAGTAGTACTGTCACGTTGTGTGGTTAAAGTCGTATTTTGTGTTTTCAAGCCTTCATTCTCCGCCATTAAAACTTTCATGTTTCCTTGTAAAGCAACGTATTGATTTTTGTATTTCGCCAATGAAGCCACATCTCCTTTAGATTTTTTTAGGTCTTCAATTAGATTTACCACCTTATCCCTTTCCTTAATTAATTCCTCAGACATAGAGGTATTCTCTGAAATTGCAGTATCATAAGTAGTTTTTAACTCTTGTAAGTCCTTCATAACAGACTCTTTTTCGGTAACCGTTTTTGTTAATTCAGTTTTTACATCTTTAGCATCAGATGTCACTTTAAAAATATAAACTAAACTTCCTATTAACAGAATTGCTAAAACGGCAATAATTACCTTTAGACTTGAACTTGAACTGCTTTGTTGATCTTCCATATTTTTTTTTTTTACAAATTTAATAATATAATATGACGTAATAACGAATTCTCAACAATTATATTATATTTGAATATTATTAAACATCATGGAAAAACTCATCGCATTTACCACCAAAGACCTTGCAAAAATTACTAACCACAGAAGTGGCGAAATAAAGTTTGGAGAAAAAATGCTTACGATACCAAAGGAAATGGATCCCGTTTCTTTTTTAAAAACTTGTGAAGCAAAATATATACTGTTCGGAATCCCTGAAGATATAGGCATAAGAGCCAATTTTGGCAGACCTGGAGCCGCATCAGCATGGGAAAGTGCCATAAAAAGCATTGCCAATATTCAACACAATCGTTTTTGCAAAGGCAATCAATTACTTGTTTTAGGACAGCTTGACGTATGTGAAGAAATGAAGGAAGTGGAACATCTGAATTTTAACAATGCTGACGATCGCTCAAAATTGAGTCAACTGGTAAAAAAAATTGACAAAGATGTTTCCCATATTATTTTCAATATTATTAAATCTGGGAAAATTCCCATAATTATTGGGGGTGGACACAATAATTCCTACGGAAACATAAAGGGAACCGCGCTTGCCAAAGGGAAACCCATTAATGCGATAAATTTTGATGCCCATTCTGATTTTAGGATTCTGGAAGGACGTCATAGCGGGAATGGTTTTTCGTATGCTTATGAAGAAGGTTTTTTGAAAAAATATTTTGTCTTTGGCTTACATGAAAATTATACTTCCAAAAGCGTATTGGATATTATTAAAAAAACCGAAGACCGTGTACGCTATACTACGTATGACAGTATTAATATTAGAAAAGAAAAAGAGTTTAATCAGGAACTGGTTAATGCCCTGGAATTTATAAAAACTGATTTTTACGGAATTGAAATAGATCTTGATGCGATTCCAAATATTGCCAGCAGTGCCATGACATTGAGCGGCTTCTCCATTGAAGAACTTAGACAGTTTGTTTCTTATTTTGCAAAAAATAAAAATGCGTCTTATTTGCATATTTGTGAAGGCGCTCCCGATTTATGTGAAGATCAAAACGGTCATTTAATAGGTAAACTTATAGGCTATTTAGTAACCGATTTTATAAAAGCAAATTTGTAAACTTAATTTGGTAATTCAGTTATTTGTTGATTTTGAATCTTGTTTAAACGAATAACCGACTAACCAAAATAGCAAATCAACAAATAATCCTATCTTTGCGCCACTATCTATGTACTTATTACATGATATTTAATACAAAAAATATGTTATTCGAAGATTTATCACTTTCAAAAAGTATACAAAAAGCCGTATTTGAAGAAGGCTACACTAACCCCACTCCTATCCAAGAACAATCAATTCCTCTAGTTTTAGCAGGAAGGGATTTAATAGGTTGTGCACAAACAGGAACAGGAAAAACGGCAGCATTTGCTATTCCCATCATACATCAATTACACCGAATTGTAGGCTCATCAAAAAAAGCCAAAGAAATTCGTGCCTTAATAGTAACTCCTACTCGGGAATTGGCGGTGCAAATTGGTCAAAGTTTTGATACTTACGGTAAATATACCAATTTAACCCAACTCACCATTTTTGGTGGAGTATCACAGGTTCCGCAAGTAGACACTTTACGAAAAGGTGTCGATGTACTTGTGGCAACACCTGGAAGATTGCTTGATTTACACAAACAAGGTTTCATAGATTTAGACCATTTGCATACCTTAGTCCTTGACGAAGCGGATCAAATGCTGGATATGGGATTTATAAATGATGTAAAAAAAATTGTAAAGCTTACGCCAAAAAACAGACAAACGCTACTGTTTTCTGCAACGATGCCCATCGCCATTCGAGAATTGGCCGAAATGTTCTTGAAAGATCCGGCAAAAGTAGAAGTTTCTCCTGTATCATCAACCGCTGAAAATGTAGAACAACGTGTCTATTTTGTTGAAAAAACAGAAAAAAGAAACTTGTTGTACCACTTGATAAAAAATGAAAATTTATCGGATGTATTGGTTTTTTCAAGAACCAAGCACGGTGCCGATAATGTTGTCAAAGCGTTGCGAAAAAACAATATCGCCGCCGAAGCCATTCACGGAGACAAATCACAAAATGCAAGACAACGCGTTTTAGATGCTTTTAAAAAGAAAGAAGTTGGTGTTCTTGTAGCAACTGATATCGCAGCTCGTGGTATTGATATTGACCAATTGCCGTTTGTAATCAATTTCGATTTGCCAAATATTCCAGAAACCTACGTGCATAGAATTGGTAGAACCGGTCGTGCCGGAAATGAAGGAATTGCCATTTCATTTTGCAGCAAAGACGAACATCAGTATTGGAAAGACATTCAAAAACTCATAAAAGTGGATGTAAAAACCATAAATGACCATCCATATCCTTGGTATTCCGGAAGCCCTGAAACCGCTCCTGCCTCTCCTCAAAAAAATTCAAACCGAAGTGCCGGTGCGCATAAATCAAGGAAATCGGATGTATCAAAACAGAATAAGAAACGCTGGTATTAATTGCATATTTATCCCGTAATTTTATTCAAAAAAAACACTTTTTAGCAAAACTAAAGAGTGTTTTTTTTTAACAGTAAGTGTTTTATTATTAGATACTTATATGTTTTTTTTCTTTTAGATATGATTAATTTTAATTAACTTTGATATTATAAATTATTAATTTTTAAATATACAAAATTATGAAAAAATTAGTTGAAAGAGGCGGCTTGTTCCCGTCATTAGTGAATACGTCTGTCAGTACCCTTTTTGATGATTTTTTTTCAAAGGATATTTTTGATTGGGCCGATAAAAATTTTTCAGCAATAGGCAATAATTTGCCTTCTGTAAACTTAAAAGAAACAGATACTGAATTAGAAGTGGATTTGGCTGCCCCAGGCATGAAAAAAGAAGATTTTAAAATCGAAATCGACAACAATATGCTAATGATTTCATCTGAAAAAAAAGAGGAAAAAGAGGAAAAAAGAAAAAAAAACAATTATGTTAGAAAAGAATTTAATTATGAATCTTTTTTCAGGTCTTTTTATCTTCCGGAATATGTAGATGAAAATAAAATAGAAGCAAGCTACAAAGATGGTATTCTACATGTTGCCATTGCCAAAAAAGATGGCAGCAGAAAAAAAACAACAAAAACTATTGCTATTAAATAAAATTCACGTTTCATTCATTTTGAAACATAAACTTTTTAAGTAGGTTTTTAATGAAATTTTTGATTTAATTATCTGCAAATATAAAACGAGAAGCGTTGGCATTGGTCAGCGTTTTTTGTTTTGTTATCTGATCATTAATTACTTGAAATAATTTTACGGGTTCAAAAGGTTTTATCATTATATCATTCATTCCTGCAGAAATAGCTTCCTCGGTTATTTCGTCTTTTGTAAAAGCGGTTAAAGCAATAATAGGCGTACCTATTCCTTTTTGACGAATTTTTCTTGTGGTTTCAAAACCATTTATCAAGGGCATATTGATGTCCATCAAAATAACATCAAAACTTTCCTTACTTAATATTTCTATGGCTTGGAATCCATCATCGACAAGAATACAGCTGCAATTATTTTTTTCTATTATTTTTTTTGTGACAATTTGGTTAATCTTGTTGTCTTCAACTACCAATATCTTAAATATCTGGCTTGATCTCAAATCAACCTGAATGTTATTAATTATTTCATTTGTTTCATAGGGATCATATTCAAATGCTATTGTGAATGTAAATGAAGTTCCCACGCCAATTTTACTTTCGAGCGAAATAGAACTTTTAAACAATTCTAACAATCGTTTTACAATAGCTAAACCTAGACCTGTTCCTTGATAATCATTGTCTTTTCTTCCAACCTGTACAAATTTTTCGAAAACTTTGTCTTGATCAACATCCGCAATTCCTATACCATTATCCTTAATTTTGAATTCAACAAAATGAGATTTGTTTTCTACTTTTATCAAATTTGCGGTAACAATTACTTCTCCGTTTTTTGTGAATTTTAATGCATTACTTACTAAATTCATTAAAATTTGGGAAAGTCTTAATTTGTCTCCAATTAAAAATTCGGGGATTTTTGGGTCTATTTCGACGGATATTTTATTGTTATGACTTTGTGCTATGAAGGAAAGCGAATTTTTTATCGAAATAATTTCATCTGAAACATTGAAAGCTAGATTTTCGAGAACAATCCTGTTTTCTTCAATTTTATTAATATGGAGAATATCATTAACAAGTGACAATAGATATCTTGCCGAGAATTTGAGAGAATCCAAATGAGGACTACCAGCAAGTTCTTTGTGCTCGTCCAAAAGCATATTTGTGATTCCAACTACTCCATACAATGGAGTTCTCAATTCATGGCTTATAGTTGATACGAATTGTGTTTTTAGTTGTGATGCTTCTTCTGCTTTTTCTTTGGCAACAAGCAATTCTTCATTGGCAAGAGTAAGATCATTATTGGCCTTTTTCTTGAAATTATAATTTTTATATAAAGAATATAACAGCAGTAATAAAACACACAAAGTAATGATAAAAAGTACAACTATAATTCTGGATTTTCTCAAACTTTGGTATTGTAATTCCTTTTCGGTTACAATTTTATCAACCTCTCTTTTGTACTCGTCCAATTCAAGATTAATTCCAGCTACATTGGCCTTCTTAAGTTTTTCTTGGGTATAAAGTTTTTCCGTTATTTTATTATAAAGGGCCAAGTTTTCATACGCCTTTTTATAATTCCCATTTTTTAATAAAAACTTGGAATACTCTTGGTGCGAATAAGACAAATTCGATTTCTCATTTCCTTCATTTCCCAATTTTAGGGCGTTCAGAAAATAAGATGTGGCTTTTTTGTTTTCTCCTTCGTGTCCATAATACATACCATTAAGCATATTTAAGGGAACAATGGTCGATTTCTTCCCGAATTTTTTGTGGTATTTATTGCTAAATTCTAAATACGGAAATCCTTCATCAAAATGACCAATATCAAAATAAGCCCATGCAATATTGAGTTTTGTAAAAACGATTTGACTCGTATCGGCCGTCTTTTGGCTGTATTCTAATGCCTTTTTATAATAATTTATGCCTTTTATATGTTCTTTTCTATCAAAACAATAGATGTTCCCTAAATTATTATTTATCCAATTTTTTATGGTGTCATTATCAGTTTTATTGGCATACAATAAGCCTTTATTATAATAAAAAATAGCTTTGTCAAATTCAGACAATTGTTCGCAATTTGCCGCAATAATATTATAGGTCTTTGCGATGAGATAATCATCCTTGATAGCAATTGCATAATGCAAAGCAATCCTTGATGTAGCTAAAGATTTTTCAAAATCGGCAGTCCGTAAATATTTAGTTGCTTGTTTCGATAATTTCGTGATTTCTCCTTTAGAAGGTGTTTTTGTTTGTGCTGGGCAATTATTACTAAAAAGGAAAATACCCAGAAAAAACACCAGTAATAAGAAGAATTTAATTTTAATCATATCTATCTATTAATAAGCCAAATATACATAATAAATTATATAAGAAATCGATATAACTGAGTTTATTATAAGTTATTTCTCAATATAAAATTAGGATTACTATTTCAGTTTATTTCTAATATTTTTAGGAATAATATGAAAACTGTTGAATTATCCAAAACAAGAATAAAATGCGTTTAAATAAATTCGTTACTTTTTTGTGAAATGGCCCAAAATATTAAAATGACATTATTCTGAAATTGAAGTTTCATTTTCATCGTCACCTTCCCACTTCCCTACGACAGATGTGGCTAAGGCATTTCCTAAAACGTTAGTGGCGGTTCTAAACATATCACAAAAATGGTCAATTGGAAGAATCAGGGCAATTCCTTCAATAGGGATTTTAAACATTCCACAAGTGGCAGCCACAACCACTAAACTAGACCTTGGAACACCTGCTATTCCTTTGCTGGTAAGCATCAGGACTAGAAGCATGGTTAGTTGTGTTCCTAAATCCAAATGAACCCCATAAGCTTGGGCTATAAAAATACTGGCAAAAGTCATATACATCATACTGCCATCTAAATTAAAAGAATATCCCAATGGCAGCATGAAAGAAACAATCTTGTCTTTTATTCCAAATCGTTCCAACTCCTCGGTAAGTTTAGGAAAAACCGCTTCGCTACTTGTTGTACTGAAAGCAATGATTAATGGACTAATAATTCTTTTGAGCAACAAACTCATTCTGCCTTTAAGAAAAATATAGCCTACAAGTATTAAAACTAACCAAAGGGATGAAATTCCGATTAAGAAAGATCCGAAAAATTTAAAATAGGTAAAGACTAATTCTTGAAAATCCCTGACTGAAAATACACCTGCAATTGCACCAAAGACTCCTATCGGAGCAAATTTCATTACATAATTTACCATTTTTAAAATAATATAAGATGTTTTGTCCAGTGCGTTAATTACAGGTTTCACATTGTCTCCTAAAGACGCTGCAGCTAAACCAAAGAATATGGAAAAAATAACAATTTGCAAAATTTCGTTTGTTGCCATTGCTTCAATAATGCTCTTCGGTACAATATGTTCCACAAAATTTTCAAAGGACAAACTTCGTGTTTTTGCTGTAACTTCTGATACCGAAGCCAAGTCAACATTTGATAAATTAAGTCCAACCCCGGGTTCAAGAATGTTTACAAAAAACATTCCCAATAATAAGGAAGTAAAAGATGCCGTAAAAAACCAGCCCAATGCTTTTCCTCCAATGCGTCCAACGGTTTTGACGTCACCTAATTTGGCAATTCCCACTACTAGGGTGGTAAATACCAATGGAGAAATAATCATTTGAACCAAACGAATAAAAATAGTGGCAAGCATTTTTATTTTATTGCTAAATCCAGCAGCCGCTTCTTCTGGGATTGAATTGTGAATGATAATTCCCAAAATAGCTCCCAAAAACATTGCGGCAAGAATTTGAACAGTCAAATTTCCTAATAAAGATGTTTTCTTGGTTTCGGTTTGTGTCATTTTTTTGTGTTCAGTATTCGGGAATCAGGGTTCAGTTTTTTCTGCAAACTGAAGACTATTTAACGTAAGTTTTGTTTATCAAATAAAAATCGGCAAGAACAATGGCAGCCATAGCCTCAACAATAGGAACGGCGCGTGGCACAACGCAAGGGTCGTGGCGGCCTTTTCCGGTCATCTCTGTAATATTTCCTTTATTGTCCAGTGATTCCTGTTTTTGCATTATCGTTGCAACCGGCTTGAAAGCCACACGAAAATAAATATCCATTCCGTTACTAATTCCGCCTTGAATCCCGCCTGAAAGATTAGTTTTTGTGGATCCATCAGGATTGTATAAATCATTGTGCTCGCTTCCTTTCATTTGTGAACCGCAAAAACCGCTTCCAAATTCAAATCCTTTTACGGCATTTATCGAAAGCATGGCTTTGCCCAATTCAGCATGCAATTTATCAAAAACAGGTTCTCCCAACCCAATCGGAACGTTTTGAATTACGCAAGTTATGGTTCCTCCCACAGTATCTCCCTGTTTTCGAATGTCACGAATATACTCTTCCATAATTATGGCAGATTCTTCATCTGGACAGCGAACAGGATTATTTTCAGTTTTGGAAAAGTCTAACATTTGGTATGGTTTTTCCAAAAAAATTGGCCCAACGGAGGAAACATAGGCATTGATTTTAATAGATGGCAGCATTTGTTTTGCAATGGCTCCCGCCACTACCCTACTGGCAGTTTCACGGGCTGAACTTCGACCACCACCGCGATAATCGCGAACGCCATATTTTTTTTCATAGACATAATCAGCATGACTTGGTCTATAATTATCTTTTATATGCGAATAATCGTCTGATTTTTGATTGGTATTCGGGATAATAAAACCTATGGGAGTTCCAGTGGTTTTTCCTTCGAAAATACCGGAAAGAAATTGTACGTCATCCGGTTCTTTTCGCTGGGTAACTATCGCAGATTGACCCGGTTTTCTTCGAGACATTTCAAATTGGATTGCCTCTAAATCTAATTCAATTCCAGAAGGACAACCATCAATTATTCCGCCCAAAGCTTCTCCGTGAGATTCCCCAAAAGTTGTTATTCTAAATAGTGTTCCGTAGCTATTTCCTGCCATTATTATTAGTTTTGAACAAATGTAATATTTTAGTTCAAAGTTTTAAAATTTATCCCGAATTTTCGGGATAAATTTTAAAAAAAATATTCACAATTTATTGACTTTGAGACAGTATTTTACTAGATTTATTAACTTTAAATTTTATTTTAATTAATGGTAGTGTCATTAATTTGTAGAAAATTAAAATTATAATCCATTGAAAAAAAGAAAAGTTGAGTTAGTCGTGATTTCAGACATACATCTTGGTACTTTTGGTTGTCATGCTAAAGAACTTAACAATTATTTATCATCAATAAAGCCGAAAACTTTAGTATTAAACGGTGACATTATCGACATTTGGCAATTTAGAAAATCTTATTTTCCAAAAGAACATTTAAAAGTCGTCCAAAAAATTATAGGTTTTGCTTCCAAAGGGACAAAGGTGTATTACATAACGGGAAACCATGATGAAATGCTTCGAAAGTTTAGCGAAATGAGTATGGGAAATTTTGCCTTGGTAGACAAATTGGAATTAGACGACAAAAAAGCCTGGATTTTTCATGGTGATGTTTTTGATTCTTCTGTAAATCATGCAAAATGGATTGCGAAATTGGGTGGTTGGGGTTATGATTATCTCATTCTGATAAATAGGTTTGTAAATTGGTGCTTAAATAAAATGGGGAAAGAACCATATTCGTTTTCCAAAAAAATAAAAGCAGGCGTGAAAAAAGCGGTAAAACACATTTCTGATTTTGAATTGACGGCAACTGATTTAGCAATAGAAAAAAAATACGATTACGTTATTTGCGGACATATTCATGAACCAAAAATCGTCAAAAAAGAGAATAAACAGGGTTCAACTTTATATTTGAATTCCGGTGATTGGGTAGAAAATTTGACCACATTGGAATACAATAAAAAACGTTGGAAATTATTTAGATACCAAGATTCCTTTCTTGCCGAGGAAGAAGATCTTTTTGAAATGGAGAATATTCTGAGTAATCAAGTATTTGTGCCTCTTATTTTCCCAAATAAATTACTCCCTTTAAATTCCGTTTCTTGAAGTATTATATTAGATAATATAATACTCTTTTGAAGGTGTGATTGGTTGAATTTGCTTATTGTTTATTTCGGCAAGGGTGTTTTCAATCATTTCAGACATAGCTTCTAATGCCAAATCATTAGGCTGAATTCCGAATGGTTCCTCAAGCTCATCAGCAATTGCTTCGAGCGCAACAAAAGTATAAGTAATAAAAACAACCACAAAAGGCATAATCCAAACCATTGATTCTACAAAACCAAAAGGAAGCAAAAAACAATAAATATATACGGTGCGGTGCAGTAGAATACTGTAAGTATAAGGTATTGGTGTGCTTGCAATTCTTTCACAACCTCCAATAATATCTGACAATTTATTCAAATTGACATCAAAACTGGACTGAATTATCGAATCGATTTTACCATTAGCTTTTGCTTTTTTTACCCAACAACCTAGTTCTTTTAGAATCATTATTGGCTTAAAAACAGCTGTTTTAATTTGATTATTATCAGAATTTGACAATAAACGCTTCATATCATTATCTGCATCAGTTTGCCTTAATTGATGTTTTAATGCGTGAACCAATGCAATTAACAAGTTTATAAAATAGGTTCTTTCATTTTCATAATCTTCTCCATCAACAATTGTATGTGCTTGCCTAGCCAAAGATCTTGTATCGTTCAGCAATGAACCCCAAAGTTTTCTGCCTTCCCAAAATCGATCGTAACTTACCGTATTTCGAAATCCTAGAAATATTGCTAAAGCTATTCCAAAAAGAGTAAAAATAGACGGATTGATCTGAAGGTGATACTTGAGTAAATCATCTCTAAAATAGACAATTAATAAGGAATAGCTAAAAAGTAGAAGTAAACGCGGCAATAATTGAGGAAGCACTGAACCATTCCATTCAAAAAGCATTCTAAACCAGTTTGTTTTTTTCTTTGTAATCATACTGCAAATATAAATGATTAATAAGAGTTTTAAAATATAAGTTACCTACAAAAAATAACTGGTCAGTTGGCCTGTGTTGGAAAGCACCTTTATTTTTGGGAAAAATTTTAATATAAAAAAACTCCAATTAGTGCAATTGGAGTTTTTTTATGCAAAATAGTTGATCTGTTTTATAAATCAATCTGTATTGAAATCTAAAACATATATGCTACAATCTATTTCCCTTTTCTTCTATCGCGTTCTGCTTTTATCATTTTCAGTTCCCGACTTGTTTGTCCCGCCACTGAAGTATTTTCCTCGGCACGGCGAATTAAGTACGGCATCACATCTTTTACTGGACCAAAAGGCAAGTATTTGGCAACATTATAGCCGTTTGCGGCTAAATTAAAACTAATATTGTCGCTCATTCCATATAATTGACCAAACCATATTCTGGAATCATTGGCTTTTAATCCTTTTTCCCCCATCAAATTCATCAAGAAATAAGTACTTAATTCATTATGGGTTCCTGCAAAAACAGACATACTGTCAATATTATCCACCATATATCTCACGGTGTCATCATAATTTTCATCAGTAGCTTCTTTTGAAGAGCAAATCGGAGTTGGGTAACCCATTTCTTGAGCACGTTCATTTTCCTTTTCCATATAAGCGCCACGAACTAATTTCATCCCAATGTAGAAACCTTCTTTTTTTGCTTTTTCGTGGAGTTTTTTCAAGTAATCCAATCGATCCCAGCGATACATTTGCAACGTGTTGAAAACAATTGGCTTCGATTTATTGTATTTGCGCATCATTTCTTCGACCAAATCATCGACTGCATCTTGCATCCAGCTTTCCTCACTGTCAATTAATAATGCAATATCATTGCCGTGAGATGCCTTGCACACTTTATCGAAACGAGCCACTACCCTATTCCATTCTTCTGTTTCGGCCAGTGTCAATTTTTTTCCTTCTCCAATTGCTTGGTACAAATCGATACGTCCAAAACCAGATGGTTTAAAAACAGCAAAAGGGATTGCCTTTTTTTCTTTGGCAAAATCAATGAGTTTCAACGTTTTTTTTAAAACGGCATCAAACTGTTCTTCTTCTTCTTTCCCTTCAACCGAATAATCCAAAACGGAAGAAACTCCTTTAGCATACATTTTATCAACAACGGGTATACAATCGTCTTCGCTAACTCCACCGCAGAAATGGTCGAAAACAGTGGCACGAATCAAACCTTCAACCGGAAGATTTGCCTTTATGGCAAAATTCGTCACCGCAGTTCCTATTCGAACCAATGGCTGATTGTCAATTAATTTGAAAAGAAAATAAGCTCTATCGAGTTCGGTATCGCTTTTTAATGAAAAGGCAATTTGTGTGTTATTGAATAAATTTTTCATTTTTTGTTATATTTTTGTACAAATATAGAGAGAGTTTTAAATATTATTCAGCAAAATTTACCTTATTTTGCGCTTTCAATCAATAAAATAAAATGCAAACAATTCAAGCCAACAATTATCCAATTTATTTCAATGAAAAAGGATATGAAGCATTAAATTCGTTCCTAAACGAAAGTAAATATTCAAACTTATTTATTGTTGTAGATAACAATACAGAAGAGTTTTGCTTGTCTAAATTTCTACCTTATTTAGCAACTAATCTTACCATAGAAATAGTTGAATTCGAAGCCGGTGAACCCAACAAAAATATCGAGACTTGCGTCCAAATTTGGAATATTTTGACAGAACTTGGCGCCGACAGAAAAAGTCTTGTTATCAATCTTGGTGGCGGTGTTGTCACTGATTTGGGTGGTTTTGTTGCTTCGACATTCAAGCGCGGAATTGATTTTATTCATATTCCAACCACTTTGCTTTCTATGGTCGATGCTTCCGTGGGAGGAAAAACTGGTGTCGATTTAGGCAATTTAAAAAACCAGATTGGCGTTATCAATGTACCTAAAATGGTTCTTATTGACACCCAATATTTGGAGACGCTTTCTAAAAGAGAAATGCGCTCCGGACTTGCCGAAATGCTCAAACACGGATTAATTTACGACAAAGATTATTGGGAAAAATTCTTAGACTTGAAAGCCTTAGATTTTGCCGATTTAGACGAATTGATTTATCGTTCTGTAGAAATAAAGAACGAAATCGTAATGCAGGATCCAACCGAGAAAAATATCCGAAAAGCATTGAACTTTGGTCATACCCTTGGTCACGCCATCGAAAGCTATTTTTTGGAGAATGAAAACAAGAAATCCTTATTACATGGTGAGGCAATTGCCATTGGAATGATTTTGGAAAGTTATATTTCTTTGGAAAAAGATTTGATAAGCCAACAGGAATACCAGCAAATAAAAAATGCGATAAAGACTATTTATGATGACGTAGTTTTTGAAGAAAACGATATTGAACCTATAATGGAATTGCTCATCCACGACAAAAAAAATGAGTATGGAAACATCCAATTTGCGTTGATTGATGGCATTGGAAAAATAAAAATCAATCAATCTGTTGAAAATGAATTAATTCTAAAAGCTTTCCAAGATTATAAATCTTAATGTTTTTTTACAAAAAAGGATTGCATTACGTCTATAATATTTTTTACATTTGCAGCAATGAAAAAAAATCAAAATCAAAGAAATCATAGTTCCATTAAAAACGAAAACAATAGCTCTTTTATAAGAATATTGAAACGTTTTTATACTATTAAAGAAACTTTTAGTTTTGATATATTTCAATATTTGAAAGCCAATCACGAGAAGCTTCAAATTATATACGCAAACATTAGGGTTTGAATTTTAGTTTGTTTTATTTTACAATGCTAATAATATAAAATCCTGAAAAACAAATGAATACAAAATATTTTGATTTAATAAATCAAACCTATTATTTCCCCCAAGAAGAGTTTACTTTAGACAAAGACAACCTTCAGTTTCACAATATCGATTTGATGAGACTAGTGGAAAAATATGGCACTCCATTAAAATTTACCTACTTGCCCCAAATTTCCAATAACATCAACAAAGCCAAAAACTGGTTTCGAAAATCGATGGAAAAAAACAAGTATGAGGCAAAATATTTCTACTGTTATTGCACTAAAAGTTCCCACTTTGAATATGTGATGAATGAAGCTTTCAAGAATAATATTCACATAGAAACTTCTTCGGCTTTTGACATCAATATTGTCGAAAATTTAATGGCTTCCGGCAAAATCAACAAAAGCACTTATGTGATATGTAATGGTTTCAAAAGAGATCAATACATCGAAAACATTGCCCGAATTATCAATAATGGCCATAAAAACACGATTCCAATAATTGATAATTACGAAGAACTTGATCTTTTGCAAGAGCAGATAAAAAGAAAATTTAAAATAGGGATACGTATTGCCGCAGAAGAAGAACCAAAATTTGAATTCTATACCTCACGTCTTGGCATTGGTTACAAAAACATAGTCCAGTTTTATAGGAAACAAATCCAAGACAATAAAAAACTGGAACTTAAAATGTTGCACTTTTTCATCAATACAGGCATCAATGACAATGCTTATTATTGGAACGAATTGGTAAAGTGTATCAAAGTATATGTGGCATTAAAAAAAGAATGTCCAACACTCGATGGATTGAACATAGGTGGAGGTTTCCCCATCAAAAATTCATTGGCTTTTGAATATGATTATCAATATATGATTGACGAGATTATCAATCAAATAAAAATCGCATGTGATGAAGCCGAAGTGGATGTTCCAAATATTTTCACCGAATTCGGTTCTTATACCGTGGGAGAAAGCGGAGGAGCCATCTATCAGATTTTATATCAAAAACAACAAAATGACAGGGAAAAATGGAATATGATTGACTCCTCTTTTATAACCACTTTACCTGATACTTGGGCTATTAACAAGCGTTTCATTATGTTGGCCATCAATCGCTGGAATGATACCTACGAAAGAGTTTTATTGGGTGGTTTGACCTGTGACAGCGATGATTATTACAACTCAGAGCAAAACATGAATGCCATCTATTTGCCAAAATACAACAAGGAAAAACCGTTATACATTGGTTTTTTCAACACTGGAGCTTATCAAGAAACCATAGGTGGTTACGGTGGTTTGCATCACTGCTTGATTCCAGAACCTAAACATATACTGATAGATAAGGATGAAAACGGGATAATGGCAACCGAAGTTTTCTCGGAACAACAAACTGCCGAGGATGTTTTAAAAATATTAGGTTACGCAAAATAAATATATAATTAATAATTAGTCTATTTGAAAATTCGTTAAATTTGAAAATGTTTTTCAAGGTTTTCGATTTTTAAATCTTTAAATTTAAAAAAATGAGTAAAGGACCAATAAGTCAGTTTATTGAAAAGCATTATTTGCATTTCAACTCTGCTTCTTTAGTTGATGCTGCAAAAGCATACGAACAACAATTAGCCAATGGGGCAAAAATGATGGTAAGTATGGCTGGCGCAATGAGTACCGCTGAAATTGGAAAGATTTTTGCCGAAATAATTCGTAAAGATAAAGTTCAAATCATATCATGTACCGGTGCAAATCTTGAGGAAGACATAATGAATTTGGTTGCACATTCCCACTATGAAAGAGTGCCAAATTATCGCGATTTGACTCCACAAGACGAATGGGATTTATTAGAAAGAGGTTTAAATCGAGTTACCGATACTTGCATTCCGGAGCACGAAGCGTTCCGTCGCTTGCAAAAACATATTTACAAAATTTGGAAAGATGCTGATGATAAAGGAGAAAGATATTTTCCACATGAATTTATGTACAAAATGTTGCTTTCAGGAGTTCTTGAAGAATATTACGAAATTGACTTAAAAGACAGTTGGATGTATGCTGCTGCAGAGAAAAATTTACCTATTATTGTACCAGGTTGGGAAGATAGTACGATGGGAAATATTTTTGCCTCTTATGTAATAAAAGGAGAATTAAAAGCCTCAACCATGAAATCTGGTATAGAATATATGGTGTACTTGTCAGATTGGTATCCCAAAAATAGTGCTAATGGAGTAGGTTTCTTCCAGATAGGTGGTGGAATCGCTGGTGATTTCCCGATTTGTGTTGTACCAATGTTATACCAAGATATGGAAATGCATGACATTCCATTTTGGAGTTATTTCTGCCAGATTTCAGATTCGACGACCAGTTATGGTTCTTACTCTGGAGCTGTTCCCAATGAAAAAATCACATGGGGAAAATTAGACATAAAAACACCAAAATTTATTATAGAGTCAGACGCTACGATTGTAGCACCATTAATTTTCGCTTATTTATTAGACTTATAGAATATTTATGAAAAGAGTAATTGTTGATTACGCAAAACTTACCCACGAAATTTTGAACCTTCTGGTCGAAAGATTTCCTGACGGCTATGATGATTCAAACATTATCCGTTTTAGAAATGCGAAAAACGAATTGATTGAAGCCGTCGAGGTAAAAACTGAAGATACTATTTATTTAGTAAAAGTAAGTACCAAACTTGCCGATAGAATTGAAAATTATGATGAAGACGACGAAATTGCTGCCGAAATTGAGCCAATAGAAGGCATTGGTATCGACGACGACGATGATGTGAACGATGACGATGATGATGACGAAAACCTTGATAAACCAGAAATCGAAGATGGAGATGATGATGACGATGACGATGAAAAAAGTGATTCGTCTGAAGACGACGATGACGATGATGAAGACGAGTAATTTAAATTATTTAACAAAACAAAAAAGGAAC